>DATCTJ010000043.1:0-4499 GCA_036568005.1 Lutibacter sp. | reverse complement strand
GAAAAAAACAGTAGTTTTTTGGTGGTCAGTTTGCTCCGAAACTGGTGGTCATTTTGAATTGGAAAGTGGTGGTCAGTTTGCTCCGAAACTGATGGTCAATTTGCTCCGAAATTAGGTGGTCAATTTGACCGTTTTTTCCACCTTTTCGACATCAGCTATTTTAATTATGTACTTCCGTCCAATTTTGGAGGCTGGCAGCAATCCTTTCTTGATATAATTATAGATGGATAATTCTGATACTCCCAGTAATTTAGAAGCTGTTTGAACAGAATAATTTACTGGTTGTCTTAAATTTAGTCTTAACACTAAATTTTCTATTTCAATTTTCAAATCTGAAATAATCATTTCCTTTAATTCATCAGGCGTGATGTTGTACAGTAAGATTGTTTTTCTATTTCCCATAATTTTTTTAATTAAGTATCCATAATTCTTGATTCTAGTGCGTGATTTAAACCCTATAAAAATAATTAGATTATCATTATAATGGAATTTAGAACTTTTAAAAAATATTATCTCTTATCAACGGATGTTTGATCAAAACTGATCAAGTTGAACATCTCTCTCAATCGACTTCTTACGCGGCCACCATAGCGTGCTTCCAGTTCTTCGGCGTTGAGGTTGGTAGTGATGTGCGTCTTTACGTTTTTTGTTTTGAAAAGATCATAGCGCACAAGCAATATTTCTTCCATTACGTTGCAATCTTTTGTGTTATGGCAGTCTGTTGGTTCCAATCCCAGATCATCGAAACAATAGTCTTTGGTGTCCTTGTATTTTTCCAATACTTCAAATCCGGCTGCATTGAAATTGTTCACGATGTTGCGTGTTGGGATCATTTCATACTTAATTTTATGTCAAGCGAAATAAGGCGTTAAATTCATACGTTTTGGCTTTCCTGCCATATTTTTTTATTTTGTGTAGACCTCAAATAAAATCAACATCAAACATTAAATAGATAAAAAGAGGGGCAGCTTACCCCAGAATACTGCTGGACAATAGAGTTTTTTAAATATTATTTGTATTCATTTATGAATTGAACATATTCAGGATGATGTATCTTAAGCACCGATTTATAAAATTCCTTTGCTTCAATTATTGAATAGTTTTCTTTATTATGAAGTTTTTTTATAATTTTTTTTGCTAATTCAGAATGGTTGGATTTTAATGAATTACTAAAATATTCATCTGAATTTTTAAGTGCGTTCTTTAATTCCGTTTGAAGTTCTTGGTTAAAATATTCTTGTGCAACTTGAAAAAAGCCACGTGGAATACTGTCACTTTTATATCGATTTAAACCAAACCCAATAGGAATAATATTTTCAATAACGTTACCCGGACCCCCGAGTGATTTTGGTACAAAATGGTCAATATCAATTAAATGTCCAATACCTTTTTGTTTAGAGAAAAAACTGTAAATTTTTAACCTTAAAGCTGATGGAATTTTTTCATCTAAATCAGATTCAATCCATACATTAGAATTATTAATATAATCTATTTGTGATTGGGTTAATATTATCAAACTACTTTGATCTTTTTTGATATCACTCAGCGCACCAGTTAACGGAACATAACTTGATAATAGATTTTGTTCAACTTCATAAAACTGAAATTTAAAAGTATAAGAACTATCAATTGAAAGTTGTTTACTAAACTTTGATAACCTTGATAGAAAATATGGTTGATCAATTTTTTCTTTTGTTTCATTATAAAATTTAAGGGCTTCAGCCAATGTTCTCCATTCAAAAATTTTGTATTTTTCAATCACAATACATTTAGCATAAATCTCTCCCCCTTTTTCAGCTACATAAATTATATCGTTTTTTTCTAGTTTATCACTTGCAGGTTGTACGTTTCTTCTAGAAATAATTGTTTCAGTAAACTTTAAAACTTTATTCTTCTTGATTAATGAACCTGCATCTGTTAACTTTACATCTCTTCTTATTAAATAGGATTTACTCATAATTGAAATATTTTATATTTATCCATTTTTTTAATTCCCCATAGTTTAATCATTCTAAGATCAAAATTTATCCTATCACCTCCACAAAATATTCATAAATCATCACCATTGCGAGGGTGTCCAATTCACAGTATTTTAATAATCCGGCTTCAATGGCTGCCCGCTCCTGTGAGCTTACTTCTTGAAATTGTAATTTTCCATAGGCTGTTAAAGCTGCGCCACCATCGCTGATTCCTTCAATTTCGGTGATGGCATTGTCCAGGGCCTCTTTATCCCAGCCATCAAATAGCGGCGGCAATAATTTGTATGGACTGACAGGTTTGCCATTTTCCAATTTTAAAAATATGTGATTATCATCAAAGTTTTTACTTGTCAGGTTGATTGCCGACAAAGGTTTTTGGTATTTGTTTTGAAGAAATTTGCTCGAAAACAATACCGCCGGGAGCACTGCTTTTATGGAATTTGAGCCTTCTGTGTAAGGATCATAATAATAGTCCTTTACCACTTTCCATAAATCGATCATATCTCTATCACCACACCAACTTTCTGCACTATTCCCCGTGTTGTGACTAATGGATTTTATAAAATCGATTAATTCTTCCTTATCCGGTTCTTCTGATGCCAATAGTTGTTTGTAAATGGCATTCACAATGGTATTTTCGTGAGCGTGGTATCTAAAAATACTTCCGTTATTCACTTCTAAAGAGGCTTTTAAAGCCCTTAAAAAGTCGAAATTAGGAAATACTCCTATTTGTGTGTTTAAATACTCTGAGATGTGTTCAATACTTCCGTCGTCATAAACAATGTGATGCGAATATTGAAATGCCAACTGTTCATATGGTTTTCTTCCTTTTGTAAATGGAATGGCAACTGCAGAGGTTTCAAAATCGATAAAATTTAAGGGAAATTTCCAATTATTCAATTCATCACGCAAACCATCGATTTCAAAATATGGGGTATTGTCATTTAACTGAACCTTTTCAATCTGGATCCATTGTCTTTCCGATGGGGAAATTTTTCCGGCAATAGGGGTGAGGTCAATGTCATTTTCCAGAATTTCATCCATAAAATATTTCCCTTCGATAATTAGTTTATCCGATTTTCTGAAATTTGAAACGTCATACACTTTAGGCTGGTTAATTCTGTTGTTGGTTATTTTTAATTGTGCTCCCCAGCATTCGTGAAAACCGCTTTTTTCTGTTTCGGAAGGTTCTGTATGAAATTCGCAGCCTTTGCATTGCTTTCCTATTTTAGAGAAGATTTTCTGATCGTTTTTATAATGTGTTTTGTAATAATTAACAAGTTCCGCAAAAGATTTATTTTCATCTATTGGATTGAGGGTGTGAATTAAATTCATTTCCTCTTCCACTGAAATTTTTGCCACCAAAGGCGCGCCTAAATCTTCCAGTTTTAAACCTTCAGGTTTTATAATGCCTGTTCTTAAATTAGCTTTTTTTGAAATGCGAAACAGCTGATTTAAACCATCAACCGTTGAAACGGCAGATTTATTGGCCAGCATTAAATAGGCTTTAATATTCCAAATGGGATAACATTGCTGAATCACATATTTTTGAAAGGCAACATCATATAAATAGGGTGTCCAGCCTACATCTGGTTGCCCTTTTTTATTAATAAAACTATTGTGTTCATCCGCATTAATTGATTTTGCCTTCACTTCAATTAGCTGAATATTGTTTCCTTTTTTATCTAAAATATCTACCCTAATGAACAATCCATCAAATAAAAATGCGGCTTCAAAAATTGTGACATTTTCCTGAACTAATAATTCTTTTGTTTTTATAGCCAACAATTCATAATTCCAGTCGTCACCCAAAATTGAAACACCTTCCGGATAATTCATTCTGGCCAATTCTTCTACCTGAAAACCACCTTGCGCCAGTGATTCCAAAAAAGTATCGCTTTCCTGGTTGTTGATGTACTCCGGTTTTTTTGTGTAATACAATTTTGTAGGACAATCCAATGCTTGCTTAAATCGTGATTTTGTGAGGTAACGGGGATTATTTTCTTTCATTTTGCAATTTTTTTATTTCTATTTTATTAAAGTAAAAAGGTAATGATTTTGGTTTTATAATTTCAAGGTTTTAATCGGGAAAACCCTCAGAATTATGATCTTAATCGTTTGGATCAAAAAATAAAAACTCTCTATCAAGACATTCTTCCAACTGTTTTTTCATCTTAACTGCTTCCGCATCCAATTTTTCTTTATTGGCTACAACATATCGCATCCATATTTTTGTTGCTTCCTCTTTGATTTTTTCTTCAGACCAATCTTTATGCTCTTTTCTCAAAAATCTTAATGTACTTTCATTTTCTATAAAATATTCCATACTATTATTTTTTTATGTTCCTATTTTATTCAACTTTTAAAGTTAAATATATTTTTTCATTAATGTCCGATAAAAAATAAAAACAATTATTTTTATTTTTTATCTAATTGTTATTCAGCTGATTGATTTTTAAAATTTCACTTTTTTAAAAACAAGGTGTCAAAAAAATGACAGTTGTTCTGTTTCAGCTTTAT
>DATCTJ010000042.1:0-24647 GCA_036568005.1 Lutibacter sp. | reverse complement strand
AATGTGCCTTCAAATGAGTCTGTAGGTCTTCGATATAATCTCCACCGCAAAGATAGACTGTTTTGAGGGAATAGAAAATGTCCTTCCATGAATATCTGCTCTGACTGGCCATCGGAGGCAGAGCATTATTGCAAATTTGATTCACATTCAGCTTGTTCAGGTAGTCAAAAACAAAATTAGCTCTTCCGAAAGCTGATATCGGATCTGATTTTATTATCTTCACATTTGTAGTATTGGTCAACACTAATTTAAGTGAATATTACGTAGCTGCAAAGCTTTATCTAATAAGGTTTTGCAGCATTTTTTTAAAAGACTTGCGGAGATTAGGAGCTATCGGAATGAACCCGCTAGGAATATCTAGTCTTTAGTTTTTCAATTAATTCAGGATATTGCTTTAAGTTTTCAATGAAAATTTTACTTTTCATCCTTTTAATGTGTTTTTCAATATCTCTGGCTTGTTGATATCTTAAATTTTCAATTTTTAATATTAATACCCAATCTTTAGCTTTTGATGTAAAACTATTTTCAAAAGTGCCATTATTATGCTCAAACAATCTGTTTTTCAAATCTTTACAACTGCCAATATAATGACTGTGAAGTGATTTTGAGTATAAAACATAGACATAAGCCATTTCAAGATTTTTAAAATTAAAAAATCCTTGATAATCAAACGATTATCAAGGATTTTAGTACAAGAGGCGGGACTTGAACCCGCACGGGCCTTACAGCCCACTGGATTTTAAGTCCAGCGTGTCTACCAGTTCCACCACTCCTGCATGGGACTAATATTATTTAGAGCGAAAGACGGGATTTGAACCCGCGACCCCCACCTTGGCAAGGTGGTGCTCTACCCCTGAGCTACTTTCGCAGTAATGTTTTAATGAACGTGCATTTAATCTCTTAAATGAGTCCGCAAATTTAAAACAATTCTCTTAATAGCAAAGCTAATTTTTTAATTTTATTTAAAAGATTTTTTAATCCACTAATTTTAAGGTTGTAATTCTGTAATATTAAAATATATTTGCACTATTTAAACTATTTTAATGCAAATAACTTCAAAATACATTCAACCTAAAGTGAATTTTTCAGCGATTTTTAGCGACTTTAAGCAGTTAACCAAAGTTGGCTTATCTTTAAGTGTTGTGTTTTCTTCATTGGCTGGCTATTTATTGGCTGTTGATGAAATTCAAATCTCAATTCTTATTTTACTGGCTATTGGAGGTTATTTAATGGTGGGTGCATCAAACGCCTTTAACCAAATTATAGAAAAAGACACAGATGCCTTAATGAAACGCACCATGAACCGGCCATTGCCTGCCGGCAGAATGAATGTTTCCACAGCGATGGTCATCGCAGTTTTCTTTACTATTTTAGGCTTGGTTATTTTATACAGTATCAATCCTAAAAGTGCCTTGTTTGGCGCTATTTCCATATTTTTATACACCAGTGTTTACACACCTTTAAAATCGGTAACACCTTTAGCGGTTTTTGTTGGAGCCATACCGGGAGCCATTCCTTTTATGTTAGGGTGGGTTGCCGCAACCGATGATTTTTCCATTGAACCCGGAATGTTGTTTTTAATCCAGTTTTTTTGGCAATTTCCGCACTTTTGGGCAATCGCCTGGCTTCAGTATGATGAATACAAAAAAGCTGGCTATAATTTAATGCCGATGGGGCAAAAAAATAAGAAGGCTGTGGTACAAATTATCATCTATACCATTTGTTTGATTATAGTTTCTATAATTCCAGTGTTGAAATTGACAGGAAATTTTTATATTTATCCGTTCACAGCAGTTATTTTAGCATTTTTGGGTGGTATAATGTTATTTTATGCGATTAAATTGTATAAAAATCAAACCAATAAAGAAGCAAGACAATTAATGCTATCAAGCGTATTGTACATTACCTTGGTGCAGATTATTTATGTAGTGGATAAATTTTTACATTAAAAATTAAAATAACGATGTGCAGTTTTAGATTTACCAATTTTTTAAATTTTTTATTTTATCTTTAAGAAACGAATCAACAGTACAACAATTAAATAATTAAACATTTCATGAAAAAAACTTTAGAGCAAGATTACATACGGGCAAAACGGAAATCAGCAAAACCCATGTTGTGGGTTTCTATGGTGAGCATGACTATGATGTTCGCCGGACTCACAAGTGCTTATGTAGTAAGCAGAAAACGTATTGACTGGGTTTCTTTCGATTTGCCACAGGCCTTTTATATCAGTACGCTTTTAATTATTTTGAGCAGCATCACGTTTATGCTGGCCAAACACTTCATCAAAAAAAATAACCGAACATTAACAAGTGCCTTTTTATTATCAACCTTAATTTTAGGCGTAGGATTTATGTTTTTTCAGTTTGAAGGATTTAGTGAATTGGTTAAATCGGGATTGTATTTTACTGGTGAACAAAGCACCGTAAAATCATCTTTTATCTACGGTATCACCATTGCTCATTTGGTGCATATTGCTGCAGGAATTGTGGTATTGCTGGTGGTAATTTTCAACCACTTTAATAAAAAATATTCATCAGATGATACGCTTGGACTTGAATTAGGCGCCATTTTCTGGCATTTTGTAGATATTCTTTGGATATATTTGTTTTTATTTTTCTATTTTATTAGATAATAAAAAAATATGTACTTTTGGCAGAACTAAACTAAAAATCAAAACAAAACTTTTATGGAAGCAACTATTGCTACTGACAGTAATGAAAATAACTGGGGCGGAGGAAATCAAAAACCTTTAGGCGCAAGTTATGGCAAAATGATGATATGGTTTTTCATTTTATCTGATGCGCTAACATTTTCAGGTTTCTTGGGTGCATATGGCCTAATGCGCTTTAAATTTCATGATTCTTGGCCAATAGCCGATGAGGTATTTACCCACTTTCCTTTTCTACATGGACTGCATGCACCGATGTATTATGTGGCCTTAATGACATTTATTTTAATATTTTCATCGGTAACCATGGTTTTGGCGGTTGATGCCGGACACCAAATGAATAAAAAGAAAGTAACTTTTTATATGTTGCTTACCATTCTTGGCGGTGCCATTTTCCTGGGCTCACAAGCATGGGAATGGAAAAATTTTATAAACGGATCCTATGGTGCTGTAAAGTTAAACGACGGAAAAATTATTCAATTTGTTGATGCTACAGGAGAGCAAATCACGTTGGAAAGTTTTGTAAAATCGCAACAATCAGAAAGAACACAACATACTGCCAATAAAGGAATCTGGTTTGTAAAAGAAGCCAAATTACCTCCTTTTACTATAAATGAAATTATCGAAAGTTTTAAGGCAAACCCGAAAATTGCAATAAGAACAGAGCAAATTGATCCCGAATTAAAATCGAAAACCATTATTCCGCACAATGAGGCCATGGGCTTTTTGAACGAAGCAGAATCGGTGGTTATGGGCGCCAATTTAAGAGAAAATGAATATGGAAAAACATTATTTGCCAATTTCTTTTTCTTTATCACAGGATTTCACGGATTCCACGTTTTAACCGGAGTTATTATTAACATTATCATCTTTTTTAATGTGATAATTGGCACTTACGATCGCAGGGGGCATTATGAAATGGTTGAAAAAGTTGGACTTTATTGGCACTTTGTAGATTTGGTCTGGGTATTTGTATTCACCTTCTTCTACTTGATTTAATTCATAAAAGACATTAAAATGACACACGCACAAGAACATACGTCGCACACAAAACTAATCTGGAAAGTCTTTGCAATCCTTTCAGTAATCACTATTGTTGAAGTTGCTTTGGGAATTGTAAAGCCAGATTCACTTTATTTAACCAAATTTTTAGGCACAAGTCCGTTAAATATCATTTTCCTGGTTTTAACTGTAGTAAAAGCCTACTACATTACCTGGTTTTTTATGCATATGGCCGATGAAAAAAAGAGTTTAAGAAGGGCTGTGGTTTGGACGGCCGTTTTCTTAATCATATACTTAGCCACACTGCTTTTAATTGAAGGAAGCTACATCAAAGATGTTTTGGGCCCGCTCACAAAGTGGAACTACTAATATTTTAAATAGAAAAAGGGTGGTTTTTAGCCGCCTTTTTTGTTTAACTTTAATCACATGAAAAAATTCTGGGTGCTTTTTAGCCTATTTATATTGCCTTTGGTATTTTATATATTTCTGTCGAAAGGGATTTATAAATATGCCAATTTACCAATTTTAACCGAAGATATAATTGATTTAAAAACCGTATCTCCGATAACAACTGCTACTTTTTCTGAGAAATTGACCGTTATTTGTTTTTTAGGAAGTGATATCAGTATGGCAAAGGCAAGCCTTTTCAATTTAAATCAGACCATTTACAAAAGGTATTACCAAAAACCCTTTTTTCAGATGGTTGCTATACTTCCGCAGGGATTGGAAAATGAATACAGTGAAACAATAAATGAGCTGTCTGCATTTACCGATATAAGCAAGTGGCATTTTATTTATGCAAGTCCACAAAATATCAATTTACTTTTTAATAGTTTTGAAACACCTTTCAATTTAAATGAAAACTTTTATTCTGAAAATGCTTATATTGTGGATATGAAATTACGATTGCGAGGAAGAAAAGATGATGAAGATACCAAAGGAGGAAAATTATATGGCTATAATATGAAGTCGGTTTCAATATTGAAAAATAAAATGAAAGACGACATTGATATTATTTATTACCAATTGAAAAAATCTGCCGAAAAGCAGCAAAGAAGAAAAAGAGAAATCTAATTTTACTAAAATGAAAAAATATAGTTACATTGGTATTGCCTTTGTCATTTTAATTTTTGGAATATATGCAGTTCCAAAAATTGTAAATAAATTTAAAACACCAGAATTATTTACCATCGCCAAAGTTCCTTCCTTCGAATTTACAAATCAGGAGGGTAAATTGATTTCAGATTCATTTTATGATGGTAAAGTATATGTGGTTGAATTTTTCTTCACCACCTGTCCTACCATTTGTCCGAAAATGAATGAAAACATGCAGAAAATTCAAAATGAATTTTATGGAAATCCTGATTTTGGTATTGCTTCTTTCAGCATCAACCCTAAATATGACACGCCTGAAATTTTAAAGGAATATGCTAAAGTACACGGCGCAACCTCAAAAAACTGGAACTTTTTAACGGGTGAACAGGATAAAATTTATGACTTGGCAAATACTGGTTTTACTTTATATGCTGGAGAAGACAGCAATGCAGAAGGTGGATTTGAGCATTCTGGGATGTTTGCATTGGTGGATAAAAAGGGAAACATTCGCTCTAGATTTGACGAATTTGGAAATCCGATTGCTTTTTATGACGGACTCAGCCCTAAAGGAGTGCAACAAATTAAAGAAGATATTAAAATACTTTTAAAAGAATAATGGCAACTTCTTCAAAAAAATACAATAAATGGATTGTTATTTTGTCCATCATAATTCCTATAGTAGTTGCAGGGTTGTTTAGCGTTAAAATAGATGTAAAACTTCCTGTTTTTTTGCCGCCTATTTATGCCGCCATAAATGCTTTTACGGCTGCACTTTTAATTATGGCATTTTGGGCGATTAAAAATAAAAAAGTGAAATTTCATGAGAAATTGATGAAAACGGCCATCATTTTATCTGTAGTATTTTTAGTGCTTTATATGGCTTATCATATGACCAGCGATTCCACAAAATATGGTGGAGAAGGCACTTTAAAAACGGTTTATTTTATTGTTTTAATTACACATATATTATTGTCGGTGATTGTTATTCCTTTTGTTTTAGTCACCTATGTAAGAGCCATCACAAACCAAGTAGAATTGCATAAAAAAATAGCGCGATTTACATTTCCATTGTGGCTGTATGTTGCTGTAAGTGGCGTGATTGTTTATTTGATGATTTTTCCGTATTATTGACCCCCTTAACCCTCGAAGAAGAAATTTAATGATTAAAACTAAACAAATATTAATATAAATAACAAACAGATTGTCACAGCTTTTTTGTAAAAACTTTGCTATGACACAAAAAACAAACTACTAACTAACTAAATATCTTCATGAAAAAAATATTACTTTCAATAATATTACTTTTCGTTATTCATACAGCCGATGCGCAATGTGCCATGTGCAGGGCGGTTGTTGAAAGTGGAAGTTCAAGCGAGGCCGCGGGGTTAAATTCGGGTATCTTATATTTAATGTCATTTCCATATATCTTAATGGCCACCTTATTTATTATAATTGTTAGGTATAGAATGACAAATAGGGAAATTGATGAATTTTAACATTATTAAAGTGCCTGAAGTTTTAAGAATTCTTAATCTATGTGATTTTTTAACCCCAAACACCCCAAAGAAATTTCTCTAGTAACACAAAAAAATATATAGATTATCAATTATTAATTGAATGCGCGTTAGGGATTAAAGCGGAAATACTGGCATTGCAAGCCTAAAAATAAGAAAATTTAAAAATTGTCTTGTGGCAATGACAGATTGCAGCGGAAAGCCCGACCCTTGCGGGAACGCCCTCAAAAAAAGGGGGCAGGTTCAAAATATTAGTTGAATAAGATTGTCAGAAAATAAATGGAACAAAATTTAACATTTCCATTAGTGATAAAACTGTAACAAAAGCTAATTTTAGTCGTCATATACAAGAATCAGCATTACTAATAAAACTCAGTCAACTAAAATGAGAACAAAAATTGTTAGTATTTTGGCTTTTGTGTTATTTATAAACGCAAACGCACAAGATAAAAAATGGACACTTCAAGAATGTGTCGACTACGCTTTAGACCACAATATTTCCATAAAACAACAGGAACTTAGCAAAGAATTGGTTGAAGAAGACATTACCATAGCCAAAGGGAATTTTTATCCTTCCTTAAATTCTTCAGCTTCACAAAACTGGAATTTCGGTTCTTATATAGATAATTATGGCGGTCGGGTCTCTAGAGACAGTCGTTCCAATAGTTTCGGATTAAGTTCAAACGTAACGCTTTACAACGGAAACAGAAATAAAAACAATTTGTTGCAGGTGCAAAAAAGTTTGGAAGCAGCCGGCTTTAATTTGGAAGAAAACAAAAATGGCATTATGTTGTATGTTGTTAATTTCTATCTAAATGTGTTGTTGAATAAAGAAAGTGTCATTATTGCCCAAGATCAGATTGAGATTAGCAAAAAACAAGTTGAAAAAGCAAAGACTTTGGTTGATGCCGGTTCGCAACCAAAATCAATACTTTTAGAAGCAGATGCTACCCTGGCCGCAAATGAGCAGCAATTAACCAACGCACAAAATACATTAGATCTATCCCTGCTAAGTTTGGCGCAATTGCTACAGGTTTCGCACAAAGGATTTGACATTCAAGATGTGCCTTTAACCATTGATGCTGCATCATTAATTTATAATGACACCGATGTGATTTTCAATACTGCCGTTGCTAATTTACCTGAAATTAAAAGCGCGCAAATTTCCGTTGAGCGTTCAGAAATAGGCGTAGAATCTGCAAAAGGCGCTTATTATCCGTCGCTTTCTTTTAGTGCAGGATTGGGAACTTCTTACCAACACAACCAGGGAGATAAGGACGTGCGGCCAATAGTTGACCCAGATACCAATACAATTACTTATGTACCAAACGGATTTGGAAAACAGTTGGAAGACAATTTAGGCTATAACTTCGGATTTTCCCTAAACATTCCGATTTTTAACCGATTTCAGATAAAATCGAATGTGGCAAAAGCCCAAATAAATCAGAAAATAGCTGTCTTGCAGTTAGAAGACAAACAGATAAAATTAAGGGAAACTATTGAAAAAGCGTATGCTGATGCCAAAGCGGCTTTAAATCAGTATATCTCTGCAGAAAAATCTTTATTGGCGCAAAACGAGTCTTTCAAAAATGCCCAAGTAAGCTATGATTCGGGAGTAATGACTTCTTTTGATTTTGACCAAGTAAGAAACAGGCTGGTGAACGCACAATCATCATTGGCCAATGCAAAATACAATTTCGTTTTCAGAACTAAATTGTTAGAATATTATTTAGGAATTCCTATTGTCCTGGAATAATCCTATCCCCAACCCTTTCCGTCCCGAGACATCGGGAGAAAGGGCGTTTGATTTGGAATGAATCCAAATATATTGCTTTTAATTTTTAATTCACGGAAACATCCAACGTAAAACGTTGGATGTTTTTTTATTTATAAAAATGAAACGAACCCAATAAAATTTAAACAGGTGAAACGGGCAAAACTAATTTTGACAAAAAAATGATTAATGACGAACCTGCCTGCGGCAGGCAGGTTTACCTACCTATCGGTAGGCTGCATCTGTTAAAAATATAAATTTATACAGATGAATAAAGTATCTTTGCCTTTTAAAATACAGAAATTGGAACTTATATTAAACATAGAAACTGCAACAAAAAATTGCTCGGTAAGCATTTCAAAAGAAGGAAAAACCATCGCTTTAAAAGAATTGAATGACGGCAAGTATTCACATGCCGAAAAATTACACGAATTAATTGAGCAAGTTGTTTTGGAAGCCAAAATTTCGCTATCCGATTTAAAAGCCATTGCTGTAAGCAAAGGTCCTGGTTCATACACAGGTTTGCGCATTGGTGTTTCGGCAGCAAAAGGATTGTGTTTTGCGTTGGACATTCCGCTGATTTCCGTAAACACCTTACAATCTTTGGCGCTTTCTGTTTCCATTGAAAAAGGCTATAAAATTCCGTTGCTGGACGCAAGAAGAATGGAAGTCTACAGCCAAGTTTTTAGTAATAAGACTGAAAAGATTAGAGAAGTTTACGCAGAAATAATTGACGCTAATTCTTTTTCGGAATTTTTAAATATGGAAAAAGTCTACTTTTTTGGTGATGGCGCAGAAAAATGTAAGGAAATTATTACCCATAAAAATGCTGTTTTTATCGACAATAAATTTCCTTCCGCAAAAGAGATGTCGGCCATTTCTTATGAAAAATTCAAAAAAAACGAGTTTGAAGATGTTGCCTACTTTGAGCCGTTTTATCTGAAAGAATTTATAGGGGGAATCTCAAAAAAGTAGTTAGTTTAAAGTATTATAATACTTAAATATTTGAATTAGATCTGCCTCGCTTTTAAATCCCAACTTGTTTTCTTTTGCAAAAGATGCAATATCATTGGCTTTGCTTGCAAACAAAGATAAAATATCTTTGTTCTTATTTGGCAACGCTACTGCTGAACTGTTTTTATAACCAATATAAATTTCATCATCAACACGTTTTAATGTTGGCGGTATATATTTATCGTAACCGGTTTTAGGTTTGACTTCCTCATAAAATTTAATTTTTTCTTTCAAAAGCAAGGAAATATTATCGCCTTTATAAAGGACAACAAAGAAACCTGACATTTTTTTGCTTTTTTCTTCATAATTATAAACCTGATATGACTTATTAGTCCCTTCAAAATCGATGGAATAATTTAGGTTTTTTGATAAGTGATAGCCATTTCCATTTTTTTGAACTTCCATTTCATCCTGATATGCGTTATATCGCGCTAAATATTGGTCTTGGCCACTAGAAAGTTTTGCGGGCAAAAAATTCTCATTAATATAAATACTTCCCACCAATTCTTTTGATCGAAGGTCGAATGAGGTTACACTTGTTCTATGCACTAAAGTTTGTTCGCTATCAGTTTTTTGGGAATAGGCAGAAATGCTTAAGAATATCAACATCAGCACTGTGAAATTATTAAATCTTGTAATCATAGGTAGTCAGTATTTTAAGTTATTTTTTTAATCGCAATAATTATTCCACATTCATTTAATCAAATATCCCAATGCGGTCAGGGAAAGGTATTTAGTGCCCACAACGTACATAATTGATTTTGCTTTCCTTGAAATGAAATTCTATGCATTTCAATTATTTTGGGGGCTTCGCTAAATTTAGTGATAATATAATTAAAACTGTCAGTTATTTCCCCCGAAAAATACCTCAAAAAAGCATTTGAAGATGTCGCCCATTTTAAACCTTTTTATCTGAAAGGATTTATTGGCGGAATCTCAAAAAAGCAGGTGGTTTCCTAAAACCCTATTTTTAGTTGTTCCAATGCTTTTTTCGCTTCCTTTTCAGGCAAGTTACAGGCCGAATTTACGCAAACATAAATGAGGGTTTCGGTTTCATTAAAACGATCTTTCAATAATGGAATATTGCTTTTTTTTGTGCTTCCGGCAATTAACTTGTTGGGAATATAATGTTGGTTAATTTCTTTAAGCTGGTTTAAGGCATCTTTGCCGGAAATGGCAATTTCGTAAAATTCCCCAACAAGGTTTGAACCCAATTGCAGCCAATTGGAATATCCCGAGCCATACTGTTGCGTTCGTTCTTTCACGTTCTGCAACATCTGTTCACTCACTTTTAAGTAATAGCTGTTGGAATAATAATGGCTTAACTTAAATAAATTTTTGGCCATAATAGAATTTGAAGCCGGCATTACATTGTCCTCAATTTCCATTTTGCGCGCAATTAAATCGGCATCTTGATCTGACGTAAAATAAAACATGGAGCGGTTTGCATCAAAAAAATGATCGAAAGCATAATCCGCCAATTGTTTGGCGGCATGTAACCAAGTTTCATTAAAAGTGGCTTCATACAAAGAAATGTAGGCGTCAATTACGGTTGCATAATCTTCCAAATAACCGTTTATGCTGCTTTTGCCATTTTTATAACTATGGTTTAAGTTTCCATCTTCCTGCATTTGTTTGGTGTAAATAAATGTTGCGTTCTTTATGGCAGCGTCTAAAAAATGTTTCTCATTAAACGCCGAATAAGCATCCACATATCCTTTTAGCATCAAGGCATTCCAGGAAGTTAGCGATTTATCGTCGAGTCTTGGCCGTTCTTTTTTGGCGCGTTCCTTCAGCAAGAGTTTTTGCCAGGAAACAACTTTATTTTCTAGTTCATCTATTGAAATTGCGTGTTTTTTGGCAATTTCCGCATCACTGTTTTTTCTGATCAACACATAATTTTCATGTTCCCAAAGTCCGTAATAATTCACATTGTAATAGGCGGAAAACAAATCGTAATCCTTACCTAAAATGGTTTTCAATTCATTTTGTTTCCAAACATAAAAAGCGCCTTCTTCCAATTTTCCTTCTTCATTAAGGCTGTCGGCATCCAAGGAAGAGTAAAAAGCGCCTTCTTGGGTGGTGAGCTCCCGTTCAATAAATTCGAGCGTGTGATAGACTGTTTTTTTATACAATTCATTTTTGGTGGCGCGATACGCTTCCGCATACAAACTCACCAATTGTCCGTTGTCGTACAACATTTTTTCAAAATGTGGCACGTGCCATTTTGCATCGACAGAATAGCGCGAAAATCCGCCCCCAATTTGATCGTAAATTCCGCCATAAGCCATTTTTGTGAGGGAAGTATTTACATAATTCATCATTTCCTCATTTCCGGAACGAACTGCGTAATTCAACAAAAATTGGTAATTGTTGGGCATCGGAAACTTAGGCGCGCCTTTTCTTCCCCCAAAATCAGCATCCATATACTGTTTCCATTCAAGCACGGCGTTGTCTAAATCGACAGCAGCAAAAGCTTCCTTTTTGTCGTTAAGCGCCACCAAATCCGAATTTTTAATACCTTCGGTTAATTGTTCGGCATATTCAATGGCTTTTTCAGGTGTTGCTGAATACAATTTCGCCAACTGTTCCAGCGCATTTATCCAGTTGTCTTTGGGAAAATATGTGCCGCCCCAAATAGGCCTTCCGTCGGGCAAAGCCACGCAGTTTAAGGGCCAGCCGCCTCTGCCGGTTATTAATTGTATGGCGTTCATATAAATCTGGTCAACATCGGGACGTTCTTCCCGGTCGACTTTTATATTGATAAAATACTTGTTCATCACCGCTGCCACTTCTTCATTTTCAAAACTTTCATGTTCCATCACATGGCACCAATGGCACGAAGAATAACCCACGGAAATTAGCAGCAGTTTATTTTCTTTTTTGGCGAGCGCCAGGGTTTCCTTATTCCACGCATACCAGTTTACGGGATTGTGGGCGTGTTGTAACAGGTACGGACTTGTTTCTTTTATGAGGCTGTTGGTGAATTTATGTTCTGGCATTTTGGTTGCGGTTTTTTGGTTACAATTGGTTATAATGAGCAAAAAAAGAAAGCATATTCGATGCATTCCTGATTTTTTTATAAATATAGTAAATTGCAGTTTCATTTTGTGTGACCAGCTTTATGATTGGATTAAATATTAAAAAGCTATAAATTATAAAATTAAACTATTAAAACACAACGGCGAACAAAGGATTGCCCATTATTTTGAAAAATGCGGAACTGGTTTATCCTACCAGAAGAATTATTTAGGTTTCACATATATTCAAAATTGTATGCGATTTAGCAGGAAAACTGTAACAAAAAGTAAAAATTGCAGCTTTTAACAAAAAATAACTAAGGAAAAGACTCGATTACTTTGTTTAATTGTTATTTCATAAAGGATTTTGCAGAGCCATCTGTTTTTTTCCTGGCCGTCAAAATAAAAAAATTGTGTAATTTTAAAGCCTTTTAAATTATCAAGCATGAAATGTGCATAACGCAAACACGATACAATCACCTATGAAAATATGCGCATTACACCTGCCTGTCGGCAGTTGGGTATGACCAATAAAAAACAATAAATATTTTATATGAAAAAAATAACGCTCCTGCTGCTTCTTTTGGTAACATTTACTTTAAAGGCACAAATGAAAGCTGATGATGTAAAAACTTTTACGCTAAAAAACGGGATGAAATTCCTTGTGGTGGAAGATTTCTCCATTCCTAACGCCAATATGTATTTATTTTACAAAGTTGGAAGTCGAAACGAGTACCAGGGAATTACAGGCCTTTCTCACTTTTTTGAACATATGATGTTCAACGGAGCCAAAAAATATGGTCCAAAACAATTTGATCAAACCATGGAATTTAATGGTGGCGCCAACAATGCTTATACCACAAAAGATGTTACCGTTTACACCAATTGGTTTCCAGCAAATGCGATGGAAGTTATTTTTGATTTGGAAGGCGACAGAATTTCCAGCCTTAGTATTGATCCTAAAATTGTGGAAAGCGAAAGAGGTGTTGTATTAAGTGAAAGAAGCACCGGACTTGAAAATTCGCCTTGGCGACGCTTATCAGAATCCGTTGTAGCCACCGCTTTTCAGGAACATCCGTATCATTGGTCGGTGATTGGTTATGAAGATGATATGAAGAATTGGAAACAACAAGATTTGGAACGATATTTTAAAATGTATTATGCTCCCAACAATTGTGTGGTAGTTGTATCGGGAGCCGTCAAAGTCGCAGAAGTTAAACGATTGGCTGAAAAATATTTGGAGCCAATTCCTGCCCAAACAGCGCCGCCAAAAATAACTATTGAAGAACCTGCGCAAACGGGAGAACGTAGAATTACAGTACAAAAAGAAGTTGCTAATCCGTATTTGATGATCGCTTATCATACGCCAGAAACCAACCACGAAGATTATTATGCCTTAAACATACTTAGTGCCGTACTCTCAAGAGGTCAATCTTCAAGGTTGTATGCAGCATTGGTAAACAATCAACAATTGGCCACTTCGGTATTCACCGATTTTGGCGAAAGCTTCAACCCTAGTCTTTTCAGCATTTATGCCATGGCAAATAGGGATATAAATCATTTGGATTTAGAGAATGCCATTTATGTTGAAATTGAAAAAATAAAAAATGAAGGCATTAGTGAAATTGAACTTCAGAAAATTAAAAATCAAAAATTGATGGAATTCTACAGTCAGGTAGAAACCATCAACGGAAAGTCGAACAATATTGGAACTTATGAAGTATTTTTTGGCGATTATAAAAAAATGTTCGATGCGCCAAACAATTACAATAAAATTAAAGTTGCAGATGTGCAAAACGTAGCTAAAAAATATTTTACAAAAAGCAACAGAACAGTAGGGATATTAAAAACAAATGTAGAAGAATAATTTTATGGAACGCATCACTCAAAAACTCATCGTCATCTGCCTATTTTTGTTCACTTTTTCAAATTTATCGGCACAAAGCTTTAAATTACCTGAGCACACAAATTTTAAATTACCAAGCGGACTTACCATTTATTTAATGGAGCAACATGATGTTCCTGTGATTAGTGTTTCTGCAGTTTTACCTGCTGGCGCTATTTATGATAAGGATAAATATGGATTGGCATTTTTAACTGCAAAATCGCTTAAACACGGCACAAAAAATTTCAGCAAATCAAAACTTGATGAAGAAATTGACTTCATCGGGGCCTATATCGGCACTGATGCATCAAAAGAATACGCCAGCCTGTCATCAAAATTTGCGTCAAAAGACCAAGACAAAATGCTGTCGCTAATTAAAGAAATATTACTTAATCCTGTTTTTGATGTTGAAGAGTTTGAAAAAGAAAAAAGCAGGTTGTTGGTTGGTCTTGAACAGCAAAAGGAAAGTCCGAGAGCTGTTATAGGCAATTATTTTGACAAGCTTTTATATAGCGAACACGTTTATGGAAATGAAATAAAAGGAAATAATGGGAGTGTTGAAAAATTAACGGTGGAAGATGTAAAATCCTTCTACAACACAAATTATAAACCAAATCAGGCAGCCATCAGCATTGTTGGTGATTTTTCAACAAAAGAAATGAAAGCCAAATTAACGGCTTTATTCTCAAGTTGGAAAAAAGGTGAAAATGACCTAGAAAACTTGGCAACAAAACCCGTCATTTATCCGTCAGAAGGTCGCGTTTTGTTGGTAAATAAAGAGGACGCAAAAGAAACAACATTTTATATTGGTGCAAAAGGAATTCCAAGAAATAATCCCGATTTTGTAGCCATTGAAGTTATTAACACCTTGTTTGGTGGCCGTTTTACTTCGATGCTCAATGATGAGTTACGTGTAAACACCGGTCTAACATATGGTGCCAACAGCCGTTTTAATACCTTAAAAAATGGCGGTTCTTTTGTTATCAGCACTTTTACCGCAAACAAAACTACTGAAGCCGCTATTGATAAATCTTTGGAGGTTTTGAATAGGTTACACACAAATGGCATCGATGAAAAATCACTTACCTCAGCGAAAAATTATGTAAAAGGACAGTTTCCGCCGCGTTATGAAACAACGAGCCAACTGGCAAACTTGCTGACACAAATGTTCTGGTATAATTTTGACGCTTCTTTTATCGAAAATTTTGAAAAAAATGTTGACAGCTTAGATCTTAAAAAGACGACCCAAATTATTACTGATTATTTTCCTACTAACAATTTTCAATTTGTTCTGGTGGGAAAGGCAGCCGATATTAAAAATATTGCTGAAAAATATGGCACAGTAACTGAAGTGAATATAAAAGATTAACAAACATAAAAGATTAACAAACATAAATCATGAAAAACAAATTCCCTTTACTATTAGCATTTATAACAATCATCAGTGCCTGTAATTCCAACCCAAAATCCACCGAATCTTCAGACAATAAAAAAGATGAAATACCCGACAATAGTAGAACTTCATTAGAATGGAAAGGTGTTTACAGAGGCGTTTTACCTTGTGCAGACTGCGAAGGTATTGAAACTCAAATTAAGATAAATGCCGATTTAAGCTATGTAATGTCTTCAAAATATCTAGGAGAAAATGAAGAAGCATATAAAGAAAAAGGCACTTTTACCTGGGATGAATCCGGATTCAAAATAACCTTGAAAAATGCAGATTCAACTGCCGTAGTAGCCAATCAGTATTTGGTGGGTGAAAACATGCTTTTTATGTTAGATGCCGATGGAAATAAGATTGAAGGAGAATTAAAAGAAAAATACCAATTAAAAAAAGTACTATTCGATAATACAATCTCCGAAAAATACTGGAAGCTTCTTGAATTGAACGAAAAGAAAATAATCTTGAAAAAAAACCAAAATACTGCACCACACTTAATACTAAATGATGAAAATAGCCTTGTTTATGGCAATGGAGGCTGTAATGATATCCAAGGTTTCTATGAGCTGGCCGAAGGAAATAAAATAAAATTTTCAAAAATAGCAACGACAAAAATGTTTTGTAACTATATGGAAATGGAACAAGCGCTACTCAATGTATTAGAAACAACCGATAATTATTCCGTAAAAAACGATACCGTAACGCTGAAAAATGCAACCATGGTTTCTTTGGCCAAGTTTCAACTGATTTATGCCAAAGAATAAGGGGTAAAATACTTTTTTTAAAGTATCTCTAAAAAAGCATAAATAAAAAACGCTACTTCAAATGAAAGAGCTGGAAATAAGAAAAGCAACTTATAAAGATACTGCTTTGTTGCTAACTATTGGCAAACAAACTTTTTTTGAAAAATTTAAAGAAAACAATTCCGAAGAAAATATGATTCAATATGCATCGGAAGCTTACACTTTTGAAAAAATTGCAAGTGAAGTGAACAATGTAAACTCAAAGTTTTATTTGGCATCTTTAAACAAACAAACCGTTGGCTACCTGAAAATCAATTTTGGCGAAGCGCAAACCGAATTACAAGATCCGCAAGGAATTGAATTGGAACGTATTTATGTGCTCAATGAATTTCAGGGTAAAAAATTTGGGCAAGCACTTTTTGATAAAACACTTGAAATAGCAAAAAAAGCCAAAGTCAACTACGTTTGGCTGGGTGTTTGGGAAGAAAATTTGAATGCCATAAAATTTTATGAAAAAAACGGAATGAAGGCCTTCAGTAGCCATGTTTTTATGCTGGGAAACGACCCTCAAACCGACATTATGATGAAATTAGAACTTTAAGCTGAAAAATATTTTTTGACTTCGCTAAAAGAAGCATTTTTTTAGAAGTTAAATCTATTATATTTACACACAAATAAGCTGCTGATAGCAATAAGCAAAACAAATGACAGATTTTTTTAAACATTTGATCCTCGAATTTGAGTTGCCGCTGGTAAATCCAGTGTTGATATTTTCATTAATTCTGCTTATTATATTGCTCTCGCCTATTCTTCTCAGAAAATTAAATATTCCTGGAATTATCGGTTTAATTATTTCCGGTGTGGTAATTGGCCCTTATGGCTTAAATATTTTGGAAAAAAACTCGGCGGTCGATCTGTTTTCAACCATTGGTTTGCTGTATATTATGTTTATTGCAGGACTTGAATTGGACATGAACCAGTTTAAAGCGAACAGAAACAAAAGCCTTTTATTTGGTTTTTTTACCTTTATAATTCCTATAAGCATTGGTTTTCCTGTTTGTTTTTATTTTCTTGATTACGATTTTAACGCAAGTTTGCTTACCGCCAGTATGTTTGCAACTCATACACTTGTAGCCTACCCAATTGTGAGCAAATTAGGAATTTCAAAAAACCAGGCTGTAGCAATTACAGTTGGCGGAACCATCCTCACGGATACCGCCGTCCTTATCATCTTGGCCGTAATCATTGGCAACAGTGAAGGCAATTTAAATCAGGATTTTTGGATTAAATTGGGAATTTCTTTGGCTATCTTTTCTGCCATTATGTTTTATCTAATTCCTAAAATAGCAAAATGGTTTTTTAGCAAGCTTGAAAGCGAAAAACATTCGCACTATATTTTTGTGTTGGCCGTTGTTTTCTTTGCCGCTTTTTTGGCGGAAGTGGCAGGTGTTGAACCCATTATTGGCGCTTTTGTGGCCGGTTTGGCCCTAAACAAATTGATTCCGCATTCATCAGCATTGATGAACCGTATAGAGTTTATTGGAAACTCATTATTTATTCCATTTTTTCTGATTTCGGTTGGAATGATTGTTGACATAAGTGTAATCACAAAAGGCCCAACAGCCATTATTGTGGCAGCAACACTTACTGTTGTGGCCTTATTCGGAAAATGGTTTGCAGCGCTGTTTACACAGCTCGTTTTTGGATATTCGACAGCACAGCGACAGCTTATTTTTGGTTTGAGTGCATCTCATGCCGCTGCAACCCTTGCCATTATATTGGTAGGCTACAAGGTCAATATCTTAGATGAAAATATTTTGAATGGAACCATTATATTGATTTTAGTTACCTGCATTGTTGCTTCTTTTGCAACTGAAAAGGCCGGTAAAAAAATTGTTATAGAAATGGATGACGAACCTGCCGATCTAAAAAAATCAAACGACTTCAATAATGAACACATTCTAATTCCAATTGCGAATATAGAAAGCATTGAAAAATTGCTCGAATTTTCTATATTCATCAAAGATAAAAAATCGGTCAATCCTGTGTCCATACTTTCGGTTGTCTCAAACGATGATGAAGCGGAAGTAAATATTATGAGAGCAAAAAACAAGCTCGAAGCTTATGTAAAACAAGCATCTGCATCTGAAACAAAAGTGAATATTATAACTACCATAGACCATAATCGAGCAAGTGGTATTTCCCGTATTTCAAGAGAAATTATGGCAGATATTATTATTTTAGGATGGCCACAGCGCTCGGGTTTGATTGATAAACTTATTGGCGAAAAAGTAGACAGCATTTTAGACAATACTGTTAAAACTACTTTTATTTGCCATTTTAAAAAGGCAATGGTATTGCACAAACGCATTGCCATAATAATTCCTCCTTTGGCAGAACATGAAAAAGGGTTCAATCAATGGTTTGCCAAAATGGCCAAATTGGCGCAAGAATTAAGTATTCCTATTTTGCTTTGCTGCAACGATACCACTAAAATCTATGTGGATAAACTGATGAAAAAAGCTCGTTTAACGGCATTAATTACACCTTATTTCTTCGAAGATTGGGACGATTTTTTCATCATTTCAAAAGTTATCAAACAAGATGATTTGCTGGTATTGGTTTCTGCACGAAAAGGTGCCGCTTCCTATATGAACGTGCTTGAATATTTGCCTTCAAAACTAGAAAAGCATTTCGAAAAAAACAGCCGAATCGCTATTTATCCGCAGCAATTCAACCAGCGATCCAGCAATGTACGCTATAATAACATTACCAGCGAACCGCTAAGCATCGGAATTGAAACCGTACAAAAAATAGGGCGCGGTATCGGCAGCATCTTTAAAAAAGATAGCTTAGAATAATTCATAAAACAAATCGATTAAATATATTTGCAAACAATTTACCGCATAACAAAGCGACCCGCACCATTAAAAAGGGGGTAATTTGCTGCCTAAATAGTGTAGAAACAGCAACAAAATAATGAAATTAAAAGAAATATCACCTTTAAAAAAACAGCTGGTAAAATTTACGCTCATCGGTCTTTTGGCTGCTTCGGTCGATTTATTATGTTATTTTATACTGCTGAACACACTTCCCGAAAAACTTTTCCAAGCGGTTGGTAATGAAGCGCTATCCAAAAGCATCTCCTTTATGTGCGGGATGACCGTAACCTACTTTTTTAATAAATTTTGGACCTGGAAAAAAAAGGATCGCTCGCACAAAAGAATCCTGAAGTTTGTGATTCTATACGGTCTCGCATTGCTTATAAACGTGGGCACAAACTCGGCGTTGCTGTACCTTTTGCACCAATATAGAAGTTTCGTCGATTTGCCTTTCAAATACCTCATCGCCTTTGTTGGCGCCTCAGGCCTCAGTGCAGCGTTTAGTTTTATGGGACAAAAATTTTGGGTATTTAAAACTTCCAATACCCTGTTGGCAAATTAAAATAAGTTGAGCCTGCCCGCCTTTTCGGTGGGCGTTTCCCTGCGGGCCAGGCTATCACTACTCGCTTTTTTTAGTTGCGAAAAGCAACAAAAAAAGAGCTCAAACAAACCGTTCTATCCTTTACGCAAAATGAATTACGAATTATGACTTGCCTGCTGGCACGCAGATTTATGAATTATTGCTTTAGATTTTCCCGTAACCCAATTTCCTTTTCAATTTTCGTAACGCACAAATCCAAATTCTTTTCAATTTCCCCGCTCCAAAAACGGATGACTTTCCATCCTTGCAATTTAAGGTAATTGTTGACTTTAATATCTCTTTGCATGTTGCGCTCTATTTTCTTCTGCCAAAATTCGGTATTGGTTTTAACGCGGTTTTTTTGGGTTTCCCAATCTTTGCCATGGAAAAATTCACTGTCCACAAAAATGGCGATTTTTAGTTTTTTGAAAGTAATGTCGGGCGTGCCAAAAACGGTTTTGTTGTTTTTACGGTATCTGTAACCCAAATGCCACAAAGCTTTCACCAAACGGACTTCATCTTTGGTGCCCGCGCTTTTGATGGCACCCATAATTTTGGAGCGTTGCTGTGGCGTAATGCGATCCATTTTAGGGCATTATTTAAAACGAATTTGCAAATTTATTTTGAAATATAGTTTTTCGTTTTCTTCATATAGCCATCCGTAATAATATTTTTTTGTTCCCTTTGTTGTTCTTGGATGTCCTGGATTATCTCCATCTTCACCAGTTGATGGTTGCTCGAACATTGTGTTATTTAACAAATATTCCCTAAAAAGATTAAAGTCGTAAATATGAAAACATACAATATCTCCATCTTTTTTTGAAATTATCACGCCTCCAGTTGCATCATAAATGCCATGCCAAGGTGTTTCTGATGTCATTCCCATAGCACATTCAGCCAAAAATCTTTTCAGTTTGTATTCATAAAGTTTTTGATTAGATTTTTCGGCATCGTAAAAATTAAGAGGATCCTTCTGCTCTAATATTTCCGAAATTTTCAACAAAGAAGTTTCTCTTTCTAGCCATCTGTATAATAAAGAATATGCTAGTACTTCAGGCAAATCACCATCAATCATTTTCAAATTTCTCCAAAGTTGCTTTGACTGCACTTCTTTAAATTTAATTTTTAATCCTAGTTCACTGTTAATTTTTTGAAGGCGTGCAGTGATTTTTGATATATTTCTGGATGGCTTATAAGTCTCTTTATTGAATTCGTCTAAAGAAATTTTTAAATCATTTTCAATTTCAAAAATAAAATTATTCCCTGCGCCTGTGTTAAATAAAGTTGAATCTTGCCCTAATAATGATTTTATGCTAAAACCTAAATCAGTTTCTTTTGCTAAACGATGGTCGTAAATTCTAAGTTTTATATCTGATTTACTTGTTACTAATGCCGTTAGTTTTTCAATTTTAGTTTTATATATATAATCATTAGCGTCTTCTATTTCAAAACTTTTTCCTCTTCCCTTGATAATACCATTTAAAATATCTGTTGATTTTTCTAAAAAATATTCAATACTTAATTTATCAAGAAGAATTCTATTACCTTTTTCTATACGATAAATGGAAACTTCAGAATTTCTTTCAAATTCTAAAATAGAATTTGATTCTTCCCTGTAAGCCTTTATTATCTCATAATAATTTTCCTCATCTTTGTTTAAATTTATGTCTGACTGAAATAGTACACCATCAGCTAATAATTTAGTGAAAACATATAATTCACTCCAATCACCTTTATTTCCTTTTAACATAACTTATCTTTTATCATATCAATTATTTTTTCAGCTGTTGCTTGAATTGCAGGAACTGCAACGGAATTACCAAATTGTTTATAAGCAGATGCATCCGCTACGGGAATGATAAAATTATCTGGAAATCCTTGTAATCTAGCCCATTCTCTCGGTGTCATTTTTCTAATTCCTTCACGATTTACCACACCTTTAATGTGTGTAGTTGGCGTAAAATCCGTTATTCTACAATCTATTACTAAATTTCTTTCTCTTCCCATTCCACCAACTACAATTGCATTTGATATTTCATCATCCTTAATGATTGCATATCCGAATCCATTTCCTTTATTTGCGTGTCTTTCTTTATGATTAACTAATGTTTGCAAATATTGAGTTGATAAATAATATTTAGTGGGAACAACCTTTTTCTCTTTTATTTTTTTAAAAAAAACTTTTTCTTCCAATGGTTCTGGATATGAAAATGAATTAATATTTAAATCATTTCTAAAACCTACTATATATATACGTTCACGATTTTGAGGTACTCCAAAATCTTTAGCATTTACTATCTGCGGTTCAGGAACATAATAATTCAAATCATTACGCAAAACATTTAGAATTGTAGCCAATGTTTTGCCACCATTATGATTCCTTAAACCCTTAACATTTTCTAAGAAAATTGCTTTTGGTTTTTTGTTTTTTATAATCTCGGCAACATCAAAAAAGAGAGTTCCTCTTGTGTCTTCAAAACCTCCTCTTTTCCCTGCAATAGAAAAAGCCTGACAAGGAAATCCCGCGCATAAAACATCAAAATCATCAGGGATATAATTTTTTGTTCTTTCTTTAGTAATATCGCCAAAAGGTGTTTCCCCAAAATTCGCGCGATAAGTTTTTTTTGCGTTTTCATCCCATTCACTTGTAAAAACACATTTACCGCCAATATTTTGCATCGCTAACCTAAAACCTCCAATTCCAGCGAATAAATCAATGAATTTGAAAGTATAATTTTCGGGTGTTGGAAACGGCACATTTTCAACTTCAAACAATAATTGTTGTAAGGCAACATCAGAAACAAGATTTAACTTTTCTTCTTCATTTTTGTATTCAACAAGTTCTTTTATATTTTTAGTGGCTTCCTTTTGATAATGTTTTTTTATGCCATTATTGTAATTATGAAGATAATGCGTAACTACTGCTTTTTTGTTATCATCTGATCCTAGGAAACGAATCTTAAATTTTTTTCCGTCAAATTCGTCAATTGAAATTTTCTCTATCATTTTCATTTCTTAAAATTTTTATCGTTAAAGAATGTCATAAAATCAGTATCAAGCGCAATAATTATTTTCTCTAAAATCTTTACAGTTACATTTCTTTTTCCCGTTTCAACTTTGGTCATGTAGGTTCTGTCCACTTCTGCAATGTTTGCCAAAGCTTCTTGCGACAATCCAATTTCTTTTCGGAGTTCCCGAATACGGTCGCCAATTTTAATATTGATATCCATTAAATTTTAATTATTGAAGTGAAACAAATCTATTTGAATGTTGCTTTTGGTGCAACGGCATAAGAGTCACTGTTTATAAATATTCATATATTTTGCATAAAAAAACGCCACTCTTTCAAATGGCGTTTTTATTATATCCAAGGGCGAAAATGCTAAAAATTCACCCTCGTTTTATTTTTAAGGGCAATTTTCGCCCGCGTTCAAAAAAAGTGATTCGCAACTATTGGGCCCAATCCCTCAATTATTCCTTTTTTAATATTTTCAGTAATTTAAAATTTAAATATAATTTTTCTTTTCCAACCTGTTCACTTTTTAAAAAACCGCTATTTTCAAGTTCCCTTAAATAATTCCCCACTGTTTTTAAATTCCCCAATCCCGCTTTTTCCAATTTGTTACGTTTAGTATAGGGCAATCTAAACAATTCTTCCATCAAGTCCTTTGAATATATTTTTGGCAATTTTATTTGTATTTCCTTTCCCATTTCAGCCATTAGGCGTTCAATTTCAGAAATTTGATTTCTCGCTTTTAGGGCGGTTTGCTCAACCATATCAAGCATATAAATAATCCAATCCTGCCAATTGCCCTCTTCGGTTACTTTTCTTAAATTGGCGTAGTATTTATCTTTATGCAGAATAATGTAATTACTTAAATATAATGCTGGCAAATCTAACAATTCCGTTAATTTTAAGTACAATAAAAGAATAATTCTTCCTGTACGCCCGTTCCCGTCAAAAAAGGGATGTATTGCCTCAAATTGATAATGGATGATTGCCATTTTCACCAAAGGATCTATGGAATCTTCCGCATGAATAAAGTCTTCAAGGTTTTTTAGTTTTTCACGTATGGTGTTTTCTCCTTCTGGCGGCGTATAAACCGCTTTGCCTGTCGCTGGATTTTTTAATTGCGTTCCTGGCGCATTTCTAATGCCAGATTGATTTTCTTTAATAATTTGCATTAATGCCACAAACAGATTTGTTGTTAGAATTGGGTGCTTATTTATTTGCTCAACACCATACCATAGCGCATCTTTATAATGCATAACTTCTTTTGTGGCTGGATTGTCATTTATCTTTTCAGCAATTGATGCCTTAAATAGCTCATCTTGAGTTGTGATAATATTTTCTATTGCAGAGCTTGCTTGCGCTTCCTGTAAATTAATAGTGTCAATAAACAAGGCCGGGTTGGGTAAATTTTTAATTGCTCCTTTTAACTCTGACAATGCCCTACTTGCTGCAATTGTTTTCTTAAGAATTAATGTGTTTTCTATTTCCGCTTGCGGTGGCAATAACGGTAAATTATTATATGGAATTTCAGGATTGTAAGTTGCTTTATTACTCATTTTACCATTTTTGAACGAGGGCGTTTATCACCATTAGTTTATATTCAAGTGTAAATATAGTGAAAATTTACACTCGTTTTGTTTTTAAGGGCAATTTTCGCCCTCGTACGGGTTTATGCTTATTTTATCTTTAAAAATCGTAGAAACAAAAGAATCCTTTTAATAAGAACGCATTTCTTAACCGCAAGTGACGTCAGGTTTTTCGCAAGGAACGCAAAGTGCTTAATTAAAAACTTAACGCTTTGCGGGCATTACGGTTAAACCCCTATTTTAGAAAGATATCCAAAACAAAAAAACCGGGCAAATTGCCCGGTTTTTCATCTGTTTATGATTTATTATTTTAAGTGCTGATTATCAGTATTTTAATTTTTATTATTTATTTTTTAGCCAATAAAAAGCTACCCCTAAAAATAAGGGTTTTTGTAATTTTAATATTTTAGTTGCTCAACGCTAA
>DATCTJ010000041.1:0-12360 GCA_036568005.1 Lutibacter sp. | reverse complement strand
AACATTTGCCAACAACGCATATGCCAAATTGCTTAATTACAATTAATAGAATATTTTTTATTACTTTTAAAATAAAATAACAAGCTATGGAAAATTTCGGTTTCAAACCCGCAACTTGCCATATCCAAAACCGTTGTGCGTCAGTGTAAAAACCCAACGCTCGGTCAAGCACATTTGGTTTTTTGCCAACGCTAAAAGCCAACGCTGAAAAAACCAAAAGAGCTTGCCCCTGCCCACCCACGACAAGACAATGAACATTTACACTATTGGACAGTGTATTTTTACTATCTTTGACGTGTTAAAAATTAATTAGGCTTCAATGAACCGAATTAAAGAAGTTCTGAAAGAAAAAGGTATTTCACAGACTTGGCTTGCTAAAAAGTTGGACAAGAGTTACAACACGATTAACGAGTACGCCCGAAATGTGAGACAACCGAGTATTGAGGATTTGTATCGCATTGCAAAAATTTTGGACGTTAACGCCAAAGATTTATTGAAAGAAGAATAATGACTAAAGAGAATCAAATAGAAGAAGCACTCATTAAGCAACTCACGGAGCTTAAATATATCTATCGCTCTGATATTGTCGATAGAAAATCGCTTGAGCAAAACTTCAGAACCAAGTTTGAAGCACTCAACCGTGTTCGCTTGTCTGATAATGAATTTTTAAGATTAAGAGAAGAAATCATCAATCCTGATGTGTTTGCAGCTTCCAAATTGTTGCGTGAACGGCAATACTTCCAACGTGAGGACGGAACGCCTTTGCATTACACCTTGGTAAACAACAAAGATTGGTGCAAAAACGACTTTGAAGTCATCAATCAATTACGTATCAATACCGAAAACAGCCACCAACGCTACGACATTATTTTGCTGATTAACGGCTTGCCTGTGGTGCAAATCGAATTGAAAAAAGGAGATATTTCGCATAGAAAGGCAATGCAGCAAATAGTGGATTACAAAAACGAACCGGGCAATGGTTACGGAAATTCACTGCTTTGCTTTATGCAGTTGTTTATTGTGAGCAATGCCAATAGAACACTTTATTTCGCCAACAACAAGAACCAACATTTCGCTTTCAATGCAGACGAACAGTTTTTGCCTGTGTATGAATTGGCAGATATCGACAATAAGAAAATCAACGGACTGTATGATTTTACTGAAAAATTCTTGACCAAGTGCACGCTCGGTGAAATGATTAGCAAGTATATGGTTTTGGTGGAGAGCGAACAAAAATTGCTCGTGATGCGTCCTTACCAAGTGTATGCCGTGAAGGCAATTGTAGATTGTATTCACCAAAACAGAGGCAACGGCTACATTTGGCATACCACAGGAAGCGGTAAAACCTTGACTTCATTTAAGGCTTCTACCTTATTGAAAAGCAATAATGACATTGAAAAATGTTTGTTTGTGGTTGACCGTAAAGACCTTGACCGACAAACCCGTGAGGAGTTCAATAAATTTCAGGAAGGCAGTGTGGAGGAAAACACCAACACCGAAACTTTGGTTAGGCGTTTACTTTCTACCGATTATGCCGACAAGGTAATTGTGACCACCATTCAAAAATTGGGCTTGGCGTTGGATGGAACACAAAAGAAAAATTACAAAGAACGATTAGAGCCGCTGAGCAAAAAACGAATGGTTTTTATTTTTGACGAATGCCACCGTTCGCAGTTTGGCGACAATCACAAAGCGATTAAAGAATTTTTCCCAAATGCGCAATTGTTTGGATTTACGGGTACGCCCATTTTTAGCGAAAACGCTACTTACCAAATTAGAGAAGGCGAAGAAGCATCTTACAAAACTACGGAAGACATTTTCCAAAAGTGTTTGCACGCTTACACCATTACCCACGCCATTGATGATAGAAATGTACTGAAATTTCACATTGACTATTTCAAGGGGAAAGGAACACATCAGGCAAAGCCAGGCGAACAGATTGCCCAACAAGCAGTTGTAGAAGCCATTTTAGACAAACACCATTCCGCCACTAATTCAAGGCGATTCAATGCGGTTTTGGCAACGGCTTCTATCAACAATGCCATTGAATACTTTCAGCTTTTCAAAGAAATTCAAAAAAAGAAACAGGAAGAAAATCCTGATTATTCAGTGCTCAATATTGCTTGTGTGTTTTCTCCACCTGCACAACTCATTGCCAAACAGGGTGACCAGCAAAGTCAAAAAAATGCAGCAGACATCAAGCAAATGCAGGAAGATTTGACGCAAGAGCGTGAAGACAACAAACAAAATCCCGAAGAGAAGAAAAAAGCCTTGATGGAAATTATTGCCGACTTCAATACACAATACGATACCAATCACGACATCAATACTTTTGATATTTACTATCAGGATATTCAAAGCCGAATAAAAAATCAGAAATACAGCAACAAGGACTATCCACAGAAAAACAAAATAGACATTACCATAGTGGTAGATATGTTGCTCACAGGGTTCGACAGCAAATACCTGAACACCTTGTATGTGGACAAAAACCTGAAATACCACGGACTGATTCAGGCGTTTTCACGCACCAACCGTGTGCTGAACGATACCAAACCTTATGGCAATATTCTCGATTTCCGTTCGCAACAGGAAGCCGTAAATCAAGCCATTGCCTTGTTCTCAGGCGAAGACAATGGACGAGCCAAAGAAATTTGGTTGGTGGACCCTGCCCCCGTGGTGATTGATAAATACAAAGAAGCCGTGGAAAAGTTGGGCGAGTTTATGCAACAACACAATTTGGTAAACGAACCGCAGGAAGTGTATAACCTGAAAGGTGATGCTGCCCGCATTGCTTTTGTAAAGAACTTTAAGGAAGTACAACGCCTTAAAACCCAATTAGACCAATACACCGACATTGACGAAACCCAACAAGCTCAGATTGAAGCTATTTTGCCCACGGAAAAGTTGCAAGAGTTCCGCAGTTCGTACATAGAAACCGCCAAGCAATTGCGGGAAATACAGCAAAAAGAAGGCGACCAAGCACCGCCCGACATTCAGCAATTGGATTTTGAATTTGTGTTGTTTGCTTCTGCCGTGATTGATTACGACTATATAATGAGTTTGATTGCCGACAGCACACAAAAGAAACCTGCCAAGCAAAAAATGACCAAAGCACAGGTGATTGGTTTGCTGAGTGCCAATGCCAACCTGATGGACGAGCAGGAAGATTTAACCGAGTACATCAACAGTTTGGATTGGAACAGTGGACAAGATGTAGAAACACTTCGCAAGGGTTACGAAACCTTTGTGGTGGAGAAAAACGAAAAGGAATTGGCAGCCATTGCCCACAAACACGGCTTGCAAACCGCAGACCTGAAAAGCTTTGTAGAAAAGATACTAAGCAGAATGATTTTTGACGGAGAAAAACTCACAGACCTCTTAGCACCTTTGGAATTGAGTTGGAAGGAACGCAGGGTAAAAGAATTGGCATTGATGGAAGACTTAGTACCCCAATTAAAAAAACTAGCCCAAGGGCGTGAAATATCAGGATTAGCAGCTTATGAGTAAAATGAATTTGATACCTGATATAAGATTTCCAGAGTTCAATAAAGAATGGACTTTTGAAGAATTGGAGCAATGTCTTGACTACTTGCAACCAACCCCATACTTAGTTGAAAGTACTGACTATAAAAACGAATATGAAACCCCTGTATTAACGGCAGGAAAAACATTTATTTTAGGATATACGCATGAAAAAGACGGTATTTACACAGAAAACTTACCAGTAATAATTTTTGATGATTTTACCACGGCTTCACAATTTGTTGACTTCCCTTTCAAAACCAAATCTTCTGCAATGAAGATTTTACTTGCAAAAAACGGAAACAACATCAAGTTTGTATATGAAGCAATGCAAACTATGAATTATGAAGTTGGGGTACATAAACGACATTGGATTTCGGTTTTTTCAAAACTAAAAATACCACTACCTAACCCCCAAGAACAACAAAAAATCGCATCCTGTCTTTCTTCTTTAGATGAAGTGATAGCCGCCCACAGCCAAAAGTTGGAGTTACTCAAAGACCACAAAAAAGGCTTGATGCAGAATCTTTTTCCGCAAGAAGGTGAAACTGTTCCTAAGTATCGATTTAAGGAGTTCGAGGATGATGGAGAGTGGGTGGAAACAACTGTTGAAAATAATTGTGAAATCAAAGGTAGAATAGGTTATAGAGGTTATACAACTCAAGATATAGTAGGACAAGGGGAAGGTGCATTAGTTCTTGGCGGTAAACACATTCAAAATCAACTACTTGAATTAAAAGACCCAACATATCTTAGTTGGGATAAGTATTACGAATCACCTGAAATTATGGTTGAAGTTGGGCACATTATTTTTTCTCAACGAGGAACATTAGGAGATTGTGCAATAATTGACAGAGAAATAGGACCTGCAACTATAAACCCAAGTATGGTTTTAATTAAAAATATAACTTGTGATGCTCGATTTCTCTATTACATACTAATTGGAGATTGCATTCAGGAGGAAGTTCGAAAAAATAGGTCAAAGGGTGCAATTCCTATGCTTTCGCAAAAGCAAATCAAAGAATTTTCTTTCCTAATTCCCAAACCAAAAGAACAACAAAAAATCGCTTCTTGTCTTTCGTCCTTAGATGCCCTTATCAAGGCACAAGTAGATAAGATTGAGCAATTGCAATTGCATAAAAAGGGTTTGATGCAGGGGCTTTTTCCTAAAATTAAAGATTAGAAGATGAGCACAATAACTAAATTTTCAAACCTTACTGAGATAGCTCAACATTTCCGAAAAGACTTAATTGGAGACCACCGCCCAATGAAAGATTTAGTATTGCTTTTTGCCCACAATGCTAGTGGAAAAACAAGATTATCAATGGAATTCAAGCAAATAGGTAAAACTTTTGATGCTGATGGAAATGTAACAAGTCGTGATACTTTATATTTTAATGCTTTTACAGAAGATTTGTTTTCTTGGAATAATGATTTTGAAAATGATACAAACAGAGAGCTAAGATTAAACTCTGATTCAGCTTTTTTTGATGGATTACGAGAATTAAATTTAGATTCAAAAATTGAATCTTTTTTTAACAACTATGTTGATTTGAAGTTTGACATTGATTACGATACGTCAACAGTAACTTTTTCAAGGAGTATTATTGTTGAAGGTAATGAACAAACCATTCCAAATATTAAAATATCAAGAGGAGAGGAAACACTATTTATTTGGTGCTTTTTCCTTGCAATTTGTCAGTTAGCTATTGATAATGACTCTGCTTATAGTTGGGTTAAATATATTTTTGTAGATGACCCAATATCGTCACTAGACGAAAATAATGCTATTGCAATAGCTTGTGATTTAGCGAACTTACTAACAAAAAAAGATGCAGATGGAAAATTTGAGATGTTGATTAAAACAGTAATCTCTACACACCATAGTTTATTTTTCAATGTTCTCTATAACGAGTTTGGTAGAAAAGTAAAAAACAAAAAATATTTTTTACACAACAAAGGGGTTAATGGATATTCACTACAGGACACAAATGACACCCCTTTTTTTCATCACATAGCAACACTTAGCGAGTTAAAAAATATTGTCGAAGAACAGGAATCTGACGACCCGCCCAAAATCTACACTTATCATTTTAATGCACTTAGAAGTATTTTAGAAAAAACAGCTACATTTTTTGGCTATGATAAAATTGATAAATGTATCAATGGTTTGGAGGATGAAGTCCTTTTTGAGCGGGCATTACAACTATTCAGCCACGGCAAATATTCAATTTTTGACCCTGTAGAAATGGGTGATGATAATAAAGACTTGTTTATAAGAATCTTTAAAGGTTTTACTGACAAGTATGATTTTTATTTTCCGCAAATATTTAATAACGATAATCAAACAGAAACAGCATCATAATGACATTAAAAGACCAAAAACAATTAGGCAAAACCCTTTGGGATATTGCGGACAACTTGCGAGGAGCAATGAATGCAGATGACTTCCGTGATTATATGCTTTCATTTCTGTTCCTACGTTATTTGTCGCACAACTACGAAGAATCTGCTAGTAAAGAATTGGGTTCAGATTACCCTGTTTTGCCCGAAAAAGATATGCGAACGCCTTTGTCGGTTTGGTATGCAGCCAACGAAGCAGATGTAGCCGAGTTTGAAAAACAGATGCGTAGAAAAGTGCATTATGTTATCAAACCCGATTACTTGTGGAGCAACATCAGCGAAATGGCTCGTACCCAAAACGGTGATTTGTTGGTAACCTTAGAAAAAGCGTTTAAATACATACAAGACGAATCCTTTGACAGTGCTTTTCAAGGCTTGTTTTCAGAAATCAATTTGAATTCAGAAAAACTCGGCAAGACCAATACCGAGCGAAACAAAAAGCTCTGCACCATCATCCAAAAAATTGCAGAAGGCATTGCCGATTTTTCAACCGATAGCGACACCCTTGGAGATGCCTATGAATATTTGATTGGTCAGTTTGCCGCAGGTTCGGGCAAAAAAGCAGGGGAATTTTATACCCCACAACAAATATCGACCATCCTTTCAGAAATTGTCACTTTAGACAGTCAAGACCCAACAAGCGGTAAAAAGAACAAGCTGAACAAAGTATTGGATTTTTCTTGCGGTTCGGGTTCGTTATTGCTCAACGTAAGAAAGCGAATCAAAGACAATGGCGGAAGTGTAGGTAAAATTTACGGACAAGAAAAAAACATCACCACCTACAACCTTGCCCGAATGAATATGCTGTTGCACGGAATGAAAGACACCGAGTTTGAGATTTTTCACGGAGATACTTTAGAGAATCAATGGCACATTCTCAACGAAATGAATCCGAGCAAAAAGATGGAGTTTGATGCCATAGTAGCCAATCCGCCATTTAGCTTACGTTGGGATCCAAACGACACCTTAGCAGAAGATTTCCGTTTCAAAAGTTATGGTTTAGCACCAAAGTCAGCAGCCGACTTTGCTTTCTTATTGCACGGTTTTCACTTTTTGGGTAAAGAAGGTACAATGGCGATTATTTTACCGCACGGAGTTTTATTCCGTGGAGGTGCAGAAGAACGCATCCGTACCAAATTGTTAAAAGACAATCACATTGACACAGTAATTGGATTGCCTTCCAACTTGTTTTACTCGACAGGTATTCCCGTTTGTATTTTGGTATTGAAAAAATGCAAAAAACAAGATGATGTTTTGTTCATCAATGCCAGTGAGCATTACGAAAAAGGCAAACGACAAAACACCCTTAGAGAAGGCGAAGAAGACGAGCCAAACGACATTCAGAAAATTGTAGAAACCTACAAACACCGCCCTGAAAAGATTGAAAAATATGCTCGCAGGGTTTCAATGGACGAAATTGAAAAGAACGGCTACAACCTGAATATTTCAAGGTATGTAAGCACCGCAGAAGATGAAGTACAAATTGACTTGAAAGAAGTAAACAACAAACTGACTTCAATAAATGACACCATAAAAACAAAAACAGACAAACACAATGAGTTTTTGGAAGAGTTGGGATTGAAACCGATTTAAAAGCCCACGCTATTTGCAAGCACATTGCCAAAGCCGCACGAGCCAACGCTCAAACCCAAGCTTTGTCAAAGAGCTTGCAAAGCCAACGCAAAGACAGAAACGACAATGAAAAACCAGATAAAAAAAGAACACCGAACGCACAACAATGGCTATATGTAATGCGGAGGAAAGTGCTGATATGAAAGTAATTACATTAAATAAACTTACAGCTAAACGGAAAGTGAAGTGCCTTGAAATCCCGCACTACGCATAGCCGAGACCGTTGCAAGCAAGCCGAAAAATGAAATAGTTATGAAACAAGACAAATGGAACGAAATAAATTTTTTACTGTCAGAAAATATAAAAACTGATATAAGTGAAAACGATTTTGAGAAAAATGTAATTCAAGCATTAAGAGTTTTAGATTGGAAAGAGTTTTTAGGAGATTTTGATATTAGACCTTCATTTCAGTTTGGAGCTGCAAATCGAATTATGCCAGATTTTGTAATAAAGTCTGCCACAAATCAAAAACTTTTTGTTATTGAAATTAAACAACCGAATATTCCTCTAACTTCTACATTTCAACAACAATTATTTTCTTATATGCGTCACTTGAGATTGGAATACGGAATTCTAATTGGACAAAGTATTCAAATATTTTATGACGGTAATTTAGCAAATCAAGAAGATCCAATTTTACTTGAAACAATCAGATTTGAGAAAAATAATGAAAAAGGAGAAACATTTGTAGAATTATTTAACAAAGAAAATTTCAATGTGGAATCGTTAAAAAATTTCACAATTGAAGCACTTAAAAAAATTAATCTAAAACAAGACTTTAAGGAACTTACTAAAAAGGTTATTTCAGAGAATTATACCGAGAGATTAATAGAATTAATTAAACAAGATTTTATTAGTGAATATGACGGAGAATTACTTGATTCTGTATTAAATGAAATTAAAATTAATATTGAAAAAAAGTCTGAATATATTCAAAGTCCCTTAATTCAGAAAAACTATACTTTTTCTCAAAACGAAAATAATAGAACAAATCCTGGCGTGATTTCAAGTATCAAGAATTTAATCACAACTGAGCCAAAATCTCAAGAGGAAATTTTAAACGGATTAGTTCAGCTTTTCCCTGAACGTTCAGAAGATTCAATGAGAAATACTGTCAGAGCTCAATTAGGAGGTTCAATTCAGCCTTTAAGAATAGAAAAAGAGAAAAATTTTACACTAATTATGACTACTGGATTTGATAATATAAAGAAATATTCGATAAAAGAACCATTATATAATAATTCAGTTTTACCAATAGAATTGAATCCACCGAATGAGTCTGATTTTAAAAGAAAATTACTTGAAACAAAAAGAGCTTATATCACAACATTTTATGCAAACGGAACGAGTGAAAGAAAAAAATGGAAAGCTAATAGTTTTAGAGAAACTTCAGGAGTTTTAGGAAATTTAAGGTCAAGACCCGAATTTAGAAATGGAAAATGGCAAGAATTAGGAATTATAAAAGTTTTTGTTTCAATAGATTAATTGAGTTCGAAAAAGCCAGCTTGCAACACCTCATAAAATTTATGCTTAAATTTGAACTAATACAAACCGACAAACATTCAACAATAGATTTGCAACGTCCGAAAAATCTCCGATTTTTAGTCGCACAAATCTTATAAAATACCGTTAACTGTAAAATTAAGACTGAATTAATAATGAAAAATATTTTAAAAATTCTAATAATTGGAATCTCTCTAATTAGCTGTTCTAAAGATGAAATAGCTTCAGAAAAATCAAATAGTTGTTATTTATTAGACTATGAAAAATCATCTGTTTTAGGTAGTTCCGAGGTAAGTTACAAGCATAAATTATCATATTCTGGCAATAAAATTACGAGTAGAATAAATTATGATAATGTTTCTCCTAACGTAGGTTTATATATTCTCGGAGAAATCTCACGAGATAGTTTGGTTTATGATAATTTGGGAAGAATTTCGAAAATTTATAAAATCCCTTTATATGATAATTATACTTATTCAGAGTTTATATATGAAAATTCGAATTCACTCCCACATAAAAGAAATGAAATATCTATCTTTAATTATACAAATTCTACATATACATTTATATATCCTGAAGATATTTATTATGACAATAAGAACAGAATAATTAGGACAGTTATTGATTACAATGAACCAAATTATGAATTTGATATTACAACAATTTACGAATATGACAACAATGGTAATTTAACAAAAATTGATTCTAAGAAAGTACAATATGGAAATACCTTTCAGACTATATCCGAATATTCAGATTATGACAACAAATTAAACCCGTTTTCAAATTTCCCATTTATAGATTTTAGAGGAATTTCCGTTTCAACCAATAATTTTAGACATTACCAAACTACTAAATATACAAATGAAAATATTACTGGAATTAGTGATGGAACTTATAGTTATGAATACAATGAATATAATTACCCATTAATAGGAATTTACGAATGCAAATAAATTCTACAGTTAACAACGTATATAATTTATGCTCAAATCGGATTTAGTACAAACCGACAAACATTCAATAATAATATTGCTACGGCGGAAAAATCTCCGATTTTTACGTCGCACAAATCATTATACGAACACGTTGTAATTTATAGCAGAAAAACATTTTTTTAAACAAAAAACTGTCAGAATTTTAAATAAAAAAACAAAAATTGCGGATTTTAAAAATTGGAATGAAAAGCCAAAACAGAAAAAAAAATTTAAATTCAAATTTTCAATAAATAGAAAAATTTCAGACTTTTTACAAATTGAACGTGATTTTTGAAACGGAAAACCAAACAGAAAGTGAAATTTTCCAATTAAAGATTTCAACAAACAGAGAAAGTTCAGACTTTTTACATATTGAAACGGAAAACCTAACAGAAAGAGAATTTTTCCAAATTAAAGATTTCAACAAACAGAAAAATCTTAGGATTTAGATTATAATGACAATTCTAACAAACAGAGAAAGTTCCGACTTTTTACAAATTGAACGTGATTATTGAAACGGAAAAACTAAAATTGCAACAAACCGACAAATATTCCAGATTTTTAAATCATTAAACTGATTGAAAAATGGATAGAATAAATTTAGAACTTAAAAACAAAAATTGAACTGAAAACTACAAATTACAACACCTCATAAAATTTATGCTTAAATTTGAACTGAAACAAATAATAAACATTCAACAAAAATTTGCTACGGCGGAAAAATCTCCGATTTTTATGCCGCACAAATCTTATAAAAACACGTTGTGCGTAAGTTGCTCACTCAACCTAAAAAAACCATTTCAATAAATAAAAAGAAGCTTTCAGGCGGATTTTCGGGATTGAAACCCTAATCTTGTTTAACAAACATAACTAATTGAAAATCAGTAAATTATATTTTTTATTTTAATTATTTTGTCATAATATTGTAAAATATAAAACAATAAAATATGATTGAAAATTTAGCAATGTGGAAAGAAGGTGTTTATGAATTTAACACCAGATTAATTAAATCATTAGAAGAAAAATCAAACTATAAAGACCTGTATTTTGGTTTCGAAATCTTTGATGGAAAACCTATCACAAATCCAGAAATACTTTTTATAGGTATTAATCCTGGTCGCGGTAATGGAGATTCTGGAAAAAAAATAATAGAAACTGACCAAATATCTTATCTAGATATTTACAATGATGATTATAGAGATGATTATCCAAACACATATCATTTAGCAGAAAAAACTATTAAGTTTTTTAAGTTAATCAACTGGAGCGATGAAAAAATCAAAAGTATTTTTAAAGAAAAAGTTGTAAAAACTAATTTTTTCCATTTAGCTACAGAAAACATAAATGATTTGAAAAAGGTTATTGACGACATTCAATATAGCAATGAATATTTTAAAAAAAGCGCCTATTTTTCAATACAGTTAATCAACATACTAAAACCTAAAGTTGTGATTTTAGAAGGTAAAACTGTTTTTAATAATATTGTAGAACAATGCTATGAACAGAAGGTATGGACTTCAAACGATTTTGGATATTTATACGACAAGGTAAATAATACTCATATTATTGGATACAAAAGAAGTAGTTTTACGAATGAAAACAGAGAATTTTTCACAAATAAACTTCAAGATATTCTTTCATAATAAAGATAAATTTATGCCTAATTTTGACCAAATTACTATGCTGAAAAGAGTTTTAGAGACTTCTTTTATCAAGGAATCAATTTATAGTTTTTTACCAACAGAAAAACCGTATTCAGATTTGTTAACAATCAACAACGACAACGAGTTTGTTAGCCTATCAAATGCCAATGCCTACATAATACCTATCCTTGAAGCTGACGAAAACACTGTCGGAAAAATAAAAGAGAAACTAAACCATATTTTTAATCGAGAAAAATTTGTAGTTTCATTTCAAAAATCGGAATATGAAAGTGAATTTGAAAATATGGTATATATTGACATAAACGATTTAATCAAGCATTCCGAAAAAAATGGAGCTTGCAAAAGAAACTTATTTAGTTTATCGCTAAAAGAACTAATATTTAAAGATAAACCTACGCACAACAATGGCTATAAGTAATTGCTTGTTCTCGCCTACTTCTGAAAATCCTCGCGGATTTTCAGCTTGGTGTGTACTTGTAAAGTTAAGTGCTAAACCACGCAACTACTCATAGCCGAGACCGTTGGCAAATATTGGTGGATTGCGATTTTTTATAAAAGTTCTTTAAGGGTTTTTAGTCTTATTTGGTTTTGTCATCTAAACCTAAAACGAAGACTTGATTGTTTAAGATATTTGTTTGGCGAAATAGCGTTTTTTA
>DATCTJ010000040.1:0-57367 GCA_036568005.1 Lutibacter sp. | reverse complement strand
CGAGCCATAACAAATTTTGATACACAGCAGAATGATAATGGCGAACTGCATCTGTACCAACAAAAAAATAAAATTTAAACAGATGAAACGAGCCATAACAAATTTTGATACACAGCAGAATGATAATGGCGAACTGCATCTGTACCAACAAAAAAATAAAATTTAAACAGATGAAACGAGCCTCACAAATTTTGATACACAAAGGAATGATTAATGGCGAACAGTAGCTGTTACCGCTAAAAAATAAAATTTAAACAGATGAAACGCCTACAACAAAATAATCTATCAGAAAAAAGAAAGATTCTAAGCGTTCCATTTGACAAATAAAAAACAATAAAAGACAACAAATGAAAAATACAGCTTTAACTCATATTCACGAGTCATTAGGCGCTAAAATGGTGCCGTTTGCAGGCTATATGATGCCTGTACAATATGAAGGAATTAACATAGAACATGAAACCGTTAGAAATGGTGTTGGTGTTTTTGATGTTTCGCACATGGGCGAATTTTACTTAAAAGGTAAAAATGCCTTGGCCTTGATTCAAAAAGTAACCTCAAATGATGCATCTGTCTTGGTTGACGGAAAAATTCAATACAGTTGTTTGCCAAATAATGATGGCGGAATTGTGGATGATTTATTGGTTTACAGAATTACTGAAGAACTTTATTTTTTGGTGGTGAATGCCTCAAATATTGAAAAGGACTGGAATTGGATTTCTAAACACAATGATTTGGGTGTTGAAATGACCAATGTTTCAGATGAAATGTCATTATTGGCCGTTCAAGGACCGAAAACTACGCAAACACTTCAATCGTTGACTGATATTGATTTATCAGCCATGGAATATTACACGGTTAAAACAGGAACTTTTGCCGGAATTGAAAATGTAATTATTTCTGCTACAGGTTATACAGGTTCTGGCGGATTTGAAATTTACTTTAAAAATAAAGATGCAGAACATATTTGGAATGCCGTTTTTAAAGCGGGTGAAAAATACGGAATTAAACCGATTGGTTTGGCTGCACGTGATACCTTGCGTTTAGAAATGGGTTTCTGTTTATACGGAAACGACATTAATGATACCACCTCTCCAATTGAAGCAGGTTTGGGATGGATTACAAAATTCACAAAAGATTTCACCAATTCTGAAGCATTAAAAAAACAAAAAGCAGAAGGTGTTTCAAAAAAATTGGTTGCTTTTGAGATTATTGAAAAGGCGATTCCGCGCCATGATTATGAAATAGTGAATGAAGGAGGCGAAAATATTGGCGTGGTAACTTCGGGAACTATGAGTCCGACTCTTAAAAAAGGAATCGGAATGGGTTACGTTAAAACTGCTTATGCTAAACTTGGTACACAAATTTTCATACAAATAAGAAATAAGGCAATTCCGGCCATAGTGGTGAAACCGCCTTTTTATAAAGGTTAAAAATTTCCGGGTATTTTACCCTGAATGCCTTCATAAAATTTATAAAAGAAGTTAAAGTCGTTTTCCATATTATCAGTTAGATAATAAGGTTCAGCAACTTTGACTTCTTTATTTTTAAAATCAAAAGAAATCATAACAATCGGCACATTTGCGCCTTTTGCAATATAATAAAATCCTGATTTCCAGGTAGTTGTTTTTTTTCGGGTTCCTTCGGGCGACAATGTTAAAATAAAGTTTTCCTTTTCATTAAATATTTTGACAATAGCTTCAACTTTATTGCTGCTAGTGCTTCTGTCGATCGGTGTTCCTCCCAACCAGCTAAATATAAATCCGAATGGCGGTTTAAATAAAGAAGCTTTTCCAATATAATTTGCCGGTAGATCTTCTGCATATTTAATAAGTACACCCAAAGGAAAATCATGCCAGTGCGTGTGTGGTGCTGCAATAATCACATATTTTTTTAGAGTCCTCGGGAAATTTCCAATAATTTTCCACCTAAAAACGGTGTGCAAAATAAAACGGGCAAAAATTTTCATATTGTTGTTGATAACTCAGTTTCTATTTTTTAAATACCAGATAGCCCGCAAATATAAAATTCTTACTTTTATAAACTAATATTTATCTTAAAATTGTGATGACTGAGTTTATTTTATACATAACAATTGCCTTGGTATTTTTAGCAATTGGTTTTATAATCGGTAAATTATTAACCAAAAACACTTTGGAAAAAGCTACTTCTGAACTGGAAATAAGAAATAAACTATTGCTTGAAGAAAAACAGCTTAATGAATTAAGCGTTAATAAGTTGATTCAGGAAAAAAATAGCTTAAATGATGAAAAACACCAAATAGATATCCGGTTGGCACAGAAGGTTTCCGAGTTTCATAACCTGGAAGAAAAGCTAAACGAAAATAAAGCAGAAGTAGAAAAATTACAGGAAAAGTTTAGTAAGGAATTTGAAATTTTGGCCAGCAAAATATTGGAAGAAAAATCGGTAAAATTCACCGAGCAGAATAAGGAAAACCTAAAAAATATTTTAAGTCCGCTCCAGGAAAAAATACAGACTTTTGAACGAAAAGTTGAAGATACACATAAAGAAAGCATTGATTACCACGCCGCTTTACGTCAGCAAATACTTGGGTTGAAGGATTTAAACCTGCAAATGAGCAAAGACACCATCAACCTAACAAAAGCATTGAAAGGCGACAGCAAAACGCAAGGAAATTGGGGCGAATTGGTGCTGGAGCGCGTTTTAGAGAAATCAGGCTTGGAAAAAGACCGGGAATATTTTGTGCAACAAAGTTTTAACAATGAAGAAGGAAAAAGGATTTTGCCTGATGTGGTGATCCATTTACCCGACGGCAAAAAAATGGTCATCGACTCTAAAGTTTCCTTAACAGCGTACGAACAATTTGTAAACAGTGATGACGACAATGATAAATCACAATTTTTAAAGGAACATGTAAATTCCTTAAAGCGCCATATCGAGCAATTGAGCGAAAAGCGGTACGAAGATATTTACAAAATTGAATCCCCCGATTTTGTGTTGTTGTTTATTCCTATTGAACCTGCATTTGCTGTGGCGTTAAATACCGACAATCAGTTATACAATAAAGCATTCGAAAGAAATATTGTGATTGTAACACCCACTACCCTTTTGGCTACTTTACGCACCATTGATTCTATGTGGAACAATGAAAAACAGCAGCGAAACGCCATAGAAATTGCGCGTCAAGCGGGTGCTTTGTATGATAAATTTGAAGGATTTATTGCCGATTTAACCAATGTTGGCAAAAAGATGGATGAAGCAAAAGCAGAATATAGAGGCGCTATGAATAAATTATTTGAAGGAAAAGGGAATTTAATTATAAGTGTTGAAAAGCTGAAGAAAATGGGCGCAAAATCCAAAAAATCCTTGCCCCAAAATATTATAGAACGCGCTGAGGATCTTGAAGATTTAGAAGGATAGTTAAATAGAAAATCCCACTCTAGGCGGGATTTTTTTATGTTTTTTTTTAATGTTAGTTATTTTGCAAACAAAGGCAAACCTGACATCATTTCATTTACTTTTTCTGCAATCTCTTCGAGTTTTGCTTCATTTTCATGATTTTCAATCACTTCATCAATTAAATCAACGATCCCAATCATATCATTTTCTTTTAGGCCTCTGGTTGTAACTGCTGCCACCCCAATTCTGATGCCTGAAGTCACAAAAGGAGATTTGTCATCAAAAGGTACCATATTTTTATTTACGGTAATATCAGCTTTTACCAAGGCATTTTCAGCATCTTTGCCGCTGATATTTTTATTGCGTAAATCAATCAACATCATATGGTTATCAGTTCCGCCAGAAATAATTTTATAGCCTTTTTTCATAAAAGCAGCAGCCATAGTTGCCGCATTTTTCTTCACCTGAATTTGATATGCTAAAAAATCATCGGTTAAAGCTTCCCCAAATGCAATGGCTTTTGCAGCAATAACATGCTCTAAGGGTCCACCTTGATTTCCTGGAAAAACAGCTGAATCAATTAAAGCCGACATTTTTTTCAAGGTTCCATTTTTTAATGTTTGTCCAAACGGATTGTCGAAATCCTTTCCAATCATTATAATTCCACCTCGAGGTCCACGCAATGTTTTGTGCGTTGTTGTGGTCACAAAATGACAATGGGGAATTGGGTCATTTAAAATTCCTTTGGCTATTAATCCTGCAGGATGAGAAATATCCGCCATTAACAAGGCGCCAACGGAATCTGCTATTTTCCTGAATCTTTTAAAATCGATGTCTCTGGAATATGCTGAAGCGCCAGCAATAATTAAATTTGGTTTTTCTTTGGTGGCAGTTTCCTGAATTTTGTCATAATTTAAAACACCTGTTTCTTTTTCAACACCATAGAAAGAGGTTTTATACAATTTACCCGAAAAATTTACCGGAGAACCGTGCGTTAAATGTCCGCCATGCGACAAATCGAAACCTAAAATTTTATCTCCCGGATTTAAAACAGCCTGATAAACAGCGGCATTGGCCTGCGAACCTGAATGAGGTTGCACATTTACGTATTCCGCGCCAAAAAGTTCTTTTGCCCTATCAATGGCTATTTGCTCAACAATATCAACCACTTCACAACCTCCATAATAACGTTTGTTTGGGTATCCTTCTGCATATTTGTTAGTCAAAACAGAACCAGTAGCCTCCATAACTTGTTCACTCACAAAGTTTTCAGAAGCAATTAATTCCAAACCATTGGTTTGTCTCTCTTTCTCGTCTTGAATTAAATCGAAGATAATTTGGTCACGTTGCATTGATTTTAAATTTTAAAAGTTAAATATTGTGCAAAAATATGAATTTCATTTTGCATTTAATAAGAAACTTATATATTTGATGTGTAAATAATACTACTAATAAATTAGAGATATGCAAATAGCAGCAAACAACCCAAACAGAAAATCATGGTTAAAAGTAGCGGAAGGCTGCGATTTTCCAATTCAAAATATACCTTTTGGAGTTTTTATAACAAGAGATGATATTATAACCATTGGAACACGTATTGGTGAATACGCAATAGACTTGGGTGCTTTCCATCAATTGGGCTATTTTGAGGGAATTCCACTGACTGACGATATGTTTATGCAAGATTCCTTAAATGATTTCATTTCTGATGGCAGAAAAACATGGCGATTGGTAAGAAATAGAATTGCGGATATTTTTGATGAAAAAAATGCAATTTTAAGGGATAACTTAATGCATCGGGAGGTGATTATTTTCGACGTTAATGAGGTAGAAATGCTATTGCCAATAAGCGTTGGTGATTATACTGATTTTTATTCGAGTAAAGAGCACGCCACCAATGTTGGATTGATGTTTAGAGGCGCAGAAAATGCATTGATGCCCAATTGGCTTCATATGCCTATCGGCTATCATGGGCGTTCATCGTCTATTGTGGTTTCCGGCACAAAAATTCGTAGACCCTACGGACAAATATTGCCAGCAGGTGAAACCCAACCTATATTTGGACTTTCAAAAGCATTGGATATGGAAGTCGAAACAGCTTTTATAACCACCGATGTTAATAATTTAGGAGAGTCTGTTTCTGTTGATGAAGCAGGAGAATATATTTTCGGAATGGTATTATTTAACGACTGGAGCGCTCGTGACATACAAAAATGGGAATATGCGCCGCTTGGACCGTTTTTAGGAAAAAGTTTTGCGTCAAGTATGTCGCCTTGGATTATTACAATGGATGCCCTGGAACCTTTTAAATGCCAAGGGCCAAAACAGGAAAAGACACCACTTCCCTATTTACAACAAAAAAATACGGAAAATAGTTATGATATAAAACTTCAGGCAGTTGTTGAAACAGAAAATGGAGATTTAAATCTGCTAACGGAAACAAATTTTAAATATTTGTACTGGACAATGGCACAACAATTGGCACACCATACCAGCAATGGATGTAATGTAAGAGCAGGTGATTTAATGGGAAGCGGCACTATTTCGGGACCAACAAAAAATAGTTATGGTTCTATGTTGGAATTAACTTGGGGAGGAAAGGAACCTATAACTTTAAAAGATGGCTCTACCCGCACATTTTTTAACGATGGCGACCATGTAATTATTAGAGGGTATTGCAAAAATGACAAGGTGAGAATTGGTTTTGGAAAATGCACCGGCAAAATAATGCCACCAGTTAAATTAAAAAGATAAAAACAATTGAATAAATTGATTGCTAAAAAAGGCCCTGAAATATACTTTCTAGGGCTTTTTTGGTTATTTTTGGATATGAATCTTTAGCCATGTAAAACTTAAATCTCTACAATGAAAAAACAATTACTCTTTTTAATAATCAGCATTACTTTTTTTGGTTGCGGAGGCGTTAAAAATACTCAGAAAGCCATAAATTATGGCAATTATGATGAAGCCATGGATACAGCTATTAAAAACTTAAGGAGCAACAAAACCAAAAAAAGCAACCAACCTTATGTGATTATGCTGGAAGAAGCATTTGCAAAAGCAACCGATAGAGACCTTGAAAAAATAAAATTTCTTAAAAATGATGGAAACCCTGCCAATTTAGAAAGTATTTATACCATTTATCTAAACTTAAATAACAGGCAGGAACGTATTAAACCATTACTTCCTTTGCCAATTCATAAAAATGGCAGAAATGCCAAATTTCAATTTAATGATTATGCAAATGATATCTTAAATAGTAAAGATAAACTTTCCAATTATTTATACGAAAATGCGAAAAAATCGATGCACACTGCTGATAATAAAGTTGATTTCAGAAATATCTATGATGATTTAAGTTTCCTAAACAATATAAATCCGAACTATAAAGATTCACAAATCTTATTAAAAGAAGCACAGCATAAAGGAACGGATTTTATTTATGTTTTTATCCAAAATCAAACAGATAAGGTAATTCCGATACAGTTGGAAGATGATTTGTTGAATTTTGACACGTATCGCTTAAATAATCTTTGGACGGTTTATCACAACAATAAACAGCCACAACTAAATTATGATTTTGAAATAGTGTTAAATTTAAGGGAAATTAATATTTCTCCCGAGCAAATCCGCGAAAAGCAAATAGTACAGGAAAAACTGGTAAAAGACGGATGGAAATACTTATTGGATAGCCAAGGAAATGCAGTAAAAGACAGTTTGGGAAAAAATATTAAAGTGGATAAGTTTAAAACAATCCGAAGCACCTTATACCAAAACACCCAATATAAATCCGTTCAAATAATTGGACAACTAACCTATTTTGATTTAATAACCAATCAATTAATTAAATCTTTTCCCATAGAAAGCGGAAATAAATTTGAGCACAATTACGCTACTTACAGTGGCGATAAAAATGCTTTAGACCAGAATTACTTGGATTTGTTAAAGTATAAATCTCTTCCATTTCCAAGCAATGAACAGATGATTTATGACAGTGGTGAAGATTTAAAACAGAAAATTAAATATATCATAACAAATAATCAGTTTAAATAAAATTACTTTTTTATTTGTCAACAATTTCTTTTATGGCTTTCAGAGAAATGGAATAATGGGAATCATTATAAACTGATTTGCCATTTTTTATCACCAAAACTTGCGGAGATTGGTGCGCTACTTTAAACTTTTCTGAAATATCATTAGACAATGCCCTGAAATTTAATAAATCTAAGAAATACATATCAATTTTAGGCGCTGGAATGTCATAGTCGCTTTCAAAATTTCTAAGCGCCATTCTGCTAGTGCCGCATCTTGTGCTGTGTTTAAAAATTAAAACGGGCTTGGCCATCGAAATTTTAATGATTTCTTCCAATTGTTCGCTATCAGTTAAAGTTAGCCAATTTATTTTTAAATTGTTTTCTGCTTTATCTGTACCTTTAAGTAAATTATCAAATAATCCCATTTTAATTGTTTTATCTTTAAGACGGCAAATTTAATAATAACTTACTTAAAAAAGACAAAATGACGTTATAATATTGATTATACCAGACAAAATGGCTTGTTTTAAGGCAATTATCTATGTGGAATATTCTTTGAGAATTAGAATTAAAGACAATTAAATTTAATGATATGGACTTTAATAAATTTACAATAAAATCGCAGGAAGCTGTGCAACAAGCACAACAAATTGCACAAAGTTACGGACACCAACAAATAGAAAATTCGCATATTTTAAAAGCTATTTTTGAAGTGGACGAAAATGTGGCTCCTTTTATTTTTAAAAAGATAGGATTAAACATTGATTTACTTAAAAGCCTAATCGACAAAACTTTGGAAAGTTATTCTAAAGTTACAGGTGGTGAAATTTCACTATCTGGAAATGCTTCTAAAATGTTGAATACGGCAGCTATTGAAGCGAAAAACATGAAGGATGAATATGTTTCCGTAGAGCATTTGTTGTTGGCCATTTTAAACACAAAAGATACCACTTCCCAAATTTTAAAAGATCAGGGAGTTACTGATAAGAACTTAAAAGCCGCTATTCAAGAACTGCGCAAGGGAAGTACTGTAACCTCCCAAAGTGCTGAAGAAACGTACAATGCACTAAATAAATACGCACGAAATTTAAACCAATTGGCAAATGACGGAAAACTAGATCCGGTAATTGGTCGTGATGAAGAAATCAGAAGAATTCTTCAAATTTTATCACGAAGAACCAAGAACAATCCAATCTTAGTTGGGGAACCAGGAACAGGAAAAACCGCCATTGCAGAAGGACTTGCACACAGAATTGTAAAAGGTGACATCCCTGAAAATTTAAAGGGCAAACAAGTTTACTCCTTGGATATGGGTGCACTTATTGCCGGTGCAAAATATAAAGGAGAGTTTGAAGAGCGTTTAAAATCCGTTATAAAAGAAGTGATTTCCTCAAACGGAGAAATTGTATTATTTATTGACGAAATTCATACATTGGTTGGCGCTGGTGGTGGGCAAGGCGCTATGGATGCCGCAAATATATTAAAACCTGCTTTAGCCAGAGGCGAATTGAGAGCAATTGGCGCAACTACGCTAGATGAATACCAAAAATATTTCGAAAAAGACAAAGCGCTGGAACGTAGGTTTCAAAAAGTAACTGTGGATGAGCCCGATACAGAAAGCGCAATCTCCATTTTACGTGGAATCAAGGAAAAATATGAGAACCATCATAAAGTGCAAATTAAAGATGATGCCATCATTGCCGCTGTGGAACTATCACAACGCTATATTTCCAACCGGTTTTTACCAGATAAAGCGATTGATTTAATGGATGAAGCAGCCGCAAAATTACGGATGGAAATAAATTCAAAACCTTTGGAATTGGATGTTTTGGATCGAAAAATTATGCAGATTGAAATTGAAATCGAAGCCATTAAACGTGAAAAAGATGAAAAAAAATTAGCCAGCTTAAAAGAAGAGGTTGCCAATTTAAAAGAAAAGCGCAACGAAATAAATGCAAAATGGGTTAGTGAAAAAGAATTGGTTGAAAAAGCACAGGCAAGTAAAGAAGCTATTGAAAATTTCAAATTGGAAGCTGAACGCGCTGAACGTGATGGTGACTATGGAAAAGTAGCTGAAATAAGGTACGGAAAAATTAAAGATGAGCAGGATAGATTAGAGAAGCTTCAAAAAGAATTGACTGAAAACCAGGATTCTGCTTTAATCAAAGAAGAAGTTACGCGCGATGATATTGCTGAAGTTGTGGCTAAATGGACAGGAATTCCGGTTACTAAAATGCTGCAAAGCGATCGTGAAAAATTGTTGAATTTAGAAGACGAACTGCACAATAGGGTTGTTGGACAAGAAGAAGCCATTGCTGCAGTAGCAGATGCCGTAAGAAGATCCAGAGCCGGGTTGCAAGACGTAAAAAAACCGCTAGGGACCTTTTTATTTTTAGGAACTACTGGCGTAGGGAAAACAGAACTTGCAAAAGCACTTGCGGAATACTTATTTGACAGTGAAAATTCATTAACACGCATTGATATGAGTGAATATCAGGAACGCCATGCGGTAAGCAGGCTTGTGGGAGCGCCTCCAGGGTATGTTGGGTATGAAGAAGGCGGACAATTGACAGAAGCCGTTAGAAGAAAACCATACTCTGTTATTTTATTGGATGAAATTGAAAAAGCGCATCCAGATACCTTTAATATTTTACTACAGGTGTTGGATGAAGGAAGGTTAACAGACAATAAAGGCCGCGTTGCCGATTTCAAAAACACCATTATTATTATGACTTCAAATATGGGCGCACATATTATTCAGGAGCGGTTTGAAAAAATGGATATGAATAGGCGCGACTTAATTACTGAAGCCACAAAAGCAGAAGTATTGGTTTTGCTAAGAGAAACCATCAGACCTGAATTTTTAAACAGAATTGATGAGATTATCATGTTTACGCCTTTAAATGAAACTGAAATTAAACAAATTGTTAAAATTCAATTGGGTGCATTGGCAAAAATGCTGCTGACAAAAGATATTCATATTGATTTTACTGAAGAAGTTATTCAAGCATTGGCAAAAAAAGGTTATGACCCTCAATTTGGAGCGAGACCCGTAAAAAGAGTGATTCAAAAAGAAGTGCTAAATGAATTGTCAAAGGAAATTTTATCAGGTAAAATAACTTCAGAAAGTCATATCTTACTCGATGCTTTTGATGATAAAATTGTTTTCAGAAACAAAAAATAGAAGACAGTTTTAAAGGCACTCATTTCTAACCGCAAGGAAAGCAAGGTTTTTCGCAAGACACGCAAATGGAAACTTTTAAAAACTTTAACTTTGCGAACATTGCGCTTTCTTTGCGGAAATTGCGGTTAAACCAGTTTTATTTGTTTCTTTATAAAAAATTTATAGATGAGGAAAATTATATTATTCGGACTTTTATTCATAACTCTGGCAACTTTGCAAGCACAAGAGTCTGTTGAAAAAACCACAACTTATTTTTTAATCAGACATGCAGAAAAAGTGAGAGAAAATTCTGCTGATGAAAATCCCGATTTAAATGAAAGGGGCTATCTAAGAGCCGAAAATTGGGAAAAAGTTTTACAACATGTTCCGTTTGATGCCATCTATTCAACCGATTATAAAAGAACGCTTAATACCGCTGAACCAATTGTAAAAAAGTTGAATTTAGCACCCATTATTTATAATCCCCAAAAAGTTGATTTTGATCTTTTCCAACTTGAAAATGAGGGTAAAAATGTGTTAATTGTTGGTCACAGCAATACCATTCCCCAGTTTGTGAACGGACTAATTCATCAACAAAAATACTTAGAAATGGATGATGCTGAATTTTCTCATTTGTACATTGTCACAATTAAGGGAAATCAGGTTACCGACCTCCTGTTATACTGCGATTTTTAATTTGTATTAAATCAATTTTTGAAGTGTTTTAATTACCTTTGCCCAAGTTATGCAGAAAAATATCAACATAAAAAATAAGAAAGCACGCTTTGAATATGAGATTCTGGATAAATATATTGCCGGAATTCAACTTACGGGCACAGAAATTAAATCGATTCGTGAAAGCAAAGCCCGAATTACGGAAAGTTTTTGCGAGTTTAATGAAAAGGGTGAACTATTCGCCATCAATATATTTATTGAAGAATATATTTATGGCCACGCATTTAACCACAACCCGAAAAGTGAACGAAAACTGCTTTTAAACAAACGCGAATTGAAAAAATTGCATAAAGAAGTTCAAAATGCGGGTTTAACCATCGTTCCCTTGCGCTTATTTTTAACCGATAAAGGCTGGGCAAAGCTAGAAATTGCACTTGCCAAAGGAAAGAAGAACTACGACAAGCGAGAAGCTATTAAAACAAGAGATAGCAAAATTCATTTAGACCGTATTAAAAAGAATTTCAATTAGCAAGATGAAGCGGGCATCATAAATTTTGATAAACAAGGAAATGATTAGAGGTGAATTTACCTGCCTATCGGTAAACAAGCAGCATCTGTTACCGCTAAAAAATAAAATGTAAACGGATGAAATTGGCGGCTTTTTTAAGTTTAATAAGATGGAAAAATTTACTGCTATTGCTCTATGTTCAATTACTGCTTAAATTTCTTTTTTTTAACGCTTTTGACGCCATAACAAATCTTACAATAATTCAGTTTTTTATTTTGGTTTCTGCCATTCTTTTGGTGACTTCTGCCGGTTATATATTGAATGATATCATTGATATAAAGACCGATTTAATTAATAAGAAACATAAAGTTATAGTGGCTAATTATATTACAATAGAAAGTGCACAAAGATTATATTTAATAACCAACACTTTGGGAATTGTTTTAGGAATTGGATTATCATTATCTCTCCAAAAACCTACCCTTTCTTTTATTTTTATTGGCACCGCACTACTACTCTATTTTTATTCCAAAAAATTAAAGTCTAAACCACTTATTGGCAATATCACCGTCTCATTTTTAGTGGCTATGAGTATTATTGTATTGTTGATATTCGATATAAATTTTGAATTTAAAAATAACAATCAGCAATTGGTCATTTATGTAACTTTATTGTTGGCATGTTTTGCTTTTTTAATAAATCTGGTTCGCGAAATTGTTAAAGACATTGAAGATGTAAATGGTGATTATAGCTTAAAAATGAATACATTACCTATTTTAATCGGTGTTTATAGAGCAAAAAAATTCGCTTCGTTCCTTTGTCTTTTACCTTTAGGCTTGTTATTGTTTCTTATAATAAAATTTGTGTCGGAATATAAATTTACTGTATTGTATTTAATAATATTTACCACTCTTCCATTGATTTATGTTGGACTAAAATTACTTTCAACCAAAGCAAAAAAAGATTTTAAAAAATTAAGTTTAATCCTGAAAATCATTATGTTTTTCGGGATTAATGCCTTAATCCTATTTTCATTAAACAAACACTAATGCTTTCAGAAAAATTAGAAAATAAAAATATTATTTTGGCATCGGGATCTCCACGTCGCCAGGAATTGTTTAAAGCGCTGGAACTTGATTTTTCTATTCAGGTAAAAGCAATTGAAGAAATTTATCCTACAACATTAAATGCTGCGGAAATCACCGATTATTTGGCTGAGCTAAAAGCTGCTGTCTTTACTGAATTAGCTGATAATGATATTGTTATAACTTCGGACACCATTGTTTGGTTGGACAATAAGGCTATTGAAAAACCAAAAGACCAACAGCAGGCCATTGAGATGCTGCAGGAACTTTCTGGTAAATGCCATGAAGTGATTACTTCAATTTGCATTAAAACATCCACTTCAAATAAAGTTTTTCACGACGTAACTAGGGTTTGTTTTAAGCCATTATCTATGGAAGAAATCAATCATTATGTTGAAAATTATAAACCTTTTGATAAAGCCGGAGCTTATGGAATACAAGAATGGATAGGATTTATAGGCGTTACTAAGATTGAAGGCAGTTATTTTAATGTGATGGGAATGCCTGTTCATAAATTATATGAAGAATTAATGAAATTATAATATCGTATCGTTTAATATCATTATTTTTGAACGATTTTTAATAAATACACAGATGAAGAAATATACGTTTACAGAAAAAAAAGACACAAGATCGGGATTTGGTGCAGGATTGGCTGAATTGGGAGACACAAATGAAAATGTAGTGGCGCTATGTGCAGATTTAGTGGGCTCGTTAAAAATGGAAAAATTTATTGAAAATCATCCCAAACGATTTTTTCAGGTTGGGATTGCAGAAGCAAATATGATGGGAATTGCAGCAGGCTTGACCATTGGTGGCAAAATTCCGTTTACGGGCACTTTTGCCAACTTTTCCACAGGAAGGGTTTACGACCAAATAAGGCAATCTATCGCCTATTCTGAAAAAAATGTAAAAATATGTGCTTCACACGCCGGATTGACTTTGGGTGAAGACGGCGCGACACATCAAATTTTGGAAGATATCGGCTTGATGAAAATGCTGCCGAATATGACCGTCATCAACACTTGCGATTACAACCAAACAAAAGCGGCAACAATCGCCATTGCATCGCATGTTGGTCCGGTTTACTTGCGTTTTGGCCGTCCGGTTGTGCCTGTATTTATGCCGGCAGACGAAAAGTTCATCATCGGCAAAGCCATCATGTTAACCGAAGGAACGGATGTGACCATTGTTGCAACCGGACATTTGGTTTGGGAGGCATTGCAAGCTTCAGAAAAACTGGAAGCGATGGGAATTAGCGCCGAAGTTATTAACATTCATACCATAAAACCTTTAGACGATGAAGCCATTTTAAAATCTGTTGCCAAAACAGGTTGTGTGGTTACTGCTGAAGAGCATAATATTTTAGGAGGTTTGGGGGAAAGCGTTGCCCGTGTTTTGGCTCAAAACAATCCGGTTCCACAAGAATTTGTCGCTGTTAATGACAGTTTCGGAGAATCTGGCACACCAGCCGAACTGATGGAAAAATACGGTTTAACCGATACAGACATTGTTGCAGCTGTCAAAAAAGTCATCTCCAGAAAATAACGGTACCCTTATTGCGTTTATAATTCAGGCAATGCTATTATTTGGCGTTGTTGATTTTGGAATTGTGACTATCCCCCACTTTAAAAAAAGTGGACATTTATCTTTTTCAAAATAAATTAATTTATTTAATCTGTGAATTTTGCAACTTACATATAGAATTATATAACTTTTTCTGATTTATATCTTTCAACTTTGCAGGATTGATAGCAGTGGCAAATAAGTCACAGGTTATTATAAAAAAGATGTATTATAAACCCTAAATTAAAATATTATGAACAAAAGGATTTTATTACTCGCAATTGCATTAATCTCCACCTTATTTTATGTAAATGCACAAAGCAGTTTTGGTGTAAAAGGCGGATTGAGTTACAACTCGAATGGAGAAGGTGAATTTGTTAATGAAACAGGTGACATCATTAAAAATGAAGGAAAAGGTAAGTCCGGATATAATGTCGGTGTTTACGGAAAATTAGCCTTGGGCCCAATTTATTTGAGACCGGAGTTGGTGTACACAAAAACCACCAGTGAATATGTTCTAAATTCAGAAGCGGTAGATTATAAAATCTCAAGATTGGATATGCCAGTTTTGGTGGGATTAAAATTAATTGGCCCACTTAGTGTTTTTGCCGGACCGGCATTTCAATATACGTTGGATAACGATTTTAAAGATATCCAATATGACAGAATTGACAATGATTTTACAGTTGGATTTAATTTTGGAGCGGGGCTTGAACTAGGAAGATTAGGCTTGGATGTTAGGTATGAAAGAGGCTTTAACAAAAATGAAGCTGAATTTATAGAAAATAGTACTACATCTTACCGACTGGACTCAAGACCTGAACAAATTATTTTCAGTTTGTCTTATAGATTGTCTGGAAATAAAAAATAATTATTATTATTTCTGTAAGGTAAACAATAATAGATTCTGAGATCATTAAAAGCTCGCAAGTTGCGGGCTTTTATTTTGTTAGGTAATTTAAAATTAGAAAAAAATATTTAATTCTAATTTTAAATTTATATATTTATCATATTACTATCTCAAATAATAATTATAAAACGATGAAAATAAAACCCCTAATTATAATTATATTGCTAATTTCTTTCACTAATGCACAGTCCCAAGAATATACTTTTGGTGTAAAAGGTGGAATTAATTATAATAATATTGGTGAATTGTATCATTTTGGATCTTGGGCTGGTTCTAACCCTACTCCTCTTGATGACACCTATTATACTGCAGATAAAGAAATAGGATTCCATTTTGGTGGTTTTGGTATGATAACTTTTAATAAACTTTTTATTCGACCAGAAATTAATTTCATGTCTTTAAAAAATAGTTATGCCTTAGCGAAAAAAACTGCCAATTGGACATCAAAAAAAATAGATATTCCCATACTTTTAGGATATATAATTTATGAACCTGTTTCAATATATGCCGGACCTAGTTTTAGTAGTATCTCTGAAATGAATTTAGAAGGAAATCAAGAAAATCTTAGACCTTTTACCTACAAAAATTCTTCTACAGCTATTAATGCAGGTCTTTTAGTTGATATTGGCCGATTTGGTTTCGATTTACGGTATCAATATGACATTACAAAGGTAGATGAACTGGAAATTGATATCGATAGGGGGACGTATGGCACCAACCGTGGTCGCCTTTTAGCATACAATCCAAGCCAAATCATTTTAAGTGTGCATATAAACATTATTAAAATAAATGCTGATGATCGTGGACATAGAATAAAAAGTGACTGGAGAGGCGGTAATCGCGGATGTCCAAACTAAAAAAAGCTTCCTGAGAATCGGGAAGCTTTTAAGTATTTACTAAGTTGGTTTACTAACTGTCTTTATCCAAGAAATTTGGGATTCCATCCCCATCTGCGTCATCATCAAACCAATTTCCATTTTTGTTGGTATCTTCATCTCTGGTTAATATTCCGTCTCCATCATCATCTGTATCTAAATAATTAGGAATTCCATCTTTATCTGTATCAAAGGTTCTATAATCATCGCTACCTATTGGAAATTCTAAGTGAGACAATACACCATCATTATCATGGTCTGCAATTTTAACATCATTCAATATAATTTGAAAAACAAGAGGTGAATTTGCAGGAATATAACTCTGGTCAATATTCCCATAGGCCAAACCTGATGGGATAAATAAAATTCCTTTCCCTGTATTTTCATAGTAAAAAGATTCATCAGCATTCAAAACCTTTGTTCCGCCTTTAAAATTGGTAAAACCATAACTCCAACCATCAATTACGCCCGAAAGTGGCATCCAAATCATTGAGGAACGCGAATCGAAAACAGTGCTATCCAATAACATACCAGTATAGGTTGTTAATACAGAATCGACTCTTGTAGGTGAAATTGAAACTCCTTCAGACTGGCGTAGAAAATACAATTTATATGCTATGTCATTTTTCGTAATATTTTGTACTTCAACCTGATCCATTAAAGGCGTTTCTCCATTTTTTATGGTCCAAATTCCGCCATCTGTTTCGTTTAAATAATGCGTTTGCAAGTATTTAATCAAAATAACATCATCTTCTAAAGATTGCTTTGCTGCATCAAAAACCTCTTTGTCATTGTCCTTACTGCAAGAAAAAATCACAGTGCTGACAGCAAGAATAAATAATATATTTTTAAATTTCATTCAAGTTAATTTTTAAGGGCGCAATGTACAATTTTACTACCTTTGTTTAAAGAGAAATTTAGAATTTAACGTTATTATATGAGAATTGATAAGTATTTATGGTGTATACGTTATTATAAAACCCGAAGTCTGGCTACAGAAGCCTGCAGAAAAGGCCATATCAAACTAAATGGCGACAATGTAAAGGCTTCAAAAATAGTTTTTATCGGCGAGAAATTAATTGTCAGAAAAAACCAGATTAATTATGAAATACAAGTCATAGACACCCCCACAAACCGTGTGGGTGCTAAGTTGGTCGATTTATACCGAATTGATTTAACACCAAAAGAGGAATTTGAAAAATTAGATCTGTTGAAATATTCCAAAGATTATTATCGAAAAAAAGGTGTTGGAAGACCTACTAAAAAGGACCGACGAGATATAGAGGATTTACACGAAGAAGGAAATGCATATGAAGATTAATTTAGAAGGAAAAAAGGCGCTTGTTGGCGCAAGTACCCAGGGATTGGGAAAAGCAATCGCCTTACAATTGGCCAGTTGTGGTGCAGCTATTACCTTGATGGCGAGAAATGAGGAAAAACTGAAAGCCACCCTTAGGGATTTAGACACTAGTTTTAACCAAAAACATGGTTATATTGTAGTTGATTTTTACGATTTTAATGATTTTGAAGCAAAAACTTCCGCCTATTTTAAGCATAAGAACATCGATATTTTAATTAATAATACCAACGGTCCTGAAGCTGGAGGTGTTTTTGAAAAAAACATAAACGATTACCAAAAAGCTTTCGATTTATTGTTTAAAACAACCTGTCATCTGACTTTATTGGCTGTTGAAAACATGAAGAGAAACCGCTACGGACGCATAATTAACACTGCTTCACTTACTGTCAAAGAACCTTTATCTAATCTCGTTTTATCAAATACCATAAGGGCAGCTGTTGCTATTTGGGCAAAAACATTGGCAAAGGATGTTGCGCCTTTCGGAATTACGGTAAATACCATATTAACAGGACTTTTTGATACCGAAAGAATTCAGCAACTCAATAAAATTCAGGCAAACACAAAGGGGCTTTCTTTGGAAGAAAATTTAAAACTAATGACACAGGAAATTCCAGCCGGAAGATTGGGAAAACCTGATGAGTTTGGCTATTTGGTGACATTCTTGGCATCAAATTATGCATCCTATATTACAGGAACCAATATCTCAATAGATGGCGGATTGATAAAATCATTGTAAAATAATGAAAACACGTTTTGATAAAATTTATTGGGAAAACAAATACCAAGAGAAAGCAACAGGTTGGGATATTGGCTATGTATCTACCCCACTTGTAGATTATTTTAAACAACTGACCAACAAAAAATTAAGGATATTAATCCCTGGCGGCGGTAATTGTTATGAAGCTGAATATTTATTTGAACAGGGTTTTGAAAATATCTATGTGATAGATATTGCAGAACAACCTTTAAAAAATTTAAAAACACGGTTTCCAAATTTTCCTGTCGAACATTTAATTCATGATGATTTTTTTAATCATCAAGAAAAATATGATTTAATTGTGGAACAAACTTTTTTTTGTGCTTTAGATCCTTTTTTGAGACAAAAATATGCCGATAAAATGAATGATTTATTGGCAGAAAAGGGAAAATTAATCGGACTTTTATTTGATTTTGAGTTGACCGAAGCGGGGCCACCATTTGGTGGTTCCGAAGCTGAATATTTACAACTGTTTTCCAAAAAATTCACCATAAAAAAACTAGAAAGATGTTATAATTCAATTAAACCGAGAGCCGGAAGGGAATTGTTTTTTATCTTTGAAAAAATATAAGCACATGGAAAGTTCAATTATCTTAACAGATGAGCAAATTAAAAATAAAACGCGAAGAATTGCCTATCAAATCTACGAAGTGAATTTTAATGAAAAAGAAATTATTATCGCAGGAATTACAGGAAATGGATTTTTGTTTGCAAAGAAAATTACAGAAGTATTGTCCAAAATCTCCGATTTAAAAGTGATTTTGTGCGAGGTTAAAATAAATAAAAAAAAGCCTCTAAATGAGATTACAACCTCCATAAGTTCAAGTGACTATAAAAATAAATCCTTGGTTTTGGTGGATGATGTATTAAACTCTGGAACTACCTTAATATATGGTATCAAACATTTTTTGGATGTGCCATTAAAACGTTTCAATACAGCCGTTTTAATTAACAGAAATCATAAGAAATATCCAGTAAAAGCCGATTTTAAAGGAATTTCATTATCAACTTCTTTGAAAGAACATATCTCTGTAGTATTTGAAAATAATAACTCTTATGCAAGTTTAGCATAATAATAAAATTTCATCAGCTATTTGATTCAACGTTTTATCATTTACCAAAATAATATGGTTTGCGCTGTCGTAATAAGGAGTACGTTCAAACAAATGTTTGGCAATATATTCTTTTAAGTTTTCTGCTCCAATGGTTGCAACCAAAGGTCGTTGTGAAGTTTCATTTTTTAATCTTTCAAAAATGGTGTTTATTGTTGCTTTTAGGTAAAAGGAAGTTGACATATTTTCAATAAAACTCATGTTATTTCCATAGCAAGGTGTTCCTCCTCCCAAAGAAATTACTGCATTTTCTTTGGAATCAAGCAATTCATATAAATAGACTCCTTCGATCTTTCGAAAATAAACCTCTCCTTTCGTTTCAAAGATTTGGGATATAGATAATTGTTCTCTTTCCTCTATAAATTCATCTAAATCAATAAATTGAATATTTAGTTTTTCTGACAGAATGCTGCCGACAGCCGATTTTCCGCTCGCCATATAACCCAATAAAACAATTTTCATAAACTAAAAAATAAGTATGTAACATTTAAAAACAAATATCGTTTAAAAAACAATAAAAAAAAACTTGTGAGGTAGAACTATAGGTAGTATATTTGCACTCGCGTTGAGAAAGAGGAATTGACCTGGTAGCTCAGTTGGTAGAGCACCTCCCTTTTAAGGAGGTGGTCCTGGGTTCGAGCCCCAGCCCGGTCACAAAAAGTTAAGTTTAACCGCTTAGCTTTTTTTGTTTAAAGCAATGCGCGTATGGCGGAATTGGTAGACGCGCCAGCTTGAGGGGCTGGTGTTCGCTTAGAATGTGCAAGTTCGAATCTTGTTACGCGCACAAAATAGTTGAAATTAAGAAAGGACAGGTCGTGACCTGTCCGTACAATGAAGAAAAAATCAAAAATCGTAAATCAAAAATAGTAAATCGTAATTCTATCTGCGTTAGGGATAGCAGCGATATACTTTTTTGAAATGAAATGGAAAAAAAGATTTAGCGAATAGCCCGACCTGAAAGGGAACGCCCTCCAAAAAGGTAGGCAGGCCTACATTATGATCCGAAATTATGATATTTTTTTCTTAATTTTTTTTAGAATTGGGTTTATTTTTGAAGTTGTTGGCAGGGTGGCGCCCAATAGAAATCCCCACGGTTTTAATGGTTCTATATGGTCAAAGATAACTTTCACTATGGCAAGTAGCGGAATCGACAAAAACATTCCAGATATTCCCCATAATGCGTTCCCTGCAAAAACTACGATTATTGCAAAAAGCGCATTGATTTTAACTTTTGAAGAAACTATAAAAGGCACAATTATGTTATTGTCTATTAACTGAATAATATAATAAATTGCCAAAACGTAAAAAGCGTACATACCTGTGGTTTTGGTGGCTAAAGCAACTGCCATTGGTAAGGCAACCGCAACAAGTCCTCCAATGTATGGAATTACGTTGAGCAATGCACCAATAATACCGAGCAAAATGGCATACTCAATTCCAAGTGCGAAAAGCGCGGTTATATTTAGTATTGCCACAATAAAGGCTTCAATTACCAGTCCTGCAAGATAGCGCTGAATAACTGTTTTTGTTTCAGAAATAATTTTGCTTATCCTTTTTTGGTCACCATTAACAAACACCCTGTGAATAAACTCAATCAAAAGTTTGTTATAATATAATAGGATAAAGACATAAACAGGAATCAGTAGCATAACCATAATTCCGTTGCCTACAGCAAACATTGTTTTACCAATGTCCTCATTGCTGATATTGAGAAGTTCTGTTTTATAATTTTTCATCCACCTATTGACTTTCCATTGATTAAGGTCGAAATAACGGGAAGCCCAATGGGTAAATTCATTCAGCCTCAAAGAGAATTTATCAACCATATCTGGCCATGTTTCCAAAAAAATACTTGCCTGTCTGAATATTAAGGCCGCCAACAAAGCGGTGAATAAAACTGTAAGAAATAAGGTAAAAATGATAGCGACAACCCTATTTATTCTTATCCTAACAAAAAAGTTTACGATTGGATGAAGCAAAACGGCAATCATCACTGAAAAAATGAGTGGAACAATGATGTCTTGGGCAATATAAAGCATGCTTATAAACACAAAAATTCCGATTAAAAGAATTGTTGTCTTTACGTAAAATGGCAAGTTTAAACTTTTATTTGCATCCATTTTAGGAGAATCAATCATTTACTTCTCCATTATCGGTTTCTTCATCAGCAGAATTCCTTCGAAAAAGATTAAAAACTTTATTAGCCATGGCTTTTATGGCATCTGGATTTTTTGCCACAAGGTTTGTAATGCCAATCATTAAAGCCGATCCCAGTAGCTTTTTTATTCGGCTATTGGAAACACCTTGGAATACCATTTTAGAAATAAAACCGGTTCCTAAACTGACTGTTGTGTTTAAAAAACCTTCTTTTATAAAACTTGAATCTCCAAGATCTTTTAGGGTATTTAATATGATATTAGCGGGCGTAACGCTATTATAGGCTATACGAAATTGCTCTTTCAGTTCTTTTCCTTCTTCAGCCTGTTGCTGTTCTAAACGAATAATGGCTGCTCTAAGATCGTGTTGTGTTTTTATTTGTTCCATAGCTTCATTTATTTTAATGCTTGAGAAATAATTAAATTGCTCAAAGGTTTTTCAATCCATTTGTGCAGAAAGATATGTGATATGAGTCCGGCAACCAGATAAAAGGCCGCCACAATGAAGAATCCGTAGTAAATCTTTCCAAGCAATTCGCCAAGGAACAGGGCAACGCCGATATTAAAAACAAGTAAAAACATCGATATCATAATAATAACACTTATCCTAGCGACTACCGAAGTGGCTACAACAGTGGTTGTTTCCAAGGCTTTTAGTTTTGAAATCTCGTAAGTTGTTTTTCCAAAAGTTTCCGCTTTATCAAATAATGTTTCAAATATACTTGGCTCTTTTTCCATATACTGTTTTGTTTTTAGAATAATTTAATTCATTTGCAAGATTTAAAATCCGATTTGATTTTTTTAGCTGATTTATCAACTACTTTTCCATATTTTATTCAAAAAGGAATGGTAGAATAAAGGCAATTCCACCAGTTTTACCTGAAAGAAAATTTTAAGCTCACTTTCAATCCAAACTTTTCCGACTAACTATTCAACAATGCTTTTGAGATGGTATTTTTTATTTTATAGCTTCGTCAATAACTTCCTCTACTTCTTCTGTTTTATTTTTGGCCATTTTAGCGGCTTCGTCTTTCAAATTTTCGAATTTCTCTGAGGCCATATCCACAAATTCATTGAATTTTTCTTCAAATCCATCAATATAATCATTTCCTTTTTTAGCGATTTTTTTTCTGGTTTTTGACCCTTTATGCGGTGCAAATAAAATACCTAAAGCCGCGCCAACTACTGCGCTTGCCAATGTTACTAAAATTACTTTTTGTACTTTCATATTGAAGTGTTTTTTAAATGTTTACTAGTACTTTCTTACAAAGATACGGCCAAACAATCAAATGTTTGTTACATTAAATTGATTCATAATTACATTATTCACACATTTAAGAAAAATTATCAGAAATTCCCAAAAGGTAAGTCCTTTAAAATCAGATGATTTAATGACAATCAATTTATGGGCCTGCCAGCCTTTTTGGAGGGCGTCCCCCCCCGCCGAAAAGGCGAGGGGTCACGCTATTCGCTAAATCTTTTTTTCCATTTCATTTCAAAAAAGGATATCGCTACTATCGTTAACGCAAATCAAATTACGTCCCGATAGATCGGGATTTAGATTTACGATTTTGAAATTTCACCACAATAATCAATAAAATAAGGTTAAATTCTGCCAACCTTATACCTGCATCAACAAATCGAACAAGATTTCGCTATCTTTGCGCAAAATTTTCAAAAAAAAATAATGGTTTCAGTAGAAGGATTGAGCGTAGAGTTTGGGGGTACAACACTTTTTAAAGATATTTCTTTTGTGATAAACGAGAAAGACCGCATCGCCCTAATGGGAAAAAATGGTGCCGGAAAATCAACCTTGCTCAAAATAATTGCCGGATATCAAAAAGCTTCCAGCGGACGAATTTCTGTCCCAAAAGATAAAATTACCGCTTATTTGCCACAGCATTTAATGACGGAAAATGACCGAACTGTATTTGAAGAAGCTTCCCAAGCATTTTCCGAAATATTGGCCATGCAAACCAAAATGGATGAACTGAATCATCAGCTGACTGTTAGAACCGATTATGAATCTGAGGAATACTATAATATTATTGAACAAGTTTCTGCACTAAGCGAAAAATTATACAGCAACGGCGAAATCAATTTTGATGCGGAAGTGGAAAAAATTGTATTGGGATTGGGTTTTGAACGCGCCGATTTTAATCGACCAACCTCCGATTTTAGCGGTGGCTGGCGCATGCGTATTGAACTGGCAAAAATATTGTTGCAAAATCCAGATTTAATTTTACTGGATGAACCAACAAACCACCTCGATATTGATTCTGTGCAATGGTTAGAAAATTTCCTTGTAAACAGTGGCAAAGCCGTAATCGTGATTTCTCACGACAGGGCATTTGTGGATAAAATTACGACACGAACCATTGAAGTGACTATGGGTCGCATTTACGATTATAAAGTTAATTATTCCAAATATCTTGAACTGCGCAAAGAACGCCGAGAACAACAGCAAAAACAGCTAGAAGAACAACAAAAGATTATTGCCGACACGCAGGAATTTATCGACCGGTTTAAAGGAACGTATTCAAAAACATTACAGGTGCAATCGCGCGTAAAAATGCTCGAAAAGCTTGAAATTGTTGAAGTTGATGAAATAGACACTTCTCATTTAAAACTCCGCTTTCCGCCTTCTCCCCGCTCCGGAACTTATCCGGTAACGGCTGAAAATGTTGCAAAATCATATGATAAACACCTAGTGTTTGATGGCGCAACCTTTGCGATTCAGCGTGGTGAAAAAGTAGCATTTGTAGGAAAAAATGGTGAAGGAAAATCTACTTTCATAAAAGCTATTATGGGCGAAATTGAACATGGCGGCAAACTAACGCTAGGACATAATACTATGATTGGTTATTTTGCCCAAAATGAAGCATCTTTGTTAGATGAAACTTACACCGTTTTCCAGACAATTGACAATGTTGCCAAAGGCGATATCAGATCCAAAATAAAGGACTTTTTGGGCGCTTTTATGTTTGGCAGTGAAGACTGGGACAAAAAAGTGAAAGTGCTTTCGGGTGGAGAACGAACCCGATTGGCCATGATTAAGTTACTGCTCGAGCCGGTAAATCTTTTAATTTTGGATGAGCCCACAAACCATCTCGATATGAGGACCAAAGATATCTTAAAACAAGCGCTTATGAATTTCGACGGAACTTTAATTTTAGTGTCGCACGATCGTGATTTTCTGGATGGGATGGTGAGCAAAATATTTGAATTTGGCAACAAACGCGTCAGTGAACATTTTGAAGGAATCCAGGAGTTTTTGGAACGTAAAAAAATGGTGCGTTTAAATGAGTTGGAAACAGCTGTTAAAAAGTAAATATTGTTATAACAAAGCAGATTGGCAAAAATGAAGAAATTTGCGAGATTTGCGTAATACTTTGCGAAATTGGCGGTTAAAAATGAAATCATATAGTTAAACACCAAACTTATTTGTTAAACAGGAAATTGATATAGTGTTTTAAATAAAATTTTACAAGAATTTTGAAAAGGAAAATCAGCATATTGGGTTGTGGTTGGCTTGGGAAACCATTGGCCTTAAGCTTAATTGCGCAAGGCTATCAAATTAAAGGCTCCACCACTTCTGTAGCCAAGCTTAATGAATTTCAAGAAATAGGAATAAGTCCGTTTTTAATCAGTCTGGACTACATAAAACACAATATTTTAGCATTTTTAGATTCGGAAATCTTAATTGTGGCCTTGCCTTCTAAAGACATTGAAGGTTTTAGAAATTTAATTAGCCACATTGAAAATTCTCCTGTAAAAAAAGTAATTTTTATCAGTTCCACTTCGGTTTATGGAAATTCAGATGAAATGGTAACTGAAGAAGCTAAAACACTGCCCTCTGCATTAACAACCATTGAAATGCTATTTAAAAATTCGACTTGTTTTGAGACTACCATCATCCGTTTTGCAGGCTTGTTTGGTTATAACAGAAAACCTGGTAAATTTTTTAAAAACGGACGAAAAATACCAAATCCAGATGGTTTTGTTAATATGATTCATCAGGATGATTGCATTCAGCTTATTGAAAAAGTCATCGAAAAAAATGTCTGGAACCAAATTTTTAACGGTTGTGCCGACACGCACCCGACCAGACGGGAATTTTACACCAAAACAACTTTAGATATCGGACTTGAATTACCTGATTTTGAAGAAAATACCGAAATTCAACAAAAAATTATTCCAAATAAAAAATCAAAAGAAATATTGGATTTAAATTACAAATATGGTGATCTTTTGAGGTTGAATTTTGCAAAATTATAGCTTGAATATTTGCATAATTTTTATGAAAAATTCATTCATTTTATTTTTCTTACCAATTCGAAAAGTATAATCTATTCGCTGCGTTAAAGTTTTCTTTTATGAAAACGGATGTCTTATTATGATTGTTCAAATTTTTATTGTTCAATAATAATATTACATAGTTAAACAAACAAAAAAGAATAATAAATATTGGCATAATTAAATTTTTTTTGATTTTAATCATTGCTAATATCTAATATGTTTAATGAAATGCTATAATTATTAAACAAAAATAATTATATTTGTATATTGTTAATTTTACTTTATCATAAATTTAGTAAATAATATGTCAACAAGAAAAGTTAATAATGAGCTACTTATTTGTAATTTTAAATTATGAAAATTTTATTTACTGGAACAACTGGTTATATAGGTAAAAGACTCTTGCCTATTCTGCTTGCTGAAGGTCATGAGGTTATATGCTGCGTGCGCGACAAAAAAAGAACTGACTTAAGTAAGTTTAATGGTGAAAATCTAAAAGTTATTGAGCTCGACTTTTTGGATGAAAAGTCTTTAGCGATTATGCCCAAAGACATTGATGTGGCTTATTATTTAATCCATTCTATGTCTGTAAACACCGATGATTTTGATACTTTGGAAGAAATTTCTGCCAATAACTTCAGAAACTGCATTCAAAGTACAAAGTTGAAACAGGTTATTTATTTAAGCGGAATCGTAAATGAGCAAGAATTATCAAAACATTTATCTTCCAGAAAAAATGTAGAAGATATCCTTGCTTCAGGAGCCTATAATTTGACCACTTTGCGCGCCGGTATTATTGTTGGTTCTGGAAGTGCGTCTTTTGAAATTATGCGTGATTTGGTGGAAAAATTACCGATTATGATTACCCCGAAATGGTTAAATACCAAATCACAGCCTATAGCCGTTAGAAATGTGTTGGAATTTTTGAAAGGAGTAATACTAAATGAATATACCTATAATAAGAATTTTGATATTGGCGGACCCGAAGTTTATACTTATAAAGAAATGTTGTTAACGTTTGCCGAAGTTCGAAAACTGAAACGAAAGATTATCACTTTACCTTTAATGACGCCAAAACTTTCTTCTTATTGGCTTTATTTTGTTACCTCAACTTCTTATAGATTGGCCATAAATCTTGTGGACAGTATGAAGGTTGAAGTTATTTGCGAAGAAAATGATTTGGCTGAGCGACTGAATATAAAATTGATTCCTTATAAAGAAGCCGTTAAACTTGCTTTCAACAAGATTAATCAACATGATGTGATTTCAAGCTGGATAGATGCGCAATCCAGCAATGTTCTTTCTAAAGGAATTTCCAATTTAATTGAGATGCCAACTTTTGGCTGTTACAAGAATAAATGTGAAAAGGCCGTTAGAAATGAGAAAGAAACAGTCGATAAAATTTGGGCTATTGGTGGTAAAAATGGTTGGTATTATGGAAACTTATTATGGATGATGCGCGGATTTTTGGACAAGCTTGTGGGTGGAACCGGATTACGAAGAGGCCGCAAAAGCCAAACTGAAATTACCGTTGGTGATGCACTCGACTTTTGGCGAGTATTATATGCCAACAAAAAGGAAAAAAGATTGCTGCTTTATGCTGAAATGAAACTTCCCGGTGAAGCTTGGCTCGAGTTTAAAATAGAAAATAACATATTATATCAGACAGCAACATTTAGACCGTTGGGAATTTGGGGAAGAATATATTGGTATGGGGTTTTGCCATTTCACGGATTTATTTTTAAAGGAATGATCAATAAATTAACGGAATAAATTATGGGATTTTACCAAAGGAAACAAACGCAAAAAATAAAAGGAACCATTAATGATGTGTGGAATTTCATCTCGTCTCCTGCCAATTTAAAGAAAATTACACCGGATTACATGGGTTTCGACATTATTTCAAGCGATTTGCCAGAAAAAATGTATCCAGGAATGATTATTTGTTATAAAGTAAGTCCGCTTTTGGGGATTAAAATGAATTGGCTGACAGAAATAACGCAAGTCGACGAAAAGAATTATTTTATTGATGAACAACGAATTGGTCCTTATAAAATTTGGCACCACCAACACAGGATTGAACCTATTAAAGGTGGTGTTTTAATGACTGACATTGTTACTTATCAGCCCCCAATGGGTTTTTTGGGCTCCATTGCAAATACCCTTGTTATTAAAAATAAATTGAATGAAATTTTTGACTACAGAAGAAATGTACTTAATGAGGTTTTTGGAGAATTAAAATAAATTACTGTAACATTTTTATAGCTGCTTCGGCGCAACGTTCACCATCCATGGCAGCAGAAACAATGCCGCCAGCATAGCCTCCACCCTCACCGCAAGGGAAAAGTCCGGCAATTTCCGGATGTTCTAAATTTTCTTTTCTCGGAATATTTACAGGTGACGACGTTCGAGATTCAACCCCAACAACATTGGCTTCTTCGGTATAAAAACCTTTCATCTTTTGTCCGAATGCCGCAAAACCCGTTCTCAGCCTTCCCCCTATTATTTTTGGCAACAAGGAATGTAAAGGTGCTGGATTTAATCCTGGTTGATAAGAAGTTTCATTTAAGGAATTGGACAAGCGCCCTTCCACAAAATCCGTAAGTCGTTGTGCTGGTGCGGCCTGAGTTCTTCCTCCTGCCATAAAAGCCAATTTTTCTAAATCTTTTTGAAATTCCAACCCTTTTAAGACACCAAATTTTTCGTATTTGTATAAATCTTTTTCAGCATTTATTTCAACAACAATACCAGAATTTGCAAACTTGCTATTGCGTTTTGAAGGTGACATCCCGTTAACCACCACTTCTCCCGGCGAAGTTGCAGCTGGTACAATAAATCCGCCCGGACACATACAAAATGAGTAAACACCTCTATTATTAACCTGCTCAACAAGGCTGTAAGAAGCTGCTGGCAACAATTCATTTCTCTCTCCGTCGCAATGGTATTGAACGGAATCTATAATTTGCTGGGGATGTTCAACCCGTACACCCATGGCAAAAGATTTGGCTTTTAAGAAAATATTTTTTCTATGCAATAAATAATAAATATCCCGCGCCGAATGTCCGGTAGCTAATATTAAGGCTTCAACAGCCATTTCTTTATCATTCTGCAATTTTATAGCTTTCAGTTTATGATCTTTTATAATAAAATCTACTACCCTGCTTTCAAAATGAATTTCACCGCCACATTTCAGGATAGTTTCCCTAATGTTTTCAACAATTTTGGGCAATTTATTGGTTCCTATATGTGGATGGGAATCAACAAGGATTTCCTCACTGGCACCGTGAAAAACAAAGTTCTCAAAAATCCTGCGAACATCACCACGTTTTAAGCTTCTGGTGTATAATTTTCCATCGGAATATGTGCCTGCACCACCTTCACCAAAACAGTAATTAGAATCTTTATCAACAATATGAAACTGATTTATGGCGCGTAAATCGCGCCTTCTTTCCTGTACTTTTTTCCCTCTTTCCAGCACAATAGGTTTGTAGCCCAATTCAATGCAGCGTAAAGCAGCAAACATTCCAGCTGGACCAAAACCAATAATATGAATTTCTTTGGCCTTGAAAACATCTTTGTATTCAAATGAGTATGCAGAAGATTCAGGTAATTGCTCGTGAATATATACGGCAACCTTATAATTAAAAATAATTTCAGATTTTCGGGCATCGATAGATTTCCGCAATACTTTTATAGTATTGATGTCTTTTTCAGCAAGTCCTAACAAGCGTGCTGCTTTCTTCTTTAAAATACCGTCAATTTTTTCTTCTTGAATGGGAATTCGAAGCTGAATTTCTTTTACCATAAAGGCAAAATTACTCAAATTTTAGCGAAAAGATGATATGACTGGATTGCAATTTTTTCAATGGAGCTTATTGCAAGCTAAAATCTCTTTACAAAATTTAATTTGGCTTCTTGTTTTTTTTCTTCGCCTTTTTTACAAGCCTTGGCAATACCTCTTCTGGAAATGGGAAAAGTATGGTTGAATTCTTTTCTGAGGCTATATTTGCTAAAGTTTGATAGAGCCTTAATTTAATGGCAGAAGGAGATTGATCTATCAATTTTCCTGCTTCAAGCAATTTACCGGCAGCTTGTTCTTCTGCAAGCGCTAAAATAATTCTTGCTCTTCTGGAACGTTCCGCTTCTGCCTGATTGGCCATCATTCGTCGCATATTTTCTGGCAATTGAATGTCTTTAATTTTAACATCAATAATTTCAATACCCCAAACCTTTGTTTCTTGTTCAACAATTGCCTTAATATTTTTACCCATTTCTTCACGATTTGACAAAATGGTGTCTAATTCCACTTTTCCACAAACATCTCTTAAAGCAGCCTGAGCCAGTTGTGAGATGGCAAATTTAAAATCCTCCACTTCCAAAACAGCTTTTTCGGGATTATCAACTTTATAAAAAACAACACCGTCTATACTACAAGGCACATTGTCTTGGGTCATTACCTCCTGAGAATCAATATTGATTGTTATCACTCTAATATCCACAATCTGAATGGTTTCCATCACTGGAATAATCCATCTGAAACCAGGCTTCAATGTTTTAATGAATTTTCCGAATCTAAATTTTAAGGCTCTTTTGTATTCAAAAATAATTCGTATTCCGCTAAGCAGAAACAATCCTATAATTAATAAAATAAATACTGATGGATTCATAATTATTTGAGTTAAATTAATTTATTGACAGTAATTTGAAAAAATAATATTTATAAAACAATAAAAATTAAGATTCAATAAATAAGCTCAATCTTTTGTATTACAATATATTAACATCGAATAAAAAGGTGTAAAACTTCTGTCTCTGTTTTAGATGTTTCTCTAAAATTACAAAATTAAAATTTGACTACAAAATATTATTTTTGAACCACTTCACGTATTTATTACTATTTATAAATCATTTGGTGGGATAGGGCTAGGTACAATGTTATTTATTGGTTTAACAGTTTTAAAATATTCAAACATAGCTCTTAAATCATTGTCTGTTAGGTTCTTAAAATTTTGCCAAGGCATTGGAGGTAGTAACATTCTTTGATCTTTAATGCCTTTAAATTTACCCTCTCTTAATGCTATTTTGAAATTATCATAAGTCCAATTTCCTATTCCTGTTTCATGTGGTGTTAAATTTGCTGCATATGACACACCCCAAGGGCCAACAAAAGTTGTTAAACTATTATTCATTAAAATCCATTTATCTGGACCAATATTATTTTTATCTATTTTGTTTAAAGGTTCCTCACTTGGATGACCACTAAAACGTCTATCTAAATCAGGAATTGGACCTTGAGCTGTCATTATTTTTGGAGAATGGCAATCATCACAACCTATTACATTTACTAAATATGCACCTCTTGCAATTAATTCTTGGAGGGTATCAATAGTTTTATATTGTTCATTTTGACTTACAATATCGGTATTTTTGTCTTTGCAATTTGTAAAAAGTGTAATCGCCATAAGACAGACACCATAAAAAATTATTTTTTTCATTTTGACAAAATTTAAAGTTAGTAATTTCTGTATAATTTATTGTTTTAGTAATATTTATTTTAAACATTATTTTCTGCAATTCCATAATATATTATAACTTAATATCTTTTTCTGACAAAATAATAGTTCAAATACTAAGGAAGTCTTCGATAGACATCCTTGGTAGTATCAACAAAAATTTAAACTATTTTACTTTAGCGTCATTGTTATAAATATCCCTGATGCATATATATTTTCCATCACGTTTTTCCCAGATAGCCATATATTTTCCTGTTCTAATCACTTTGCCAGAAGCATCTTTAGCTATTGCTGTTCCAATCTCAGTTACTATGTTTTCATTCCCAAATACTTCAAGTGTGTTATAGGAAACTGTTTCTCCTTTAGCTTTTTTTGCAATATCCTTTTCTATTTCCTCTTGAATAGCAGCTTTTCCTATAGTCATCGGACCATTATTGGACATACTTATTGCATCATCAGAATAAAAAGAAAGGATTGTTTTTACATCACGAGCATTATCTGCTTTTGCCCAAGCACTTTCTAAGACTTGTATTCCGTCTTTTATACTAACCAAATCGGCCAATACAATCATAGGCTCTTCCATTACAGCTGGTTCTATTTCAGTTTTTTTATCGGATGGTGCGTTGCAGCCAATAATGGAAAAAAGGAAAATTGCAAGGCCTAGAATTGTATATTTAAGTTTGTGTTTTTTGTCCATTTTTTAAAATTTAAATTTCGCCTACTCTATTCGGTTTTTGGCTTACCCCGTTTGATATTTTGTTCCTTTAATTCAACAAGTTTGAATTTTATCTCTGTGTTAATTTTGATGAATTTAAATTGCTTTATTAGGTTTCCATAATTTATTTACCAAAAGCATCAGCAAGTTGTTTGGTATCAACATATTGTTGAAACGAAATCACTTTGCCGTCTTTCAGTGTCCAAAGATGTGCCGCCTGAGTATTGTACTCTGCGCCATTTTTCTTCAATTTAGCTTTGTATCTTAAGGTAGCAAGCACTTGGTTGTTAGCCATTTCATGCAAAACAATATCTGTCAGACTAAAATACTCATGGTCTGCGCCAATCCTTGCAAAAACACCATTTAATACGGCATCTGGTCCTATATAAGGATTTCCGTCAGCATATACATTTCCCTCTGCCTCATTCCAAACGATATTGGCATCCATTACAGCAAGAACTGCAGGAATATCACCTATGGCAAATGCTTTATAGGCAGCGTCAATTATATTTAAATTTTTGGGCGTTTTAATATTTATAGACTCTCCTGTTGAAGAAATATTAAAAAGATAGTCTGTATCACTTCCCTTAAATATCATATGTTTGGCCACTTTATAGCCTTGTCCGTAAACATTATCCGATGTACTTACTTTATTATAAGTAAATGTTGAATTGATTGATTTTTCATTAGTTTGACTTATTACATTACTTGTTAAAGCAAATAATAAAAGAATTACGAAGAAAATTTTAATTGTTTTCATGATTATTTTTTTTAAGACGTTTTTCTATTTATAAAGAAATTCCTAAAAAAGAATTGTGGATTTGTAAATTGGATTCTATTTTTAGGAGTTTCAGGATTAAAAGTATTCACTATAATATTTTAACGCACTTTTTTTATAAGTGTAGCCATATATTTATATTTCAAATCTCGCGTAGCGACTCCTTCTTTAAATTTTTGTATTTGTTCATTTGATAATGCAGGTAAATTTGTCGCGCCACCTTTAAATAGTTGATTATAATCATTATACATATCCGCAGTTATATGTGAAGCATAAACATCACTTCCCACTGGCAACATATACCGCATCAAGCCCCAATTACCTCTAGCCCCAGCATCAACCTCCTTTTGGGCCATAGGTTGGAAAATTTCGGTTTCAAATTTTTCATATTTATCATAATTTTCATCAGACACTTTCATTAAATTTATTCCGGCAATTGTTCCCAAAGGCATCTCAAAATTATCTTTTGTGGCGGCTATTTGCTCTAAAAAAACGCGAACGGCCAAATCTCTGGATTTTGAGGTGCTCATAAATTTTTTATTAAGCTCTTCCTTGGTCATTTTAGGATAGGCGGCTTTTAAGGCTGCCTCAAAATCTCCAGTACCACTCAGCATTTTTACTGGATCATTATACAGTGTTACAGTTAAGTATTGAAATCCTTGATCTTCACCTCCCGGTTGGAGGCTCCAAAGATCCCATCCTAAAATATCACCATATTTAGTTCTTTGTTCATGTATTTTTTCCCAAAATGATTCCGTTTCCATATAAGCGGCTTCTTGCTCATTGTCAACTTTCATAAATTCGAATATTAAATAGAGTTTGTCTTGTGCAACAACAGTGTTACCCAACAAGATTATTGCGATTAGCATTAGTAATTTTTTCAAAACTTTAAATATTTAGTTAGTTTATTGGTTTTATGTTGATTAAAAAATTATTCTGTTTCAGCAGCCATTTTTGATGCGGCTTCAATTTCTTGAATTGCCAAAACAATTGGTGTATTGTCCCAATAACCGTATTCTCTTACAATTTTACCATCAATAAACTGTGCCGTTAAATGAACAGGGATTTCAATTTCTTTATTATTCGCGGCCAATGTACCTTTCCAAGTACCCCAAAAGTTAACCCAAGTCTTTCCATCATCGGTTACTACCATTTCATATTCCTGGCCATTTTCAACAAAACCTCTTGAAGAAAATACTGTTTCGTTATTTTGATGAAACTCAGGAATTTTATTGGCCTTCATTGGAACAGAAGTATTAAAAAATACGTTTGTGGTATCCGCATAATGAGATACCAATGATTTCCAGTTCTGGTTGCTGTAATCTTTAATTCCTGCCTTATACGTTTCAATTTCTGGTGATTGTTGCGTGTAACGTTCTGGTTTTGTGCTACAAGATGTAAATAGAACTATTACAAGTCCCAATAAAATTAGTTTTTTCATAAGTTTTGTTTTTAGTTAGTAATTTTTGATAATATTAATTTTTCATTTCAACCCTAATCAAGCGAATGGAAATTGTTTTGCTTAAATTTTTAACGGAATGTGGTGCTTCCGCATCTTTCCACCTGGTCATTGGAAATTTAAGGGGAGGTTTTATTTGCCGGGAATCCATAATGATATTGCCATCGCCATCATAATCTATAAAGTTGCCTGCCTCTTGAATGTAAAGGACACTTGGCCAACGGTGGTGGTGAACTTCCTCAGTTTCACCAGGTGAAAGAGTGACTTCCAAAACACGTACCTTTTCATTCTCCATTAAAATCTTATGGTTATCTGGTACCGCAATAACTGCATCTAAATTTGCCGACCAATTATTTAATTCAACCAAATTATGTGGATCTACGGAATTATAAGCATATGTTTGGTTTGCTGTTTTCCTATTTACCTGACTGAAAGACAGGTTCATAGAAGCTAATAAAATTAGAATTGCGAGATGCCATTTAATTTTTTTCATAATGAATAGATTATAAATTAATTTCTAGTTATACTTTTAAGAATTAATTCTGTAAAAATCCGATAGCAGATTCAAAAGGAATTCCCAATTCACGTGTTGCCTTTGCATTTTGATAAATAATTTTCGCCTTGTTTTTTGGTGGTTTGTTGTTAAGTAGTAAGCTGATATCGGAAACTGGATAGCTTTCACTGCTTAACAGGTAATTTTTACCATGAATACCAAAAATGGTTGCGGCTTTATAAACGCCTTGTGCCACATCGTTTACATCCACCATTGCAAATTCCACATCTTCTTCGTAAATCATTTCGATAAATGGATTTGGCGCCAATTTATTTTTAAACAAAAACTGTAATTCTACTTGCGTAGAATAATCTCTGTTTGATAATGCTTTACCCATTACGGCAACCGGTGATACGGTTGTTATTTCAAATTCTAAATATGGTTTGGCCTTTATAAAGTTTTCAACCATTTGATTGGCAATAAATCTTGCTTGTGCATACGGATGGCCTTCTTCACTAAAAAAAGGAGTGTCATTTTCATTAAAGGGATCTTGTGGGGTTTTTCCTCCTGCCGGAAGCGGAAAATTGGTGTTGTATGAAGCCACTGAGGCAACAATCACCACTTTTTTTATTGTTTTTGATTTACTCACAACTTGTAAAAAGTTTTCTGTCCCTTTTATGGTTGAATTAATCAGTTCTTTTTGTGCATCAAGTACATCCAATTTAAATGGCGTTTCGCAATGGATAATTATTTCACAATCATGAGCGAATTTTTTTAATGTCTTAATATTTTCAATATTTAACTCAGCCCATTTAATATTTTCGGAATTCTTTAAACTCAACAAATGTTGATGTTTTTCCGTTTTAAAAATATCAGTGACTGAAACTTTTACGCTATAATTTTCTTCTAAAAACTTTTTGGTGATATAGCTTCCAATAAAGCCCGAACCACCTATAATAGCTACCTTTTTCATAGATTCTACTATTTAACCTGTCCTTACTTTAAATTAAGAGAGAACAGATGAGTTTGGTTTATTTATTCTTTTCGATCTTCAGTTATAGTTTCTGGCGGAATAGTCTCTTTGAGTTGCTTTAATGCCAATATTATAGATGAATTATCCCAATAGCCAAATTCTTTAACTATTTTTCCATCAATAAACTGAGCGGTTAAATGAATTGGAATCTCATATAATTGGTTATTGGCCTTGAGTCTACCTTGCCATAATCCCCAAAAATTAACCCAAGTTTCTCCTTTATCTGTGATTACCATTTCATATTCTGATTCATCAGGCACATAATTATAGGAGGACAAAGTGGTGGTGTTTTCTTTATTTAGCGCGATGCTCTGAGCCACTGTCAATGAATTTTTTTCAGTAGTATTATATACAATTTTTGCAGTATCGGCATAATGAGTTGCATAAGATTCCCAGTTTCCCATCTCATAATCCTTCACAGCCTGTTTGTATATTTCTATTTCCTGTGAATTTTGGGTATAGCGCACTTCGTATTTACAAGCTGATACTGTAATGATTAAAAGCAGAATGAGCGTTAATTTTTTCATCATTTTTTTCATCATTTTTGATTTTTAAATTCGGGTATAACCATATCAAATCATACCCGAATTTGGTTTAGCTAGTAGTTAATTGTTAATTATTTTGATGCTGAATATGATAAGTCATAACGCATGCCCCCAGTCTTGCTTTCATATTTATAAACATATTTAAACATGTCATCAAAGAGCTTCTTTCCTTCCTCTCCTAATAAAGCGTCATTTTCATCACTTTGTCTTGCATAGTCCTGAGCGTCCTTAGCCGACACTACCGCTAAAAAATAATCACCCATAGTGCCAAATCCGGCGCGGTAAATTCTAAAATGTTCTTTAGCGCCTTTTCTTTCATAAAGTGCTTTAAGTTCTTTTATTTTCCCCCTTAGATTTTGGACATTTTCTGGTGTTACATATAAAAAATGCCATTTACGATAATTCTGCCCTTCAGTATTTATGGTTAGCCCATTTGGCATGTAGGAGAGTTCGCTGTTTAAAACAACAATATAATCCCCATGTTTATCGTAACACTTATTAAAGCGTTCAAAAATGGCTCTGAATTTTTCATCTCCCATTTTTTCTGCCAATGGAGCCAAAGTATTTTTATCTAGGTCGGCCATATTTTTTATGGGTGTAATACTTAAATAAGTTCCATCATCTATTTGGGCAGTTGACCAGTCAGCATCTTTTAAATTATGTTTTTTGCAGGCTGCAATAAAGTCTTTACTAACTTTTTCATATTCACCAGTCATTGACGGTTTAACTTGGTCTGCATGAATCCAAAAGGCCTGATTACCTTGTGCAGTAGAAATTGTTGGGGCCAGCAATAATATTATTGCCAAGAGCATTGTAGTTTGTAGTTTTTTCATTGTTTTTAGTTTTAGTTACTTAATTCTGTATTTAGTAAGTACAAATATGACCAGGAATTTTCAACAGATGCAATGGCTTTTGCTCTCAAATTATCTGTTTTTTTCTTTCCATTTTTATTTTCATATATTTTCCAAACGCCATCTCTAGCAACATCTAAATCGGCATAACCTTTATACTGATTAGAAATCATATAATCTGGTGAATCAACTCCACCTCCCATAAAATCATACCAAGTACCGCGAGGCGTACCCTCTACTGTTCTAAGTGTAGATCCTATTTCTTTAATTACCTCTAAAAAATCGTTGCTATTTTTTACCCTAAAAAAACTTACCCAAACCAATTTAGTTCCTTCTGAAGGTATGGTTTTACTAATTTCTGGCATGGTACGGGCGATGTTGTAATTCATTTTTTCAATGTGAGGCATAATAAAATCAACCAGTTTCACACGGCACTCTTTTGATGCTTCATCTTCTTTCTCCATCTCAGACCAGTTGTTAATCATGCCTGTTAAAACATACATAACCCCTTCTCCTTGTATACGTCTCCAAACATTAAATTTCTCAGTTCCTTTTTTGTCCAAGTAGCATTCTTTCCACATTTTTACACCTGCAATAAATTGAGATTCATGGCCAAATTTTACAGTAATTTCAGTCATGTTCAATAATTTACTGTCATCATTTTGAGAAAGCGCCAACATTGGAATAAATACTGCCAGTAATAATACTTTTTTCATGATAATGAATTATTAGATAATTAACTGTTCCAAAATTAAGCAGTGTAATTCAGAGAAATTTGCACATTTATTGCAAAAACATGGACTTTTATGGCAAAAATCAATGGATTTGCTAATAAATTATCAGTTTGTACTTAGCGGTGGATTTAAGCTATGATAAATGAGATATGTTATTCTTTTTGTAGGTAGATGGACTACAGCCAAACTGGTTTTTAAAAACCCTTGAAAAATAAGCTTGATCATTAAATCCGGTTTGAAAGCAAATATCTGCCAAACTTCCAGTGTTTAGCTTGATTAAATCTGCAGCGCGTTGCAGGCGAATATTACGTATTAATTGGCCTGGTGCCTGATCAATGAGCGCTTGAAGTTTTCTGTGCAACTGTGATGTACTTAAACACATTTCATCAGCGAGTTGCTCTACACCAAAATTGGTATTTTCTATATTATCTTTTATATGCTGTATCGTTTTTTCTAAAAATTGTTGGTCAACAGACCCCAATGGAATTTCTTCAGAAGAAACTACAAATTTATTTTGATATTTTTCACGGAGTTGCTCTCTTTGCTGAATAAGGTTATTGATGATTATTTGGAGTTCCTTTACACTAAAAGGTTTTGTCAAATATGCATCGATTCCAGCTTCTAACCCAATCAATTTGTCTTCAAGAGTTGCTTTACCAGATAGAATAATAATAGGAATATGACTTGTTTTTTCATCATCCCTCAATATTTGCACCATAGAAACTCCATCAAGTTTTGGCATCATCACATCTGTAATAATTAAATCGGGAATAAGCTTTTTGGCTTGTTCTATTCCTTCTTCACCATTGTTGGCTTCAATAATTCTGTAATTTGATTGCAATAAATCTTTTATAAAAGTTCTTATGGCCAAATTATCTTCCACCAATACAATAATCTTTTTATCGAAGTTTATGTCAGGGATTTTAAGTTTATTATTTTGATTAAACATAAGGTCATCAGGGGTCTCATTTTTTGTTTCGATTTTATTTTCAATACTTTTTTTAGAAATAGCGCCAATTGGAAGTTCAATTGAAATTGTTAGTCCCTTTTGCCCTGTTAATTCCTCGTTTCTAAAAGCCTTTACAGTTCCTTCATGCAATTCCACCAATTCTTTCACCAAAGCCAAGCCAATACCGGTTCCTTCATACAATCTGGTGTCTGAATTGTCTATTTGATAAAATCGATCAAATAGGTTCGGAATGGCATCCTGATCAACACCAATTCCATTATCACTAATACCAAATAAGATATGTTTATTGCTTTTTTGTTGGATTGTTAAAACAATTTCTCCGTTCTTAGGTGTGAACTTTAGTGAATTTGACATAATATTCATAATAATCCTTTCCATTTTTTCGGCATCAAAGACAACCTGAATGTCCTGCACATCAGAAATAAAGTTGAGAGAAATATTCCTACTTTCAGCAAAAGACTCCAAAGAAAAAAATAAATTCTTTAGGTAAAGAACTATATTTTGTTGTGAAAGTTTTAAAGTCATTTTTCCTGCTTCCAATTTGGATATATCCAGGAGTTCATTTATTAATTTCAAAAGTGTTTTTGCGTTATTATTAATGCCTGCCACTTGTTTTTGTGAATAATCTGGAGGCAATGATTCCATTAAATTTTCCGCATATCCGCTAATCAATGTTAAAGGTGTTCTAAATTCGTGAGAAATATTGGTGAAAAATCGAGATTTTAACTGATCAATAACCTTTAAAGTATTGTAATCTTTTTGTTCAATCTCAAGATTATTTTTCATTTCAATCCGTTTCATTTCATATCTCCTGATAAAATACATTAAAAGTAGAAAAAGAAATAGATAACTAGCGTAAGCCCACCAGGTTCCTGACCAATGCGGTAAAACACTTATAGAAATTGAAACACTTTCCTCATTCCAAATACCATCATTATTACTTCCTTTAACTTTTAAAGTATAATTTCCTGAAGGTAAATGAGTAAATGTAGCGGTTCTAGAATTATCTATATAAATCCAATTTTCATTAAAATTTTCAAGCATATAAGCGTATTTATTTTTGCTTGGTGAAGAAAAATCAAGCGCTGAAAATTCAAATATGATAATCTCATCACGATGTGTAAAAGTGATTTCTTCCTTTGGTTTAAAAAGTAATTCTTTAACTTCAATACCTTCATTATTTTTTTTATTCTGACTGTACACTTTTATTCCAGTAATACTTATTGGAGGTTGAAACGGATTGTCTTTAATCTGATCAGGAAAAAAATAGTTAAGGCCATTTATTCCACCAAAAAATAATTCACCTTTTGAACTTTTAAAAACGGCACCGGTGTTAAACTCATTGCCTTGCAAACCATCATCAACATCATAATTTCTGAATTTTTTTGTTTTCAAGTTATATTTTGAAATTCCTTTATTGGTGCTTAGCCATAAATTATCTTGAGAATCTGATGAAATTCCATAAATTACATTGTTAGGCAGTCCGTCATTTTTGGTAAAATGACTAAATGACTGTTTGTTGACATCAAATAAATTTAATCCGCCAGAAGTGCCAATCCATAAAAAGCCTTCAGGTTTTACAGGGTCAGAAAATATTGCATTTACTTGGTTATTACTTAAACTATTTGGTATTTCGGGATTGTTTTGGTAGCTATAAAAAAGTTCCTTCTCTTTATCAAAAACCAATAAACCATTTTTAGTTCCCAACCACAATTGATTTTTATTGTCTTCATAAACAGTACAGTATCCTATCGAATTATTTGTTAGATCGTTGGGATATTGATATTGTTTAAGTATTCCTTTTTCCTGATTAACCATTTTGCCCAAAAAGTTATCGGTTACTATCCAAATGAAAGCATTTTTGTCTTCAAATACTGTTGCAACCCCTTTATGCGGAATTCTGTTAGGATTGATGCTGTCATATTTATATTGTTTTGCTCTTTCAATTTTTGGATCATATACAAACAAACCTTCTGTTGAGGCAAACCACAATTTACCATTTTTGGATTTAATCATAGACCGTATGTTTGTGTTTCCAAAGGCGTTCAAATTTGTTGAGTTTGTTTCAAAACTTTTAAGTTCACCGGTTTTTCTATTCCAGCGATAGAGAACTTCTGCACTAATCCAAACATATTGCTCACTTTCTTCTAAAATAGCACGAATGCTGAAACCTGTTACCCTTGAATTATTTGTTGCTGTTCGTTTTAACAAGCCAAACCTATTGGATTTTGGGTCGTAATAATCGATTCCCATTCCACTTGTGCCAACCCACAAAATATTTGTACGATCAAAAAATAAACTCGAAATACTGTTATAGCTAATCGATTCAGTCTTTAGTGGATCATTTTTAACAGATTCATATTTAAATGTTTTTGAATTAAAACGCATTAGTTCACCGGGAGTTGCCAGCCATAAATTACCACGATTGTCTTGCACAATTTCATTAATTTCTCCCCATCCATACCTAAAAACGCTCAAGTGATGTGGAAATGCTTTGTATGATTTGTCGATGGTGTTAAATTTAACCAATCCGCTTCGCGTGCCAAGCCATAGATTATCGCTGTCGGCTTTACTGATGGCAGAAATGGAAAAATCAGTATCGCTTGCCGGCGCATTTGGGTGTTTTACATCAAAATAAAAAGAAGAAATTGCAATTGTTTTGGGATCCATTCGGTTCAATCCTTTATCGGTTCCAATCCAGATTATCCCTTTTTCATCAACAAATATTTTTTTTATAACGTTGCTACATAAATTAAACTGCCCAGATTTATCATTATAGTACTGTTCTATTCTAGTTGAATCATATTGCTGGTTCAAAAAAGGGATTCTAAAAATGCCGCTTCCAATTGTTCCTATCCAAATATCACCTGATTTATCTTGGGATATGGCATTAATTACATCAGTATTTTTGCTTTCTGAATTGTTTAAAGGCAGTGAGATTCTTTGAAAAGATTGTGAATCAGTATTGAATACATTTACAATTCCGTTATCGGCACCAATCCATAATTTTCCTTGACTATCAGTAAATAGTTCTGAAACATAATTGGATGAAATTGAATTCGGATTATTTGGCTCGTTTTGAAACACCTTAAATTTATAACCATCATATTTATTTAGGCCGTCTTTGGTCCCAAACCACATAAAACCTTCATAGTCTTGGGCTATTGATAAAACTAAATTTTGCGACAGACCGTTGTTGTTGGTCAAATGTTTAAATCGGAAATCTTGGGCAAGGTTTTTAAATGGAAATAAAATCCATAGCAATAAAAATAAAGCGAAATATTTAACCAGTTGATTCATCTTTCCTGTTTATTATTTTAACAGATATATTGTAATATGAATCGATTTGAGGCAGTAATTAATAATTGAATTACATCATTATTATTAATTTAAATCCGATTTTAATAAGTGATCACTTAAATATATTATTGTTTATTAAAGGGGTTACAAATAATAAATTCACGTTGGTAAGCACCTACTTCTTCAAATATAAAAAAATTAATCTTAAGTTTTACAGAATATTATTTTTATAATTTCCCAACAAATGATTTTCAATGTGTTTATTATTAGCCATCATTATATAAAATATGGTGATTGCTAGCAAAAAATATCTGTACTGTTTCAGTGTCTTTTTGTATTTAAAATCAACTATTTTTACATTTTTTTAACTTATCTTTATCTTTAAAAGATTATCATTGCAAATGCTAAATAAACTACTGTATACAGCTTTATTTTTAATTTCAATTCAGGGATTTTCCCAGGAAATTAAAAATTCGGAGACCCAAAAAAAGAGTTCAATGTTAGTGACACTGAAAGGACAAGTAATTGATAATGCCAGTAAATTACCTTTACCCAGAGCGCATTTATTCAACTTGAACTCAGTTATTGGTACAGTTACTAATGATCAGGGAATGTTTGAACTTGCAACAACGGCAAATGATACCATTTATGTTTCATATTTGGGATACCAATCCATAAAATTAAAAATCACAAATGATTTACTAAAAGGAAATGAATTGGTTATCGAATTATATGAAAGAACTGAACAAATGGATGAAATTGTGGTTGCTTCTCACAAACTAATTGGTGTTTTAGAAATCGACGCAAAAAATGTCCCTAAAGATAAATTCTCACGTATTCACATTAGCGGTATTGCACAAACATATGAAGTTGGCACCAGGCAGCGCAAAGAGTTTAATTCGCCTGTTGATGCACTTTTTAGGCCTATTGACTATGTGTATAATATGTTCGGTAAAAGTCCGAATCAATTAAAAAAGCTAAAAAAATTGAAGGATGATGACGAACTTCGCAATATGCTGGATACAAGCAATAGAGAATTATTGATGGAATACTTAGGAATGACTGGTGAGGAATTAAATGAATTATTAAATGAATGCAACTACTCCGATTATTTTATAAAATCTGCCAGCGATTTACAACTTATTGAGGCTGTGTTGCTCTGTTATGAAAATCATAAAGCCATCAAAAAAGGAAGCACAATTAAGGAAAAGTAAAGCCCCCTTACCCCCGAAGGATTGCCCCCTAGCCCCCGAAGGGGGGACTATTATTGTAACGGAAAAACAGTTAAAGGATTTTAAATGTTCGATTAAATTCCCTTTCTCCCGATAGCTCGGGACGGAAAGGGCTGGGGACAGGATTAATCGTTTTTTTACTGCGCAACCAATTCATCCAATAAATTTCTAATTTTATTGCTGTTCCAATCAGCTGAGCCCGTTTTGGAAATTAGAATATTCCCTTTTTTATCAATTAAATAGGTTGCTGGAATACTGTTTGTCTTGGTAAAGCTATCTGGTGGTGTGCTCATCGCATTATAAACAGGTAAATTATAACTGTTTTCAGTAAAAAAACCCTCAACGATTGGCCAATCTTCGTTAGTTACAAACACAAAAGCAACTTTATCTTTATAATCATCATATAGTTTTTGAATCATTGGCATTTCTGCTCTGCAGGGCGGACACCAGGTTGCCCAAAAGTTCACAAAGATTACTTTGTTTTCCAATTCTCTAAAACTAATATTCTCAGCGTTTAATCCTTTTAAACCCCATTCATAGGAACTCAGTTTTTCACTTTTTTCCACTTCTTTTACAGAAGGTGCAAAAGCAATCTGACGCATAACCCATTCCCTTGAAGGCGGATATAACAATACCACAACAGCAATGATAAAAACAATATTTGAAATGGATTTTTTATTTAGTTTGAAATTCATAAGATTTTATTTTGAGCTTAGTTGGAATACTTACAATTACCTTACAATAAAAAATTAAAAAAACCTTTGAATTTCAAAGGTTTTTATGCTATAAAATTTGTAAATACCCAAGTATAAAGATATTACTTATTTAGTTTTCCCAATATTTCAGCAACTTTTTCTCCAATTTTAGCTGGAGATTCCACCACGTGAATACCGTTTTCTCTTAAAATTTCCATTTTAGCCTGGGCAGTATCATCTTTACCACCAACAATGGCGCCTGCGTGACCCATTGTCCTTCCTTTAGGAGCAGTTTGGCCCGCGATAAAACCAACGACTGGTTTTTTATTTCCAGTTGCTTTTACCCAACGTGCAGCTTCTGCTTCTAACTGCCCTCCTATTTCACCAATCATAACAATAATTTTCGTTTCAGGATCATTCATCAACAATTCAACAGCTTCCTTTGTTGTTGTTCCAATAATTGGGTCTCCACCAATACCAATAGCTGTGGTAATTCCATATCCCTTTTTCACCACTTGATCAGCAGCTTCATAAGTTAACGTTCCAGATTTAGAAACAATACCCACATTTCCTTTTTTGAAAATAAAACCTGGCATAATGCCAACTTTTGCTTCATCTGGCGTAATTACGCCCGGACAATTAGGTCCAACCAATCGGCAATCTTTATTGTCTATATAGGCTTTTACTTTTACCATGTCGGCAACAGGAATTCCTTCAGTAATACAAATTATTACTTTAATACCAGCAGCAGCAGCTTCCATAATGGCATCAGCAGCAAAAGCCGGTGGTACAAAAATTATTGAAGTATCAGCTTTCACCTGATCAACTGCATCTTGTACGGTATTAAAAACAGGCTTGTTTAGGTGAGAAGTTCCTCCTTTACCTGGAGTAACGCCACCAACAACATTTGTCCCGTATTCTATCATTTGAGTTGCGTGAAAAGTACCTTCACTTCCTGTAAATCCTTGTACAATTATTTTTGAATTTTTATTGACTAAAACGCTCATTGAAGTTTATTTTGAATTAAAGTTTTTAACGTATTACAAAAGTAGTTTTTATAAGTTTAGCATAGAAGGATTTGTTACTTTTTTTGATTTTTTATCATTTGTTTAATTTCGGCCATTTCTTTCAATTTTTTTCTAGATTCCTCTACGGGAGTTCCGAAATAAGAGATGCCTCCTTTCAGTGATTTTGTGACACCTGTTTGTCCGAGAACAATAGCACCTTCCCCAATGGTTATGCCACTATTTGTGCCTACTTGTCCCCATAAGGTAACATTGTTTTCAATAATAACACAGCCAGCAATACCAGTTTGTGATGCAATTAGACAATTTTCACCAATTAAAGTATCGTGACCAACTTGCACCTGATTGTCTATTTTTGTTCCTTTTTTAATGGTTGTGTTGGCAGAAACTCCCCTATCTATGGTACAAAGTGCGCCTATATCAACATTATCTTCAATAATTACGCTTCCGCCAGAAATTAATTTATCATAACCACTTGGTCGCTTTTTATAATAAAAGGCATCGGCGCCCAAAACAGTTCCTGCGTGAATGGTTACATTGTTTCCTATAATGCAATTATCATAAACAACTACATTGGGATGAAGTATACAATTATCGCCAATCCTTACATTATTCCCTATAAATACATTTGGTTGTATTACGGTATTTTCACCAATTATAGCCGACTCAGAAATGGATGAACTAAGGGCTTTAAATGGATTGAAATATTTTGTCAATTTGTTAAAGTCTGCAAAAGGATCTTCTGAAATAAGTAACGCTTTTCCTGCCGGACATTCAACTTTTTTATTAATTAGAATAACAGAGGCTTTTGAGTGTAGTGCCTTGTCGTAATATTTTGGATGGTCCACAAAAACAATATCGCCTTCTTCAACCACATGTATTTCATTAAAACCAGATATTGGATAATCTTCAAGTCCAACAAAAGTTGCCCCAATAATATCCGCAATTTCTTTCAACTTATATTTACGAGGTAATTTCATCTGTTTAATTTTTATTTTAGCGGTAACAGAGCTTGCTTGCCTATCGGCAGGTAAACCTCGCTATTAATCTTTCCTGTGTGTCAACATAGGTATTGCTTGTGGCAAAACTATTCTTTAACGCGTTCTAAATAAGCACCTTTGGCTGTATCAACTTTAATTTTATCGCCTTCGTTGATAAATAACGGAACATTGATGACAGCACCAGTTTCAACAGTTGCTGGTTTTGTTGCATTTGTTGCGGTATTTCCTTTAACACCTGGTTCAGTATGCGTTATTTCCAAAATTACGCTCATTGGCATATCAACAGAAAGTGGTAAATTGTCTTCTGTATTGAAAATAATAGTTACAACTTCACCTTCTTTTAACAAGTCGGGAGCATCCAATACATTTTTAGGCAAGGTAATTTGATTGTAATCTTCTGTATTCATAAAATGAAATGAGTCACCTTCAGGATACAAAAATTGAAATTTTTGGGTCTCCACCCTAATGTCTTCTATTTTTCTTCCGGCAGGAAATGTATTCTCCAAAACCTTCCCTGAAGATAAGCTTTTTAATTTTGTGCGTACAAAAGCCGGGCCTTTCCCTGGTTTTACGTGTAAAAACTCAATTACTTTAAAAATATCATTATTGTATCTAATACACAATCCGTTTCTAATATCCGATGTTGTTGCCATTTATTTGTTTATATGTTTATTCGTTTAACTTTTTAATTAGGTGAAATTTTCAACTTTTAACTGTTTTCAAATTTCGCAGGCTAATTGTTAACTTCCAGTATACCCTTTCATGATTCCTCGTTGTGAGTTTTTAATGAAAAGTATAATTTGATCTCTTTCTTTTGTTGCTTCCATTTCAGCTTCAATCTTTTCTAAAGCTTGCGTGGTATTGTAATTTTTTTGGTATAAGATTCTATAGATATCCTGAATTTCTCTAATTTTTTCTGTTGTAAAACCTCTTCTTCTTAAGCCGATTGAGTTAATACCAATAAAAGATATTGGTTCTTTTCCTGCTTTAGAAAATGGAGGAACATCTTTACGCACCAAAGAACCGCCTGAAACCATTGAGTGTTCACCAATGTGGATAAACTGATGCACTGCCACCAAACCGCTTAAAATGGCATAATCGCCAATTATCACATGTCCTGCAATGATAGAGCCATTTGCTAAGATACAATTATTGCCAATAATGCAATCATGCGCCACATGGGTAGTTGCCATAATTAAGCAGTTGTCGCCTATTTTTGTATGTCCAAGTGCTTTTGTGCCTCTATTTACGGTAACACATTCTCTAATTGTAGTATTATCACCAATAATGGCCAATGAATCCTCACCATCAAATTTTAAATCTTGTGGGATTGCTGAAATGACGGCTCCTGGGAAAATTCTACAATTTTTACCTATTCTGGCGCCTTCCATAATGGTAACATTAGAACCAATCCAAGTTCCTGATCCAATAATAACATTGTTGTGAATAGTGGTAAAAGGCTCGACAACTACATTTGTTGCAATTTTTGCCTGTGGATGAATATATGCTAAAGGTTGATTCATTATTCTACTGGTTTTCTAGCAATTTGTGCCATTAATACTGCCTCTACCACTAATTTACCGTTTGCATAACCATAAGACTGCATATGACAAATCCCTCTTCTTATAGGTGAAATTAATTCAGCACTAAATATTAAAGTATCTCCTGGCAACACTTTTTGTTTAAATTTTACATTATCCATTTTCATAAAGTAAGTTAAATAATTTTCCGGATCCGGAACTGTGCTTAAAACTAAAACACCTCCACATTGCGCCATGGCCTCAACCTGCAAAACACCAGGCATTACTGGCGCACCCGGAAAATGTCCAACAAAAAATGCTTCATTCATAGTTACATTTTTCATCCCAACCACGTGTTTGTCAGATAATTCTAAAATCCTGTCTATCAACAAAAAAGGTGGCCTGTGAGGAAGAATAGTCATAATTTTATGGATATCCATCAAAGGTGGCTGATTTAAATCAAATTTTGGGACACAATTCCGTTTTTCCAATTTAATAATTTTTTGAAGTTTTTTGGCAAAAAGGGTATTTACCAAATGTCCTGGTTTGTTTGCAATTACTTTCCCTTTAATTCTGCAACCAACCAAGGCTAAATCACCAATAACATCCAACAATTTATGACGCGCCGCCTCATTTGCCCAACGCAATGTTAGGTTGTCCAATATCCCGTTTGGCTTAACCGCAAGTGTTTCTTTATTGAAAGCTTTTTTAAGTTTGCTCATTGTTTCTTCGGATATTTCTTTATCCACATAAACTATGGCATTGTTTAAATCGCCTCCTTTAATTAAGTTATTGTCTAATAAAGTTTCCAATTCATGAAGAAAGCTGAAAGTTCTGGCATTGGCAATCTCGGTTTTAAACTCAGATAGTGAGTTCATTGTGGCATTTTGGGTTCCTAAAACTTTGGTGCCAAAATCAACCATGGCCGTTATCTGAAATTCATCAGCAGGCATTAAAATAATCTCACTACCCGTTTCTTCATCCCTATAAGAAATAATTTCTTTAACAATAAATTCATCCCTCGTTGCATCTTGTTCCTGAATCTCTGCTTTTTCAAGGGCTTCCACAAAATGTTTGGATGATCCATCCATAATTGGAGGTTCGGGAGCATTGATTTCAATAATAATATTATCAATGTCTAAAGCTACAACGGCTGCCAAAACGTGTTCAGAAGTATTTACAAAAACACCTCTTTTCTCAAGATTTGTGCCTCTTTGTGTATTTATTACATATTCTGCACTTGCCTCAATATTTGGCTCCCCTTCTAAATCCTTTCTCACAAAAACATAGCCATGATTTATGGGTGCAGGCTTAAAAGTTAAGGTAACTTTATTACCAGTATGCAATCCAACACCAGAAAGTGTTACTTCATTTTTGATTGTTTTCTGTTTACTCCTCATTTTTTCTCATTTAAAGCTTTAATATCTTTTTCCATCAAATTAATAGTCGTTACCAGTTCTGGTAATTTTTTAAAATAAACGTACGATTTATTAAAATCTGAATATCCCATTGCAGGTGATCCTTGTATTATTTCATCATCTTTAACATTTCTTCCAACTCCTGCTTGTGCTTGAATTTTGACATTATTTCCAATTACTATATGGCCTACAATGCCTACTTGTCCGCCAATCATACAATGTTCACCAATTTTTGTAGAGCCTGCTACTCCGGTTTGGGCGGCAATTACCGTGTTTTCACCAATTTCAACATTGTGCGCTATTTGAATTTGGTTATCCAATTTTACGCCTTTCCTGATTATAGTTGAGCCTAATGTTGCTCTATCAATGGTTGTACCGGCTCCAATATCAACATCATCTTCAATAATAACATTGCCTATTTGTGGAATTTTATTAAATGTGCCTTCGGCGCTTGGTACAAAACCAAATCCATCTGACCCTAAAATTACGCCGGCATGCAAGGTGCAATTAGAACCAATTTCGGTTTCAGAATAAATTTTTGAGCCCGCATGAATAATAGCATTGTCTCCTATTTTTACATTATCTCCAATATAAACATTGGGATATATTTTTACATTATTACCAATTGAAACATTAGCACTTATGTATGAAAATGCACCCAAATACAAGTTTGTGCCAACTTTTGCTGATTCATTAATATAGGATGGTATTTCTATTCCCGACTTCTTCGATTTTGCTTTGGAATAAAACTCTAATAAAGTAGAAAAAGCCTGATAGGCATCTTCAACTTTTATAAGGGTTATTTCAATTTCCTTTTCAGGCACAAAGTCTTTATCCACTATCACTATAGAAGCTTTTGTTGAATAAATATACGGGGTGTATTTCGGATTTGACAGAAATGTTAGTGATCCAACTTTTCCTTCTTCTATTTTGGAAAGGCTAAATACTTCGACGTTTTTATTTCCGAAGATTTCTCCATCTAATATTTCCGCTATTTGAATTGCTGTAAATTTCATGATATGCAAAAGTAAAAAAAAAGTTCAACTCTACCTATTTCTTAGGATAACAGATGTAGTACTTATAAACCGGATTCGATAATGCCAAAATATTTAAATGGTCAGAAGCCTCAGTTACATCTTTTAAGGTGCCATTTTTGTAAATTATTTGGATATTATTTTTTGTTGAATCGTAGGCCTGATTGCTGATTTCGCCGTTATAAACAAAATAATCTAGCTCCTTATCGCTATAATGGAACCTTTCTTTAACCAATTTTTTTATTGCTAAAATCTGATTTTCAGTAAATGGTTCATTTTGAAGCACTACTTTTGGTAATTCTCTGTTGATTAAACTTTTAGATAATTTTGAAAGCACCTTATCATCAAAGGAAATCCATTCTTTTATGGCAGTCAAAATATCATAATCATCTAGTTTTGAAAATGATTTTAAGTTTTCAGTGGTAAAATTATCCTTATTAATGGGTTGTTTTAAAAAAACAGACAACATTTTTGTGGCTGGTAATTCAACACCTAACAAAGAAAGTTCTTTTGCGCGTTTTAAAATTTTATTCAATAATTTTTCAGCAACAAGCGCAGTTTTATGCAAATAAACCTGCCAATACATAATTCTGCGGGCAACAATAAAACTTTCCACACTGTAGATTCCCTTTTCTTCAACTACCAAATTATCATTTTTCACATCTAGCATGGTTATCAATCGCTCTGAATTTATAGTGCCTTCAGCAACTCCGGTATAAAAGCTGTCCCGTTTTAGATAATCCAGCCTATCCATATCCAACTGGCTTGAAATAAGTTGGTGTAAAAATTTACGATGATAATTTCCTTTAAATATTTCTATCGCCATTGAAAGTTTTCCTTTAAACTCATCATTTAAAGCTTCCATAAATAATAAGGAGATGTTTTCGTGCGAAATATCTTTTATAAATTGCCCCTCCAAGGCATGTGAAAATGGCCCATGACCAATATCGTGCAACAAAATTGCGATATAAACTGCCGTTGCTTCTTCTTCAGAAATTTGAACGCCTTTAAATTTCAGAATTCTTACTGCTTTTTGCATCAAATGAACGCTTCCTATCGCGTGGTGAAATCGCGTATGGTGAGCGCCTGGATAAACCAAGTGCGACAATCCCATTTGAGAAATTCTTCTTAATCTTTGAAAATATGGATGTTCAATTAAATTATAAATTAAAATATTAGGAATCGTAATAAAACCGTAAATTGGGTCGTTTAATATTTTTAGTTTGTTCGTTTTCTTTTCGTTCAAAACAATAATTTTTATAAATGATAGTGCAAAGATAACAATATGGGTAATATAAACATTTTATGGGTTGATGATGAAATAGATCTTTTGAAACCACACATTCTATTTTTAGAGAAAAAGGGCTATACTGTTTCTACATCTAACAACGGTGCCGACGCTATTGATATGTGCGAAGGAAACAATTACGACATTGTTTTCTTAGATGAACATATGCCTGGTTTAAGTGGATTGGAAACATTGAGCCAAATAAAAAGCAAACGCCCAAACCTTCCTATTGTGATGATTACCAAGAGTGAAGAGGAATATATTATGGAAGAGGCCATTGGAAATAAAATTGCTGATTATTTAATAAAACCGGTTAATCCAAACCAAATTTTGCTGAGTTTAAAGAAGAATCTAGACCATTCACGTTTGATTTCAGAAAAAACCACTTCAAATTATCAGCTGGAATTTAGAAAAATAGCGATGGATTTGGCGATGGTAAATTCGTATGAAGAGTGGATTGATATTTATCAAAAACTATTATATTGGGAATTGGAACTTGAAAACATTAGCGATACCGGAATGATTGAAATTTTGGAAAGCCAAAAGCAGGAAGCCAACTCGCTGTTTTTTAAATTTATTAAAAAAAATTATAAAGATTGGGTTCATGATGAAGATGCACCCATTATGTCGAACACTTTGTTTAAAAAAGTAATTCTTCCTGAAATTAATACCACAAAAGGAACATTGTTGGTTGTAATCGATAATTTACGATTTGACCAATTCAAAATCATAGAGAAAACAATTGCCAATTACTACAAAAAACAGGATGAAATTTCTTTTTACAGCATTCTGCCAACAGCAACACAATATGCCAGAAATGCTATCTTTTCAGGTTTAATGCCTTTGGAAATGGAACAAAAACATCCTGAATATTGGAAAAACGATATTGAAGAAGGAGGAAAAAATTTATATGAAGAAGAATTTTTGTCAGCACAATTAAAACGACTTCGGCAAAATATTAAATTTGCATTTTACAAAATAACCAATCTGAAAGCCGGCAAACAACTGGTCGAAAATTTCAATACTGTTAAAGAGAATAATTTAACGGTTATTGTCTATAACTTTGTTGATATGCTCTCCCATTCAAAAACTGAAATGGAAGTTATTAAAGAATTAGCCAGTGATGATAAGGCTTACAGATCATTAACTAACAGTTGGTTTCTTAATTCACCTTTATTGGAAATCATACAAAAAGCACAAAGTTTAGGATTAAAATTAATTGTTACTACAGATCATGGCACTATTAATTCTAAAGTGCCATCAAAAGTGATTGGGGATAAAAATATAAGTTCCAATTTACGATATAAAACAGGAAGAAGTTTAAGTTATGAGGAAAAAGATGTTTATGTAGTTAAAGACCCTAAGGAAATCTTGTTGCCATCAATCTCAATAAACAGTGCCTTTATATTTGCCAAAGAAGACTTGTTTTTTGCCTACCCAAATAATTACAATCATTTTGTAAACTATTTTAAAAACACCTATCAACATGGCGGAATTTCTTTAGAGGAAATGATTATTCCTTGTGCTATATTTGTGCCTAAATAGAGCGCCCTAGCCCAATGTCATTAAGTTAAGGGAATATTTGTCATTCCGACAAAGGAGGAATCACATTAAAATAGCTTAACATAATGAGATTCCTCGTACCTCGGAAAGACAAAATAAAGGCAATAAAGTCTTAACTTAATGACATTGCCCCCTAGCCCCCAAAGGGAGGATTGAGCGTAAAGAAAATGTATGGTATACATTTTTAGTGATAAGGTCAGCTGGCGCGTTTGGCTTTAAAAAAGGTCAAAGGTTAAAAATAAATAAACAGTTAAACAAATAAACCTCATAGTAAATGATTAAAAATTACGCTTTAGAAGAATTGCCTGCAATTGCGAAAGAAGTTATAAAAACGGCAAAAAATAAGGTATTGCTTTTTTATGGAGAAATGGGTGTTGGAAAAACAACTTTAATTAAGGAAATTGTTAAGCAATTGGGGAGTCTTGATAGGGTTAGTTCCCCTACTTTTTCGCTGGTTAATGAATATCATACTGTCAATTCTGAAAAATTATATCATTTTGATTTTTATAGAATTAACAATGAAAGTGAAGCTTTAGACATCGGTGTTGAAGAATATTTTTATAGTGATTGCTGGTGTTTGATAGAATGGCCAGAAAAAGTAAAAAATTTAGTACCTTTAAACTCCGTTTTGATAAAAATTACGGTAAACGACAATCAATTACGAACTATAGAACTTAGAAATAATGGGTAAAAAAATTTCTTCACCGTTTAGTCAGCAAGAGTTAATTCCTCAAGAAGAAACTTTGGAGATTATAAAAAGGAAAAGCGAACTCGTTATCGGAATTCCTAAAGAAACCCATTATCAGGAAAAAAGAGTTTGTTTAACGCCAGATGCTGTTGCGGCATTGACTGCGCAAGGACATAAGTTTGTGATTGAAACAGGGGCCGGTGATGGCGCAAATTTTCCGGATAAAGAATATTCTGAAGCAGGTGCAAAAATATCCTATGATGCAAAAGAAGCGTTTGGTTGTCATATAATTTTGAAAGTTGAGCCCCCTTCATTAGAGGAAATTAGCTTAATTAATCCACAAAGTATCCTTTTTTCTGCACTGCAGTTAAAAACCCAGACAAAAAAATATTTTGAAGCCTTGGCTAGTAAGCGTATTACTGCGATTGCTTTTGATTTTATTAGGGATGATCAAGGTGTGTTTTCTATAGTAAAATCTTTAAGCGAAATTGCAGGAACTGCTTCCATCTTAATTGCCGGGGAAATAATGAGCAGTAACAATGAAGGACGCGGATTGTTATTTGGAAATATTGGCGGCGTACCACCAACCGAAGTTGTGATTTTGGGTGCAGGAACTGTTAGCGAATTTGCCCTGCGTTCCGCAATTGGATTAGGTGCTAGCGTAAAAGTTTTTGATAATTCAATCACCAAATTACGTAACCTACAACACCGTTTGGGCCATCCTATTTATACATCAACTATACAACCAAAAACATTGCTAAAAGCATTAATGCGCTGTGATGTGGCCATTGGAGCAGTTAGAGGAAAACTGCGTTCTCCCGTTTTAGTTACAGAAGAAATGGTCATGAGAATGAAAAATGGTGCTGTAATAATTGATGTTAGCATTGATTGTGGCGGATGTTTTGAAACTTCTGAATTAACCACGCACAAAAAACCAACCTTTCAAAAGCATGGCGTAATCCATTATTGTGTTCCTAATATTCCTTCCAGATATTCAAGAACTGCCTCAGCTTCAATCAGTAATAATTTTACGCCCTACTTAACAAATATTGCTGATGAAGGCGGATTTGAAAATGCTGCCAGATTTGACAAGAGTTTACAAAAAGGGATGTACTTTTACCACGGAATTTTAACCAATAAAACGGTGGCCGACTGGTTTAGTTTGCCATATAGAGATATCAATTTATTGTTTTTATAATATGACTTTTAAACAACGTTTGCCTTATTTTTTAGTGGGATTGACCATAGGGGTTATTGCCGTATTCTTCATTTTTGATAAAAAAGAAACTACTTTCGATTATGGCCCAAACGCACGAGTTCTAAAAAATATCAGTATAAAAAAACATATTTATTCTGAAGCCGTTAAAACTTCCATCCTTACAAAACAAATTGATACTGCTCAAATTTCTTGGATTTTAAAAAAGGGAAATGTGAATATTTGGGACAAAATTAAATTAGATACCTGCATTCAATACGATATAAAAGGACGCAGAGAATTAAAAAACATCACTTTAATGGTTAAAAATTGCGATTCAACTGCCTTTATTGAAAAAATTATTATTGAATAGCAATTTTGGAATAATAGTTTTCCTTGATTTTTTTGATGCTTTTGATGGATTTCTCCATCCACTCTTGGTATTTTATGTCTTTTTCAGTTTCTGTCAATTGCCACTTCACCTCAGATTTCTTTAGCTTTTCAGTCAGATTTTGAAGAATGATGGCAGCTGCTACAGAAATATTCAGACTTTCAGTAAAACCAACCATTGGAATTTTTAAAAATCCATCAGCATTGTCCATCACATCTTTTGAAAGTCCGGCCTTCTCTACCCCAAAAAAGAATGCTGCTTTATCTGTAATATCAAAATCCTGTAACAAACAAGAATCATTGTGCGGAGTTGTTGCAATAATTTTATATCCTTTTGAGCGTAAGTTTTCAATACAATCTAAAGTATTGTTGTTATCCTTTTCTTTATAAACCGAAAAATCTAACCATTTTTGGGCGCCTTTGGCAATATGGTTCGATGCATAAAACTTATATTTGGTTTCAATCACATGAACATCCTGTAAACCAAAAACATCACAGCTTCTTACCACAGCACTGGCGTTTTGAGGCATAAAAATATCTTCAATGGCTACCGTAAAATGCCTAGTTCGATTTTCCAGAACCTCTTTAAATAAATTTCTTCTCTTTTCTGATACAAATTGCTCTAAATATTTAATAAATTTATAATCTACCATCTAAATTGGATGTTTTTTCAAAGATAAAATTTTACTTTTGAATAATTAAAAGATATGAAAAAAATAGTTGTTTTAACAGGTGCGGGAATTAGTGCAGAAAGTGGTATTAATACCTTTAGAGATTCTAATGGCCTATGGGAAGGTCATGATGTTATGGAAGTTGCCTCTCCAATAGGCTGGCAAAAAAATAAAGAAAAAGTATTGGATTTTTATAATAAACGCAGGGCGCAATTGTTTATGGTATTTCCAAATGAAGCACATTTAGCACTGGCCGAATTAGAAAAGAAATATGAGGTACGCATTATCACTCAAAATGTTGATGATTTGCACGAGCGCGCAGGAAGTACACAAGTATTGCATTTACATGGTGAATTATTGAAAGTAAGAAGCACCAGAAATCCCAACTTGATTTATGAATGGAAAAAGGATTTAATTTTAGGTAATTTATGCGAAGAAAATTCTCAGCTAAGGCCTCATATTGTATGGTTTGGAGAAAATGTACCCATGTTCGACAAGGCATTAGAAATTACTACCGAAGCAGATATTTTGATTATAGTTGGAACCTCTATGCAGGTGTACCCAGCAGCCCATTTAATCAATTATGCGAAACCTACTGTTTCAATCTATTTTATTGACCCAAAACCAACTATTCAACAGAATCTATATTCAAATTTAACTGTTTTGGAAGAAAAAGCTTCAGTTGGCGTAGCTAAGGTAGTTAAGCAATTAATTGGTTGATTGCAGTAAATAATTCTCCTTTTGAAATTTGGCTTCCCATTTCAATAAGTTCAAATAATTCAATGTTTCGTGGTTTTTTATATTTTTTTTCAGCTCGAAAATACTCAAACCTATCATCTAGCGGATTTTTTAAGAACCATTGGAAATCATCTGTGCTTAAAAAGTTTTTATTTTTGTCCTTTAACTTGATGTAAATTCTAATAATTTCTTCTGAATTACATTTAAATAAATTAATGTCGTTTGAAGAAATATGCTCTAAATATTCTGTTTTAATTAAAACATTTTCCCAAACAAGATCACTAAATATATTTAATTCTTCTTGGGCCATCGAAGGTTTTTCTTCTTTTATTCTATTCCACTCTTTTGCATCAATTTGTTGGGTCGCCAAAAATTCAGCAAACTCCTTATGTAATTCCAAAAATTGTTCCTTGGTTAATTGTCTGTATTTCATCTGTTTAATTTTTATTTTTTTTGGTAACAAATGCTGTTTACCTATCGGTAGGTAAACCTGCCTATTGGTAGCTACCGTGTGGACACATCTTTTGACAGGTTTATTCCTTCAATAATATATCCTAGCCGATCTAATCCTCGCTTTAGAACGATGACTCCTGGGGGACCTTGAGAATCGTATCCTTTCCACCCTCCCATTCGTCCAATT
>DATCTJ010000039.1:0-4139 GCA_036568005.1 Lutibacter sp. | reverse complement strand
GTCAAGAAAGTCAAAAACTTCTTTTAGAAACTCAACTTTAAATTTTTCCTGCATTGAATTTAAATGTTTATGCAAAGATATAAGTTTCTTTTTTAGGAAACAATTTTAATGCCAAGTTTTTTTTTCGGCTGTTGTATAACGGTCTTGTATATGAAAAGTAGCGGATTTTACACACTAACTTTTCGGTTTAACAATGACCTTTAATTTGTTCATTTTCTTTCGATTAAGTGATTAAACCGCTATTTTTTATATACGTTGTTGTACACTGGCTTTTTTCAATCCGATTGTCATTCAGCGTTGGCAAAGACATACTCTTTTGCAATTTTGGCTTGTGTGTTGGCTGTAGCGAATTGCAAATGTGTATGGCTTTATGCGTTGGCTTAATCATCAAATATTCCTCTAGTTTGATTCGCAATTTTTATATTCCCAATGTTCGGTCGAAGTGTATGATTTTCGGGTATTTGAATTTTATCAAAAGCAAGTTTTTCAAATTTTCTAATTCCAGAGTCAAGTCCGACTTTTTCTAAGTATTCCATTTTACTTTCATTAATTAGAATATCCAATTGTTCGTCAAAATATATTAATGAACGGTCGTAAGCTGTATGATGTAAAGCACAAAGACTTATACCGTTGTCAATTTCATCTGTACCTAATTCGTGCGAGTGTGGCACAATATGAGCTGCTTCGATTAACTCTAAACCTATTCCACACATAGCACACTTGTTATTGTAGGCATCATAAACTTTAATTCTGAAATTTGGGTCTCTTTTTTGTCTAGCGTGAGTAATTGTAAGAACACCTTCTGAAGTATCAAATTCACCATCTGCATTTTGATTGTTAAGATTGTCAGATTGTTCTACAAGATTTTTTAATTCTAAATCCGAAAGTAAATGAATTGAATTCAAGTTCTCTAGATATAAACCTAAATAGTCAGGAATAAAGCTAATTACAGATTGTCCATTATTGTCTCGGTAAGCTGCGATTTTTTGAATTTTAGCAAGTTTTTGAACTGAAAATCTTGAATATAACGAGATTGTTTGTCTTTGGTTGAACCTATCTCTCATCATAAAAGGATTCCAAGCCGTAAAAACTTTTTCGTCAGCAAAATATCCCAAAACAATAACGTCATTTCCTGAATTTAATGCTGCATTGAAATTTTGTGATTTCGCAACTTGGATTCGACATTCATCTTGATTTCCTCTACCATCACCAGATTCGTGAACGTTTTTAATTAAAACGTAATATGTTTTCTTATTTATTGAAAATCTGTAAGGATTATTCCCATCAATAAACGCAACGTTGTCTGAGTAAAGTCTTAAACTATCAATAAGAAGATACCTCAGGTCTTTTCTGTCTAGAATTATTGTGTCTCTTACACTCATAATTATTAAAATATTGTAGTATTAGTTGTTCGGCAAATACATTGGCAAGTTTTGGAGGAACAGCATTACCAACCTGTCTCCATTGCTCTCTAAAATTGCCTAAAAAAATATGTTTATCCTCAAATGATTGAATACGCTTAATTTCTTGAATTCTTAAGAATCTGTTTTTCCAGTGGAAAGGTCCCATATTGTTAGAGTGACTTGCTTGAATTGTCCAAGATGGTCTATCTGGGGATAATTTCAGTAAAAATGACCAATAGCGTGAACGCCATTTAAAAATTGGATTCGGATGACCTCTTTCTTTTGTAAAAAATAAATAATTGTCACCTGGAGGAACTAATTTTAAAAGGTCTTTGTGTTTAGAGCCTGCTTGCATTTTTTCATCTTCAGGCAAGTCAAAATCAATATCACTTAAAATGTCTCCACAAGTTACCCAAGGAAGTGTTTCTTTTATTGGTTTTTCTGGGTTAGAATGAGTTGGATTAGGGTATTCGAAATCCTCTAACTCCTTTTTTACTCCAATACAGATAAATCTTTGTCTTGTTTGAGCAATTCCAAAATCAGCAGCATTAACAACTTTATGGAATATTTTATACCCTAATCTTTCGCTTTCTTCTTCAACTAACTCAAGAGCTGCTTTGTGAGGTTTAAAAACAAATCCGTGAACATTTTCGAAGAAAAAGAATTTTGGTTCTAACTCTTCAACTGCACGGAAATAATTAGAAACAGTTGTAAAACCGTCAATATCATCAATACCTCTATCTTTTTCGGTTCTATAAAATCTAGATTTAGAGAAAGGCGGACAAGGTGGACCACCGACCAAACCGTCAATTTCTTGATGCTTAGCTTTTATTTCTTTAAAGTCAATGTTTACAATATCATCACAAACTACTTCGCAATCATTGAAGTTTACTTTCAATGATTCACACGCTCTATCCCAAATATCAGACGCAAAAACTGTCTGAAAACCAGCTTTTTCAAAACCAAAGTCTATACCGCCTACACCCGAAAATATACTTACAATTTTAGGTTTTGTCATATGTTTGAAATTAAGTGTTTAACAATCGCCTCTCCTAATAAAGATGGAACTGCGTTACCAATTTGCTTTTGTATTGAACGTCTTGTGCCAACAAAATGATAATCTTCTGGAAAGGTTTGTAATGCTGCAATTTCAGGTACTCTTAACCTTCTGTTATTCCAATGAAAAGGACCAACCCAAGGACCAGGCTGAGCGGCAATAGTCCAAGAAGGTAAATTTGGATGTAATTTTAGTAGAAAACTCCAAAATCTTTTATTCGCTTCAAATTTAGGATTTGGATGTCCGTCTCTTTCGGTTAATGCAAAGTAATTTTTACCAGGTGGAATTTGTTTTAGTTCTTCATCATAAGTTTTACCTGTTGTACTTTCTTCAGGCTCAAAATATTTATCATCATCAAACTTTCCAATCCAATCAATTACTCGTTCATAAGGTTTCAACTCTTTATTTAAAAGTAATTCTTTCTCTGAACCGTGTGTTTTAGTTGGTTCACCAATGATGCCATTTTTTGAAGCGATAAAAAATACTCGTTTTCTTTTTTGAGGTACACCAAAATCAAGAGCGTTGGCTCTGTAAATAATGTATTTGTAACCTAACTTTTCTATTGCTTCTTCTAAATCTTGAACAGCTTGTTTGTTTTTAGGATGTAGTAAACTTTCAACATTTTCTAGAATAAAACCGTCTGGACTCAATTCATCAATCATTCGTAAATAATTACCAATCATATTTCTTGGGTCTTCACTTCCTAGTCTGTTTTTATGAGTAACCCAATAGCCAGCTTTAGAAAAAGGTTGACAAGGTGGACCTCCTACTAGAATTAGTTTCTCAGGATTATTCTCTTTAATTATTTTAGAATAATCTAAAGCACTCATTTCTTTGATGTCTTTGTGAAAATGTGTTGAGTGTGAAAAGTATTTGTTTCTCTTCATTGTTGCAACACTGTCTCTATCAAAGTCTAAACTTGAAATTACTTTACTACCTGCCAATTGGGAACCAACGTCTAAACCACCAGCACCAGAAAAGAATCCAATAGTTTGAATTTTACTATCTATTATCTGCTCAAGTTTATCATTGACTGTGTAACCACGCTTGTCATATTTAATTCCTAGAAACTCATCTTTCTTTATTTTGAATTCACTTTCAAATAACCTCAATTGAGGTTCTTCTAATAGTGATAAAAACTCTCTTTCTAACTTGTAAGTTGCTAGCATATATTTAACTCTTTTTTTCTAAAGACTCGACAAGCAAATCTTTAGCTTCAATATTTAATATTTCTCCAATTTTGTATAAATCTTCAATACTTGGTTGCCTTCTGTTTTGAACATAGGAGTTTACCATATTGTAACTCTTCCCTAGTTTTTCAGCTAGCCAAGTTTGCTTTATACCTTTTTCATCTAAAACTTCTTTAATCCGATTCATTTCAGAATGTTTTCTATTTCTCAAATATACAGTGATATTTTATTATCTCACTAGATGAGCTAAATATTTATCAACAATTTTGGGTGGAGGGAAAAGGCAAGCTCTTTTTCTTTTGTGAGGTACGAGCAAAATAAAATGTGCTTGACTGTGCGGTTGGCTTTTGTCTTGTCCTGATATAGGTTGACCATTTTTTGGTTAAAAATTAATATTAAAAATAGTCAAATAATCGGAACATTGATAAGTTTTTTTAAAAAACACCCTGCGGGTTTTAAAAAACTTACCAACATTCCTACGCTGATTTT
>DATCTJ010000038.1:0-38063 GCA_036568005.1 Lutibacter sp. | reverse complement strand
ATGGCTTTAGGACACAATTTAAGAAAGAAAATTGCTTCTTAATGGCAATTTTTTATTCTTTTTTTAAAAATAAAAGTAATACCCAAAATTGAATGGAAATAAAAAACCGCCTCAAAATTTAATATTGAGACGGCTTCTTTTAGTCCCATCGGGACTTACTGTTTGTAGATAAATAGATTTTCGACCAAAACAAGCCCCATCGGGGCGAACTGTTTGTCAAGTCCCATTTTGATAGAGATAAATCATTTTTTATGAATTTTTACCGGACAACAATGTTAAAAAATAGCGCCTTTTTTAACAATAAAATTAATAACTAGTAATAAACTTTTTAGCAGAAGAAGACACCAAACAAAGTTGCTTGGTGTCTTTAATTTATAAATCTCGTTTTTAAAAACTATTTAAATTCTGCGAAGAAATCATTCCCCTTATCATCTACCAATAAGAATGCAGGAAAATTTTCAATTCTAATCTTACGAACCGCTTCCATTCCCAATTCCGGGAAATCAACTACTTCAACAGATTTAATACTCTCTTTTGCTAAAATTGCTGCAGGTCCTCCAATTGAACCAAGGTAAAAACCACCATTTGCTTTACAAGCATCAGTTACTTGCTGAGAGCGATTACCTTTGGCTACCATCACCATGCTACCACCTACTTTTTGGAATGCATCTACATAAGGATCCATACGGCCTGCTGTTGTTGGCCCAAAGCTGCCTGAAGCCATTCCTTTAGGTGTTTTTGCCGGTCCGGCATAGTACACAGGATGATCTTTAAAGTACTGTGGCATTTCTTCACCATTTGCTAGCATTTCACTAATTCTGGCATGTGCCATATCACGAGCAACAATTAATGTTCCTCTTAGGTTGAAACGTGTTTTTACAGGATATTTTGAAAGTTCCTCACGTATTTTATCCATTGGTTGATCCAAATCTAACTCAATTGCATCCTTTAGATGCGGTGCTTCTTTTGGTAAGAATTGTCCTGGATTTTTTTCTAATTCTTCAAGAAAAATACCTTCTTCAGTAATTTTACCTTTTACATTACGGTCGGCACTGCAACTAACACCCAATCCCACAGGACAAGATGCAGCATGACGCGGCAAACGAATTACACGCACATCGTGCACAAAATATTTACCGCCAAATTGCGCTCCTACGCCGCTTTCCTGACAAATCTTTGTGATTTTTTCTTCCCATTCAAGGTCGCGAAAAGCTTGACCACCATCGTTGCCTTCAGTTGGTAAATGATCCAGATAACCCGCCGATGCTTTCTTTACAGTTGCTAAGTTGGCCTCAGCTGAAGTTCCACCAACAACAAATGCTAAGTGGTATGGAGGACAGGCTGATGTCCCTAAATCCATAATATGTTTTTTAACAAAGTTGGTTAAGTTTTCTTCAGTTAATAAAGACTTGGTCATTTGATACAAGTAAGTTTTATTAGCTGAACCTCCACCCTTTGTTATAAATAGAAATTCATATTTATTCCCTGTTGTGCTATAAATATCAATTTGGGCAGGAAGGTTATTTCCTGAATTTTTCTCTTCTAACATTGTTTGAGGAACAATTTGGGAAAAACGAAGATTATCCGTTTGAAAAGTATTGAATACCCCTTTTGAAATGTAGGCTGCATCATCAACTCCTGTGTATACATCTTCCCCCTTTTTACCCATACAAATTGCCGTACCTGTATCTTGGCAAGTTGGCAATTCGCCAGCAGCCGTTACCATTTGATTTAACAACATGGTATAAGCAACAAAACGGTCGTTATCTGTAGCTTCAGGATCTTTAAGAATCGTCTCTAATTTTTTTAAGTGAGACGCACGAAGGTAGAACGACACATCATGATATGCTGCTTGCGAAAGTAACTCAAGACCCTCTGGCGCTACTTTTAAAATTTTTCGGCCATCAAAATTTACAACAGAAACGTGATCTTTGGTTAACAAACGATACTTTGTAGTGTCTTTTGTAATAGGAAACGGCTTTTGGTATTTAAATTCAGACATTTTATATAATTTTATTGTAATTTATAATTAACTCTTACAAATATACAATGGAAGATGAAAATAGTTGACAGAAAACAGGTTTATTTATTGCATTTACTTTTGCTTAACAAGAAGTATAAAATGCTGTTTACAATACCTTTCTCTAAGCTTTTTAAGCTCTTAAATAAGCAAAGTTTAATAAATGTGAATTTTTTGGTTGGACATTATTTTAAGATGCAAAAATTTATGTCTACTTTTAAATAAAAACCAATCAAAAAACTATAACTAACCATTTGTTCGACAGAAAAACTATTAAAATAAACTAATACAATCTTATGAAATTATGAAATATAGAATAGAAAAAGACACTATGGGAAATGTTGAAGTACCTGCCGATAAATATTGGGGTGCCCAAACTGAACGTTCAAGAAACAATTTTAAAATTGGCCCTTCAGCCTCTATGCCATTAGAAATTATTTACGGGTTTGCTTACTTAAAAAAGGCAGCGGCACATGCAAATTGTGATTTGGGGGTGCTTTCAGAAGATAAACGTGATATTATTTCTGCTGTTTGCGATGAAATTTTAGAAGGAAAACACGATGACCAGTTTCCGTTGGTTATTTGGCAAACCGGCTCAGGAACGCAAAGCAACATGAATTGCAATGAAGTGATTGCAAATCGCGCCCATGAAATGTTAGGAGGCGTTATTGGCGAAGGTGAAAAAACCATTCAGCCCAATGATGACGTAAACAAATCACAATCAAGCAATGATACTTTCCCTACAGGGATGCATATTGCCTGTTATAAAATGATTGTTGATGTTACCATCCCCGGAGTTGAAAAATTACGCGATACCTTAAAAGCAAAATCTGAAGCCTTTAAAGATGTGGTAAAAATTGGCCGTACCCACTTGATGGATGCTACGCCATTAACAGTCGGACAAGAATTTTCTGGTTATGTTTCCCAATTAGACCACGGATTAAGGGCTTTGAGAAATACTTTGGCGCACTTATCTGAATTGGCCTTAGGCGGAACCGCTGTTGGCACAGGAATGAATACGCCAAAAGGATATGATGTTTTGGTGGCTAAAAAAATAGCGGAATTTACCGGATTGCCATTTATCACTGCAGAAAATAAATTTGAAGCATTGGCTTCCCATGACGCCATTGTGGAAAGTCATGGTGCCTTAAAATTATTAGCGGTATCTTTAAACAAAATTGCGAACGATATTCGTATGATGGCTTCTGGACCACGCTCAGGGATTGGAGAATTGATTATTCCTGCAAATGAGCCAGGAAGTTCCATAATGCCAGGAAAAGTCAATCCTACTCAAGCTGAAGCCTTAACGATGGTTTGCGCACAAGTAATGGGTAACGATGTTGCTATTACCATTGGCGGAACTCAAGGCCATTATGAGTTAAACGTATTTAAACCTATTATGGCGGTTAACTTTTTACAATCGGCTCGTTTGCTTGGTGATGCTTGCGTTAGTTTTGATGAACATTGCGCCCTTGGTATTGAACCAAATTATCCGCGTATTACCGAATTGGTAAACAATTCGTTAATGTTAGTAACAGCTTTAAATACCAAAATTGGTTATTATAAAGCTGCTGAAATTGCCAATACCGCACACACTAACGGAACAACACTAAAAGAAGAAGCCGTACGTTTGGGTTATGTTACTGCAGAAGAATATGATGCTTGGGTAAAACCTGAAGAAATGACCGGTACACTTAAATAATTTTTGGAACGGACAGGTCGCGACCTGTCCCTACTATTAAATTTTTAACATAAAAAAAAGCATTGAAAATTTTCAATGCTTTTTTTATACTATATTTTTTGATCTAGTTTATCAAGTCAAAAGACTGCTTGGCAATTTCAACTTCTTCATTGGTTGGCACAATCAAAATCTTTGTTTTTGAATCTTGCTTATGAATTTCAGTCAGTTCTTTTGCCCTAGTGTTATTTTTATCTTCATCCAGTTCAATTCCGAAATAGTCCATATTTGTACAGACTAACTTTCTAATAAAACTTGAATTTTCTCCAATTCCTGCAGTAAAAATAATGGCATCCAGCCCATTCATGGCGGCGGCATAAGCGCCAATGTATTTTTTAATTCGGTAAGCATTCATATCTAGTGCCAATTGGCATTCCTTATTTCCTTTTTCCGCTTCTGATTCAATATTGCGTAAATCACTGTAACCAGTTAAACCAAACATCCCGCTTTCTTTTATAAGCAATTTATTAACTTCATCAAGCGAATAGCCCAAGTTATTAACTAAATAAAAAATAATATCCGGATCAATATCACCGCTTCGAGTTCCCATAATAAGTCCGGTAATAGGTCCAAAACCAAGCGAATGATCAACACTCTCTCCATTTTTAACGGCTGTCATACTGCAGCCATTGCCCAAATGAATGGTGATTATTTTTGAATTTTCAATACCCAAATACTCAATGGCTTTTTCAGAAACATATTTATGGCTTGTTCCGTGAAAACCATACAAACGAATATTATTTTCAACCAAAAATTTTGTCGGAATTGCATATTTATAGGCTTCAATAGGTATAGTTTGATGAAAAGCCGTATCAAAAACGGCAATTTGTTTGGCGTTTGGGAAAAATGATTCCGCAACAACGATTCCTTCATAATTTGGAGGATTGTGCAGTGGCGCCAAAGAAAACAAATTTTTTATTTTATCTTTAACTTCTTGGTTTATAATAGTGGTGTTTGAAAAAGTGCTTCCCCCGTGAACCACTCTGTGGCCTACAGCGACTATTTCTGAAGTTGATTTAATGACTCCCACTTTTTCGTCCAATAAAAGATTCACAACTTTCTCCAAGCCAACAGCATGATTTGGAATATCAAGTACCTCATCAATTTTGGTATGATTCGATTTATAGTGGATTTCGGCATCTACTGAACCAATCCTCTCCACCAAACCTGAACAAATAACTTCTTCTTCAGGCATCTTAAATAGTTGATATTTAATAGATGAACTACCTGAGTTTATTACTAATATTTTCATTAATCTAAATTTTATTTTTAAGTGGTAACAGATTGCTGCCTGCCTACCGGCGGGTAAACCTTGCCTGCCTACCTATCCGTAGGCAGGTTCGCTATTAATCATTTTTTTATATATTATAATCTGTTGCGCTCGATTCATTTAAAATCCTTGTGCTTGTATTGCCGTTAATATTACAGTATTAAAAATATCTTCTACCGTACACCCTCTGCTTAAATCGTTTACCGGCTTGTTTAAGCCCTGCAACATAGGACCGATGGCCAATGCGCCAGTTTCTCTTTGAACTGCTTTATAGGTGTTATTTCCTGTATTTAAATCTGGAAAAATTAATACGTTGGCACGTCCTGCCACTTCAGAATCGGGCATTTTGCTTTTTCCTACGGATGCGTCAACCGCAGCATCATATTGTATTGGTCCTTCCACTTTTAAATCTGGTCTTTTTTCCCTGATAATTTCTGTAGCTCTTCTCACTTTTTCAACATCTTCTCCTTTTCCTGAGGCACCAGATGAGTAGGAAAGCATTGCGATTTTTGGCTCAATTCCAAAATTTATACTTGAATCTGCAGAGGAAATTGCAATTTCGGCCAACTGTTCAGAAGTTGGGTTCGGATTAATGGCACAATCACCAAAAACTGAAACTCTGTCTGCTAAACACATAAAAAAGATGGAAGATACCACTGAAACGCCAGGTTTGGTTTTAATAAACTGTAACGCTGGTTTAATTGTGTGCTGTGTGGTATGTGCAGCTCCTGAAACCATACCGTCAGCCAATCCTTTATGTACCATCATAGTTCCAAAATAAGACACATCACTCATTAAATCCTCAGCCATTTGAATGGTTAGGCCTTTATCTTTTCTTAATTCATATAAAGTATTGCTAAAATCTTTATAGTATTCAGATTCGATTGGATTGATAATTCTCACTTTGTCTAAATCCAATTTTAGACCCAATTGAAGTATTTTATTTTCAATATTGATTTTATCTCCTAAAATAGTTAAATCAACAATATCACTTTGAATTAATTTAGCTACGGCTGTTAAAATTCTTTCATCATTACCCTCAGGCAACACAATGTGTTTACGTATCTTTTTTGCGCGTTTCAATAAATTATATTGAAACATTCTAGGCGTTATTCCACTGCTTTTGAAAGTAACAAGTTTTTCATTTAGCTTTTCTACTTCAACATACTTATCAAATGTAATTAATGAGGTATTGATTTTCTCTTTGTTTTCGGCATACATATGAGACCGTACTGCCCCAATTTTATTAGCCACATCAAATGTTCCTTCTTGTACTGAAAGAATAGGGACAATTTGGTGTAACCCTTCAATTAACCTAATAATAGGCTCTTCAGGAAGAATTCCACCAGTTAAAACAATTCCAGAAATTGCAGGATAGTTAGTAGAAATATTGGCTTGTAAAGCTCCTAAAATTATGTCGGCCCTATCGCCAGGTGTTATTATCAAACAATTTTCTTCCAATTGTTTTAAATAATTTCGCAATTGCATGGCCCCTACCTTAAAACTTGTTGTTTGATTATTTATATACTCACTTCCAAACAAAATCTTGGCATCTATGGCTTTTGCAATTTCTTTTATGGTTGGATTATTTAACGAAGCGATTAATGGAATCACATTTACAAAGACATCTTTAGGTAAGTTTTTCTCAACGCCGTTTTTTACGATTTGAATATTTTTTTCCTGAACCTTATTTGCAATTACCGCCAAAACCTCCACTTCCTTTTCTCTAAATGAATCATAGGCTAAATGCAGACCTTCAATAAATTCATCCAAAGTTTTCCCAACACCGCTTGAAACGATGATGGCCGGAATACCTAAATTTTTGGCAATTAATATGTTGGCATCCAATTCTATGGCCATTCCTTCCCCTGAGAAGTCGGAGCCTTCAACCAACATAAAGTCATTTTTTTCCTCTAATGCTTTGTATTTTGAAATAATAGTGTCGAATATTTCGCCTTCCCGCCCATTATTACGCAAATTTAAAAACTCACTACGCGTAAAAGCATAGGCTTCATTTGGATTGATATCCAATTGGAAATGTGAAATAACGGTATTGATATGATTGTCCTTTTTTCCTTTCTTAACATTGTCAATAATAGGTCTAAAATAACCTACTTTAGCGGTTTTCCCCAACAGCATCCTCATCAACCCTAAAGTGATTATAGATTTACCACTGTTAGCCTCACTAGTTGCAATATATATAGCTTTTTTCATTATTTTAAATTTTGTGCAAAGATACTTTATTTACTCATTAATTTTATGATAAATATCCTAAAATATAGGATTTTCCTCCATCCAAAATCAAAAGAAAAAACCTATTTTATACTTGCTAAAATTGCAGTATATTTGGGCTTAGATTTTTATTGATTATGACTACATTAATTACCAATATTAAAGAATTACTACAAGTTGAAAGTTTGCCGAAAAAAATGGTTTCCGGGTCGGCAATGAAAATTCTTCCCAGCATTAAAAATGCCTTTTTGTGGATAGAAAATGGTGTGATAAAAGATTTTGGCAAGATGGAAAACTTACCTTTGATTATTGTGGAAAATAATATTGATGCTACAGGAAAAATTGTGCTTCCTGCTTGGTGCGACAGCCATACGCATATTGTTTATGCCGGAAATAGGGAACAAGAATTTATAGACAGGATTCATGGACTTTCCTATGAAGAAATTGCGAACAATGGCGGTGGAATTTTAAATTCTGCCTTAAAATTGCAACAGACTTCTGAGGAAGATTTATACCAACAATCTGCTAAACGCTTAGAAGAAGTGATGAAATTGGGCACAGGTGCCGTTGAAATTAAATCGGGTTATGGCTTGACAAAAGATGCGGAATTAAAAATGTTGCGCGTTATAAAAAAGCTAAATGAAAATTATCCAATTACCATAAAATCAACTTTTCTAGCCGCGCACGCCCTACCTTTGGAATTTAAAAACAATAAAAGTGGTTATTTAGATGAAGTGATCAATGAAATTTTACCCTTTGTGGCAAAAGAAAATTTGGCAGAATATATTGATGTTTTTTGTGAAACGGGTTATTTCTCTGTGGATGATACCGACAGAATTTTGGAAGCCGGCGCAAAATATGGACTGATTCCGAAAATTCATGTGAATCAATTTAATGCTATCGGCGGTGTCCAAGTTGGCGTAAAACACAAGGCGCTTTCTGTTGATCATTTGGAGCTTATGCGGGATGAAGATATTGAAGTTTTGAAAAACACCATCACCATGCCGGTTGCTTTACCCTCTTGTTCCTATTTTTTAAGCATTCCTTACACTCCAGCTAGAAAAATAATTGATGCTGGTTTGCCATTGGCACTGGCCACCGATTACAATCCCGGTTCAACACCATCAGGCAATATGAATTTCGTTATTTCAACCGCTTGCATTAAAATGAAAATGACACCCGAAGAAGCCATAAATGCGGCAACTATTAACGGTGCTTATGCAATGGGCTTGGAAGAAACCCACGGAAGCATTTGTAAAGGAAAAAAAGCAAACTTCATTATTACCAAAGAAATTTCGAGCTATGGATTTATGCCGTACTCATTTGGAAATCAACATATTGATAAAGTATTTATTGAAGGAAAAGAAATTTAGTTTAGGGGTTAGACCAACTTTTAAACTTCTCTCTTCTTATCGTAAGGAATACTGCTTAAAATATGGTTAATAGCCACTACCCGAGCATAGGTTTTTCTATTTGCTTTAATTATTTTCCAAGCAACCACACCTTCCTTAGTTTTTTCAAACATTTTATTTTTATAGTAGGTATAAACATCCCATAATTCTTGGGCTCTTTCATCTACAGGAGTCATTTTCCACTGTTTCAGCGGATCGCTTTTTAATTCTTCAAAGCGTTTTTCTTGTTCTTTCTTGGAGATAGACATATAAATTTTCACCAAATGAATGCCTGATTCTGTAATCATTCGCTCAAATTCATTTACCTGATTCATGAAAATTTCATATTCTTGTTGCGTACAAAATCCGTTTACTGGAGCAACTACGGCTCTATTGTACCAACTTCTATCGAAAAAAATAATTTCCCCTGCCTTTGGAAATTGATTAACATAGCGTTGAAAATACCATTGGCTTCTTTCATCTTCCGTAGGTTTTGGCAGTGCAATTATGCGATAATGACGCGGATTCATCCTTTCTGTTGCTCTTCTAATCGCACCTCCTTTTCCAGCAACATCCCTTCCTTCAAAAATAATAATGATACGTTCATTTTCTTCAATGGCCCAGGTTTGCAATCGGATAAGTTCAACCTGAAGTTTTTTTAATTTATTTTCATATTTAACATAGCGAACGGCTTTCTCTAAATTATATGGATCTTTAGAAAACAAAGCGCGTAAGCCTTTACTTGTGTTAAGGATTTCTACGTCTTTTTCAGTTAACTTAAATGGCTTCATAACTAATCAATTTGTTTGGCCGAACGGTAATAACGCATCACAACATTAGGATCTGGAAATAATATTGTTGATGCTTTGTCTTTTCCTTCATAATTAAATTGAGACAGCACATATCTGATACTCTCTAGACGTGCCAATTTTTTGTTGTTTGCTTTCACGGTAATCCACGGGCTATAACTTGTATGTGTTCGGCTATACATTTGCTCTTTATAATGCGTGTATTTATCCCAAAGTTCCTGACCTTTCCTGTCAACCGGACTATATTTCCAGCGTTTTAAAGGTGTTGCAATGCGCGCATTAAAGCGAGCCAATTGCTCTTCTTTTGAAATAGAAAACCAAAATTTTATTAAAACGAGTCCATCTTCATACATCATATGTTCAAATTCAGAAACCTGCACCATAAAATTTTGATATTGGGTTTCTGTACAAAAACCCATAACTGGCTCAACAACAGCCCTATTGTACCAACTTCTGTCAAAAAACACAATTTCCCCAGTGTTTGGCATTTCTTTAATATAGCGTCTAAAATACCATTGACCACGCTCAATTTCCGTAGGCTTAGTTAAAGCTACCACATTCATGGCGCGCGGATTTAAATGTTCTGTAAACCGCCGAATATTCCCACCTTTTCCGGCAGCATCGCGCCCTTCAAAAATTATGGCCACACGCATTTTATTTTTTGCAATCCACTGTTGAAGTTTTACCAATTCAATTTGTAAATTGCGCAATTCTTCTTCATAAAACAATCGTCTTGCAACTTTATCGAAAGGAATGTTTTTTTCCTTAATAAGTTTTAAAAGTTCTTGATTTGAAGATACTTTTTCAAAATCTTCCATGGTCAATTTAGGAGATTCTTCCATTATGGTCTATTTTTTCAAAAATTAAACAAATTTCCGGGTCATTTAACGGCTGTAATTTTGCATCAGAAGGTGAAAAATAAGGGATTCCCAATCCCAGTCCACGCAAAATAAATAATAATCCGATGATAATCACAAAAACAGGGATTATTTTTTGGAATCTCGCACGCAAGGAAACGCTGACAAAATTTCCCAACAACACCGCTGCGGTCATCATTGGAATTGTACCTGCGCCAAATAATGCCATATACATAGCGCCTTGTACAGGATTTCCTGTTGAAATTGAACCAATTAAAGCGATATAAACCAATCCGCATGGCAAGAAACCATTAAAAAAACCGATAGAAAATAGTGCCTTATTCGATTTTTTATTCAGATAAATTCCCAAATTATATTTAACCTTGGCAATAATTTTATACAAGGGTTTTGAAAAATTGTATTTATTAAATATTGAAACTGGTGTGATTATGGTTATAATCATTATGACACCCATTAAAATGGACAAGCGCTGTTGAAAACCTGCCAAATACAATCCTTTTCCTATAAAACCAAAAAGTAATCCTATTAATGAATAGCTCAATAACCTACCGAAATGGTATAAAAAAGTTTGAAAAATTAAAGACCTAGCTGAGGACCTATTAACCGGAATTATGAAGGCAATTGGCCCACACATTCCAACACAGTGAAAACCACCAGCCAAACCTAAAATAAGTGCAGTCCAAAGCATATTAGTACATTAATTTCGCCTTAAATAAATAAGTGGTGCCGCTATTGGCCCATTCAATTTTAACATTCCACCTACCTTCCACCAAGTTTTCTTTTGAAATTAAATAGTTGGAAGTATTTAATTTTATGGGAAGGTCAAAATCAATTTTATCATTTGAAGGCCTTTGAAATGAAATTGTTCCTGTTATTTTTTCAGCATCAAATTCAGCCGGAAACTTAATCAATAAACCTTCTGCAACTTTCGTAATTGTAATATCTTCCTTTAAAGCTGCTGCTTTATTCAATTTATCAATTTCCTGTTGGTAATTTATTTCATCTTTATAATAATCATCAGAAACTAAATGATGGTCATATTCCGGTATAAAAGTTGCCTTAAATACGAATGATAATATGAATATGATAAATGCCGACAATGAAAGTATAATGCCTGTTGGCCAACTAATTTTAAACTTCATCTAATTAATTTTTATAGGTCCTGCAAAAGTAGTGGTAGTTGCTTCAATAAGTTTTCCATCTGAATACACCCCAACTTTTAACTTTTCACTTGACGAATTTAGGTCTTTTTTATCAATTTCGATAAACAAAGTACCTTCCGTTAATCCCTGTTTTTCAACTTTGGAAACACCGCCAATTATTTCAACTTTGCCATTATGTGAAATTAATTTAATATCAATATCTTCAATATTTTTATTGGTTTTATTAATTAACTTAAATGTATACACGTTTTTTATAGTAGTTTCTGTAGTTTGGAATAATTGTCCAGGCAATCTTAATATAGTAGCTTCAACATCATTTCGTAAAAACAGCATAGTAATAAGCACACCTACCAAAACAGTTAACAGTGCAGAATAGGCAATTAATCGGGCATTGAATTTGAATTTTTCCTTTTTTTCGATATCGTCTTCGGAAGCATAACGAATCAGACCTCTATCAAAACCTACAGTATCCATAATTTCATCGCAAGCATCAATGCAGGCAGTACAATTAATACATTCTAATTGTGTACCATTTCTGATGTCAATTCCAGTTGGACAAACCTGAACGCATTGCATGCATTCTATACAATCTCCATAACCAGATTCATCTCTATTTTCACCTTTGCGCATCGGTTTTCTGCCATTTTCGCCCTCACCTCTTACAAAATCATAGGCCACATTAATGGACTTGTTATCTAAAAGAACACCTTGTAATCGGCCATAGGGACAAACAATGATACATACTTGTTCCCTAAACCAGGCAAATACAAAATAGAAGACAGCCGTAAAAACCAAGAGTTTAACCAAGGTTCCCAAATGGTTAAAAGGGCCATCGGTTATATGTTCAATTAAAACATCGCTGCCAACAATATAAGCAAAGAAAACATTGGCAATGATAAATGATATTAAAAAGAAAGCAATCCATTTTGTAAGGCGTTTTCTAATTTTCTCTCCATTCCAAGCCTGTTTCTCTAATTTAATTTGTTTGGTACGGTCGCCATCAATTAAATATTCCACTTTTCTGAAAATCATTTCCATAAAAATAGTTTGGGGACAAATCCATCCACAAAAAATTCTACCAAAAACCACGGTGAATAATATAATAAACACAACGCTCACCAGCATTGAAATAACCAACAAATGAAAATCCTGTGGCCAGAACGGGAATCCGAAGATGTTAAATTTTCTTTCGAAAACATTAAACATCAAAAATTGGTTACCATTAATTTTGAGAAAAGGCGCCGCAAACATAAATGCCAAAAGCACCCAGCTTACAAATGTCCTATACTTATAAAGTCTACCTTTTGGTTTCTTTGGAAAAATAAAATTTCGTTTTCCGCTTTCATCAATTGTTCCAATGGAGTCTCTAAATCTCTCTTTATTCTCTTTTTTCATGCTAAATTCAAAAGGCAATCCCTTATTTTTTATCAATGTGTAAATTTAAGATTAATTAATCAACCTCTCAGAAACAAATGCGACAAAAAATTAAAAAATTGGCTGTTATTCACTATTTATATTTAAAGACAAAAACCCTCAAAAAGAGGGTTTTTGTTTTTGAAAAATAAATCTCTTTATTATTCCGCTGGCCAAATAATATCTCCTTCGGCCGGTTTTGGCACCTCAGGTGTGGTTCCCTGCATGGAGATAATATAACTTGCCAATTGAATTCTTTCTTCTCTTGTAATTGTGCTTTCCCAGGCAATCATTCCTTTACCTGGTCTTCCGCCATTTGTAATGGTATTATAAAGACTTTTTACATCACCACCTAAAATCCACTGGTTGTCGGTTAAGTTTGGACCAATACTTCCGCCTAAATCGGCCAAATGACAAACTACACAGGTTTTGGAAGTAAACAGCTCTTTTCCTTTTGCCAGATTTTCTGCATCAGAATAGGCAACTATATTAGCATCATCAAATAACTGTGGGTTTGCGGCTTTATAAGCTTCAACTTCTGCTTTTGCCGCAGTTACTTCTGCATTAAACTCATCATATTGATTATACTTATTAAAACCAAATGACATGATTAAGTAAAAAATACTCACCGCAATGGATATATAAAAACCCGCGAGCCACCATGGCGGCAAAACATTGTCAAGCTCCTTAATGCCATCATAATCGTGATCTAGCATAATGTCCTTTTCGGTTCCTAAATCGTGGGCTTTGGTCATAGACTTCATAAATCTTTTCCAGCCCGATATCTTTTCTGAATTCTTATTCATGATTATTTTCTTTACTGTTAGTGTCGTTATCTAAAGGCAGTTGGCTTACTTCATCGATGTTTTTATTAGGCATTTTTATGACAATAATTATCATTGTGACAAAAACACTAAAAAACAGCAATAATGAAATAATTGGATATATTTCAATCCCGTCCATCCCATCAAAATTATGTGATATAAATTTTAACATATTAATTGTTTATTAGTGCTGTTTTAGGGTTTCCTTTAATATCAGTTCCTAAACGCTGTAAATAAGCTATAAGTGCAACAATTTCCTTATTCTGAATATTGCTTGAACCGTAATTTTTTACAAATTCGGGATCCTGCCTTAGATTACTTTCAATTTGTTTGGCCTGCTCCATTAATTTTTGTTTAGCACCAGTAATTTCTTCATCTGTATAAGGAACTCCCAATGTAACCAATCCTTTCATTTTACTTTCCAAATTGGAGGCGTTCATATCATTTTTAATAAGCCAAGAATAGCGTGGCATAATAGATCCCGGCGATGTGGAACGCGGGTCTAACATGTGGTTGAAGTGCCAGTTATCATTATATTTTCCTCCAATTCTGTGCACATCAGGTCCTGTTCTGCGTGATCCCCATAAGAATGGAAAATCATAAATAAATTCTCCAGCTTTTGAATATTCGCCATAACGCTCAACTTCTGAACGGAAAGGACGAATCATTTGCGAGTGGCAATTGTTGCACCCTTCACGAATATAAATATCTCTTCCTTCCAATTCCAATGGAGAATATGGTTTTACACTAGCAATTGTAGGAACATTTGATTTTACCAACATTAAAGGAACAAGCTCTACCAAACCGCCAATTAAAATAGCAATTGTGGTTAAGATGGTGAACAATACCGTTCTTCTTTCCAGCCAAGTATGCCACCCTTCACCCGCAATTCGTTGACCGCTAATTTTTTTCAAAGGTGCCGCTTCAGCCAATTCATCTTCAACAGGCGAACCAGCTTTAGCCGTTTTAATCACATTAATAGCTAATAAGATAAAACCGGTTACGTATAGCGTCCCTCCAATTGCACGCATAGCATACATAGGAATAACTTGTGTTACTGTTTCTAAAAAGTTACCATAAACCAAAGTGCCATCAGGATTAAATTGCTTCCACATAGATGCTTGCATAAACCCAGCTACATATAAAGGAATTGCATAAAACAAAATACCTATGGTACCTAACCAAAAATGTGTATTTGCCAATTTTTTTGAATATAGAGGGGTTTTCCAAAGTTTTTCTGCCAGCCAATAAACAATACCCGCTATCATAAAACCGTTCCAGCCCAAAGCGCCAATATGTACGTGACCCACAATCCAATCGGTATAATGTCCAATAGCGTTTACATTTTTAAACGACAACATGGGTCCTTCAAAAGTTGCCATTCCGTAAGCCGTAATGGCAACCACAAAGAATTTTAAAACCGGATTTTCCCGAACTTTGTCCCAAGCGCCACGCAAAGTCAGCAAACCGTTTATCATACCTCCCCAAGATGGGAAAATCAACATGATAGAGAAAACGGTTCCTAAGTTTTGCGCCCATTCAGGAAGTGCCGTGTACAACAAATGGTGAGGACCAGCCCAGATATATAAAAATATCAAGGTCCAAAAGTGGATAATTGACAATCGATAAGAATAAATTGGTCTGTTAGCAACTTTTGGAATAAAATAATACATTAGTCCCAATATCGGTGTGGTAAGGAAAAACGCCACCGCATTATGTCCGTACCACCATTGCACAAGGGCATCTTGAACACCTGAGTAAACCGAGTAGCTTTTAAATGCAGATACTGGAATTTCTAGATTATTAAATATATAAAGAACCGCTATGGTTACTAGGGTTGCAATGTAGAACCAAATCGCGACATAGATATGACGTTGTCTTCTTTTTAAGATTGTTCCAATCAAATTGATACCAAATACAACCCAAACTACCACCACGGCAATGTCAATAGGCCATTCCAATTCAGCGTATTCTTTTGATGACGTTAACCCTAATGGCAATGTAATTGAGGCTGCAACAATAATTGCCTGCCAGCCCCAAAAATTAATTTGGCTTAAAACATCATTAAACATCCTTGCCTTTAGCAATCTTTGGGTAGAATAATATACACCTAAAAAGATTCCATTGCCCACAAAAGCAAAAATTACCGCATTGGTATGCAAAGGCCTTAATCGGCCAAAACTTAACCAGGAAATAGCGTTATCCGATCCTGTAAATTCTAATAAGCCTGGGTATATAAAAAGTAGTGCAACTGTTAGCCCCACCAACATCCCTACAATTCCCCAAAGAATTGTGGCCCAAAGAAACATTTTTACGATTTTATTATCATAATAAAATTGTTCTTTTTCCATACTTGTTTGATTAATTAATTGTTAGTTATTTTTGGTTAATTTTTGATTCTCTTTTAAAGCTTTTTCATCTTTTTTCTTATCAATTACCAATTCATCATCAAACAACATCCGAACCGAAGGCGTATAAGTGTCATCATACTGCCCCGATTTAACAGATTTTATAAACGCAAAGAAAAAGATTAAGGCAACAACAATACTAACGCCTATTGTAATATAAAGGACTTCCATTTTTTAATAAAATTCAAGACATTAATTCAATAACAAATATATATTTTCCTTTCGTAAAAAACGATATTTAGCCCATAAAATTAAGGCTTTTTCTCTATTAGTTTAGCTAATTTAAATATCTTTTTGAAACTAGATTTGTCATAATTGTCACAAAAACAACAATGCTTATGGAGCTTACAGGCATTAAAATAGCCGCAACAATTGGGGTTAAGGCGCCTGTTAATGCAAAATACATTCCTATAACATTATAACATAAGGCCAACATAAAGCTTGTTTTAATAATTTTAATTGTTTTATTGGAAATAATTAACAGCTTTGGCAAATTGTTAAAAAATCGCGCATCTAGAATGCCATCACAAGCAGGTGAAAAAACATTTACATTTTCAGAGATTGCAATGCCAACATTGCTCTGCGCTAAGGCGCCTGCATCATTTAGCCCATCTCCAATCATCATCACTTTTTCACCATTTTGTTGAAGTTTTTTAATATACTCTAATTTGCTTTCAGGTTTCTGATTAAATTGAAACAGGGTGTTTTTAGGCAGAAATTTTTCCAAATATCCTTTTTCCCCATCATTATCTCCGGACAGAATTACCAATTTATATTTTTTTGAAAGCGCTTCAAAGACCTCCTTTGTTCCTTCTCTATAACTGTTTTTAAAAATATAACTTCCTTTATACTGATTGTCTATTTTTATATGAATTGCTGTGTCATTTGTTTGATAAGAAGTTGTACCAACAAAACTTGCCGAACCTAATTTTATACCAACATTATTTATGATTGCCATAATGCCTTTTCCAAGCTGTTCTTCAAAAAATGTTGGCTTATCGGTTAAAGTTTCTACCTGAAGATATTCATATAGTGATCTGCTTAAAGGGTGGTTTGATGCTCTTAGTACACTTTTAACGGCCCTTAACTCATCAACGCTTAAGGCTTCTCCTTTAAAGATAAGATGCGACTTATCCGTTGAGGTTATGGTACCGGTTTTGTCAAAGATAATAGTATCTATTTTCGCTAAGTTTTCAACGGTATCTGCATTTTTCAGATAAAACTTATGGTAGCCAAAAATCCGCAAAATGTTGCCAATAGCAAATGGTGCCGATAGTGCCAAAGCGCACGGGCATGCAATTATTAATACGGCAGTTACCACATTAAACACCATTGATACATTGTAAAAATACCAGAAAACACCACCCAAAAGCGAAATAGTTAAAACATTGACAGTGAACCATTTGCTAATTCTGTCAGTAATGTTTTTAATGGTAATATCGGTTGTTTTATTAAAAACATCGTTGCTCCACAATTGCGTTAAATAACTTTGTGAAATGGTATTGATCACTTCCATTTCTATGGCGCCCGCAGTTTGTTTTCCGCCGGCAAAAATCTTGTCGCCCGATTGTTTTGTTACTGGCAAAGATTCACCGGTCACAAAACTATAATCAATCGATGCATTACCGTTGATTAAAATTCCGTCGACTGGAATTAACTCCTGATTCCTGATTAATAACCGATCGCCTTTTTCAATGTCATTTACGGGAATATTTTTTTCAATTCCGTCGGCTAATTTTGTCACTGCAATTGGAAAATATGATTTATAGTCGCGTTCAAAAGATAAAAAATTATATGTTTTTTGCTGAAAAAATTTCCCCAAGAGCAAAAAGAAAACCAAACCTGCCAAACTGTCAAAAAATCCTGAACCTATGTTTAAAACAATTTCAAAAGTGCTTCTAATAAATAGTACTGCAATTCCCAATGCGATAGGAACGTCAATATTTAAAATTTTATGTGAAAGTCCTTTGTAAGCAGCTATAAAATAATTTTTTGCCGAATAAAAAACAACAGGAAGCGACATGGTAAACATTAACCATCTAAATAAATGCTTATATTTTTCCAGCCAAAACTCATCAGCCGCGAAATATTCAGGAAATGACAGAAGCATAATATTTCCAAAACAAAAAGCGGCAATTGAAACCTGATAAATTAGCGTCTTATCAACCTTATTTTTTTTGGCATCCGCATCATCCAAACTTATATAGGGTTCGTAGCCTATAGAAGTCATTAACTCCGCCAATTGTTTTATATTGGTTACTGCATTCTTAAATGTAATCCTTACAGTTTTATTGGGGAAATTAACCATTGATGTAGTTACTCCACTGTTCAATCTGGTTAAATTTTCAAGAATCCAAATACAGGAACTGCAATGAATGCTCGGTATAAAGAATTCAACTACAGAAGTCTCTGTGTCATTAAACTCTAATAATTTTTCAATAATATCTTCATTTTCGAGATAATTGAACTTGCCTTTTATATCTGATGGAATCGTTCCTGGTGCGGATTGCAAATCGTAGTAACAACCTAACTCGTTGTTTTTCAATATCTCATAAACGGTTTTACATCCATTGCAGCAAAATTGCTTCTCATCAAAGATTTTCGGGCTATTTACACACGATGCGCCACAATGATAACAATTATTTAAATCCATTCTAAATTCATTTTCCGCACAAAAATATTGATTAATAATTTCCTAATTATGACAATTATCATTTATTTTTGTACCTTTACAAAAGTTACTACATAACTAAAATATTTTTTAATATGTCAAACTGTACACATTGTATTATGAAGCGTTTTAACGCTCTTAAAACTTTAACTCATGACGAATTAGAAAGATTTTCAGATCACAAAACATCACTTATCATAAAGAAAGGTGAAAATATAATGACTGAAGGTAATTCTATCAACGGTTTATATTGTATTCAAGATGGTAAGTGTAAATTGACTAAATTGAATACAAATGGTAAAGAACAAATCATAAAATTTATAAAAGGAGGTGACATTTTAGGCCACCGTTCTATTTTAAGTGAAGAACCTGTAGGATTAAATGCAACCGCACTGGAAGATATGCGGGTTTGTTTTATCCCAAAAGGAGATATATTAGAATCTATCAAAGACAATCCTCAATTTTCTTTAAATTTAATCAAAAATATTTCGCTTCAATTAAGCCTTGCAAATACCGCTATTTCACAAATGGCGCAAAAACCTGTGAAAGATCGGCTGGCAGAAACTTTGTTAAGTTTGGAAGAAATATTTGGTGTTGACAATGAAGATTGTATTGATGTTATACTAACAAGGGAGGAGATTGCAAATACCATAGGCACTGCCACAGAATCTGCCATACGTTTATTATCCAACCTAAAAAAGGATCATGTAATTGATTTGCTTGGCAAAAAAATTAAAATTTTAAACAAAAACGCTCTTAAAAATATTTCTGAAGGTTATTAATTAATTTCTTTTCATAAAAAAAGCCTTTTAGATAAAATCTAAAAGGCTTTTTTTATGAGTAATCTTTTGTTTATTGCGCCATCATAGATGCTGCAATACGTTTGTAAATGCCCGCTACTAATTTAGATCTAATAGCTGAAAAAGCTTCAATGGTTATTTTTACATCTTCCAAATTATGTGTTGATGTTGGAATTAACCTTAAAATAATCAATCCTTTTGGAATTACAGGATAAACTACAATAGAACAAAATATGCCATAATTTTCACGCAAGTCGTTTACCATGGCCATTGCCTCAGGGATATCACCCTCTAAAAATACTGGTGTAACACAAGTATTTGTTTTTCCAATATTAAAACCTTGTTCTTTTAAACCATTTTGAAGTGCGTGAACATTTTCCCATAACTTTTCTTTCAGTTCTGGCATTGTTCTTAGCATATCTAAACGTTTTAGCCCACCAATAACCATAGGCATTGGTAAAGATTTCGCGAACATTTGAGAGCGCATATTGTATTTTAAATACTGAACAATATCTTTATCTGCCGCGAAAAAAGCACCAAAACCAGCCATAGATTTAGCAAATGTTGCAAAATAAACATCAATACCATCTTGCACGCCCTGCTCAAAACCTGCACCCCTTCCATCTTCACCTAATGTTCCGAACCCGTGGGCATCATCAACCAAAAATCTAAAATTGTATTTTTCTTTAAGTGCAACAATTTCTTTTAATTTTCCTTGTTCACCGCGCATTCCAAAAACACCTTCTGATATAACAAGAATACCTCCATTGGTTTCTTCTGCTATTTTAGTAGCTCTTTGCAAATTCTTTTCTAAACTTTCAATATTGTTGTGTTGAAATGTAAATCTTTTCCCGGGATGCAATCTAACGCCATCAATAATACAAGCGTGCGCATCCATATCATATACAATCACATCGTTTTTGGTAACCAAAGCATCGATTGCAGAAACCATACCTTGATAACCAAAATTCACTAAATAAGCAGCTTCTTTATGTTCAAATTCTGCCAATTCTCTTTCTAATTGTTCATGGTATTTTGTGTGGCCCGACATCATTCTCGCACCCATTGGATAGGCCATTCCATATTTTGCAGTAGCCTCAGCATCCACCTTTCTAACTTCTGGGTGATTTGCCAATCCGAGGTAATCATTAATACTCCAGGTAATTACATCTTTGCCATTAAAAGTCATTCTGTTAGATATTTCTCCTTCCAACTTCGGAAAAACATAGTATCCCTCTGCCTGTTCGGCCCATTTCCCTAATGGACCTTTATCTTTTACGATTCTTTCAAATAAATCTTTCATTCTATAATTTTTGGTGTAAAATGCAAGTTTTTCTAATTACATTTTTAAGGATACAAAGAAAGTGATTTTTTTTCTCCTATTCAAATGTTATGAAACAAAAAAAAGGGTTTAAAAATTAATTTCTAAACCCTTTTATGATATATTTATTAGTTATTCAACGTATTCAACAACAGTCGATGCTTGTTTTTCTGAATCAAAAAAGCCTTGCTCTTTCATCCATTCATCGCTATAGATTTTTTCCATATAACGAGAACCATGATCTGGTAAAATTAAGACAACTTTAGAATTTTCGTCAAACATTCCCTGAGCTGCATATTGCATAGTTGCTTGCATAACAGCACCACTTGTATAACCGGTAAATAACCCTTCGGTTAAGGCTAGTTCTCTGGCCCTATGAGCTGCTGCTTCATCTGTTACTTTTTCAAAAAAGTCTATAGAATCAAAATCCGTTGCTGTTGGGATTAAATTTTTTCCCAATCCTTCAATTCTGTATGGGTAAATTTCATTTTTATCGAATTCACCTGTTTCTTTAAATTTCTTTAAGATAGATCCAAAAGCATCAACACCTAATGTTTTAATGTTGGGGTTTTGTTCCTTCAAATATTGTGAAACACCTGAAATTGTTCCGCCCGTACCGCTTGCAGCAACCAAATGACTAATGTCACCATTGGTTTGCTTCCAAATTTCAGGTCCGGTCGTATTGTAGTGAGCATCGATATTTAACTTGTTAAAATACTGGTTGATATAAACTGAATTAGCAGTTTCTGTATGCAATCTTTTAGCCACCTGATAATAGGAACGCGGGTCGGATGCATCCACATGAGCCGGACAAACATACACTTTAGCACCCATAGCTTTCAGCATATTTATTTTACCCGGTGAAGCTTTAGAACTAACTGCCAAAATACAATTATAACCTTTTATAACACTAACCATAGCAAGACTAAACCCTGTATTACCAGAGGTTGTTTCAATAATTGTACTTCCTGGTTTTAGTATCCCTTGCTTCTCTGCTTCTTCAATAATATGAATCGCGATTCTATCTTTCATAGAATGTCCAGGATTAAATCCTTCATACTTTACATAAAACGTGCCGAGAAGATTTTTGGTAATTTTGTTTAGCTTAATTAGTGGAGTATTGCCTATTAGGTCCAAAATATTGTTACTTATACCTATATTTTCTGCCATTTTTTTTAATTTAATTCAGATAAATATTCTAAATACGAATTTATAAATAATATTCTATTGTGCAAATTTAATTTTTTAAATTTCAGTTCTCCCTTCCAAATCTATCACAAAACTATAGTCTCTTGCAGTTTCTTTTAGTGAATCAAATCGTCCTGAAGCTCCGCCATGACCTGCTTCCATGTCAATGTGCATTATTAAAATATTATTATCAGTTTTGAATTCCCGCAGTTTGGCAACCCATTTTGCAGGTTCGAAATATTGAACTTGTGAATCATGCAATCCAGTTGTAACCAGCATATTGGGGTATTTTTGCTTAGAAACATTGTCGTAAGGCGAATATGATTTCATATAATCATAATAGGCTTTTTTATTAGGATTTCCCCATTCATCGTATTCTCCTGTAGTTAAAGGAATGCTATCATCTAACATGGTGGTAACAACATCAACAAAAGGCACTGATGCGATAATACCGTTAAACAATTCTGGACTTATATTAATAACAGTTCCTACCAGCAAACCGCCTGCAGAACCACCACTGGCATATAAATGTGCACTTGAAGTGTATTCTTTTTCAATTAAAAATTTTGCACAATCAATAAAATCTGTGAATGTATTTTTTTTGTGCAATAATTTTCCTTTTTCATACCATTTACGTCCTAAATATTCACCGCCACGTACATGGGCGATTGCAAAAACAAATCCACGGTCCAATAAACTTAACCGTGTTGTACTAAATCCAGCATTAATAGAATGTCCATAAGAACCATATCCATACATTAATAAGGGCGTATCCTTAGTTAATGGCGTATTTTTATGATGCACCAATGATATAGGAATCTTAGTTTCGTCATGTGAAGTTGCCCAAACGCGCTCACTGATATAATTATTTTTATCAAACTTTCCTCCCAATACTTCTTGTTCTTTTTTAATTTCCTTTGTTTTTGAAAAAACATCAAAATCTATAACTGAACTGGGCGTTGTCATGGAATTGTAACCATAACGAATAATATTGGTGTCGAATTCCGGATTGTTGTATACGCCGGCTGAATAGGTTTCCTCTTCAAAAGGAAGGTAAAAATCTTCTGTTTGATCCCAACGAATAATTCTGATTTTATTCAATCCGTTTGAACGCTCTTCAACCACCAGGAAATCCTTAAAAATAGAAATATCTTCCAATAAAACCTCATCTCTGTGAGGCAATACCTCTATCCAATTCTCTATTGAAGTTGCCTTTTCAGACGTTTTCATTAATTTAAAATTAGTGGCCTTATCTTTATTGGTCAAGATATAAAAATCGCCATTGTAATGCGCAATGTCATACTCGTGATAGCGTTCTCTTCGTTGAAACAATTTGAATTCTCCCGTTGGGTTGTTAGCCTCCAAAATGTGATATTCGGACGACACGGTGCTGTGCGCACCTATAATAATATATTTTCCTGATTTTGATGTATAAACAAAGGCATTAAACGCAGGCCCTTTTTCATGATATACTTCAACATCTTGTGAGGGGTCTGTACCCAACACATGTCGAAATATTTTTTCACTTCTTAAGGTTTTTGGATTTTGAAGCGTGTAAAACACCGTTTTATTGTCACTCGCCCAAGCTGCGCCTCCCGTGGTGTTTTCAATCTTTTCTGGAAACAACTCACCTGTTTCCAGATTTTTAAATTGCAAGGTATACTGTCTTCTACCAACTGTATCCACACTAAAAACAGCCAGTTCATTGTTTGGGCTGATTAGCAATCCAGCCAATTTAAAATAACTAAATCCTTTTCCCAGTTCATTCACATCGAACAAAATTTGCTCAGTCGCTTCCAAACTTTCTTTTTTACGAGAATAAATTGGGTATTGGCTGCCTTTTTCAAATCGGGTGATATAATAGTAGTTGTTCTTTTTATAAGGAACCGACTCATCCTCTTCCTTAATGCGGGACTTCATCTCCTGAAATAAATCTTCCTGAAATTGCTTTGTATGCGCTGTCTTTGCTTCATAATAGGCATTTTCAGAATTTAAATAAGCTATAACTTCGGGGTTTTCCCTATCATTAAGCCAATAATAATTATCAATTCTTACATCCCCATGAATCTCCAACTTCTTTGCTATCTTTTTCGCTTTTGGGGTCAATATGTTTTTCTTCGTCATCTAAATAATTTCAATAATTTGCAAAAATAATCAATTTGAATGGGTAAAAAATGCAAATGCCTGAAAAATATTCTTCACTTTTTAGGATAAGAAATAAATATAACTAGGATTTTTTTGTTAATAGGAGGTGTTATTCATTAAAAAAAGCATCGCTAAAACCAATTAAATACACTTTTTCCTGAGCACGAGTTACGGCCGTGTATAACCATCGTAAATATTCAATATTCTGTCCGTCGGGCAAATATGGCTGCTCAATAAAAACCGTTTTCCATTGGCCGCCCTGTGATTTATGACAAGTTACGGCATAGGCAAATTTAATTTGCAAAGCGTTAAAGTAACTATTATTTTTAATGGCCAGCAACTGTTTGTATTTCGATTTTTCCTGGGCATAATCTTTGGCAACTTCATGATACAATTTGTTGGAATCATCATAAGAAAGCGAAGGCGATTCGGAAGTAAGCGTATCCAACAACAATACTGTGTCTAGAGGTTTTTGATTGGGATAATCTATCATTCTGATTTTTACTTCTGCAAACCGAAAGCCATAGAGTTCCTTGATGCTAAAAATTTCCAGGATTTCACAAATATCACCATTGGCTATAAAACCCGCCTCGCTTGTTTCTTCCAGCCAAAAGTAATTGTTTTTTACAATCATAATATAATCGCCCGAAGAAATTTCGTTTTCCTGGCCACGAATTTTACTTCTTATTTGCTGATTGTATTGGTTGGCACGTTTGTTTGAGCGCACAATAAATGTGGTGTCTTCAACGCCAATATTTGTATAAGAGGAATTAATGGCGTCTTCAATATCATAACCGTCAATTAAACGAATTAAATCTGGATAGCCCAATTGAAATTGAAAATCAGAAAATCCGTTATTGGCCAAAATAAGTCGCAAATCGGTTGCGTTCAACAAAATCCCAGAATCTGCATGCTGGCGCATCACTTCACTTAATTCAATTTCTACAACATCTTTTTGGTAGTTTAATGCCAGTTTATCGGCATCCAATGCCGGACTAATGATTAATTTTACCGGTGGTAATTGGGCTGTATCGCCTATTAAAACCAATTTACAGTTCGTTCCAGAATACACATAGGAGATTAAATCGTCTAATAAAGACCCTGCTTCAAACAATTTTGCGCCTATAGGGGCATCAGAAATCATTGAGGCTTCATCAACAAAAAATAGGGTGTTTGAGTGTTTATTTATTTGTAGGGTAAAATCTACACCACCCGATTTATTTTTTTTGGGATAATATATTTTTTTATGGATTGTGAAAGCAGGTTTGTTTGAATATCCAGAAATAACTTTTGCCGCTCTACCCGTTGGAGCCAGCAAAACCGCCTTTTTACCAACCCTCCATAAATTATTAACTACGGTGCTAATGGTTGTGGTTTTACCGGTTCCGGCATATCCTTTAATAATAAATATGGCATTATTATTATTTTCAAAGATAAAATCTGTTAGTTTTGTAAGTAAGGAATCTTGAGAAATTGTGGGTTCAAATGGGAATTTTTCAACCAGATTTATATAGAATTCCTGTGCTGTTTTTGTCATATTTTAAATAAATACCAAATATACAAATTGATTTATGCTTAAAAATTTTTCTCATTAAAAAAAATTTGTAGATTTGCGTACAATCATAAAAAAAGGAAAATACACATGATAACAGTTTTGATTATAGTAATAGGTATTGTAGTTACGGCTTTTTTAGCGTATGCAATTGTAAATTTTATTCCAAGAAAATTGCATTGGATAATTTCAATACTATTAATTGCCATTGCAATTTTTTTAGTTTACAAAATTAATTTTGAAATTACTAAGCCGATAAAGTTCAATACAGAGAAAAAGGAAAGGTACGCTAAGGTAATCAATAACTTAAAAATCATTCGTGATGCTGAAGTTGCTTACAAGAGAGTAAATGGTAATTATACCACGGATGGAAATGCCCTTATTGAATTTATTGAATCTGCTAAATTCGCATTAACCCAAACAAGATACGTTCCTAAAACGATAGCAATTGGTGGCGGAATCACAAAAACAATTGAAGAAAGGGTTATAGATACCATTGGTTATGAAGAAGTGAAAAACGCCTTTATTGGTAAGGATTATAAAAACATGATGAAAATTCCTGGAACGGATCAGGTTTTCAAAATTGAGATTGGTGAGATTGAAAAGATTGCTGGATTAAAAGCACCAGTATTTGAGGTAAAAGTTGATAAAGCACTTATTTTGGCTGGGATGGATGAAAACCTTGTAAAACAAGAAAAAGAAGCCATAGGAGGTGAAGAAATTAGAGGAGAATCTATTAGAGTAGGTTCATTAACCGATGTTAGTGAGGACGGAAACTGGCCTCCATTTTATGATAAAGGAGATAAAAAAATTAGCGAATAACGACTTAGATTTATTAAATCTAGAAGACAACTACTTATCCATCCAACTTAGTTTGGATGGATTTTCTTTTTGTATTTATAACAAAGTTCAAAATAAAGTAGGGGTTTTTGGGCTTTATGAATTTGATAACAACACCGGTTCTCCATTTAAACAACTGGAGTGCATTAAAGAATTATTTGCCCAAGAAAAACTGCTCCAACTAAACTATAAATCCGTATTTGTTACACATTTCAACAATCTGGTTACCCAAGTTCCCAAGCCATTATTCAATAAAAACAATTTAGCACCTTATCTACAATATACCGTTAAAGTCCTAGAAAACGATTTTATCGCTTATGATGAACTTATAAATTCAGAAATTATAAATGTATATATTCCTTTTGTAAATGTTAACAATTTTTTATTAGACATTTATGAATCATTCGATTACAAGCACTCCTCAACCGTATTGATTGAAAATTTACTAAACCAATATAAAAATTTAGAGGGTAGTTTTTGCTTTGTAAATGTTAGCGGCCATAATTTTGAAATTGTGGTTATTAAAAATAAAAAACTGGAACTGTTCAATTTTTTCAGTTTCACTAGCAAAGAAGATTTTATATACTACATCCTTTTTACAGCCGAGCAATTAAATTTAAATCCGGAGGAATTTGAATTGATTCTTATGGGAGATATTGAAAAGGAATCAGAGCTTTATGATATTGTATATCAGTATATCAGAAATATAAAGTTTTACGTTCCCAACAATGCAAATTTGCAGTTAAATGAAATTTCTTCCCATTCACATTTCACCTTATTAAACCAATTTAAATAAATGCGCATTATTTCAGGAATACACAAAAGCAAACGCATACAGGCACCTAAAAACCTGCCTGTAAGACCAACAACTGATATGGCCAAAGAAGCCTTGTTTAATATTCTTAATAATTTGTATTATTTTAATGAAATAGCTGTATTGGATTTATTTTCAGGAACCGGAAATATCAGTTACGAATTTGGCTCGAGAGGCACAGAAAATATTACGGCTGTTGATATGCATGCCGCTTGCGTAAATTTTATTAATATCACAGCCAAATCATTGGATTTACCGATTACCACCGTTAAAAGCGATGTGTATAAATTTTTGGAAAAGGCCAAAACAAAATATGATGTTATTTTTGCCGATGCGCCTTATGAATTTGAGCTTGAGTTGTTTGAGAAAATTGTAGCACTGGTTTTTGAAAATAATTTACTGACAGAAGATGGGGTTTTAGTTTTGGAACACGCAAAACAAACTGATTTTAAAAATCATACACGATTAAGTTACCAAAAGAAATATGGCGGTAATGTGTTCAGTTTTTTTGAAAATAAAGAGGCTGATTTAGAATAGAGATTCTATAATTTGTTTTTCTGTAATTCCCTCTGCTTCAGCTTTGTAATTTTTAACTATTCGGTGGCGCAAAATGGCATAAGCCACCGCCTGCACATCTTCAATATCCGGAGAATATTTCTCATTTACTGCAGCATTTGCTTTTGCCCCTAAAATTAAGAATTGTGAAGCTCGCGGACCTGCTCCCCAGTCTATATAATCATTTACCATTTTGGTTGAATAAGGCGTGTTTGGGCGTGTTTTAGACACCAATGTAACCGCATATTCAATCACATTGTCGGCCACAGGAATTCTTCTGATTAAACGCTGAAAATTTATAATTTCCTGATTAGAAAGAATGGTGTTAATTTCTTTTTTAATATCATTGGTAGTGCTTTTTACCACTTCAACTTCTTCCCTAAAACTCGGATAATCTAAATTTATGGAAAACATAAACCTATCTAACTGAGCTTCAGGCAATGGGTAGGTTCCTTCCTGCTCAATTGGGTTTTGGGTAGCCAATACAAAAAATGGATTGGACAATTTGTGTTGATGGCCAGAAATGGTTACAGATCGTTCCTGCATCGCTTCCAATAAAGCGGCTTGGGTTTTTGGTGGTGTTCTGTTGATTTCATCAGCCAAAATAATATTACTGAATACAGGTCCTTTTAAAAACTTAAAATGTGTTGTTTCATCGAGAATTTCACTTCCTAAAATATCGGAAGGCATTAAATCTGGCGTAAACTGAATGCGTTTAAAATCGAGCCCCAAGGTTTCCGAAATAGTTTGCACCATAAGCGTTTTGGCCAATCCGGGAACACCAATAAGCAATGAATGTCCGCTACATAAAATAGAAAGCAATATATGGTTTACAGCTTCTTGTTGCCCAATAATCACTTTCCCAATCTCTTGTTTAAGCGCTTTATGTTTTTCAACCAATTCTTTTAGTGCAGCAACATCAGACATATTTTAATCCTTTTTCCAGTTATTTTTAAAATCACAGGTTTTAAAAGTGTCGTTTATTTTAATATAAGTGTCTTTAATTTTATCTTTTGACCATTTTTCCACAGTTTCCTCTTGCTTTTTTTGCAGGGTTAATTGCTGAATTTTTTCATAATCTTTGGTGAAATTTGCAGTGTGTGCATCATCTTTGCTCTTCACTAAAATTATTTTATGCATTTTAGATTCCCCCCTAACTTCATCATAAAATGGAAGGGTAATTTCACCAGTTTTTAAGCTACTTATTCTATTGTAAAGATTTGGATCCATCCGTGTTAAATCAAAACGCGTATCATTAGTTTGTGGATTCAACAGCAAGCCATTATTATTTCTGGTTTCTTTGTCTTCAGAGTATTTTATAACAGCATCTTCAAAAGTAATCTCACCGTTAAGAACTTGCTCCCTTATTTTTTCCAATTCAGCATAGGAGGCTTTTAATTCTGCTGGACTAATTTTTGGCTGAATTAAAATATGGCGCACATCGCGTTCTTGACCTTTTATTTTCTCAACTAAAACAATGTGAAATCCAAATCCAGATTCAAATGGTTCGGAAATTTCCCCTTCATCCAAACTGAAAGCTACTTCTTTAAATTCTTTTATAAAACCACTTTCCCTTGTCAGGGAGTATAATCCGGCAGCACCTGGCCCTGTTCCTGAAACAGCAGGGTCATCGGAGTTTATAATTGCTTTCAATCTAAAGCTAAAACCACTTTCAATTTCCTTTTTAATTTCATTCAATTTATCGATCACCCGATTGGTTTCTTCTTCAGATGGTTTTATCATTTTTACAATTTGCGCCAATTCAATTTCAGCACTAAATTCGGGTAAATTACCGTCTTTTTCAAGATTCTTGAAATAGGTCCTCACCTCTTCCGGCGTTACATCAATTTTTTCAATGATGCTTGCTCTTTCTTTTTGGATAAGCAGCTGTTCTTTTTGGATTTCATACAATTCCTTTCTTAGATCTTCTTCGTCGTTGAAACCATACATTTTTACTACTTTATCCATATTTCCCAATTGTTGGGTGAAGTAAGAAATATTTCGTTCAACTTCTGAATTAATTTCTACTTCGGAGACTACAATACTGTCAACAACAGCATGATGCGAAATTAGTTTTTGGGTCATAACTTCTTCCAATATTTCACAATCGGTGATGTCTAATTTGCCCTCGATACGTTGTTGCAATTCTTTTTTAAATTTATCAATATCAGAATCAAGCACGATATTTTTACCAACTACCACAGCTACGCCATCTATTTTTATTCTCTCTTGTGCATTTATTACCGTAATAAATAACATTAATGCTATGATCAGTGTATTTTGTTTCATCTGTTTAAAATTTATTTTTAGTGGGAACAGATTGCTGCCTGCCTGACGACTGGTAGGTTCGCCAGTTATCATTCCTTTTTGTGATAAAATTTGAAATGCTCGTTTTGTGTTAATATATTTCAAATTGTTGTTTTTTAGTTGCATCCTCAATTAATGTTTCTTCAATATTTCTTAATAATAATAATTTACGTTGGTGTAAAATCATCTGCCTAATTGCAGGTGTAATATAGCTTTTCGGCGCAATTTCATTACTTTGTAACACCTTTTTTATAGTGACCAAATATAAGCTTAATGAATCTTCTTTTTGAATAAAATTGTCTTTTTTTAACAAGAGCTGCTTGTCTTCGGTTTTTAAAGCTGGAATTTCATTTATTAAGTCGCTGTATTTAATCCAAATTGAATCGTTTAAATGATGCGATTTCATAAACAAGGCATTTTCCTTGAGCTTTTCCAAATCTTTATTAGTTGGTGATTTAAAAAGTTTTGTCAGCTCTTTTTTATTTGAATTATCTAAGCCAATTTTAATGTATTTTACCTTAATTAACTCTTCATTCAACTTAAAAATTTCGTTGTTATTTAAATAAAATTGGTCAATATCATCTTCCGTGATTACAGTATCCAAATATTGTTTAACAACCGCTTCTTTGTATGAATTTATAAACAAATCTTCTCGATATTGTTTCACCAACTCTTCAAACTCATCACTCCTGTTTTCTAAATTTAACTGTGCTTTAGACAGCAGTAGTTGTTGCTTAATCCAATTATTTATGTAGTTTTTCGCCAAAGTAATACTATCTTGTTTGCTAATATCTTTTGTAAAAATCGCCACCAAATCATCTTTGTACAAATAGGTGTCGTTCACCCTAGCAACAGTTTGGGGTGTCACATCTTTTTTGAAGGTAAAGTAATCACAAGATTGCAAAAGGATAAGTGACAATAATAAATAAATAAAAATTGATTTCATAAAAGATTTTTCTGTCCAAGGAATACTTTTTTAAATTTAACAAAACGGTGCAATTTATTTTTTATTTTCGGGATGGGCTGTTAAAGGAATCACAAAGAAATAATTCCTTCAATTTTTTCAGCTTCAAGGTAAATTGAAATGATATCATCTGAATTTTTCATAATCACTTGGATGGAGACACTGGTGAATTTTCCAGTTCTTGAGGAAGTTTTTGTAATCACCGCACCTTTAAAATCAAATAAATCCTCCACTTGCTTTATTTTTTCTTCGTGGTTGGATACAATAAATTTAAAAAGGTATTGGGACGGAAAAATATTGCTCTCGTCCAATTTATTCTTTAATTTTTTGTAAAATTCTGTTCTATTATCCATTTTTTTTAAATAACGGTTTGCAAATATAATACCGTTTTAGAACTGTTAATATTTAACTGACAAAATTACATGATTATATTTAGTATAATTTAACGATTATCTTATTTTTGTCGAATGCAAACAAAAATTGTTATCACCGGCGGTCCTGGCACAGGTAAATCTACTATAATTGAAGAATTAGCTAAGCGTAATTTTACCTGTATGTCTGAAATTTCTAGGGAAGTAACGCTAAATGCGCGACAAAATGGCACAGAACAACTGTTTTTGACCAAGCCTTTACTGTTTAGCGAATTGTTATTGGAAGGCCGTGTAAATCAATATTTAGAAGCTGAAACCAAAAATTGCGCTTTGATTTTTTTCGACAGAGGTATTCCAGATGTACATGCTTATATGAATTATATTGGTATTGATTATCCAAAAACTTATATCAATACAAGCAATTTTTACCGCTACAATTATATTTTTTTAATGGCTCCCTGGGAAGAAATTTACATTACAGACAATGAGCGCTATGAAAATTTTGAACAAGCATTGGCTATTCACAACCATCTTGAAAGAACTTACAGGGCTTTGAATTATGTAATTATTGAAGTTCCAACTGGAACCATAGAAGAAAGAACTAATTTTATACTAGCTTCCATAAAATAATGGCCACGCCGATTGAAATACTTAAAACATATTGGGGCTACGACCAATTTATTGGTCCGCAGGAGGAAATTATCACCTCTGTTTTAAAAGCTGAAAACACCATTGTTTTATTACCTACAAGCGGCGGAAAGTCAATTTGCTATCAAGTCCCTGCTATGATTTTAGAGGGGGTTTGCATTGTTATTTCACCTTTAATTGCTTTAATTCATGACCAGGTTAATTATTTAAAGGAAAAAAATATTAAGGCCATTGCTTTAACCTCCCAACTCTCTCAGGACGAAATTATTATTGCATTCGACAATCTACAGTTTGGCGGTTTTAAATTTTTATACCTCTCGCCCGAAAAACTGCAATCCAATTTTATTCAAGAGAAAATTAAGCAATTAAACGTTTCGATAATCGCCATTGATGAAGCACATTGCATATCAGAATGGGGACACGATTTTAGGCCTTCCTATTTAAAATTAAATCTGCTTAAGGAGTTGAAACCTGAAGCTACTTTTATGGCGCTTACGGCAACAGCAACGCAGCGCGTTTTGGAGGATATTCAAAATAACTTAGAGATAAAAGAAGCCAGGATTATTAAAAAATCATTCAAACGTGAAAATTTATTTTATCATGTTCGACTTACTGAGGATATTTATGGAAAATTGCTTCAAATTTTGTCCAAAATCAACGCTTCAACAATTGTTTACACCAACAACCGGAAGCAAACAAAGGAAGTGTGTAATTTCTTAATCAAAAATAATTTCAAAAGCAGTTTTTACCACGGCGGATTGTCCAATACCGAAAAAAATGAGGCTTACGCTAATTGGATGAACGACGAAACGCCTATTATGGTGGCCACAAATGCATTTGGAATGGGCATTAATAAATTGAATGTAAGAGCGGTAATTCATATCAATACTCCAAACAGCCTGGAAAATTACATTCAAGAAGCGGGAAGAGCAGGAAGAGACGGAAAACCATCTTACGCCATTATTTTAGCCAATAAAACAACGCTTTATGAGGCTGTGTCAAAATTTGAAGCCAATACTGCTACCACCAAAACTGTAAAACTCGTTTATAACCATTTAAATCAATATTATGCCATTTCATTTGGTGAAATGCCAAGGCAACCGTTTAGTTTTTCCTTACAGGAATTTTGTGCGACCTATAATCTCAACTTGCTGTTAACCTACAATGCTATCAAAGTTTTGGAGCGTGAAAGTATTGTTTTGTTCGATGAAAACTACAATAAAAAATCAACCCTTAAATTTTTAGTAAACAATCATCAGATTTTTGATTATTTAAGCAATCACCCAACAACCAATGAATTAATTAAACTCATATTGCGCAGTTATGGCGGTATTTTTGAGCATTATACCATTGTTAATGAGTATAAACTTTCTAAAAAATTAAATTGTTCAAAAAATGAAGTAATTCAGAAACTAAAGGAATTGCATAGCGATGGTGTTGTGCATTATAGTTATGAAAACACAACTTCCCGACTTTCATTTTTAATTGCTAGGGATGATAATTACACCATCAACAGCATTTCAAAAAATATTGAAAATCAAAATAATCTAAAGTCGGAAAAACTAAAAGCTGTAATTTCTTATATTGAAAACACAAAAACCTGTCGAACGCTTCAGTTTCTTTCCTATTTTAACGAAGTTGCAACGGAGCCGTGCGGAACCTGCGACAATTGCATGTCAAAAAAAGCAGTAAAAAACTCAATACAAACCATGTTGGATCAAATCATGGAATTGCTAAAAGACCGTGCGCTTTCTTCCCAGGAAATAGTAGTATTGTTAGATTACCCAGAAACTGAAATATTAAATTCATTGAAAATACTCCTTGAAAAAAATAAAATAACGATAACTTCGCAAAATAAATTTAAACGCACCATTTAATGAGAGATTTACGCATCGTATTTATGGGAACACCAGATTTTGCTGTTGCGGCCTTAAACGCCCTTGTAAAAGCAAAATTCAATGTGGTTGGTGTAGTTACCGCACCTGATAAACCTGCTGGGAGGGGACAAAAAATGCAACAATCAGCAGTGAAAAATTATGCCTTGATCCATAACCTAACTATTTTACAGCCCAACAATTTAAAAAGTGAAGAATTTATTGACAGCTTAAAAAGTTTAAATGCCAATTTGCAAATTGTTGTTGCATTTAGAATGTTACCAAAAGCAGTTTGGCAACTTCCAGAATATGGCACATTTAATCTGCATGCGTCACTATTGCCAAATTACAGAGGCGCCGCACCTATTAATTGGGTTATCATTAACGGCGAAACTAAAACTGGGGTCACCACTTTTTTTATTGATGAAAAAATTGATACCGGCAATATTATTTTGCGGGAAGAAGTTGCCATTGGAGATGATGAAACCCTAGGAGAATTGCATGATAAATTGATGGAGGTTGGAAGCAGATTGGTAGTAAAAACGGTTCAGCAAATTGAAAGAGGAGCAGTAAAAACAATAAAACAGCCTGAAAATGAAGAAAAATCAGCGCCAAAAATATTTACTGAAACGTGCAAAATAAATTGGAATGATACTTTAAGCAATACCTACAATTTAATAAGGGGATTAAATCCTTATCCTGCAGCCTGGACAACTTTAATAAATAACGATAATGAAATTAAAGTTAAAATATACAATGTAAAAAAGGAATTTGGATTGCATCAATATAATAACGGAACCCTAATTACTTCAAAAAATGAAATTAAAGTTGCTGTTAACGGAGGATACATCATTTTGGAAAGTTTACAGCTCGCTGGAAAAAAACAAATGGACAGTAAAAGTCTGTTAAATGGCTTCCAATTTCAGGAGAATGCATACATGCAATAAACCCCCTTATTTTTAAAGGGCTTCAGGCATATTCCCACAATAATTGCTTAGGTTATTAACATTTACCATTATTTATCAACAAAAAAGCCATTTTTTTTAGCAAAAACTTGCACAAACCCTTATTCCGTATAACTTTGTTAAGCTAATTAGTAGCAAATTGTGTTTAACCAATTAATTTAATATTTAAATTTATGAACAAATCAGATTTAATTGATGCAATGGCAGCTGATGCCGGTATCACAAAAGCAGCTGCAAAAGCAGCTTTAGAATCATTAACAGGAAATGTAACAGGAACTCTTAAAAAAGGTGGTAAAGTAGCTTTAGTTGGATGGGGAACTTGGTCTGTATCTAAAAGAGCCGCAAGAGAAGGAAGAAATCCTCAAACTGGAAAAACAATTAAAATTGCAGCAAAAAACGTTGTGAAATTTAAAGCAGGTGCTGGGCTTAGCGATGCCGTAAACTAATATGTAAGATTTTTTTTATAACACTAAACTCTCTAAAAAAATGCTTAGAGAGTTTTTTTTATTAAATTTTTTTATTACATTTAAGAATTCATTACTACTACTATGCTAATAAAAAATCCATCAAAAGGAAGATTGCTGGTTGCAGAGCCTTCTATTTTAAATGACAAAGCATTTAACAGGTCGGTTATTTATTTAACGGAACACGGGGAAGAAGGGTGTATTGGATTTATTCTAAACAGACCCACTAAATTTGTTTTGAACGATTTAATTCCTGAAATTAATTGTGATTTTAAAATCTACAATGGAGGTCCTGTTGAACAAGAAAACCTTTATTTTATTCACAATTCACCCCATTTAATTCCAAAAAGCATTCAAATTGACAAAAAAATGTATTGGGGAGGAGATTTTGAAATTTTAAATGAATTATTGAATAACCATGCTTTAAAAGCTACCGATATTCGTTTTTTCTTAGGTTATTCTGGTTGGTCAGTTAATCAATTAAAAGAAGAGCTGAATGAATCTTCCTGGGTGGTCACAGAAAATAATTATCCAAATTTATTGCAGGTGAACAGCGCTACTTTATGGAAAAATCAATTAATGGATTTTGGCGGGGAATATCAAATCTGGGCAAATGCGCCTAAAAATCCGGCCTTAAATTAACTTGCTTAATGCTTGAGTCAAGTATTTTGAAACTTCAGTCCTAAATTTGTATTTTTTGTATTGGGTTATCGGCTGAATGCCAATAATAGAATTCGTGATAAAAATCTCATCCGCTTTTTGCAGTTCAAAAGGAGAAATTTCAACTTCTTCGATGGTATAACTATCACTTTTTAAAACTATTTCAAGTATTTTTTTTCTTATAACACCTTTTATGCAACCTTCGGAAATAGGGGGCGTTATAATTTTCGTTCCTTTTACCAAAAAAATATTTCCATTGATTGCTTCAACTACCTGTTTTCTTTCATTTACCAAAATACAGTTGTCAAGGCCATTTTCCGATGCATAGATACTTGCCAAAACATTGGTTATTTTATTTGTTGTTTTAATGGATGATAAGATATCAGAATTCAGGTAATAATCCTTAAATATATCAACAAGATAGGTGTCTTTCACCAAAACAGTTAACGGTGACACAACAATTAAATAGTCAATTTGATTGCTTGTTGGGTTGTACAGTCCACCCTCTTTTCTATAAACAGTAAATCGAACCCTTGCATTTTCCAATTTATTTTCTTCCGCAGTTTTTAGTAGTTCATCTTCAAAAAATTCCATAGTAAAATTCATAGGAATTTCCATACGCAACATTCTCATGGAAGCCATCAGCCTAAAATAGTGGTCTTCCAAAAAATTTATTTTTGAATTCTCAATTTTAAGTGTTTCAAATAGTGCATCTCCATAATTAAATGCCCTGTTATTTGAAAATAAAATTGCCTTTGAATTATCCAAAAAGCTTCCATTAAAATTGATCATATCATAAAATGTTTGGAAACAAAACTACATAAAAAAACCTTGAAGTTATTCAAGGTTTTTTAGATACATTTTTTTAAGCACCTATAGTGCGTTTAAGTTCATCAATTTGGCTTTCCCAAAACATTTTGGTGTCTTCAATTTCATCTTCTTCGGCGAAATCGGTAATAATTAAGGAAACATCTTTTGTAATTTCATCCACTTCAATCCTAAACTCAAAATACGTTTTCTCTTCTCCATCATTAAGCCATTTAAATTTAATTTTTTCATCAGGACGCTCTTGCAACACCTTGGCTTTTTCTTCCGACCCATTCCAAATAAAAGTATATATTTCTCCTCTGGAATTTACATTATCCGCGAACCATTCTGAAAGACCTGAAGGGGTACCAAAATATTGGTATAACATATGAGGTGAAGCATGTATTTGGAATTCAATTTCAAATTTTAATTTTGTAATCATAGTCTCTTTTTAAAAAGCACAATATATATAAATATTCCATTTAAAAAAAATTATATTTTAAAAATTAAATAGATTATTTTGTGCTTTGGAAGTTTTATTTTTTATATTTGCACCCTCAATAAATGGCGTGGTAGCTCAGTTGGTTAGAGCGTCGGATTCATAACCCGGAGGTCTGCAGTTCAATTCTGCATCACGCTACAAAAAAACCCAAGCAAATTGCTTGGGTTTTTGTTTAAATAATATTTTAATAAATGGTTATTATACCAAAAATTTAAGTGGGTTGGTTAAGATAAGGAATTCTAGCACTCCTTGCACATCTTGAAATAGCATCTCTTTGCATATTGTTAACCAATCGATTTCTTCTCCAGTCTGTAACTTTCCGCTCTAGTTCCATTATAAATTTACGGTTAAGATAATCATAGTTTCTTCCAGTATATTGTGAATTAATTTCAGCTATAAGCGCATCTATTTGATCCATCATGGTAGTGCCATTTCTAACTAAAACATTATTCACATTTGGATAGCAACC
>DATCTJ010000037.1:0-4020 GCA_036568005.1 Lutibacter sp. | reverse complement strand
AATTTTCCAACCAATTCCCTGGTAGTGATTGAAGAATTTTTCTGCCTCAATTTGGGGCCAGTTTTCTTTTTTAAAAAAAGATAAAATTTCATTTTTTTTCTCGGCTTGCCCAAGTTTATAAAAGTTTATTATTTGTTTATTAATGTTTGTTACAGATACCAACGCTTGTCCCGATTTTGGTATGGGAAAGTCCGCCGCCTGATTATCACTTGTCTCAAATTGAAACAACAGCACCCGGCTCCCTTTGAACGGATTATGTGATGGTTTGTACATCAGATATTTCCAGGAATCCAATTCCCTGATACAACGATGATAGGTTGATTTTGATCCAATTTTAGAGAATTGCATTACTTCCTCCCGATTGATATAAAACTCTTCGGGAAAACGGCTGTAATTCCATATCTGGAACAATCCGATATACAAGCTGATGTGTGAAGGATTTAATCTGTTGTCCTTCGAGAATTGCTGAAAAACACCGTTAAGGTGTTTGATGTAATTTATCTCCGGCATTCATTTCAGAATTTATTATGAATACTGTTTTCTTTCAACAATTTGTAAATTTCTTCGGCATCATAGAAAATGATGCCGCCAATTTTTGTGTATGGAAGCGTTCCGTTAATTCTTAATGTTTGAAGTGTTCCCGAACTTATGTTTAAAACTCTCTTCAATTCTGATGATTTAAGATATTTTTTGGGTAGAGAAGATCCTGCTGTTTTTAGGATCTTTTTGAAGTCCTCCAACAATTCGATTTTGAATTCTCTAAGATCATCTGTCGTGATAATTTCTCTTGGCATTTTTTTCAATGTTTTAGGTTAATAAAGTTTTATAGCGATTTGACTTTCGTAAAACAAAGCTGGGAAGTTTTGATGAGAATCTTTAGGTAGTCGTTAGGTAGTACCTAGAAATTTTAACATTTACAAAATACTAACTGTTTGATATATAATATTTTAAAAAAATAATATTTTTTAAAATGATCTAGAAGTGCTGGAAATGGAAAAATTATTTTTGAGAAATTAAAAGAATCTTTAAAAAAAGGGGAATCTGTGTAAAAAAGTAGGCGTTTTTTGTAAAAAAAACGCCTAAAAAAGGTTTTAGGTAGTCGTTAGGTACTACCTAAGAATTTTAACATTTTTAAAAATATAACACCCTGATAATTAATAGTTTTGTAAAATTAGAGTTTTGAATTAATTTTTTTAACAAGTCCATATTTTAGATTATCCAGGAATTTTGTTGGATCTTTTTCTCTTGCTCTAATTTGATCAAAAACCTTGTGAACATTTCCCAATTCTATTTCAAAAATTAGCTCAACCACTGCAACAATTTTTTTTAATTCAGACTGGCCATTTCTCAGGGCTTTTGACTCATATAAAGCAAAAATAAGCTCAATTAAATCCGTTTTTGATGCAGTCCACGATAAATCTCTTAAAATTGCAGGTTTAACTTCTTCTATAATAACATTGACCTTTTTAGTTTTAAGAAGACTCAATTCATTGACATAAAACTTCATCAATAAATCAAATGTGATAATTTGTGATGCTAAATAATCGTGGCTGGTGGAAAATTCAGGATCATCCAAATCTTTATTCATAAATAAATCCAATTGATGGTTTGCTCTTAAAAAATAGATGTGATCAAATCTAGTGGCTTTGAGTTTACAGTATTTTGCAAAATCTAAAACCTTAGATTTTTTAGTCTCCAATTTACTTATTTGTTCATTAATATAAATTCGTTGTTGGGAAACTCCACTTATTGGAAAATTTATCAGGAAATTATTTAATTCTAAATAGAAATTGAGTCTTCCTCGGATATAGGGTTTTTGATGTTTAAAAAAAAGAATTTCATCTTTTGTTGAAATGAAATTCTTTTTTCTTAATTCCAATCTTAATTGATATAGCGTATCTTTTGAGATTTTTATGTTTTTTCCTAGCTTAACTAATTTTGGTAGGTCTGATTTTTTTACATCATTAATGGCTAAATCGAAATTTTCGATTATCGTTGCAATTTTTATCATTGGGGCTTCTAAATTTTATCTTTTTCAATTAACTAAAAATAATAAAATTTATCACATAAACTAATCATTAAAAAATAAAACTCATCTTAACCTGCTGACTCGCTATTTTTTAGGTCATTTTCTTCCTTGTTCTTAGTTAAAATCAGTTTTAAAGCATTCATATCATCACTCACCTTTCGCTCAATGACTTTGGCATAAATTTGCGTTGTTGACAATTTTGTGTGCCCTAATAGCTTGGAAACTGTTTCAATAGGAACACCATTTGTTAAAGTCACTGTAGTGGCAAAAGTATGTCGCGCCATATGAAAGGTGAGGTTCTTTTTCATCTTGCAGCCATCAGCAATTTCTTTCAGGTAACTATTTAATTTTTGATTGGAGAGCGTCGGTAAAAGCGTACCGGTAACCTGAGCTCGAATATTGTTTTTATATTTATCGATCAGCTGCTGCGTTGTTTCCAGAATCGGTATTTTAACTGGGGTGTTTGTTTTTGTCCTTTTGGTAATGATCCATTGGCCACCATCAATCCCTAGTAAAACGTTATCTTTTGTTAATTTCATAACATCGACATAAGCTATTCCAGTATAACAACTAAAAATAAATAAGTCCTTTACAATGTTTAAGCGCTCAATATCCGTTTCATAATTTTCTATATTTTGAAGCTCAGCTTGTGATAAAAACTCTCTTTCACTTTTCTCAAATACCGGTTTGTATTTTACAAAAGGATCTCTGTCTATCCATTCGATATGAAATGCCATCGTCACCATTTTTCGCAATCTTTGAATGTGCTTTATAATGGTATTTCCTAAAATTCTTTTTTTGTTTCTTGACAACTTATAGGCACGCAAAAAATTATCAAATTTTATTACAAACGAATAATTAAGGTCTCTTAAATAGATATCAGAGGTGCCAAATTCCTTTTTGACGAATTCCAATAAATAACTTTGAGTAGTTTTATACAAGCCCAAAGTTGCTTTATTCAACTTATGGGCGTGGTTATCATTGTGATAATCAATAATGTTTTGAAGAGAATAGTGTTGCTGGTCCGTTCCCAAAAAACGTGATTTAACGGCTTCGGCCGTAATCATTTTTCTTTCAGCCTTTAAATCTTGGTAAGCCTGGAATAATGCAGCTTGCGATTGTTCAATATAGCCATTAATTATTCTGGCATCTTGACCGGTGCCTTTTACACGCGATTTGGCTTTGTCCCAGGAATCAATGTTTATTTTCTTTTTTAAACTAATGTTAACACGTCTCTGGTTAACGGTTACTCTAGCGAAAATTTCGGCTTCGTTGTCTTTAGCACGTGAAGAATTAATCCAAATTAGGATTGAAAAGGTGATGGATGTTTTCATAGTTGTCGTCTTTTTTAAGTTAAACTTTGTTTAAGACGAAAGTCAAATCAACTATGGTATTCAAATTTACTGAATTTTTGTTGACCAATAATTCAATTTTTTGGCTTAAAATCACTGTAAAATCCCTCCGATTTGCTAGGTGTAAAATCCTAGTGTTTACAGGGGCTTTCGCGATAATTCGGTCAACAAATCGGTCAACAAAATTGTTGTTTTAAATTTGTTGACCGATTTGTGAACCTAATATATGATATTTTATCATATAATTTGTCAGTCTCTAAAAATAAAACCTGAGCAAAACCTAGGTTTTTGTCGATTTTGCTCGATTTTGTTAGTGTATTCGCAGAGAGGAAGGGATTCGAACCCTCGATACGTTGCCGTATACACACTTTCCAGGCGTGCTCCTTAAGCCACTCGGACACCTCTCCGGGGGAACCACCAGACTGGCGCGGGGAACCATCCTGTTCTTACCGTGCCGGTGGAAGGGCGGCAAGATAAGGGAATCCCGACGGTCGTGCAAGCCCTTCGCCATCATTGCCTCGGGAAGAGGTGGAAACAGCCTGGCCAAGGGACCTCGCCAGCCGGCCGTCATCGGCCATCCAATTTTCGGCGGCTCGCGCTGACCATGGGGCTTCAGCGTTCACGGAAAGGCCTCCCGGT
>DATCTJ010000036.1:0-84807 GCA_036568005.1 Lutibacter sp. | reverse complement strand
CTGTCGGTCAATATGCAAATGAAGAAGTTATAAAGAAATATGTTCAAAGTCAAGGCAAAGATCAGCAGTATCAAAAGATACACAAGTCACAGCTTAAATTGTTTTGATACCTCGTACCCTTGGGTCGAGGTAGTTCATTTCTTGCTTTACTGGTTCATCAACATTTTTTGTAAAATATATTTTTATTGGCGTTTTCCAATATCTCATAGTTAATTTACTTTTACTATTGTTTTTAGGTTCTTGATGTTTTTTAAAAACAATATCTTTATAAATTTCTAAAAATGAGGAGTCTTTCGCTTCATATGGCACAGAAACCCCATTAAGCTTTAAATAATCTTTTGGTAAGGCTACTAAAGTATCATTATTTCTAATAATAAAGTTTAGGGAATCAGCTTTAGAAAAACTATCTCCAAATAATTTTTTATAAGATTTTAAATTGGTATATGCTTGACTATGCGTTTTTTGAGTTATTTTTTCTTGTGAAAACCCTAGATTGCAGAGCAATATAATTATAATTGTTATTTTAATTTTCATAGCATATTATTTTTAAACCTGAATTACTCCTAAATTAAATTGTTTTTCAATGGGAGCGTGATTTGCGGCTTCAATACCCATACCAATCCATTTTCTGGTATCTAATGGATTGATCACACCATCTGTCCATAAACGGGCAGCGGCGTAATAAGGCGATGTTTGCGTATCGTATTTCTGTTGAATTGATTCCAATATTTTATCTTCTTTTTCTTTGGTAATTTCTTCTCCTTTCTTTTTTAAGGAAGTCGTTTCAATTTGCAACAACACTTTTGAAGCCTGCTCGCCACCCATCACTGCAAGTCGGGCAGAAGGCCAGGCGAAAATAAGTCGAGGATCATAAGCTTTGCCGCACATGGCGTAATTTCCAGCGCCGTATGAATTTCCTATCACCACTGTAAACTTTGGAACTACAGAATTGCTTACCGCATTTACCATTTTTGCACCGTCTTTTATAATGCCGCCGTGCTCGCTTTTGCTGCCTACCATAAATCCGGTAACATCTTGCAAAAACACCAACGGAATTTTCTTTTGATTGCAATTGGCAATAAATCTGGTTGCTTTATCTGCAGAATCGGAATAGATAACGCCACCAAATTGCATTTCTTTATTACCGTTTTTGACTACTTTTCTTTGATTTGCCACAATGCCCACAGCCCAGCCTTCAATTCGTGCATAGCCACAGATGATGGTTTTGCCATATTCTTTTTTATATTCCTCAATTTCCGAATTGTCGACCAAACGCTTGATAATTTCCAACATATCGTATTGGTCTGTTCTTGTTGCGGGTAAAATCCCAAAAATTTCTTCAGGATTTTCAATCGGATTTACCGCTTTTATCCTGTTAAAACCAGCTTTGTTATAATCGCCAATTTTATCAATAATATTTTTAATTTTATCCAAAGCGTCATGGTCATCGGTGGCTTTATAATCGGTCACACCGCTTATTTCACTGTGTGCTGTTGCGCCACCCAACGTTTCGTTGTCCACATTTTCGCCAATCGCTGCTTTTACCAAATAACTTCCGGCTAAAAATATGCTTCCTGTTTTATCAACAATAATGGCTTCATCGCTCATAATAGGCAAATAAGCGCCACCGGCAACACAACTGCCCATAACAGCGGCAATTTGGGTGATGCCCATACTGCTCATTACAGCATTATTCCTAAAAATTCTTCCGAAGTGTTCTTTATCTGGAAAAATTTCATCCTGCATGGGTAAATAAACCCCCGCACTATCTACCAAATAAATGATGGGCAATTTATTTTCCATGGAAATTTCTTGTGCGCGCAAATTCTTTTTTCCTGTGATGGGAAACCAGGCTCCAGCTTTTACCGTTGCGTCATTGGCTACCACAATGCATTGTTTTCCTTTGATATAACCAATTTTTACGATAACGCCGCCCGACGGACAGCCGCCGTGCTCTTCGTACATTCCATCACCAACCAAAGCACCAATTTCTATGGAATCGCTTTTGGCATCAAAAAGATAGTCGATGCGTTCTCTGGCGGTTAATTTTCCGTTGTCTTTGAGCTTTTCTGTTCTTTTTTCGCCCCCGCCTTTATAAACTTTTAGGAGTTTTTTATGAAGTGCCGCTATTTGAAGTTTATTGAAATCTTCATTTTTATTGAAGTTGATGTCCATGTTATTTTAACTTTTCAAGATGCGCTAAAGTACAAAATGTATGTGAAACCGCCTTAATTAAATACCGTGATAATAAATACCTAGGTAAATTAATATAATTATTGTAATTTTGCATCATCAATTAAATTTATGACATAAAATATGACCAAAAATATTGTAACCATTGGTGGCAGTTCAAGTAAAAATTCAATCAATAAGAGGTTGGCAGAATATGCAGGGGGATTGTTAAAAAATGCAACATTGACGAAAGTCGATTTAAATGATTATGGAATGCCGCTCTTTTCGGTAGATTTGGAGCAGGAAATAGGGTTTCCAAAAGGTGCTTTGGAATTGAATGAGCTTATTGAAAATACTGACGGATTTGTAATTTCATTAGCCGAACACAATGGTGCTTATTCCGCAGCCTTTAAGAATACTTTTGATTGGTTATCTAGAATCAATGGAAAGGTATGGCGAAATAAGCCTATGTTGTTGTTGAGCACTTCAACGGGAATTCGTGGTGGTCAATCGGTTTTGAATATTGCTTTAAACCGATTTCCTTTTAATGGTGGAAATATTGTAGGAAGTATGCCTGTTCCTTCATTTAATGAAAATTTTAAAGATGATAAAATTATAAATGCTGAGCTAAAAATCAACCTTCAAATTCTTGTGGATGAATTTGAAAAAGAACTGTTGTGATGGGGGATATTTCAAAAGACATCAATTTTAAGTTTCCAAATGAACGCGTAAAGGCACTCATAAACATAAAACATACTGCAAATTGGCTAAATACTGTAGGAAATGAATTTTTAAAACCCTTCAAAATTTCCAATCAACAGTACAATATTTTGAGAATTTTGAAAGGAACCAATGAAGCGGTAACAGTAAATATGGTGAAGGATAGAATGATAGAAAAGTCGCCAAATGCCACCCGTCTTATGGATAAATTATGTGTTAAGGGTTTGATTGAAAGAACGCGATGTGAGAATGACAGAAGGGTTGTGTTTGTGAAAATTTCGGAAAAGGGCTTAAAATTATTGGATAAAATTAAAATTGATGAGTTTGACAGTCATATGAATTCAATTTCTGAAGAGGAGTCAAAAATATTGAATACGATTTTAGATAAGATAAGATGAAATGTGCATAAGGCAAACACGATACAATCACCTATGAAAATAGGAGCATTACACCTGCCTATCGACAGTCAGGTATGCCCATTAAAAAGCAATAAATATTTATATATGAAAAAAATAATATATAAAGCCTCAAATAGAGGTACAGCCAATTATGGATGGCTAGAGGCAAATTATTCCTTTAGTTTTGCAAATTATTACGACCCTGAGAAAGTAAATTTCGGAGCTTTACGCGTTTTAAATAATGATACTATTCAAGGTGGAATGGGTTTTGGAACACATCCGCACGACAATATGGAAATAATTACCATTCCTTTAAAAGGCTCTTTGAAACATAAAGATTCTATGGGAAATAAATGGATTGTCATTGAAACCGGAGAAGTGCAAGTGATGTCGGCTGGAAGCGGCTTACAGCATTCAGAAATGAACAATTCCACAAGCGAAGAAATAAATTTATTTCAAATTTGGATTTTCCCTGATAAAAACGATGTGGAACCAAGATATGATCAACAAAGATTTGATCCTTCAGAAAGAAAAAACAAGCTCCAAGTGCTAGTTTCTTCTATTGATGGCGAATTAAAAAACACGTTGAAAATCCATCAGGACGCGCTTATTTCAAGAATTGATTTGGATGAAAATACGGTGTTTAACTATACATTAAAATCCGAAAATCATGGACTCTATCTTATGGTTATTGAAGGGGAAGTAAATATTGACAATGAAATTTTAATAAAACGTGATGCTATCGGAATTTCCGAAGTGAAAAGCGTTCAGATAAAGTCTAAGAGCATTTCCGAATTGCTTTTTATTGAAGTGCCCCTGCAGTTTTAGGAATAATCTTTTATGAGTTGTTGAACAGTTTTGGCAATCTCTTCATTTTTGGCTATTTTTTGAAGTTCAAATGGTTCGCAAACCCTTACATCACAATCAGTTATGGGGCATCTTTCACAAGTAACTCCAACTTTTTTGGACTTAATTCTTGAGTCGTTTATAAAGTTAATTTTACTTGTTAACAATGGCGAAATCAGTAATCCAATGCTGATACTTCGATTGTAATCTTCTTTAAAAGGATCTTTGGTGGCACTAGAAATCACCAAATAACTTAATTCATTTTCCGGATAATTAGAAATTTGAATGTCAGAAATAATATCATTTTCAACAACCCTGTTTAAAATATCAATAGAAATCCACCTTCTGCAATAACGTTCATGCGTTTCGTTGGCAGTCGGAGGCTGTTGTTGGGTGATGTGTAGTTCTTTTGAAAGTTTATATTTATTTTCTCCATTTTTATTGGTGAAACGCAAAAAGAATAAGTTTTTGATATAAAATAGTTTAGGCAAAATGTTTGTTAAGCGTTGATAATAAGTTTCGGGCGAATCGGTAAATTCCAAAATCATTTTATTAAAATGTTCACTGTTCCATTTTTCTTGTTCAAAAAATGTTTTCAACTGATTTTCAATGGATTTTTTTGGAATGATGAGCGCCCCAGCAAAATAAGATGCTATAAAATTATTTAAAACTTGGTCGAAAGTTTCAAATTTAATCCATGAGAATGTATAAAGCCTTTCTTTTAGATTTAGGTAATTGTAAGCCAGTTCTTTTGCGAAAATAAATGTTTTTTGAGACTCATCTATGTTGTCACTTAGCAATAAAGTGTTTGTTTTTGGAATGAACACACATCTTAACTCCGTTAAATTTGTGTAAGAGGAAAGTGCATTGTTTAATATTTTATAATTAAACTCCTCCACTAAAATTTCTTCTAGATCACTCGACTTTATCCTTTTTTCTAAATTAACCTGGTAGGCTTTTGCAAACTTTTTTACACTCTGTTCAATATCTTCAAAATAGTTGTTATGAGCTTCCTGATAAGAACGCAAAGCCGCTAAAAAGAAACTTTCGCGTGAAAGATTATAGTTTTGGGCAATCTTAATTAAGGTGCTAATAAACGCATTTACCTTGGCTGGTGCATTTGAAATAATGTCAATCAAGTCGGCTTCCTGAATACCAAAAAGGTCTAGCGGAATTTCTTTTAATATTTTTGATTTCAATATTTCCCCCAACGGCGCTAGATTTTTATCGAGTTTTAAAGAAACCATATTATCATAAGGCACCTCCAATACTTGAGATAATAGCGCAATTTTATCCGTTTTTGGATATTTCTTGCCCTTTTCAATTTCGTTTAAGTATGATTTTGAGATGTTTGTAAGTTTTGAAAGTCCAAATAAGGACAGATTTTTCTCTGTTCTGATTTGCTTCAATTTTAATCCAAAGATTAAACGGATGTATTCTTCTTCGATATTCATAAAACAAAGGTATGTTTTTTAGCGAAATAATAAAAATTTATCTAAAATTGATATTTAGCGAACGTTCGCTTGTTTTGCAAAAAACTTTTTTTTATGTTTGTCTTCATAAAAATAAACCAGTATGAAAAAATTTAATGAAACAACAATTCATCCGGTATCTTTTTCAGAAGATGTGAAAAATTCTTATAAGGATATATTAACGAATGAAGCCGTGGATTTCTTAGTGCAGTTACATGAGAAATTTAACAGCGAACGTTTGGGATTGTTGGAAAAAAGAATCTTGCAACAGGCCCATTTTGATAAAGGAAATTTTCCGGAATTTCCAAGAGAAACTGTTGCGATAAGAGAAGGAGATTGGGCAGCAGCACCATTGCCAAAAGATTTGTTGGACAGAAGGGTCGAAATTACGGGACCGGTTGATAGGAAAATGATTATCAACGCATTAAATTCCGGTGCAAAAGTTTTTATGGCCGATTTTGAAGACAGCAATTCCCCAACCTGGAGCAATTTAATGGAAGGGCAACAAAATTTGAGGGATGCCATCAATAAAACCATTTCTTTTTCTAATGAAAACGGTAAGGAATATAAATTAAATGATACTGTTGCCGCGCTTTTGGTGAGGCCAAGAGGTTTGCATTTGAATGAGAAACATTTATTGGTCAATGAAGAACAAATGTCAGGCTCTTTGGTTGATTTTGGATTGTATTTTTTTCACAATGTGAAACAGCTGTTATTCAATGAAACTGGTCCTTATTTCTATTTGCCAAAGCTGGAACATTATTTAGAAGCTCGCTGGTGGAATGAAGTTTTTGTGTTTTCGCAAGACTATTTCGGAATAAAACTCGGTACCATTAAGTCTACTGTTTTAATCGAAACAATTACTGCAAGTTTTCAAATTGATGAGATTATTTATGAGTTGAAAGATCATATGGCAGGATTGAATTGCGGCAGATGGGATTACATATTTTCTTATATCAAAAAATTTAGAAATCACAAAAATTTTACGGTGCCCGACAGAAGTCAGGTAACCATGGCAACACCATTTATGGAAGCATACTCATTGCTGGTTATTCAGCGTTGTCACAAGCGAAATGTTCATGCAATTGGCGGAATGGCAGCGCAAATTCCGGTAAAAAATGATGAAGAGGCAAACAGAATGGCCTATGAAAAAGTGAGATTAGATAAAGAACGCGAAGCAAAAAATGGTCACGATGGCACTTGGGTGGCGCACCCTGGATTGGTTTCTGTAGCTTTAGAGGTCTTTAACAAATTAATGCCACAACCCAATCAGATTGATAAAAAGCGAAATGATTTAAAGATTACCGAACCCCAATTGTTGGAACAACCAAAAGGTGCCATTACGGAAGATGGAATTCGTAAAAACATCAATGTCGGCATTTTATACCTGGAGTCCTGGCTGTCAGGAAATGGCGCCGCTGCCTTGTACAATTTGATGGAAGACGCCGCAACCGCCGAAATTTCAAGAACACAATTATGGCAATGGCTGCATAATAAGTCGGTTATAGCGGATGGAAGAGAATTTACTGTTGAACTGTATGTTGAATTATTGAAATCAGAAATCCATCAAATTAAAGGTTTGGTCGGAGAAGATGCCTTTAAAAAGGGAAAATTTAAATTGGCTGTAGAATTGTTTGATTCTCTGGTCATTTCAGAAAAATTTGAAGAATTTCTTAGCTTAAAAGCTTATAAATACCTATAAAAAAACCACCCAAAAACCGCGAAATTAAAGGGTGATTTAAATTAATAACTATAAAAATTATAAACAAAATTATGAAAAATTTAGCACAAAGTAACTATAGTTCTGCTTTACAAACTGTAAGAGATCTTAAAACTAAGTATGGAAATACTTGGAATGCAATAAATCCTGAAATTGCAGCTAGAATGGTAGTTCAAAATCGTTTTAAAACAGGTTTAGATATCGCTAAATATACAGCTGGCCTGATGAGAAAAGATATGGCAGCATATGATGCCGATATTTCAAATTATACACAATCATTAGGTTGTTGGCATGGTTTTGTTGCACAACAAAATATGATAGCCGTTAAAAAGCATCATAAAACAACAAGTAAAAGATATTTATATCTATCTGGTTGGATGGTAGCTGCATTACGCTCAGAATTTGGGCCGTTGCCAGATCAATCAATGCACGAAAAAACTGCAGTTCCAGCTTTAATAAAGGAAATTTATGATTTTTTACGACAGGCGGATGCAATTGAGTTAAATGATTTATTTAGAAGGCTTGAAAATGGTGAAGATGTGCAAAATCAAATTGATAATTTTGAAACACATATAGTTCCTATTATTGCTGATATCGATGCCGGTTTTGGGAATGAAGAAGCTACATATTTGTTAACAAAGAAAATGATTGAAGCTGGCGCTTGTGCGATTCAAATTGAAAATCAGGTTTCAGATGCTAAACAATGTGGTCATCAAGATGGAAAAGTTACCGTGCCTCATGAAGATTTTATTGCAAAACTGAATGCCATTAGGTACGCGTTTTTAGAATTGGGAGTAGAAGACGGAATTATAGTAGCAAGAACAGATTCTGAAGGTGCTAGCTTAACGCAGAAACTACCAGTGAGTAATGAGCCAGGTGATATAGCTTCTCAATACTTAGCCTTTGTGGAAGTGGAAGAAATAGACATAAATGATGCTAAAGAAGATGATGTGTTTCTTAAAAGAGGTGGTAAATTAGTACGTCCTGTAAGATTGCCAAATGGATTGTATAAATTCAAAGATGGTTCTAATATTGATAGAGTTGTGTTAGATTGTGTTACGAGTCTTCAAAATGGAGCAGATTTACTGTGGATAGAAACGCCGACACCAAATGTAAAGCAAATTGCAAATATGGTAAACAGAATTAAAGAAGTTGTGCCAAATGCCAAGTTGGTTTACAATAACTCGCCATCTTTTAACTGGACATTAAATTTCCGCAATCAGGTTTATGATGAAATGCTTTCAGAAGGCGAAAACATGACAAACTATGATAGAAATAATTTAATGGATGCACAATATGATGATTCGCCATTGTGCCATCGTGCTGATGAGAGAATTAGAACGTTCCAAATTGATGGCGCAAGAGAAGCGGGTATTTTTCATCACTTAATTACCTTGCCAACTTATCATACCACAGCACTTCATATGAATGATTTAACCGAAGGTTATTATGGAGAAGAAGGTATGTTGGCTTATGTAAAAGGTGTTCAAAGACAGGAAATTCGTAAAGGCGTTTCTTGTGTAAAACATCAAAGAATGGCAGGGTCAAATCTTGGTGATGACCATAAAACTTTTTTTGCAGGAGATAAAGCTTTAAAAGCAGGAGGCAAAAACAACACCTCTAATCAATTTGAAGTTATTTCTATAAATAATAAAGTTGAAGAAAAGTTAAGTAAGGTTGTATAAATAATTTAATTAAAATAAACTGAGTCAGCCCAGTTTTAAATAATTGTTTTAACAATTATTTAAATCCGACGCCTTCCTAAAGAGGGCGTTTTTTTGTATTTTTGTCGATTAAAATTACGATATTAGCAAATTGTAATTTTTTCAGAGATTTAATTTAAAAAATAACCATACAAAATGAATAAAAATACTGTATTGGCTTGGGCAACATTTATTATGCTTTTAGTTGGTGTAGGGCTTATCGCACTCGGAGCATTTAGATATGATGAAGTAGCCGGTTGGGGATTTGCTTCCGTAGGAGTCGGGTTTTTCGCCATTGCCTGGGTGTTTAACGCTTTAAAAGGAAGGGTTTAAAACCTATAACCTTAACTTACCCCAAAGATTAATATTCTTCAATATAAAAAAGCTTCTACTTATAGCTTAATAATAACTCAAAACTAATTACTATAAAAATGGCAGACGATAAAAAGGTGATTTTTTCGATGGCAGGTTTAACCAAAACCTATCAGGGTGCAAACAAGCCTGTTTTAAAAAATATATATTTAAGTTTCTTTTACGGGGCTAAAATCGGGATTTTAGGTTTAAACGGTTCAGGTAAATCCACGTTGCTTAGAATAATAGCCGGACTTGAAAAAAATTATCAGGGAGATGTGATTTTTGCACCGGGCTATTCTGTCGGATTTCTCTCGCAGGAACCGCAATTGGATGATACTAAAACTGTAATGGATATTGTAAAAGAAGGTGTTGCAGAAACCGTTGCAATTTTAGAAGAATATAATAAAATAAATGATATGTTTGGCTTGGAAGAAGTGTATTCTGATGCTGATAAAATGGATAAATTAATGGCCCAACAAGCAGTGCTTCAAGATAAAATTGATGCATCCAATGCCTGGGAACTAGATACCAAGCTTGAAATTGCCATGGATGCCTTGGGAACTCCTGATGGAGACACGCCAATTAAAAATCTTTCTGGTGGAGAGCGAAGAAGAGTTGCATTGTGTAGATTGTTATTACAAGAACCTGATATTTTATTGTTAGATGAGCCCACCAACCATTTAGATGCGGAGTCTGTTCAGTGGTTAGAGCAATATCTACAACAATATAGGGGCACTGTAATTGCAGTTACGCACGATCGATATTTTCTTGATAATGTGGCTGGCTGGATTTTAGAGCTAGACAGAGGTGAGGGCATTCCTTGGAAAGGAAACTATTCTACCTGGTTAGATCAAAAAGCAAAAAAATTAGCACAAGAATCAAAGCAGGCATCCAAACACCAAAAGACATTGGAACGTGAGTTGGAATGGGTGAGAATGGCACCAAAAGGCCGGCATGCAAAATCAAAAGCCCGTTTATCAAATTATGATAAGCTAATGAGCCAAGATCAAAATCAATTGGATGAAAAACTGGAAATTTACATTCCAAATGGGCCTCGTTTAGGAACCAATGTTATTGATGCGAAAGAAGTTTCTAAAGGATATGGCGATAAATTATTGTATGATAATTTGAATTTTAAATTGCCTCAAGCCGGAATAGTTGGTATTATTGGTCCAAATGGCGCCGGTAAAACGACCATTTTTAAAATGATTATGGGTGAAGAAAAACCTGATAAAGGCGAATTTATTGTGGGGGAAACAGCTAAAATTGCTTATGTTGACCAAAGTCATGCAAATATTGATTCTGAAAAAACGATTTGGCAAAATTTTTCGGATGAGCAAGAACTTGTTTTAATGGGTGGCAGACAAGTAAATTCCAGGGCTTATTTAAGCAGATTTAATTTTTCGGGTAGTGACCAGAATAAAAAAGTGAGCACACTTTCTGGCGGTGAAAGAAATAGGTTGCATTTGGCAATGACCTTGCGTGAAGAAGGAAACGTACTGTTGCTTGATGAGCCAACAAATGATTTGGACATCAATACCTTGCGTGCACTGGAAGAAGGTTTGGAAAACTTTGCCGGATGTGCGGTGATTATCAGTCACGACCGTTGGTTTTTAGACCGGGTTTGTACCCATATTTTGGCTTTTGAAGGAAATTCTGAAGTTTATTACTTTGAAGGTTCCTTTACCGAATACGAAGAAAATAAGAAAAAACGTTTAGGAGGTGATTTAACACCAAAACGAATTAAGTTTAAGAAATTGATTAGATAGACTATATATAATATCTATAAAAAGAGGCTGTCCGAAATTAAATCTGTCAGCCTCTTTTGTTTTCAAAGGAGTTTGATTATAAGCTTTTTACTTTAGGAAATAAAATATTGTTTTCTAAATGTATATGTTGGTATAAATCGTTGGTGAATTCTTCAAGCTTAAAATAAAGTGCTTTAAAGGTATTGCAAGCCCATTCCGGAGGCGTAAAATCAGAACTCAATTCCTGTATTTTTTTAATAATGACACCAACTTCTTCATGTTCATCTTTTACCAGAGCAAGGGTTTTTTCATCAAATTCAAAAAGCGGGTTATCGGTTTTTGCCTTAATAGCCGGAAATAAAACAAATTCTTCTTTTATCATATGAGAGGTCAACTCACTTGAAATTGAAGAAAATAATTTCGCAATTTCTATAGTTTTTGGCTCATGCTGACCGTGAACTTTAGCAACCTTATCTGCAAATTCACCTATAATCGACAGATTTTGTCTAATATAAGTGTGATGTACATAAACAATATAGTCTGCTAAAAATTCTGCACTCCAATCTTTAAAATTTAAATTAGGCGCTTCTTGTTTTGAAGTATTATTCAGTAAATCATTAACTACATCATCAACATTTATGTTTGCTTTTTTGCAAGCATTCTCTATCGTTGTTCCTCCACCACAGCAAAAATCCAATTTATATTTTTTAAATACGGAAGCGGTACTAACGTCATCACTTACAATTTCAGCGATTGTTTTGTTTTTTAACTCTGACATTTTTTAAATTTTTATGGCACGAAGATATTAAAAATATCAATAAGAGATAATACAATCTTTTATTAATTTATCCAAAAACAATCAATTGCATCCGTTAACATATGAAGCAATAAACCGATGGCAATAATTCTTGTTTTATTAAAGAAAAGTGCCGCAAAATAAATTGGAATAGCAAAGTAGGAGTGAAGGATGTGAAAGTTGATACTACATCTTGTTGAACTAAAAACAGGTGTTGCCATAAGATGATCTAAATCAACCAACATGGTAAGAATTAATATCAACCAAACGTTTTTCCAGTTTTCTCTGAAGAAATAAAAGGCGATTATACCCGGAAGCAGAAAGTGCATTCCGTAATGCGTTATAAATCGGATAATTTCCAAAACTAAAAATTATATTTTTGACTTTCCAAATAATTAAGCGCGTTTGGACCTTCCATAAAAAGTAAATCTAAGATGCTTAAATTTGGAATAAATCCATGATTTTCAGAAAAAACCTGTATATAACGTTCTAAATTGTAAGTTATTTTTGGTTTGTCTTCGGCTAAAATCCTTAAATCTAATAGCTTTGGTTCTTTCTCATATTCCGTAGTTTTTTTCATGGGAATTTCTAGCTGTAAGGCATCCATAATAATTTCGTGAGCCAAAAAATTCAAATCCAGCAAAAAAGTTTTCTTCTTTTCAAAAACCGGTAATAAATCATCTATATAAAATTCGTAAAAAGGTGATGAGCTGTAAGCGGTTTTCAAAGTTTTTAATTGTTGCTTATGCCAATCATCTTTATAATCAATTTTTACGTTTTTGGTTTTTTGCTTATTTTCTTTTGAGTGTTGGACGGGCACATTTAGTATTTGTTTTCCTTGAGCTGTATAAATATAGCACCTATTTCTATAGGTTTGCTTCTGAAAATTATCTTCAACTTCAAAAACAACTCCGGTTGATTTTGCAATGGCAACATAATGCAGAATTGCAGAAAAATAGGTGGGCTGTAATAAAATCATAGATTTACTCGGCTTTTTTACGCTTTCTAAAAAAGCTAAAAGCATACCATAAGGCAATTACGCCTAAGAAATAGTACAGGTATGAAACTGGTTTTCCGCTGCCGTGAACTGTGGTGAAAACACGTTCCCATCTAATTTTTTGAGCAATTCCTTCTCCGTTTGTATCCCAGCTGAACCAAATAAATACTGGTTTACCAACTACGTGGTCAAATGGAACATAACCCCAATATCGGGCATCTTCAGAATTATGTCTGTTATCCCCCATCATCCAATAATAATCTTGTTTAAAGGTATAGGTGGTTGCCGATTTCCCATTGATGAAAATTTCGTTTCCATTGATTGTTAAATTATTGTTTTCATAAACTTCAATAATTCTTTTGTAAAAAGGCAATGATTTTTCGTTTAATTCAACTGTTTTTCCTGCTTCTGGAATGTAAATTGGCCCATAATTATCTATTGACCAAGCATATTGGCTGTTATGTGGAAAAACAGATTCTGCATATTCTCCTTTGGGTGAAAGTAACTTTGTGACCCTTTTTACCAGGGGATTTGATTTTATCTTAGCCGCATTTTCATCTGTTAGGTTTAGCATGTAGTAATCTCCATAAAAACGACCTTCCGTAACATTGTATCTTTTTAAAGAAGCCTCAGAAAGTTGTTGTCCGTCAGTTTCCACTTTGTGCATATATTGCGGAAATGCCCTATCGGGAAGCACCGTTCTTTCTCCATTGATGTAAATATAGCCTTCTCTTATTTCCAAAGAATCACCAGGAATACCCACACATCTTTTTACATAATTCGATTTTTTGTCTATTGGCTTATCGATGTGAATATTTGAATGATCCCTAAAAAACCGAACAGTATCAACAGGCCAGTTAAAAACTACAATTTCGTTGCGTTTAATCTTTTCAAAACCAGGCAACCTAAAATAAGGTAAATGTGGTGTTTTTAAATATGATTTTGCTTTTATTAGCGGTAAAGAATCATGCACCATCGGTGCGGCAATAGTTGTCATTGGTGTTCTTGCGCCATAATGAAATTTACTCACGAACAGGAAATCGCCAACCAATAAAGATTTCTCCAAAGAAGAAGTTGGGATGGTATAAGGCTGCATAAAATAGGTGTGCACGAGGGTTGCCGCAACAATAGCAAACACAATAGAACTCACCCATTCTCCCACTTCAGTTCTTGATTTTAAACTGCGATCCGCCACATAATAAACATCGGCAAGATAATTTAAATAATAAATATAAAAACCAAGGGTAAGTACAGTCAAAACCGAATCTAAGGTTTTGTATTTTCCAAAACTTCTGACAGTTTCAACCCAGATTACTGGGAACATCAATAAATTAATGATGGGAATAAACAATAAAATCACCCACCAAGTTGGTCTTTTTAATATTTTCAATAGTACAATAGCATTGTATACCGGTACGATTGCTTCCCACGATTTTCTGCCAGCTTTTACGTATAGTTTCCATGTTCCTGCAAAGTGAATTACTTGAACAATCAAGAAAAATATAAACCATTGTATCATTGTCATAATTACTAAATTTTAAAGTTATTTAAGACCCAAAACGTCTTTCATGGTAAAAACACCTGTTTTTCCCACCAACCATTCCGCAGCAATTACTGCGCCTAAAGCAAATCCGTCTCTGCTATGAGCGGTATGTTTAATCTCTAAAGTATCAACATCCGATTGATAGACAACGGTATGTGTTCCCGGAACTTCATCAATACGTTTTGCTGTTATTGGTATTTCTGTTTCCTTGTTTGTTACATTTAAAGTCCAGCTTTCTTTGTTAGTGTTGTCAATAATTCCTTCAGCTAGGGTAATTGCCGTACCGCTTGGGGCATCTAATTTTTTGGTGTGATGGATTTCTTCTATTGAAATGTCATACTGCTTTAAATTACACATCATTTTTGCCAAATTGGCATTTAATTCAAAAAAAATATTTACGCCGAGGCTGAAATTTGATCCTGAAATAAAAGCGCCGTTTTTTTCTTCGCAAAGTGCCACTGCTTCCGGCAATTTAGCCAACCAGCCTGTTGTGCCACTAATTACGGGAACTCGATTGTTTATACAAGTTGAAATATTGTTAAAAGCAGCATCAGGAATGCTAAAATCAATGGCCACATCGGCTAAAGTAATATCGTAATGCAAACTGTTTTCATCTATTTTCAATACGATTTCATGGCCTCTTTTCAACGCAATTTGTTCAATTACTTTGCCCATTTTTCCATAACCCAATAAAGCTATTTTCATATGCAAGTATTTATTGTTTTTTAAAGGTTATATGTAATTCGCATATTCTCATTTGTTTTTGCATCATGTTTTCTTTTGCACATTTCATAATTAAAAATTAAAATTAACGGATGCGCCGACTATTGATTTACTATTGATGTCATTGCGAATTATTTGTGGAGAAATAGATAAATTGCTATCTACATTATGTTGTAATAAATGTGCATTGACACTTGCTTCAACAATTTGTAAAATATAAAAACCAATAGTAACCAACAGTGATAAATCCCTGTCTTTTTTATATGATTTTTGTGCTGAGGTTAAAGCATCTTTAGATAAAAAAATATTACCGTTTAACCCGTCAAATTCATCAGGCTTTTCATTAATTCTTAATTTATAGGCAGTTCTTGCTCTGTTATAATTGTCGTTATTTGTATGATAAAAATAAACGCCGGAACCCAAAGCCCCATAAACAATAGGAACTTTCCAGTATTTTTTATTGAAAGCTTGTCCTAGCCCAGGTAAAACTGCCGAATAAAATGCAGCTCTGGCAGGTGAAAGTGGCTTAAAATTATCGCTGGATGGTTTTATTGTATCCTGGATTTTTACCTCGACCTCTGTTTGCGCATAACCAGTAAACACGGTTAAAACGGCAATTATTAAATAGTTATATAGCTTTTTTTTGAGCACTTATTCCAATAATTTTTTTAATCGATTAAAATCTTCTTCAGAATGAAATGGGATGCTAATTTTCCCTCTGTCTTTTCCTGATAATTTTACGTCAATTTTATGTCCGAAATAATTGCTGAAAGTTTTTAAACCTTCATTCACAAATGCTGGAAGTTTAAGTTCTTTAACTGGTTTTTTTGGTTTTAGAGCAACTCCTTCTTTTAAATTTTTAACCAGATTTTCGGTTTGTCTTACCGATAATTTTTGCTCAATAATTTTTTCGTATATGCTTAATTGATCTTCGGTATTTTCAACATTTATTAGAGCTCGGCCGTGTCCCATAGTTAAGAATCCGTCGCGCATTCCTGTTTGGATTATTGGGTCCAACTTTAACAATCGTAAATAATTACTAATTGTAGAACGTTTTTTACCAACTCTTTTACTCATTTCTTCCTGGGTCAAATCAATTTCATCAATCAATCTTTGGTAGGTTAGCGCAACTTCTATTGGGTCTAAATCTTTTCGTTGTATATTTTCAACCAATGCCATTTCAAGCATTTCTTGGTCGTTGGCAAGTCTAATGTAGGCTGGGATTGTGGTATTTCCAATTAATTTTGAAGCCCTATATCTTCTTTCACCCGATACCAGCTGAAATTTATTACCTTCTAATTTTCTAATGGTAATTGGCTGAATTACGCCCAATTCTTTAATCGAACTTCCCAATTCGCGCAAGGATTCTTCGTTAAAATAACTTCTTGGCTGAAAAGGGTTAACTTCAATTAAATTCAAATCAATTTCCAAAATACTGCCAACAAGTTTATCGGCATTTTTATCGTTTGCTGAGGTAATGTCGGAATTGTTCAATAAGGCCGACAATCCCCTTCCCATTGCTTGTTTTTTAATTGCTTTTGCCATCTTTGTTATGCAGTTTTAAAATTTCGTTGGCTAAGTTAATATAATTTACTGCACCAGTGCTAGTTGCGTCATAGGCGATAATGCTTTCGCCATAACTTGGTGCCTCGCTCAATCGTACGTTTCGTTGAATAATGGTTTTAAAAACCATGCTTTGGAAATGTTTTTTGACCTCTTCCACCACTTGGTTTGAAAGACGTAAACGGGAATCATACATGGTTAATAACAAACCCTCAATATCTAAAGTGGTATTATGTATTTTTTGGACACTTTTTATGGTATTTAATAATTTGCCCAAGCCTTCCAATGCAAAATATTCGCATTGAATAGGGATAATTACTGAATCGGCGGCAATAAGAGAATTAAGGGTAATCAATCCCAATGAAGGTGCACAATCTATTAAAATATAATCGTAATCATTTTTAATTTCTTCTAGCGCTTCCTTCAACATGTATTCCCTATTTTGTTTATCAACCAATTCTATTTCAATGGCCACTAAATCTATATGAGCAGGGATAATATCAACATTTGGGGAATTTGAAGCAACAATGACCTCTTTTGCAGAAATAGAATGTTCAAACAACTGATATGTTCCAATTTCAACTTCCTCTATTGAAATACCAAGCCCTGATGAAGCATTTGCTTGCGGATCGGCATCAATTAACAACACTTTTTTTTCCAAAACACCCAATGCAGCGGCTAAATTAATCGTTGTTGTTGTTTTGCCAACTCCTCCTTTTTGATTGGCAATTGCAATAATTTTTCCCATAAAAGAATCTTCAATTATTTTAAGCTGTAAAAATACAATTATTTATCGTTTTTAAAAGTTTATATTGTTAACAAAGCGCTAAATAAATAGAGGCTTGAAATTTCAAGCCTCTATTTATTTTTACTTTTTTTCTGGAATATTCTCTAAAATAGTGAGTAAAAATTTCCAGAATTTTTGAGCGGATTTGATATTTGCTTTTTCATCGGGTGAATGCGCTCCTTGTATGGTTGGTCCAAATGAAATCATATCCATAGCGGGATAATTGGTGCCTAAGATACCACATTCAAGTCCGGCATGACAGGCCACAACATTTGCCTTTTCGTTAAACAAACCTTCGTAAGTTTCTGATAAAAGCTTTAAAATTGGTGAGTTTACGTTTGGTTTCCAGCCTGGATATGAGCCTGATAATGTAACGTCATATCCTGCCAATTCGAAAGTGGCTTTTAACGTATTTGCCATATCAAATTTTGATGTTTCAACGGATGATCTTGTTAAACACAAGATTTTTACACTTTCATCTTTTACTATTACGCGGGCAACATTATTCGAAGTTTCCACCAAATCTTTCATGTCGTTGCTCATTCTATACACACCGTTATGCGCGGCATAAATCATATTGAGTAAGGTGCTTTGGCTTATGGTAGTCATTACTCTGTCAGGCGCCGCCACTAAAGAAATTTTAATTTCTAAATTAGGGTCAACAGTTGAAAGTTCAGTTTTAATTTCTTTTATAGTTTTGTTTATTTTTTTTATAAAAGCCTCTTTTCTGGATTCGGCAACTGAAATGGTTGCAAAACTTTCCCTTGGAATGGCATTGCGAAGACTTCCTCCGTTAATTTCTGAGATTCTAATAAATTCTTTTGATTCGTATAATAAACGGTTCATAATTTTATTGGCATTTCCCAGTCCTTTATGAATGTCCATTCCAGAGTGACCACCTTTTAAACCAGTAATTGCTACTGAGTAACCTACGCTATTTACTGGAGTACCAACTTCATTATAAGTATTTTCAGCAGTGATATCAATACCACCAGCACAGCCAATATCAATTTCATCGTCTTCTTCTGTATCTAGATTAAGTAATATTTCACCGTTTAAATAATTGGCCTGCAAGCCCATAGCGCCAGTCATTCCTGTTTCTTCATCAATGGTGAACAAGGCTTCAATTGCAGGATGTTTAATAGTTTTAGAAGCCAAAATACTCATAATAGCTGCAACGCCTAATCCATTATCAGCACCAAGCGTTGTGCCATCTGCACGAACCCAATCTCCATCAACTAGCATTTTAATTCCATCTGTGTCAAAATTGAAATTGGTATCTGAGTTTTTTTGGTGTACCATATCTAAGTGCGATTGCAAAACAACAGTTTTGCGATTTTCCATGCCTTTTGACGCAGCTTTTTTGATTATTACGTTTCCAACAGGATCAACGATGGTATCCAGGTTTAATTTTTTTCCAAAATCAACCATAAATTGTATTACACGTTCTTCTTTTTTAGATCCTCTAGGTACCGCATTTAAATCGGCAAAATTATTCCAAAGTTCTTTTGGTTCAAGAGTTCTTATATCCTTTGTCATTTTTTGTTGTTTAAGTTTTTATAATATTTCTAAGACAGTTTCATTTAAAGGTTTTCTTACTTTTTTCATAGTGCTCATAAAATCATCATCAGCCCTAAAACCAACAGGCATCAATAATACGGATTTTAAATTTTGAGACGGTAAATTTAATAATTCATCAATTTTTTCAGGCATAAAACCTTCCATCGGACAAGCATCTATCTTTTCAATAGCGCAAACGGTCATTAAATTCCCTAAGGCAATATAAGCTTGATTTGTTGCTGATATTTGCTTTTCTTCTATAGATTTGTTTTCAAAGTTACCAATTAGTTGATTCCTATATTTAGAAATAATTTCTTCTGAGGTACCTCTAATTTCTTTTTCCATATCGAAATAAGCATTAATAGCTTCAGTGGTGGTGTCATTTTGGATGCAAAAAACCAATAGGTGAGAAGCATCTGCAACTTGGCGTTGATAATAGCAATATTTCACAAATTCTTCTTTAAGTTTCTTATTCTTAATAATAATCAATTTTAAAGGTTGCAAGCCAAATGAGGTCGCCATTAAATTAAACGCTTTTTTAAGGGTATTAATTTGTTGTGTCGATAAATTTTTTGAAGGATCAAATTTTTTGGTGGCATATCTCCATTTTAAACTTTCGATGATGTTCATTTACTTAAATTTTAGAAGATACAAAAATAATTTAAAAATACCGATATCTGGCTAAATTCTGGTTCATTTTTTTTTCTTGAAGGAAATGCATACTTTTATTTTATTTAAATTGCTATGAAAGAAAATCTACTGCATTTTGTATGGAAACTTAAATTGTTTTCAACTGCTAAATTAAAATCCACCAATGGTGATATTATTGACATTATTTCCGCGGGAACTGCGAACTTAAATTCTGGCCCCGATTTTTTGAATGCCAAATTGGTGATAAACAATCAACTTTGGGCAGGAAATATTGAAATACATGTAAATTCATCCGATTGGTATTTGCACAACCATGAAATTGATACAAATTATGATTCGGTAATTCTGCATGTTGTTTGGGAACATACTGTAGAGGTCTTCAGAAAAACAAATGAACCCATCGCTACTTTGGAATTGAAAAATTATATTTCGAAGCAATTATTGAATAATTACGAGCAGCTTTTTAGCAAAAACAGAAACTGGATCAACTGCGAAAAAGATATTGCCAGTATTGATTCCTTTATTTTTAACAATTGGCTTGAGCGACTTTATGTTGAAAGACTTGAGAAAAAGGCAATACAAATTCAAAATACTGTAACAAGTTTAAATAACAATTGGGAAGCGGCCTTGTTTGTTTTATTGGCTAAGAATTTTGGCTTGAAAATAAATGCAGAGGCTTTTATGAATTTTGCGAATTCTTTTGATTTTTTTATCGCAAGAAAAGTTTCTAATTATTTAGAACAGTTAGAAGCCTTGTTTTTTGGGCAGGCCGGAATGCTTTCCAAGGATTATGAATCGGAATATTTCGAAAATCTAAAAAAAGAATACAATTTTTTGAAGTTGAAATTTCAGCTTATGCCAATTTCAAACGGCCAGATACAGTTTTTTAGGTTGCGACCAAATAATTTCCCAACAATACGCTTATCTCAATTGGCGATGGTGTATCACAGCCATCAAAATTTATTTTCTAAAATTATTGAAACGGACGATATCAAAGAATTTTATGACTTGTTTGATTTGGCGACTTCTAACTATTGGGAAACGCATTATACTTTTGAAAATTCCTCAAAAAAAAGCATTAAAAAAATCACGAAATCGTTTATCGATTTACTGCTGATAAACACCATTATTCCTTTGAAGTTTTTGTATTTAAAGAGTCTGGGCAAGAACGATTTAAGTGCTGTGCTCACTATAATAGCCAAAATAAAACCGGAAAAAAACGAAATTATTTCAAAATTCAATGAACTTAGCATTAAAAGCAACACCGCTTTTGAAACTCAGGCATTGCTTCAACTTAAAAACGAATATTGCAACAAGCAATTATGCTTGAGTTGTGCTATTGGCAAAGAATTGCTAAAAGGCTAACTATTTTGCCAATGATTTTTCACGAATTGTTTTAAATTCAGATTTTTCATTCCATTTAGGAAAAGTCGTTTCATTTGCTAATTTATAGCCAATTTTAAAGAAAAGCTTGGCGTCTTCAACACATCCTGACAAATCTGCAGTTTTTGGATTGTATTCATCCGTAGGTTTATGGTAGGTGTTTTCCCAATAATCATTAATTTGATTTTTCGCCCATTCTTTGCCGTGATCTCTGCTGTCTTGCCATCCTTTTATAAATAAGGAAGGAATTCCGGCCTGGGCAAAACTAAAGTGATCGGATCTATAATACATGCCATTTTCAGGGAAAGGCTCATCAGTAATATAACGATCTTGCTCTTTTGCAGCCTGTTCAACATAAGAATCTAATTCCGATTGCCCAAAACCAGTTATTGTAACATCTTTCATTTTACCAATTGGCAATAACAATTCGAAATTTAAGTTTGCAATTGTTTTTTCAGGAGGGAAAAGGCCATTTTGCACATAATATTTTGAGCCGATCATTCCTGTTTCTTCTGCCGTTACGGCGACAAAAACAATGGAACGCTCGGGCTTTGTTTTTAATTTGGAAAATGCTTTTGCGGTTTCTAGCATTGCGCCCAAGGCGGTTCCGTTATCTATGGCGCCATTGTATATTGAATCGCCATTATGCTTTGGGCCAATACCAAAATGATCCCAATGTGCGCTATAAACAATACATTCATCTGGATGTTTTGTGCCTTTTATGATTCCAACAACATTTTTGCTGTTTGCAAATTTTAATTGCGTTTTAATTGTTAAATTCAAATTACAATTCAAGTTTAAAGCTTCAAAATTTGGCGCTGCAGCTTTTTTGGTAAGTGCATCAAAATCAAGCCCTGATTTTTCAAATAATTTTTTCGCCGCGATATCAGTAATCCAACCTTCAAGAGCACATTTTTGCGCATTACCGTTTTCGGTTTGAATAGAGATGCCAGAGCCAGAAGTATTTGTAAGTACTTCCCATCCATACCCCGCTGGCTTATTTGAATGTATCACCAATATGCCTTTCGCTCCTTGCCTGGCTGCTTCTTCATATTTATAGGCCCACCTTCCATAATAGGTCATAGCCTTACCCTTAAACAGCTCGTTATTTAGTGTTGCAAAGCCTGGGTCGTTAACTAAAACCAAGACAATTTTACCTTTTGCATCAATATTTTTATAGTCATTCCAGCCATATTCCGGAGCAACAATTCCATAACCTGCAAATACAATTTCAGCATTCTCTATCTCAACAGTATCTTTTAGGTGTGGTGTTTTAGCAATATAATCTGTGGTATTTTCTAGGATGAGTTCTCCATTTTTAGTATTTATGGTGATGCTTTTATCCGGACTATAGATTAACTCAACAGACGGCACATCTTGAAAATAATTTCCATTGAAACCGCCTTCAATACCCATTTTTTTAAATTCATTTGCAATATATTCTGTTGATTTTTCTTCGCCTATGGTAAAAGGTTTTCTGCCTTGAAATTCATCAGAAGAAAGTATGATAACGTGTTTTTCTAAATCAGTTGCATTAATTGAGTTTTCGGCTTCTAAAGCTTGATTTTTATTTGAGCAACTGATAATCAGTAAAATAATTGAGCAACCTATTAATTTTGATAAAATGTTCATCTTAAAAGTTTTTGAGTACAAATACATTTTGTGAATTAGTTGGTTATCAAATGTAATAAAAAGCAACAACTTAGAAAGCTGTTTACAAAAGGATTAATTGAATCTAAAATATTTTTTTATAATATTTTGAAAAGAATTAGTTATTGGAATACCAATTTCTTAATCTCACTTCTATGTTTTTATTTTTTGAATTTACCAATTTTTTAAAGGTTTCCACATCACTAAATCCTTCTTGTCCCCTGTAATGAAAAGGATACACGATTTTTGGCTGAAAATCCAAAACGGCACTTGCGGCCTGATCTACAGTCATCGTATAAGGCAAATTCATACAAACAAAAGCGATATCGATATTTTGTAAAATTCTCATTTCCTGAATATCACCTGTGTCTCCTGAAATGTAAATATGCTTATCGTCAATAGTCAAAACATAACCATTTCCTCGCCCTTTTGGATGTCTTGAATTTGAATCCTCCGGTAAATTATACATGGGAATTGCTGTTATGAAAAAACCCAAACGGTGAACGCTTTGTCTATTTTTAAGTTTTACGATTTCAACACCATATTTTTTGGGCAATTTATTTGCGGCTTCTTCCGGCAGTATAAAAATTGCTTTTGAAGTGTCAATAGAATCAAGTGTTTTAAAATCTAAATGGTCTCCATGAATATCGGTAATTAAAATAATATCGGGTGCGTTGATGCCCCGGTACATTTTTGGGCCACCATAAGGATCGACAAAAACAATTTTATTGTTAAAGGTTAACACCAAACTGCTATGCAAAATTGGCTGAATTTGTAAAGTGCCATTTTTTGTTTTTATGATGTCAATGTCTGGTTTTTGAGCCCAGCCGATACTTGAGATTAGCAATGAAATTGAAATTAAAATTGATTTTATTTGCATGAAATTGAGTTTATAGATTTTCAAATATTGATTATAATATATTTGCGCTCAAAACCTTATAATGATAAAATAAAGATTCGCTGATTATAGTTGTGGTTTTACTATAAGCGAAAATTGTTCCATTTATTATATTTAAGGCAGATTTTGTTTTTTATTTTTATAAAAATCTTTAACCCAAGCTAAGATTTGATTTTCGGTCATTGAATCTGCGTCGTAAACCCCTATAAGTTTGCCAATAAGGTTTAGGTTATTTTTAATTTCTTTTTCAAAAATTGTTTTCATTATTGATGGGCCAAATAAAACAACGGCGTCGCAAACTTTTATTTCATTTATTAAAATTTTCATAAATTTTGAGGTCTGCTCAATTTTTTTATTCTCCCTATTTTTTTCATATGTGATATACTGCCCTCCAAATCTTCCATATTTTTTTGATTCTCCAGGAATTCGCTCTCTAGTATCAATATTGGATTCAATTGTCTTAATGATTTGTTCTCCGTTTGAAAGTTCAACAATAACAGCTTGCTGGGTGTCTAACCAAATTCCAATGTTTTTTTTCATAATGATTGTTTTAGTAGTGAAATAATTGAGGTAGAATTCTAGTTTGGAGTATAAGATTAAAATTACAAAAAAAATCGCTTATCTTCAAGGCTAAAGACAAAAAAAGCTGCAACATTTTTGTTACAGCTTTTTAATAGACAATATGTTATATTATAAATTTTTAGAAACAATATTTGTTTTCTGAAATTACTTTTTCTGAAATAGTGTTTCGCAATGCAATAGGGTTTGGGTTGTTTACATATTTGGTAAATCGTTTTAAACCCATCAGCATAATGCGTTGTTCGTCACCTTCAGCAAAGTATAGAATAGCTTCTTTTCCAAAGTTATTTATTTTATCAACGGCATTGTACAAATTTAATTGTGCAAGGGCAATTTGAATTTCAGCATCTTTTTGTGAAGTTAATTCTACGACTTTTTCAGCTTTTAAAACGGCCGATTCTGCCATATAAATTTCAATCATTACCTCTGCAGCAGCTAAAACCAACTGTTGATGATTTTCTAAATCCATTCCAAATTTTTGTACAGCTTTTCCTGAAATCATTAAGAAAGTTTTTTTCAATCGGGCAATCAACTCTTTTTCTTCTGAAAATAAAACAGAAAAGTCAGGCGTATCGAATGATGGAATTCCCATTAAACTATTGCCTACTTCCATAGCAGGAGTTAATAAATCAATTTCACCTTTCATCGCTTTTTTAAGTAACATTCCAACGGTTAACAAGCGATTAATTTCGTTTGTTCCTTCGTAAATTCTGGTAATTCGCGCATCTCTCCAGGCACTTTCCATTGGCGTATCTTTTGAGAACCCCATTCCTCCAAAAATTTGAATGCCTTCATCAGAAACAAATTGAGAAACTTCCGACCCAAAGACTTTAATTATTGCGCATTCAATGGCGTATTCACTAAATGCAGTTAATTCAGCTTCTTGATGTGATTTTCCAGCAGCTAAAAGTGAATCAATCATATTTTGGATGTCTTTTGCTGCCCTATAACTTCCTGCATCCAATGCAAACGTTTTGGCACACATTTCAGCATATTTTTTCTTAATGGCCCCAAAATTTGAAATTGGTGTTTTAAATTGAATTCGCTCATTTCCATATTTAACGGATTCAGTAATAATTCTGCGGCTCGCATCTGTACAAGCAGCACCTAATTTGATGCGGCCAACATTTAAGGAATTTAGTGCAATTTTAAATCCCTCCCCTCTTCCGGCCAACATATTTTCAACTGGTATCAAAGTGTCTGTAAAAAATACTTGACGTGTTGATGATGACGTGATTCCAAGTTTATTTTCTTCGGCACCCAAAGTAATGCCATTTGGGTTATTTTTATCAAATTCTACTATAAAAGCAGTGATATTTTTATCGTTTTCAATTCGCCCAAAAACGATAAAAATTTTAGCAAATCCTGCATTGGAAATCCACATTTTTTGTCCGTTAATTTTATAATGCTTTCCATCTGCAGTTAGTTCAGCAGTTGTTTTTCCTGAATTGGCGTCACTTCCGGCTCCAGGCTCTGTTAAGCAGTAAGCTCCAAATTTTTCGCCAGATGTTAATGATGGCAAGTATTTTTGTCTTTGCTCTTCAGTTCCATACAAGTAAATTGGCATAATTCCAATTCCTGTGTGGGCTCCAAAAGCTGTTGCCAAAGAACCTGTTGCAGATGAAATATAGTCGGTTACCAACATTGTAGATACAAAACCCATTCCAATTCCTCCATATTCTTCAGGTATGGAAACACCCAAAAATCCCATTTCGCCCGCCTTACGCATTATTTCTTCAGTAAATGCATAATCTTTATTTTCAAAACGTTCTTTATTTGGCCAAACTTCCCGGTCTATAAATTCTATAACCGCTTCTTTCATCATTTTTTGTTCTTCACTGAATTCTTCTGATACAAAAATATCCTCCGATTTAATTTCTTTGATTAGGAATTCTCCTCCTTTAATTGTTTCCATTTTAAGCCCCCTTTTATCCCCCGAAGGGGGAATAGCTACTAGAGGAAAGTAGGTTTTAAATGTTAATTTTTTATATTTTCAATTTTAATTAGCCCTCCCTTTGGGAGGGTTTGGGTGGGATTTATTTTAATAATTCATAAATTCCTGCCGCGCCTTGTCCTGTTCCAACACACATAGTCACGATTCCATATTTGCTTTTTCTGTTGCGCATTTCATTGAACAATTGCACAGAAAGTTTAGCACCGGTGCAACCCAGCGGATGACCCAAGGCAATTGCGCCTCCATTCACATTTACAATATCTTGGTTGATATCTAATTCACGCATCACAGCCAAAGATTGGGAAGCAAATGCTTCATTAAGTTCAATTAAATCGATGTCTTTTAATGTTAAATTGGCTTGCTTTAGTGCTTTTGGAATTGCTTTTACAGGGCCAATTCCCATTATTCTGGGTTCAACGCCAACCGCGGCATAGGAAACCATGCGAGCAATTGGCTCAATATTTAATTCTTTTACCATTTCTTCGCTCATCACCAATAAAAATGCGGCACCATCGCTCATTTGAGACGAATTTCCTGCGGTTACGCTTCCGTCTGCAGAAAATACCGGACGTAATTTTGACAAAGCTTCGACGGAAGTTCCTTTTCTCGGACCTTCATCAACAGTAACTGTATAATTTTTAGTTTGTTTTTTGCCTTTCTCATCAATATAAACTTCTTCTATGTTGATGGGTACAATACCACTTGTAAATTTGCCTTCAGCTTGCGCTTTCAACGCTTTATTGTGTGAATTAAAAGAAAACTCATCCTGGTCTTCTCGAGAAATTTTAAATTGATTTGCCACTGCTTCCGCGGTTAAACCCATTCCCCAGTAATAATCTTCATTGCCTTCATAGGCAGTTTTGTAATTTGGCACTGGACGATAACCGCCCATTGGAATATAACTCATACTTTCTACCCCGCCTGCAATAATGCAATCGGCCATTCCTGATTGTATTTTAGCCACTGCAATACTTACTGTTTCCAATCCCGAGGCGCAATAACGGTTTACGGTCATTCCCGGAACATCGTCAATTTTTAATCCCATTAATGAAATCAATCGTCCGATATTCAATCCTTGTTCTGCTTCCGGCATGGCATTTCCTACCATCACGTCATCGATTCTTTTTTTATCCAACTGAGGAAAATCCTTCAATAAATGTTCAATGGTTTCTGCGGCAAGTTCATCAGGCCGTTTAAACCTAAAAACTCCTTTTGGCGCTTTTCCCACCGCCGTTCTATATCCTTGTACTATATAAGCTGTTTTCATTTTATTTTTAAGTTTTTAGTTTCTTAATGGTTTTCCGGTTTTTAACATATGCTCAATGCGCTCCAAAGTTTTGCGCTCTGTGCACAAACTCATAAAGGCCTCACGTTCAAGATCCAATAAATATTGTTCTGAAACATAAGTAGGTTCTGATAAATTTCCTCCAGCCATCACATAACCTAATTTATTGGCTATTTTTTTGTCGTGTTCAGAAGCATAATGTCCTTTTTCCAAACTGTCAGTTCCCACTAAAAACATTCCCAAGGCTTGTTGGCCATAAACCAATGCTTTTTTAGGAATTGGTTGTGTGTAACCATCTTCTAATAGTTGTATGGCATGACGTTTGGCTGTTGCGATTTGACGATCTTTATTTACCACAACAATGTCTTTATGTTCTTTGAAGAAACCTAAATCGTAAGCTTCATAAGCAGAAGTTGCCACTTTTGCCATTGCTACGTTGATAAAGTAATCACGAAGTTTATTCAGTTTCACATCATCTTTTAACACGCCTTCTGAAGCTCTTAAAGCCATCTCTTTTGAACCGGCACCACCAGGAATAATTCCCACACCAAATTCAACCAAACCGATGTAAGTTTCTGCAGCGGCAACCACTTTATCAGCGTGCATGCTCATTTCACAAGCACCTCCAAAAGTAAATCCGTGCGGTGCAATAATGGTTGGGCAAGAAGAGTAACGCAAACGCATTACGGTATCTTGAAAATATTTTACAGAGAAGTTAAGCTCATCATATTCTTGTTCAACGGCCATCATAAAAACCATGCCTAAATTGGCCCCAACTGAGAAATTGGCTGCTTGGTTTCCTAAGATAACGGCTTCATATTCTGTTTCTGCCAAATCAATTCCTTTATTTATGGCCTGTAAAACTTCACCACCCAAGGTGTTCATTTTAGATTGGAATTCTATATTTAAAACGCCATCACCTAAATGTTGAATGGAGGCTCCCGGATTTGACCAGATTGTTTTTGTTTCCCTTATATTGTTAAGAATGATAAAACTGTCTTGCCCAGGAATTTTTTCTTGTTTTTTAGATGGGATTGAATAGAAATATTTAGCACCTTCTTTTACGGTATAAAAACTTTTATTTCCGCTTTCAAGCATTTCAGTTACCCATTTTGCAACAGGCAAGTTTTCGGCTTTCATCAATTCAATTCCAGCTTCAACGCCAATGGCATCCCAAATTTCAAACGGACCGTGCTCCCAGCCAAAACCTGCTTTCATGGCATCATCTAATCGATATAATTCATCTGAAATTTCAGGAATTCGATTTTGGACATAACCAAACATAGCGCCGAAATTCTTTCTGTAAAACTCACCAGCTTTGTCTTTTCCTTTTACCAAAACTTTAAATCGGTCAATAACATGGTCAATTGACTTGGTAAGTTCAAGCGTTGCAAAATTTGCTCTTTTGTTTGGGCGATATTCTAAGGTATTTAAATCTAAAGAAAGAATATTTTTTTTGCCATTTTCTACAACCATTTTATAAAATCCCTGTTTGGTTTTGCTTCCCAACCATTTGTTTTTAACCATGGTATCAATAAACTCTGGAAGTTTAAACAAGCCTAAGGATTCATCATCCTTACAGTTTTCATGAATTCCATTGGCTACATGAACCAAAGTGTCCAAGCCAACCACATCAACGGTTCTAAAAGTTGCAGATTTTGGTCGACCAATAACAGGACCTGTTAATTTGTCAACTTCTTCAATAGTTAATCCCAGTTCTTTTACTTGGTGGAATAAACTCATTATTCCGAAAATACCCACCCTGTTTCCAATAAATGCAGGAGTGTCTTTCGCTAAAACCGAAGTTTTTCCTAAGAATTTTTCACCGTACATCATTAAAAAATCAACAACTTCCTGTTTGCAGTCCGGACCGGGAACCACTTCAAATAGTTTTAAATAACGCGGCGGATTGAAAAAATGCGTTACAGCAAAATGTTGCTTAAAATCGTCACTTCTTCCTTCATTCATAAATTTTATTGGAATTCCTGAGGTATTTGATGTAATTAAGGTTCCGGGTTTTCTGAATTTTTCAATTTTTTCAAAAACTTGTTTCTTGATGTCCAATCGTTCAATAACAACTTCAATAATCCAATCTACCTCTTTAACTTTATGTAAATCATCCTCTAAATTTCCGGTAGAAATTCTTTCGGCAAATTTTAAGTTGTAAATAGGTGAGGGTTTTGATTTTAAGGAGGCGTTTAAACTGTCGTTTACAATTCTGTTGCGAACAAATTTGTTGTCAAGTGTAAGTCCTTTTGCTTTTTCTACATCATTTAATTCACGAGGAATGATGTCGAGCAACAAAACTTCTACACCAATGTTTGCAAAATGACAAGCAATCCCAGATCCCATGATACCAGATCCGATTACAGCTATTTTTTTTATTGGTCTTTTCATAAGGTAATAGTATTTATTTTTTATTTGATTGGTTTGTTGTTAAAAATAATTTTGTCATTAATTAATTGGTTAATGGTTTCTGTAACTTCAAAAAAGTGTTTTATTTTCTCATCCGAAATATGTTTTCTAAGGGTTTCATTAAATTTAAAAACATGTTCCTTTGAGATATTTCTTTTTTCAATTCCGAATTCAGTGATTTTTATCAAAATCCCTCTTCCATCAATTGGATTTTTTTCTCTATAGATAAGTTTTTTCCCCTCCATACTTTTTAATATACGGGAAAGGCTCGTGGGTTCCATTCCCATTAAAGGTCCTAATGCGGTAGATGGCGTTCCATTTTCTATATCTACATTTAATAAAACAAAGGCCATTGCCATTGTACTATCGTGCTTGGCGGCTTGTTCGTTATACATTTTAGCCACTGATTGCCAAGTTGCTCTAAGCACGTGATCTATAGTTTGTTCTTTTTGCATTTATCAAATATATAAAAAAAATACTATGCGCGCATAATAAATTAAATAAAAATTATTTTTGTTGTTTATTATCGAAAAAAAGAATAAGTTTAAAAAACGAAAAACAAACTTTTAAACCATGGCAACAAAAGAACTTATTGGGAAAATTATCATACAAGAAAAAATAGATACCATTGACGAAAACAAGCTTTCAAACACATTTGTAATTAATGTTCCAGATCCTTATAAAAATTACTATGGCAGGTTTACGGAAATTGTGAAACCGGTATCCATTATTTTTGTGACCAAAACACCAAATTCATTTGAAAAAATATTGCGTGTTACCAAAAAAATTAATGAGAAATATAATTTAAACTTGGATGGAGCCAAATGCGAGGTGACTATGGGCTCTCGAAAGTTAGATGGCGTTAGGGTAAAGGGAATTAACCGCTTTCACGAAATTGGGCAAATTCAGCAATATTATAAGGATGAGGGCTATGATTTTGCAAAAAGCGAAAAATTTGCTGCTACTGAAGCTTTAATAAGGATTAATCGTTTTATTACCATTGAAGAATTGGATAATGGAATTTACCATTCTAAAGATGAGGATAGTACCTATTATGTTGAGGTGCCAAGATATATGAGTTGGGAAGAGTTCAAAAAATTATCCCAAGAAATAAAACACAATATCACCGATGCAAACTACGATATTGCCAAAGGAATATTATATATAAATCATGGAATTACTGAAATTTTACGGATTGTAAAACCAAAGGCTACTTTGGAATTATTGAAAACCATCCAGCAAAAATATATGGAAAAGCTGGAATAATTTTATAATAAGATTAACCTAATTTTAGCAAAATAGTTATATTTTCGTCCTTCGAATCAAAAACTATCACATGAATAACGTTTTAACGGTTGAGAATGTTTGTAAAAACTATGGAAGTTATACGGCATTAAACAACGTTTCTATTTCGGTACCAAAGGGAAGTATTTTTGGATTATTGGGTCCCAATGGTGCAGGAAAAACCTCGTTAATAAGAATTATAAACCAAATTACTTTACCCGATAGCGGCAGGGTTTATTTAGATGGAGAAGTTTTACAGTCTCATCATATTCAGCATATTGGATATTTACCAGAAGAACGAGGTTTGTATAAAAGTATGAAAGTTGGTGAACAGGCCTTGTATTTGGCCCAACTAAAAGGTATGTCTAAAGATGAGGCCAAAAGGAAATTGAAATATTGGTTCGAAAAATTTGAAATTACACATTGGTGGGATAAGAAAATTCAGGAGCTTTCTAAAGGAATGGCGCAAAAAGTGCAATTTATTGTAACCGTTATGCACAGTCCAAAATTGTTAATTTTTGACGAGCCTTTTAGCGGATTCGACCCCATAAATGCCAATTTAATCAAAGATGAAATTTTAAATTTGCGAAATGAAGGCGCAAGTATCATTTTTTCAACCCACAGAATGGAGTCTGTAGAAGAAATGTGCGACTATATTGCTTTAATCAATAAATCAAATAAAATACTCGACGGAAAGTTAAAAGATATCAAACAGCAATTTAAAAGTAACCAGTTTGAAGTTGGTTTGTTATCTGCAAATAAAGAGTTTTTATTAAATCAAATAGAATCACATTTTATTGTTGAAGAGCCTAAAACCAAATCATTTAATGATGATTTACGACTTTTAATCAGTTTAAGGAACGGGGAAACTTCAAAAGATTTGATTAAATTTTTGAACAATATAGCACAGATAACACATTTTACGGAAGTTATTCCAAGTGTCAATGATATTTTTTTAAAATCAGTAGCTTCCAATAGTTAGAAAAAATGGACAAATTAAAATTAATTATAAAAAGAGAGTTTTTGGCGAAGGTTAAAAACAAATCATTTATCGTAATGACAGTGCTGAGTCCGCTTATGGTGGTTGGACTTTTTTCTTTGATTATATTTTTAAATGAAAAAAACGCAGAAGAAATACGCACTATTGCTTTTGTTGATGAATCCCAAAAATTTTCAGAGGCTTTTGAAGATTCAAAGGCTGTTAAATATATTGATTTAACAAGCTTGGGAATTGAGCAAGCGAGAGAAAAAACCAAAGAATTTTATTACGGGTTGTTAGTGATTCCTAAAAGTGACAGTTTGAACGACCTATCAAAAGGCATCACTTTTTTTTCTAATGATACACCAAGTTTAAACGTATTAAGCAGCATAGAGAGTAAACTGGAAAAGAAAATAAGAAACTTAAAAATTGCGGAACTTCAAATAGATGTTGATAAAATAAAAGCAATTGAAACGAAAGTTACCATTGCCGCTGAAAATTTTTCAGGAGAAAAATCGTCTAAAATTGGTAGTGTTTTGCGAATGGCAGCTGGTGGAGGTTTTGGGTATTTAATTTTCATGTTTATTATTATTTACGGAACTTCCGTTATGCGAAGCGTGATTGAGGAAAAAACCAGCCGAATTATTGAGGTTATTATTTCATCTGTAAAACCTTTTCAATTAATGATGGGAAAAATAATAGGAAACGCTATGGCAGGTATTTTACAATTTATTATTTGGATGGTGATTGGCGGAATTTTATTATTTGCAATTACTTCATATTTTGGAGTTGGTGACGTAAGTACAAGTTCTGTTCAAATGGCGCCTGAAATGGTACAGCAAATGCAAAATTCATCTAATAACGATTTGCAAGTGGTACTTCAGGAAATTAAAAACTTGCCTATCCTTACCATGTTTTTTTCATTTATTATTTACTTTTTGGGGGGGTATTTAATTTACAGTTCCATTTATGCCGCAATTGGCGCGGCTGTTGACAGTGAGACCGATACGCAACAATTTATGATGCCGGTTTTAATGCCTTTGGTGATTGCCATTTATGTTGGTTTTTCGGTTATTGAAAATCCGCACGGACCAATTGCACTCGCTTTTTCATTGTTTCCACTAACCTCGCCAATAGTAATGTTGATGAGAATTCCATTTGGCGTGCCTTGGTGGCAATTAATTACCTCAATAACATTGTTAATAATTACTTTTATAGGAATGGTGTGGTTTGCTGCCAAAATTTACCGTGTTGGAATTTTAATGTATGGAAAGAAACCTAGCTACAAGGAAATATACAAATGGTTGAAATATTAATATTTGAAATGCGATTTACGATTTTAGATTTACTATTTTAATTTTTAAAAATATACTTATAATATAAAATGGGGGTGTCTATTTTTCCTCTGTTTTTCTCAAAAAAAATATAAAATGCCAAAAATATTAATTATTGAAGATGAAGCTTCTATCCGCAGGGTATTGAAGAAAATAATTTCTGAAGAAAATGAAACCTATGAAGTTGAAGAAGCGGAAGATGGTTTGACGGGAATTGATATGATTGTAAAATCAGATTTTGATTTGGTGTTGTGCGATATAAAAATGCCAAAAATGGATGGGGTTGAGGTGCTTGAAAAAGTGAAAAAATTAAAACCTGAAATACCAATTGTGATGATTTCCGGTCACGGAGATTTAGACACTGCGGTAAACACTATGCGTTTGGGCGCTTTCGATTATATTTCAAAACCACCCGATTTAAACAGATTGTTAAACACAGTTCGCAATGCGCTCGATAAAAAGGAATTGCTTGTCCAAAATATACTTTTAAAGAGCAAAGTAAGCAAAAAATATGAAATGATTGGCGCTAGTAAAGCCATTACTCACATTAAAACAATGATTGATAAAGTGGCACCAACTGATGCCCGAGTGTTAATTACCGGTCCAAATGGAACGGGAAAAGAATTGGTGGCTCATTGGTTGCACGAAAAAAGTGAGCGAGCAAAAGCCCCTATGGTTGAAGTAAATTGCGCTGCAATTCCTTCAGAATTGATTGAAAGTGAATTATTTGGTCACGTAAAAGGTTCATTTACAGGAGCCATTAAAGACCGAGCGGGTAAGTTTGAAGCTGCCAGTGGTGGTACTATTTTTCTAGATGAAATTGGCGACATGAGTCTTTCGGCACAAGCAAAAGTGCTGCGCGTTTTACAGGAAAATATTATTTCTCGTGTAGGAAGCGATAAAGATATTAAGGTTGATGTTCGAGTAATTGCTGCCACGAATAAAGATTTACAAAAGGAAATAGCCGAAGGTAATTTTAGAGAAGATTTATACCACAGACTTGCAGTTATTTTGATTAACGTTCCTTCCCTAAAGGATAGAAGAGAGGATATTCCGCTTTTAATTAAATTTTTTGCAGAACAAATTGCAGAAGAACACGGAACTGCTGTGAAGAAATTTTGCGAAAAGGCAGTAAAGTTACTGCAGGAATACGATTGGACCGGAAATATAAGAGAATTGAGAAATGTTGTTGAGCGCCTTATAATTTTGGGCGAAAAAGAAGTTACAGAGAATGATGTAAAACTTTTTGCAAGTAAATAAGAAATTATAAGCCTTGAAAAATCCTCAAACTAAACTTGTTTTAAGTTGAGGATTTTTATTTTTAGGGACTAATTATTCAATTTTTATTTCCATAAATTCTTCAAATAATTTGTAAAATTTTTCGGGTTCTTCTAAATATGGGTTGTGGCCGCTTTGTTCAAATATCACGAATTTGGCTTGGGGCATAAATAGTTTATATTGCATGTTAAACTCTGGCGTTGAAACACCATCATACCTTCCTGAAGTTATTAAAGTGGGCGCTTTTATGTTTTTTAAATCGCGTCTAAAATCGGTGTCCATCATGCTACCGCTCACTTCAAAATCACCATCACGTCCAATAATTTGGGCATAAACATCATCATTCCAGTTTCTAAAATTGTATGTTGGTACATTTCCTTTGATGCTGGTATTGTGGTAATAAATATATTTTGTTGGAAAACTTCCATAAACTTTCATAAATTCTTTATCAGTAGAAACATAGCCCAAAGTTCTTAAGGAATCGACTTTTTTCCATAGTTCGGGAAAATGTGTTTTTGCATAATGGTTGTAACTGTCGCAATTGGCTTGCCACATAAGTCCGCTGTGAAATCCGGCGATTATCACCATTTTGTTTGTATGCTTCGGAAACTTAATCGCGTAATTTTGAGCAGGAACGCTTCCGTAGGAATGGCCGACAAGTGAAATTTTTTCAAAGCCCAATTGTTGCCTAATTTTTTCAATTAAATCGGTATCATTTTGTACCGAATATTCATCTTTGTTTTTTGCATCATCCGATTTTCCCCTTCCCAAAAAATCAAAAAATACCACCGTATTTGTTTTGTAATATTGGCCAAAAGCTCCTTGCAAATAATCGTGGGAATTTCCGGGTCCGCCCGGAATAAAGAAAATTGGGTCTCCAGTTCCTTTTACTTCAACATTAATTTTGTATCCGTCTATAATTAAAAACTTCGATTCAAATTTGTCAAAAATGCTTGGGTCAACTTGTGCCTGAATTGCTGTAATCAAGAATAAAAATAATAGATAAGAGGTAATTTTTTTCATTTGTTTAAGTTTTAATTTATTGCGATAACAGGCCTGCCTATCGGCAGGCAAGTTGGCCACTACACAGATCTTTATGTGTCAAAATTTGTGAGGCTTGTTTAATCATTGTTTTGTTTGTTTAAAGATATTCAAATTCCAAACAATTCAAACTAAAAAAAAATCTAATTTGAATTTATTATTATCAATAAAATTGATAATATTATCAAAAATAAGGATTGGATTACCTTTTAATTAGCTTGCTATAGTGGTTATATTTGCAGGAAATATGAATTAATAATAAAAAAATAAATTATGGCAACAATGGTTGGAAAAAAATTTCCCGATTTAAATGTAGACGCAATGAATGAAATGGGCGATACTTTTAGAGTAAATGTTTTGGAAGAAGCAATAAATAACAAAAAGAAAGTGATTTTATTTTGGTATCCAAAAGATTTCACCTTCGTATGTCCAACAGAATTACACGCATTTCAAGAAGCACTGCCTGAATTTGAGAAAAGAAACACAGTAGTTATCGGTGCATCATGCGATACGCCTGAAGTACATTTTGCCTGGTTAAATACGACAAAAGACAATGGCGGAATAGAAGGTGTTACCTATCCGATTTTGGCTGACAGTAATAGAAATTTGGCAAACAGATTGGGAATTTTGGACGTTATCAATGAATCTTATGATGAAGAAACAGGTGCGTTTCAGGTTGAAGGTGACAATGTAACTTATAGAGCAACTTATTTAATTGATGAAGAAGGAACGGTTTTTCATGAAGGTGTAAACCATATGCCATTGGGAAGAAATGTAAAAGAATTTTTACGTTTGATTGATGCTTATACACACGTTCAGGAAAAAGGTGAAGTTTGTCCGGCAAACTGGGAAGAAGGAAAAGACGCTATGCAAGCAACCAGAACCGGAACGGCAGCATATTTGGCTTCCCACTAAAAAATTTTTAGGATGTTTCAAGAAATAACAGAAGATAATTTATCTCAAATTGTAAGTGAAAACAATAAGGTTGTCGTACAATTTTCGGCAACTTGGTGTGGAAATTGCCGAATTATGAAGCCTAAATTTAAAAAATTGGCGGCAGAAAATGAAAGCATTGCTTTTGTAATTGTGGATGCGGAAAAATTTCCAGAATCTCGAAAAATGGCAAAAGTTGACAATCTGCCTACATTTGCAACTTTTAAAGATGGTGTTTTTGTAAATCAGGTTCAAACCAATAAATTCGAACTTTTAAACGATTTAGTAAATGAAGTTACCAATAATTAAACATTTAACTGGTTTTATCGAAGAAAACGATCAAGATTATGTGATTGAAACCATTGAGACATTAGAAGCTTTAACGGAGGTTTCTTCTTTAAAGGACGAAGAATTGGATGTTATTGGAGAAATTATTTCAAATCTTTACGGTGCACTTGAAGTTCATAAAATGGTAAAAGAAGGAATGTCTCAAAAGGAAGCATTAAACACTTTTATGAAACGTGTTTTGGGCTCTATTGATACATAATTAAATATAACTACTGACTATTGCAAAAAAATCCCGAAAGTTTTGGGATTTTTTTATGCCTTTAATTTTATATATTTATCGTAAATATTATTTAAGATGAAGAACCATCAAGTTATCGGTAAAGTAAATTTAAGTAAAATGACGGCTATGGAAGTAGTAGCTGACGCGAAAAAAAAACTTAATAAGGCAAGAAAAGAACTAAGCAAATTGCAAGAGACAATGTATGCTGAAGGTAAGCACGCCGTGTTAATTTGTTTGCAGGGAATGGATACATCGGGTAAAGACAGTTTGATAAAAGAAGTTTTTAAAGATGTTAATGCTAGGGGTGTAGTTGTTCATAGTTTTAAAGTGCCAACAGAATTGGAATTAAAACATGATTATTTGTGGCGCCATTATATTGCCTTGCCTGAGCGCGGGAAGATTGGTGTTTTTAACAGAACGCATTATGAAAATGTGTTGGTTACAAGAGTTCACCCTGAATATGTTTTAGGCGAAAACATTCCTGCGGTAAAAAGTTTGGAAGATTTATCTGATGATTTTTACCATAAAAGAATGGAGGAAATCAATAAATTTGAAAAACATTTAGTGGCTAACGGAACCATCATTTTAAAATTTTTCCTTAATATTTCAAAATTAGAGCAAAGAAACCGATTGCTAAGAAGGTTACGCCTTGAAGAAAAAAACTGGAAATTTTCTCCTGGAGATCTAAAGGAGCGAAAACTTTGGAGCCATTATATGTCTTGTTATCAGGATTTACTTAACAAAACATCAACACTACAAGCGCCATGGTTTGTAATTCCTGCCGATGACAAGCCAACAGCCCGTCTTTTAGTGGCGGACATTATTGTGGAAACCTTAAAAAAATACGATTTTAAAGTGCCAGAGCTTTCAGAAAAATATAAATTAGAATTAGAAAATTATAAAGCTCAGTTGGCTAGTGAGTAAGCGTTTAAAACTACTGCTATTTTGATAAAATGTTTATAAAACTATTTTCAGAATTTCTGAAACTCACCATACAATTAGTATCTTTACCAATAAAACATAAAAAATACTATGGAATTAAAGTTACAAAAACCAATCATATTTTTTGATTTGGAAACAACAGGAATTAATATTGCCAAAGACAGAATTGTAGAAATCTCTATTTTAAAAGTATTCCCAAACGGTAATAAAGAAAGCAAAACTTGGTTGGTAAATCCGGAAATGGAAATCCCAAAAGAAGCTTCTGATATTCACGGAATTACGAATGAAAAAGTGGTCACCGAGCCAACTTTTAATGAATTGGCACCAAAAGTTAGTGAAATGATGGATGGATGCGATTTGGCAGGATTCAATTCAAACCGATTTGACATTCCGTTGTTGGCAGAAGAAATGTTGCGCGCCAATGTTGATTTTAGTATGAAAAATAGGGATTCTATTGATGTTCAGGTGATATTTCATAAAAAGGAGGAAAGAACTTTAAGCGCCGGTTATCAATTTTATTGCGGAAAAAGTTTAGAAAATGCGCATTCGGCTGAAGCGGACACCAATGCAACTTATGAAATTTTGTTGGCTCAGTTAGAGAAATATAAAGATTTAGAAAATAGCGTTCAGTTTTTAAATGATTATTCAACCCACATAAAAAGAGCGGATTTGGCTGGATTTATATTGTTTAACGATGAGGATGAAGAAATTTTTACTTTCGGAAAATACAAGGGCTATAAAGTTGAAAAAGTACTAAGAGATGATAAAGGTTATTTTTCGTGGATTCAAAATGCCGATTTTCCTTTGTACACCAAAAAAGTATTGGAGGAAATAAAAGACCGCGTTTATCCGAAAAAGGAAGAAGTCACTCTTGAAGATTTAAAAAATAAATTCAATCAAAAAATATAATATGTTAGTAAATTTTGACAGTTTGGAGGGAACCTCTAAAATTTGGATTTACCAATCCAATAGAGAATTTTTAGAAAATGAAATTGCAGAAATAAGCCATAATTTAGAGAGCTTTATAGGGGTTTGGAAACGTCATGGAGATGATTTAAAAGCTTCATACAAAATAAAATACAATCAGTTTATCGTGATTGCAGTCGATGAAAATTATAATGAAATTTCAGGTTGTTCCATAGATGCTTTATTTAATTTAATGAAACAATTTGAACAAAAATTTGCGGTTGATTTAACCAATAAATTAAATATATCGTTCAAAGATAATCACAATATAAATGTTGTAAGTATGACCGATTTTCAAAATTATGCCAAACAACAAAAAATAACTGCCAACACGGTGGTTTTTAACAATATGGTTACCAACAAAGCAGATTTTGAACAGCTTTGGGAAGTTACGGCCGATAAAAGCTGGCACAAGCGGTTTTTGTCTATGAGTAATTAATGATAAATAATTAAAAATTTATAAGGTCCTTCTTGAATTCTATTTACCCATAATGCTAAAAGAGGTAATTCTTAATTATTTTTGGTTTCATTATTGCTGGTGAAATTGTTTATTTAAATTGTCAAGCCAATGATTCCTCAATTAAAAAAAATAAATGATTAAAAAAATATTGTTTCTGTTTTTGCTCCTGAATTGTACTATTTTGGAAGCACAGAACTTAGATCCATTACAAACTAAAGATGCTAAAGTCCAAACAAAATGGGTGGACAGTATTTTGAACAAAATGACTATCGACGAAAAAATTGGTCAGTTGTTTATGGTGCAGGCTTACTCAAATAAAGATGAGAATCACAGTGCATCTATTGAAAGTTTAATTAAAGATTATCACATTGGTGGGTTGATATTTATGCAGGGAACGCCTGAAAAACAGGCCACGCTAACCAATAATTACCAATCTGTTTCAAAAATTCCTTTGCTTATAGGCTTTGATGGGGAATGGGGATTGGATATGCGTTTAAAGGATACCTATCGTTTTCCATGGAACATGACTCTTGGTGCGATTACCGACAATAAACTACTGGAAGATTTTGGTGCGCAATTAGGCAAACATTGTAAGCGAATGGGCATTCATATTAATTTCGCGCCTGTAGTGGATATCAACATAAATCCCGAAAATCCTATTATTGGAAATCGTTCTTTTGGCGAAAGCAGAGAAAATGTAACACAAAAGGCGCTTGCTTTTGTTAAGGGCATGCAAAGCGAAAATGTATTATCCAATGCGAAACATTTTCCGGGTCATGGCGATACAGCTTCCGATTCACATAAATCCTTGCCGATATTGGACTTTGATTTTGATAGACTCGATTCCATTGAGTTATATCCATATAAGGAGTTGATTAATAATAAATTAACAAGTGTAATGGTAGCGCATTTAAGCGTGAAAGGATTGGAAGAAAATAAGGATTGTCCAACATCACTTTCCTACCAGGTTATTTCCAAATTATTAAAGGAGAAATTAAATTTTGAAGGTTTAATTTTAACCGATGCACTAAATATGAAAGGAGTTTCAAATTATTCGGATCTTGGTGAAATAAATTTGGAGGCATTATTGGCTGGCAATGATATGTTGTTAATTCCAACCGATGTGCCGTTGGCAATTGCCAATATTAAAATTGCATTGGGCGAAAATATCATTACCGAGGAACGCATAAATTATTCCGTCAAAAAAATATTAAAAGCAAAATATTGGGCAGGATTGAATATTTACAAAAAAATTGAATTGGCGAATTTACAACAAGATTTAAACACTATTGAAGATGAATTGCTTCATAGAAATTTAGTCGAGAATTCAATTACATTACTTAAAAATGAATCCTTGGTTTTTCCAATTCAGCATTTAGAGAGGAAGAAAATCGCCTATGTTAAATTGGGTGATGGCGCTCACTATGATTTTTTAAATATGTTAAAAAATTATGCTGAGGTTGTTGAAGTTTCAAATGACACACTCAAGAATTTAATTAGGCAACTTGAACCTTATAATTTGGTGATAATTGGCTATCATAAATCAAATGACAATCCTTGGAAAGACTATAAATTTAAAGCCGAAGAAATTGCCATCCTTCAGGAAATAGCTCAAAAAAAGAAAGTTATTTTAGATGTTTTTGCAAGTCCGTACAGCTTGTTGCAGCTTAAAAACTTCAAAAATATTGAAGGCCTTGTTGTTTCTTTTCAAAATAGTAAAATTTCCCAAGAAATATCAGCTCAAATGCTGTTTGGTGCAATAGGTATCAAAGGAAAATTACCAGTTTCAATCGCTGGTCGATTTTCAGAAAATGAGGGAATATTATCAAATTCACTCGGTTTGTTGGGATATTCAATTCCGGAAGATGTAGGTTTAAGTAGTGATAAACTTAGTAAAATAGATTCTGTCGCACAAAATTCGGTAAACCTGAAAATGGCTCCAGGAATACAAATTTTGGTGGCTCGAAAAGGAAAAGTGGTATATCAAAAAAGTTTCGGCTTTCATACAGATGAAAATACGACACCTGTAATAAACAGGGATTTATATGATATTGCATCGTTAACAAAAATAGTGGCGACCTTACCATTGATAATGGAACTTGAAGAACGTGACATTTTGAATCTTAACAGTACTTTGGGTAGTTTGGTTCATAAATTAAGAAGAACAGACAAAAATAAATTAACACTTAAAGAAGTACTTTCACATTATGGGGGATTAACACCTTGGATTCCTTTTTATACAAATACACTTGACAGTGTTACAAAAAGGCCATCTGCCGATTTTTACCTTATTGAGAGAAGTAATAAATTTAATATAAAAGTTACAGACAGTTTGTATTTGCTAAGCTCCTATGATGATGAAATGTTTGATATTATTGCCGATTCAGAACTGCTGAAAATAAAGGAATATAAATACAGTGATTTGCCCTTTTTTATTTTAAAAAAATATATCGAAGATTATTATAAAGCTGATTTAAACTTGCTTACCCAACTCCATTTTTATAGATCTTTGGGTGCAGACAGAACGACTTACCTGCCATTGGAGAAATTTTCAAAAAATGTAATAGTGCCAACTGAAAAGGATAATTATTATCGTTTTAAACTGATTCACGGTGATGTGCATGATATGGGTGCAGCCATGCAAGGTGGAATTGGGGGACACGCCGGCATATTTTCAAATGCTAACGATATTGCGAAAATTATGCAAATGTACCTCCAAAAAGGTTATTACGGTGGACACAGATATTTTAAACCCGAAACAATTGAAAGGTTCAACCATCGTTATTATGCTAGTGAAGGAGTTAGAAGAGGTATTGGTTTTGACAAGCCACAACTAATTGAGAGTGAAAAAGCGACCTGTGACTGTGTCTCTGACAGCAGTTTTGGCCATAGCGGTTTTACAGGAACTTATACTTGGGCCGATCCTGAATCGGAAATTGTGTATGTATTTTTATCGAATAGGATTTTTCCAACAGCAGAAAATAGGGACTTGATAAAATACAATATCAGAACCGAAATTCAGCAATTGATACAAGATGCAATTATTAAGTAATTGACATTGTTTTCTTCGAAATAATTCCAAGCAAAATACTGCTTAAAAGATAAATAACAGCAATTTTTAAATCGAAAACAAGATAGATAAGTACTGTCTGAATTAAATAAAAAAGAGGGAAAAGTGTTGTAATAAGGGCAAATCTGTAGGTATTTGTAAAAACTATATCCTTAATGTTTGGCTTGATATATTTCCATATTAACAAAGGGAAAATACTATTTAATTTAGTCATAAAATGGATTGGGGCAAACCAATTGGTTTTTTTCTTTTTTACCATTGATTTGGTAGGGATTGACGCTATATTTTTAAGGAGATTGTTGGCTTCAAACGGATTTAAGTAATCAACGCCCAAAGCTTCCAATTTTGTAATAATTTCATCATAATTATCCCAATCCTCTATATGAAGTGTTAAGCTTTTTAGCGCAGTTGAAACTTGTTGTGAAAGCTTTTTAAATTTCAAATCGGGATTTTTGACATCAACAAATAGATTGGCCAGGATTTGTTTTCCATAATAAATTGAAGTGCTGGAAGGAAAATTTAAGTGAGAATCGTAATTGATACCAACAGGAACAATGTAAATTGGTAATTCTGGATATTTTTGAAGTGTTCCTAAAATAATTCTGGCAAAGCCTTTTTTTAAGGGTTGTATCCTACGTTCTAAATGGTGTTCTCCTTCTGCAAAAATTTGTATGGCTTTTTCTTGTTTTAAGATCTCTATGCACTGCTCAAAAACTTCAATATTCTGTTTCATTGTCCGAATCCCATCTCTTACCCTAAATACTGGAATCATATTAAGGGATTGCAATATTTTGCTAACGAAACCAATTTTAAAGGCGCTGGCTCTGGTGAGAAAATGAATATTTCGGCTGTTGGTTGTAGGTACTAAAATAGCATCAATTAAGGCGTTTTGATGATTGCCAATAAAAATTACAGCACCTTTTGTTGGAATGTTTTCTTTTCCATAAACAGTTACTTTTTTAAACAAAAAGAACAACCCAATTTTCACATAAATTCTAATGATATTATACCAAAGTCTTCTCAAATTTATGCTTTTGTTTTTTGTTTAGACCAATAACCCGCCAATGCCAAGCCCGAAAAGATATCCCAAATTGCCCAAAAAGCAACCAGAAGTGCCATTCCGCCCAAACCGTTAAAAAAGCTAAAAATAAGCAATAATCCCAATCCGGAGTTTTGAATTCCTGTTTCTATGGCAAGCGTTTTCTGATCTATAAAGGACAATTTCATCAATTTGGCAAAATAAAATCCAGTTGCCAATGCCAGTAAGTTGTGCGCAATTACTAATATTAAAACATAATGTACATAATTTATAAAAATTTCAAAATTGTCATAAAATGCAATTACGATGAAAAGCATAAAAATTACTAAGGAAATTGGTTTTAAGATTTTCGCTAGTTTTACGGATAATTCAGGCTTAGAATTTTTCACCCACATTCCTAAGATTAGCGGAATTCCTAAAATTAATATGACTAATTTCACCAATTCCCAGGGGTTTAATTCTATGGTTTGTAGAATCTCAGCGGTTGGCGCATATAAATTTCCATAAAAATATAGATTAAAAGGAGTCATAACCAACGAAACCAAGGTTGCAAAAGCAGTTAAACTTATTGATAAAGCCGAATTTCCTTTGGCCATTTGTGTCATAAAATTTGAAATATTGCCTCCCGGACAAGCAGCAACCATCATCATTCCCAAAGCAATGCTGGGCATCGGATTTATCAATTTTATAAAAATGAATGTAACCAAAGGCAATAAAATAAATTGAGAAAAAACACCTGTCAACAAAATTTTCGGATTTTGAAATAGGCGCTTAAAATCGTCCATAGTAATTCCAAGTGCCACACCAAACATAATAATAGCCAATGTGATATTGAGCACCCAAAGTCCTTCTGTATCAAAATTTATTTTTAAGGAATCTAAATTTTCTGACATATTAATTTTTAAAGGCGTATTCAACAATGTTTGCGCCCATTTTTAAAGCTTTTTCACGAATTTCAAAGGAATCGTTGTGCACTTCTTCATCTTCCCAGCCATCGCTTAAATCTGATTCATAGTCGTAAAAACAAATCAATCTTCCTTCATAAAACAACCCAAAACCTTGCGCTTGTTTGTTGTTGTGTTCGTGAATTTTCGGACAGCCGTTTTCGAAATTAAAAGATTGGTGGTAAATTGGATGATTGTGCGGAATTTCTTGAAAATCTAACTTTGGAAATACTTTTTTTAGTTCTCTTCTCACGTAGTTGTCAAGTCCGTAATTATCGGAAATGTGCAAAAAACCTCCCGAAATTAAATAATTTTTTAGATTAGAAATATCTTCATCAGAAAAACTGACATTTCCGTGACCTGTCATAAAAACGATAGGATAATTATAAATGGAAACGCTATTTACTTCAACGGTTTCCGGGTTTTCTTTAATAGTGGTGCTTATGTTTTTATTGCAAAATTTTATGAGATTGGGCAATGCGGTCGGATTTGCATACCAATCGCCGCCACCACCATATTTTAGAACGGCAATTTGCTGGCCATGAATTGTAGAAAGAGAAAAAAACGAGAAGAATAAAGAAAAAAAACCAATCTTTAATCTATAATTTAGGGTTTCAAAATAAGGTATATGATATATTGTCATTTATGATTATTCATTTACAAAGGCCACGCTGTGAACTGTAACCAAACCTGCAGTTTCAGTTCGTAAACGGCTATTTCCCAAAGATACAGGAATAAAGTTATTGTCCAAACTTTGTTGGATTTCTTTGGATGAAAAATCACCTTCCGGTCCAATGAGGATGGTGGTTTTTATTGCAGGTTTCAATTCCGATTTTAATGATTTTTTGTTGGTTTCTTCGCAATGCGCAATAAATAGTTGTCCACTAAAAGGAGTCTTTATAAACGCATCAAATGTGATGGGTTCATTCAATTTTGGAAAATGGAATTTAAGCGACTGTTTCGCCGCAGAGAGAATTATTTTTTCCATCCTTTCTTTTTTAATTATTTTACGTTCAGAATGTTCGCAAATTATTGGTGTAATTTCATCAATACCAATTTCGGTTGCTTTTTCCAAAAACCATTCAAATCGGTCGTTTAATTTTGTGGGTGCAATTGCAATGTGCAAATAATAATCTCTATCGTTTTCTTGGGTTTCAAAGCTCACAATGTTCACCAAACACTTTTTATCGTTGGCAAGCAAAATTTCCGAAGTAAATAATTGACCCAAGCCATTGGTGATAAATATTTTATCGCCTTCTTTTTTTCGTAAAACACGCACAATATGTTTGCTTTCAACTTTATCAAAAGAAAACTGTTTGGTGTCGGTTGTTAATTCTGGGTTGTAAAATAACTGCATTATAGTTCTTTTCTAAAAGTGCAACGTTTTTTATAAATTACCGGGTCAAAATTTTTCCAAAGTGCCGCTGCTGCTTTGTTTGTTGAAAGTTCGGGAGTTCTATAACAATTGACAATCCCTTTTTTTGTATAAGTTTTATAGAATTCTTCAAAAATGATGGCGTGTACACCTTTGTTTTGATGGTTTGGGTGAACACCAATTAAATAGAAAAGAATGTCTTTGCTGTATTTTTTCGCTTGTAATAAATGAAAAATCCCGAATGGAAATATTTTACCCTTTGATTTCTGTAAAGCTTCTGAAAAAGAAGGCATGGTAATGGCAAAGGCAACCAGTTTCCCCTCTTTATCGACAACAAAAACAATGAGTTCCGGGTTGATAAAAGGGATGAATTTCTTTTTAAAATAGGCCTTTTGAACGTCGGAAATAGGTACAAAGGACGATAATGAGGCGTAACTATCATTGAACAAGTCGAACATTTCATCTACAAAAGGCAAAATTTCTTTCGTTTTTGTAAAATTAACGGCTTTATATTGATAGCGTTTTTTAATAATTTCACTAGCCTTCATAAAAAATTCAGTTTTTACATTGCTGAAAGGAAATTTACTTTCGTTGTATTCCTTTTCAACCACAAAACCGAGTTTTTCAAAATGTTCTTTATAATAGGGATAATTGTACCAGGTAATCATAGCACCAATATGGTTAAAACCTTCGGTTAAAACGCCAACTTTATCAAGATTTGAAAAGCCCAGCGGTCCTTCCATATATTCCAACTTGTTTTGTTTGCCAATTTCTTCAGCCTTGGCCAATAAAATTTTTGAAACTTCAAGGTCATCAATAAAATCGAACCAGCCAAAACGCATTTTTTTAACGTTTTGTTCATTAATTTCTGTATAATTGATAATTGCCGCGATACGCCCAACTATTTCATTATTCTTCAGCGCCACAAAAAAACGTGCATCTGCGTGTTGAAAAACCGGATTTTTAGTTTTATCAAAAGATTCAATTTCATCATTGATGATAGGAGGAACCCAATATTGATTGTTTTTATACAATTTAAAAGGAAATTCAACGAATGCTCTCATCTCCTTTTTTGTTGTCATTTCTTGCAGTGTAATCATAGAAATTAAATGATATTAGTTGCGTTTTTTCTTAAATAATCGTGAAAAAAATCCTTTTCTGTTTGGTTTTTTTGAAATCGTTTCATTTGGTGCATTTTTGTAGACAAATGAATCCTTGTGACGGTCCAATCTCCAGGCAAAACCAGCCGTGGCATAAACATACGAATAATCATCAAAAAAATTGGTTCTTGCTGAAGCATCCAATTGCAAATTTTCTGTAACCAAATAGGCGATACCGGTTCCGAACTGATAATTTGGCGAATTATCCTTGTAATATCTCCCTTGATTTTCAATAAAATAAGACCAATTTTGATTAATGGCATAGGTCATCGTAACTATGTACGAGTAATATTTATCTTCCGAAGAAATATTGTCGGCAATTAAATTTGTTAGTAAAATCAATCGATCCGAAAAATCGTTTTGCAATAAAACAGCACCTTTATAGCTAATGCCTTCCTCGTTTTTATAATCTTTTCCCAAAAAATTTAAGTGCGCTCCGCCATAAACGCCAACCGAAGGAATTAATCTCTTTTTGTCAAAAGCCATTCTGCGTTTCCAACTTCTAATTTCCTTGGATTTATCTGTATATTCTTGTTGATATAACAAATATTTTGCACCAACCGTAAGGTTGCTTATTCCTTTAATATGATAATTTGGATCGGGATAGTTATTAACTTCGTCGCTTTGGTAGGCGATATTGGCGTTAAATTCTAAACGTTCCTTAAATTTACCAACTCTAAAAAATAATTCACCACCCAAAGTTTCAGTATAAGCACCAAAAGTTTTATTGTTGTTGCTGTTATAAAACATACCGCTTTCAAATTGATAAACATTGGTGCCAACACCATATGGACTCTCAGAAAATCCCGGTCTTTTTGAGTTGATAATTTCTGTATATTGCGCCGTAACCAGCTGAAAACTTGCAAAAAAGACAATTAAAAATAAAATGTTTTTCATAGTTTAGATGGATTGGTTTGTCAAAGATAAGTTTTTATATAATTAAACGATTTAGTTCCTCTCAAATTGTTATTTTTGAAGTTTATTAAAACTAGATGAAATGGGATTGTTAAGAACGTTAGCAATTATAGTAATTATATATTATGCTATTAAATTTATTGGAAGGTATATTTTGCCTTTGTTTGTTGGTAAAATTATAGACAATGTTGAAAAAAAGATGAGAGATCAACAGCAACAATTTAATAATCAGCAAGAAAAACCAACTGGAAAAGTGGGCGAAACAGTAATAGCAAAAAAACCTTCGGAGTATAAGGAAGGAAATAAAAATATAGGCGACTATGTTGATTATGAAGAAGTTAAAGACGATAAATAAATGAATTTTCCAATTAAAAAAGCGGCTTCATACCTTGTTGCCTTTGCAGCCTTTATCTTAATTTCCGTAGCCTATTTTTCTCCGATTCTGGAAGGAAAAAAAATATTCCAAAGTGATATTATGCATTTTACCGGAATGGCGAAAGACATCAATGATTTTCGTGCTGAAAATGACGCGGAACCTTATTGGACGAATGCTGCTTTTGGCGGAATGCCAACCTATAATTTAAGTGTTTTATATCCAAATGATTATGTTAAAAAATTTGATGGATTTTTGCGATTTTTACCAAGGCCAGCCGATTATCTATTTCTGTATTTTCTAGGCTTTTTTATCCTTTTAACAGTGCTAAAAGTGGAATTTAAACTGGCAATTTTAGGCGCTTTGGCTTTCGGGTTTTCTACGTATTTTATCATTATTTTAGGTGTTGGCCACAATTCAAAAGCCCACGCAATTGCCTATATGCCAATAGTTTTGGCAGGTATTTTAATGGTGTTGCAGCGAAATTATTTATGGGGTTTTTTGCTTACCGCTGTTGCAATGTCGCTGGAGATTAAGGCTAGCCATCCACAAATGACTTATTATTTGTTTTTTGTGGTACTAATTTTAGGCGCTTTCTATTTAATTGAGGCATTTAAAGAAAAACGATTGCCTGATTTTTTTAAAAGTATCGGAATTTTGGTGGTTGCGGTTGTCTTGGCAGTTGGTACAAACGCCACCAGTTTATTGGCAACTAAAGAATATGTTTCTCACAGTACAAGAGGTAAAAGTGAACTCACTATCAATCCGGATGGTTCTCCAAAAGAAGCTTCCAGCGGTTTATCCAAAGAATATATCACCGACTATAGTTATGGTGTTTTAGAAACATTCAACCTATTTATTCCACGTTTTATGGGTGGTGGAAATTATGAAAATGTTGGACTTGATTCCAATATTTATAATTTTTTAAAGGACAAAACAGACCCAAGGCAAGCAAAGGAATTTGCAGAATTTGCACCGATGTATTGGGGAAAACAGCCTATTGTAGAAGCACCAGCCTATATTGGTGCTGTGATGGTGTTTTTGTTTGTTTTAGGTATTTTTCTTGTAAAGGGGAAACTTAAAAAATGGTTAGTGGCTGTTGTTGTTTTTTCAATACTACTTAGCTGGGGTAAAAACCTAAACTTTTTAACCAACTTTTTTATTGATTATGTCCCTATGTACAATAAATTTAGGGCAGTTTCATCAATTCAGGTAATTGCGGAATTGGCTGTTCCTTTATTGGGAATTTTAGGCTTAAGTGAGCTTTTTAATAAAACAAATGCGGCTGAAATAAAATTAAAATCCTTGAAGAATAGTTTTTTCATCACTGGAGGTATCGCATTAATTTTTATCTTGTTCGGTACTAGTCTTTTTGATTTTGATGGATTAAGGGATGCAAGTTACGATCAATTATTGCCAGGGTTGTTAGAGAATATTATTGCCGACAGAAAAGCAGTTTTCTTTTCAGATAGCTTACGAACCCTTATTTTTGTTGTAATTTCTGCTGGTGTCTTGTGGTTATTCATTAAGGAAAAGCTTAATAAAAATTATGTAATTATCGCTTTAGGCGCCATTATTTTATTCGATTTGGTTTCTGTTGATAGGCGTTATGTTAATAATGCCGATTTCCAAAGCGCAAGGGAAATTGAAAAGCCTTTTATAGCGTCGGAAATCGACAGAGAAATATTAAAAGATAAAAGTTATTATAGGGTTGCAAATTTTATTGTAAATCCAATGAACGACGGTAGCACTTCTTATTACCATAACTCTATTGGCGGTTATCATGCGGCAAAATTGGAACGATATCAGGAATTGTATGATTTTCATATTTCAAAAAACAATATTGAAGTGTTAAATATGCTGAACACCAAATACTTTGTTTTTGAAGATGGAAGTAGAAGAGAAACCGTACAGCAAAATCCTGAACCCAACGGCAATGCCTGGCTGATAAATACAATTAAAATTGCTAATAATGCCAATGAAGAAATATTGGCTTTGGACAGTCTAAAAACAAAAACGGAAGCGGTGATCGATAAACGGTTTGTATCGGAAGGATTTAAAACCAGTTATCCAAAAGATTCAACAGCGACTATTCAATTAACTTCCTACGCATTAAATAACTTGGTTTACGATTTCAATTCAAGCGCCAGCCAGTTTGCGGTTTTTTCTGAAATCTATTATAAAGATGGCTGGAATGCTTATATTGATGGAAAATTTACGCCTCATTACCGCGTTAATTTTGTGTTGCGCGGCTTGGAAATTCCATATGGAAATCACAAAATTGAATTTAAGTTTGAGCCTACAATTGTAAAAACAGGAACCACAATCGCTTTAATTTCTTATGGATTGCTTTTGGTAATTTTTGTTGTTTGGTTTTTTGTTAAAAGAAGAAAGACTAATTGATAGAATAATTCATCAATTTTAAAATCCTTAAGAAATTCGTTTTATTTCTTGAAGAAACCAGTAACTTTTTTTTGTTTGAAAGCACAAGTTCACCTGTATTGTTAAATTGAACGACATGTTTAAGGTTTAACAAGGTAGAACGGTGTATTCTAAAAAAAGTAGCCTGCATTAAAACACTTTCTACTTTCTTTAAATTGTTTGAAATGGTATAAACTTTATTATCTAAAGTATAAAAGTTGGTGTAACTCCCATCGGCTTCACAGTATAAAATATCATCAATATCAATAATGGTATACTCTCCACTCTTCATTGGAAGAGAAATTTTATTCTGTTTATTTTCGAGTTGATTTTTAAAAGCAAGGTATTTTTCGGAATTAAAAGCCAATTGTTTATCTAAATATTTATCCAAAACACCAAACAATTGCTCTGACTGAATAGGTTTATTCAGATAATAAAAAGCAAAATAATCCATTGCTTTCTCCTTGTAATCTTTTAGTCCAGTAGTGAAAATGACTTCAAATGTTGAAGAGTTTGTAAAATGGTCCAAAATTTCAAAACCATCGCCATCTTGTAATTGGATGTCTAAAAATACGAGTTGGGGATTTAAGTCATTTATAAGTTTGATCCCCTTTTCCACGCCAGTTTCATGTCCAACAACCTTTATTTGCGAGCTATAATTAGTTTCTAAAATGTTTTTTAGATGTTTGTAGGCTGCAGTCTCGTCCTCAATAATTATGGCACTTATCATATTAAAATTTTAAAAACTTATTAATGGGATTTTTAAGATAACTTTTAATCCCACTAAGGTATTAAATTCGTCTTTAACATTTGAAATAATGACCATATTTTCTTCACACTTAGCATTATTAATCAACTGAAGACGTTCGTTAATATTGGAAAATGAGATTCCAGAACTTTTTGGTACAGAGGTATTTTCCTTATTTTTAATTCCTACGCCATTGTCTATAATTTCACAAATTAAAAACGCCTCATTTTCGATATTAAAATTTAAGGTAATATGATTGGTTTTATTTCCGTTTCTAAATCCATGTTTAAAGGAATTCTCTATAATTGGCTGTAATATCATTGGTGGAACCAAAATGTTTTCTAATTCTTCTTGGGAAATAGATTCGGTATTTATGGTGTAAGTGATGTTTTTAAGGAATCTTAATTTTTGTAGCTCCAAGTATAATTTTGCCATTTCAATTTCATCTGTTAAATTAATCAAATTGGCTTTAGTAGATTGTAAAATTAAATTCACCAGTTCGGCAAATTTTCCCAAACTGCCTTTTACTGCTTCAAGCTCTCCATTGTTTGCCAAAGCATCAATGTTCACCAACAAATTGTTAATAAAATGTGGATTCATTTGTGCGTTTAATGCCTTAAAGCGCAAATTTGAAATATTTTCTTTAATTTTTTCTTGCTGTTTTATTTTTTTGTTCCTGCGGTAAAACAAATAGGAAATAAATAATAGCAGCACTAAAATTGCACTACCTGTAAACCACCAGGTTTTGTATATCGGCGGTTTTATTTTAAATGAAAATACCGAAGGAGTAATGCTTTCTAACCTGTTTTTTGAGATTGCTTTTACCTCAAAAGTATAGTTCTTAGGCGGTAATGAGGAATATCTAACAGTATTATTATTGGTTTCAATCCAATCAGGTTCTAGACCCAATAAACGATATTTAAATGTAATGTTTCCAAGACTTTTAAAGGATATTCCAGAAAAATTAAATTGAATATTGTTGGATTGGGCATCAAAAGTTTGATTGTTTGTTTTATCGATGTTTCTATTGTTCAAAACCACTTCATTAATATGAACTTTAGGTTGGGATATTGAATTTTCCTCCTTTGAAATGTCAATAATATTCAAGCCGTTTGAAGTTGCCACATACACTATGTTTTTATCAACATAACAAGCTCGCACATCGTTGCTATACAACCCATCAGAAATTGTATAACTATTAAAACGAATTATATTATTGTTGTCATCCAACTCCAGCTTATTCAATCCTAAATTACTGGAAACCCAAATATTGTTTTTTGCATCAACAAAAATGGATTTTACAGAATTGCTTAACAAACCATCTTCTTTAGAAACTATTTTAAATTTCCCGTTTTTTAAAATTCCTAAACCATTAGCGTTTGATCCAACCAATAGCCCTCTGGAACTATTTTCCAATGTATAAATAATACTTTCATTAAATAGATTTCCTATATCGAATTTTTTGGTGACACCGGCATTTTGGAGATATAAACCTTTAGTTGTACCAATCCATAAACTGTCGTTCCCGCCGTAACAAATCGAAGTACTTCTCTTGTCCCATAATTTTTCTGTTAATAATGAAGCGCTCTTTATTTTACCAACTCCGTTAGAATTTGCTGTGTAAATTGCATCATCTCCAATTGAAATAAATTTGAAGTTTTTTAAATCGGTTTTTGAAAAATCTGCCTCGTACATATTTTTAAGACCTTTAAGATCAAAACTTGAATTTAATTGATCAATACTGTTGTAGCTCGAAATATAAAGCAGGTTATCGTAGGATTTCAACTGATTTATTCTTTTCAGATTTTTATCTAATTTTATGGTAGAAATTGTTTGTAAAGTTTCTTTATTTATAATGATAATTTCACTTTGGTCATTTCCTAAGATCAATTTATTTTGAAATAAGCTTAATGAATAAAAATTATTTTTACTTGTGTCATCAAATTGAATTCCTTGGATTCTAAGATTTGGAAAAAGGAATATTCCTTTAGATTGACTGCCAATCCAGATGTTGTTTTCCGAATCTAAATATGAATTTGTAGAACGAATATTTTGGAGAATTTTTTTGTTTTGATTTTTATCCTTTGAATTAATTAATATAACACCATTATCTAAATTTGTAATTAAAAAGGAATTATCAAAGGAAAGCGATCGATAAAATAAGTTAGATGAATAATTATAACTAAAATCATCAAATATGATGTTTGAAATATACCTTGAGATACTATCAATATTTTTAAGAGTTTCCGGTTTTTCTTTTCTCAATGATAAAATTGTTTTTTGATTATATAAATCTTGATTTATAATCTCCCATTTGGGATTTATTATTGAGCTACTATATACTTGATTGATGTTTTTTTGATTGGAAGCGGACATTAATACTTTGATTTCACCATAAATATCTTCTGTAATATTAAATTTATTTGAGATATTTTTATGTGGAATATTTTTTAAATTAAATTTGGTGATGAAATTGGATGAGTCTAATTTTTTAATATCATTCAATGATTCAAAAAACCATATATTTTTTTTACTGTCTTCATACACTTCAGTTATAAAACTAGAAAATGTTAAGTTATTCAAGAAACCTTGGTTATAACTATTGTAAATCTTTTCATTTTTAATAAATCCAATTCTGCCATTAAACCCAAATATCCAAATTCGCTGTTTTGAATCTTTAAATAATGATAAGACTTCATTATCTGGAAGTCCATCTGTAATTGTGAAATTTTTAAAAGTAAGACCGTCAAATTTACTAAGGCCATAATCTGTTGCAATCCAAATAAAACCATTTTCATCCTGAACAATATCATAGATGGTATTACTTGGCAAACCATTATTTGTTGTAAACTGTGTTAATCCAGGGATCTGGGCAAATAATGTTGATTGAAATAATAAGAATATAATAAAAAAGTACCCTATTCTACGCATTTAAAGATTATGATTATACCTCAAATATAGCGCTTATAAATTTATTATGCACATTTATGTATAAAATTTACACGCTTGTAAATGAAGTGTTTTACTTAAGAAATAATTAATTTATATTCGTAGCATTCAATTCAATCGTAGGAAAATTATTTGAAAAGGGTAAATTAAGTTATGAAAGGGAAGAAGGTGCTTTTAGGCACCTTTTTTTTGTGCTCAAAAGTTAAATTTCTTGAAAATTATTTTTATTGAATATGTATAATTAAATCAATACCTTGTGAAAGAATTTAATAATTATATATTTAACTGATGCACAATACTTTACCATTAAAAAGATATCAAAACACACTAAAATTTTTAAAAAGTGTGTTGCCTGCGCCAGCAACTATTTTAGACCTAGGAGTTCGTAATCCTTTTACCGAAATTATGGAACAAAACGGATATACTGTTTATAACACTTTAGGTGAAGATTTAGATGAATTGCCTGAAATTGTTAAAAATTATAAGGTTGATGCAGTTACCGCGTTCGAAATATTTGAACATTTATTGTCGCCTTATACCGTTTTAAAAGCGATTGAAGCAAATAAATTAATTACTACCATTCCTTTAAATTTATGGTTTGCTAAAGCTTATCGAAGTAAAACGGATATGTGGGATAGACATTACCATGAATTTGAAGATTGGCAATTTGATTGGTTGCTTGAAAAAACCGGATGGAAAATTAAAAAGAAAGAAAAATGGACAAGCCTTGTGAATAAAATTGGATTTAGACCTATTTTGAGAAAGTTTACACCTCGTTACTATGCTTTATATGCAGAAAAATAGATTAATATGCGCATAGGAATGATTTTGGACAAAACGTTTCCGCCCGATCCAAGGGTTGAAAATGAAGCAATTTCTCTTATTGGCAAAGGACATGAGGTCTTTTTGTTTTGTTTAAAATATGATAAAAGTGATAAAGATGTTAAAATTAAAGGGATACAAGTAAAGCGTTATAAATCAAATAAATTGGAATACAAACTATCGGCATTGGCTTATACATTTCCATTTTATTCAAATTTGATGAAGCTAAAAATTGTTCATTTTTTGAAAAAATATAAAATTGAAGCAATTCACATTCACGATATACGAATTGCCGAGGCTGTTTTTAAGGCAAATAAAACATTGAAATTACCTACAGTTTTGGACTTGCATGACAATATGCCTGAAATTATGAAACTATATGCGCATCTTCAAAAATTTCCTGGAAAACAGTTAATTTCTCCCAAAAAATGGAAACAGAGAGAGGAGGGATTTATTCATAAAGCGACCAAAATTATAACCGTTTCACAAGAATTTATAGAGGAGGTTGTGGGGCGTACAAAAATTGCCCATGATAAAATTGTGTTGGTGCCTAATACGGTACATCAATCATTTTATAAGGAGGCCCTTATAGATAATTTGATAGTTGATACGTATGAAAATGACTTTGTAATATTATATTTGGGTGATACAGGATTGCGCCGAGGACTGCAAACTGCTATTGAATCGGTATTTATTTTGAAGGAAAAAATTCCAAATATAAAGTTGGTGATTGTTGGGGTTAGTTCTACAGATCCAATTTTGAAACAGCAAGTAAGCAATTTAAAGTTGGAGAATTATGTTGATTTTAAAGGATGGCAAGATGTAAGTTTATTTCCATCTTACATAGTTTCAAGTGCTGTTTGCATCTCGCCTTTACATAGAAATATCCAACATGATGTTGCTTATGCAAATAAACTTTTTCAATATATGAGTTTTGGAAAACCTGTTTTAGTAAGCGATGCCATAGCACAGAAGAATTTGATCGAAAAAACAAACTCGGGTTTAGTTCACTTAGAGAAAAACTCCCAAGATTTTGCAAGCAAAATATTACAATTATATGCTGACCCGGCTTTGAGAGATCGTTTGGGAAGCAATGGAAAACAATTTGTGGAAGAAGAATTTTGTTGGGAAAAAACCTCTGAAAAATTAATAGCTTTGTATGCTAATCTAAGTAAATAATGAAAAAAGCGCTCATCATTACCTATTATTGGCCTCCAGCTGGAGGTTCTGGGGTGCAGCGTTGGCTTAAGTTTGTGAAATATTTTCGGGATTTCGGTATTGAACCCCTTGTTTATACCGTTGAAAATCCCAATTATCCCATTGTTGATGAATCGCTTGTAAATGATATTCCTGAAGGTATTGAAATTTTAAAGCAAGCTATTTGGGAACCAAATAATTTGTTTGCGTTTATAGGAAAAAAGAAAACAGAAAGTGCAGGATTTTTAAACCCAAATCCTTCTAAATTCGGAAAAATATTGCAATATATTCGTGCAAATTATTTCATTCCCGATGCCCGTAAATTCTGGATAAAACCATCAACCAGTTATTTAAAAAAATATTTAAAGTCAAACAAAATTGATGTGGTAATTACCACTGGTCCGCCACATAGTGTGCACTTAATCGGTTTAAACTTAAAGAATGAACTCAATATAAAGTGGCTGGCAGATTTCAGGGATCCATGGACAGAAATTGATTATTTTCAGCAATTACCCTTAACTAAAAAAGCCATTGAAAAACACCATTTTTTAGAAAAAGAGGTGTTGAAAAATGCAGATGCAGTTTTGGTTGTTGGCAAAACTATGGGGGAGAAATTCAGCGTATTTAGCAACAATGTTGTTCCAATAACAAATGGTTTTGATGAAGTGATAACTGATGCTATTGTTGAATTAGATTCAAAATTTACAGTGACCCATATCGGGTTGATGAATGCCGATAGAAATCCAGAAATGTTGTGGGAAGTCTTGTCGGAGATTATTTCTGAAAACAAAGAATTTGCAATAGACTTTGAATTGAAGCTAATTGGAAAAGTCGATGCTTCCGTAATTACAGATATATCAAAACACAAGCTCTCAAAGAATATTCAGGTTATTGATTATGTGCCGCATGATAAAGTGGTTGAATTTCAGAAAAAATCGCAAGTTTTGTTGTTAATTGTAAATAATGTGCCAAGTGCAAAAGGCATCATCACCGGAAAAATATTTGAATATTTAATGGCTAAACGTCCTATTTTGGCTATTGCACCGTTAAATGGCGATTTGGCAGAAATCTTGAAGGAAACCAATGGGGGCTTGGTGGTAGATTTTGGTGATAAAAACACCTTAAAAATGACGATATTGAATTTATATAATATATTTAAACAGGGAAAATTAGAAGCTGAATCTAAAAATATTGACCAGTTTCATAGAAGAGAATTGACGAAAAAAGTATCTGAAATAATTTACAAAATCACAAAATGAAATGTGCATAACGCAAACACGATACAATCACCTATGAAAATATGCGCATTACACCTGCCTGTCGGCAGTCAGGTATGACCAATAAAAAACAATAAATATTTACATATGAAAAAAATCGTTACCATATTAGGCGCGCGGCCACAATTTGTAAAAGCGGCGGTACTGAGCAGAGTAATTTCCAAATACAATGAAGTTGAGGAAGTTATTATTCATACCGGACAGCATTATGATGCCAATATGAGCGACATATTTTTTGATGAAATGGAAATTCCGAAGCCTAAATACAATTTGGCCATTAATGGATTGAGTCACGGCGCAATGACCGGACAAATGCTTCTGGAGATTGAAGCGGTTTTAATGAAGGAAAAACCAGATTTGGTGGTGGTTTACGGGGATACAAATTCTACTTTGGCAGGTACTTTGGCAGCAAAAAAGATGAATATTAAGGTCGTTCATGTGGAAGCTGGCTTACGCTCATTTAATATGAAAATGCCCGAAGAAATTAACAGAATTTTAACCGATAGAATTTCCGATTTATTGCTTTGCCCAACAGATACTGCCATAGAAAATTTACAAAAAGAAGGTTATACGAATTTACCGGCAAAAATGGTGAAATGTGGTGATATTATGAAAGATGCCGTTGAATTTTACAGCAGAATTTCGGAAGAAAAATCTTCCATTATTTCCCGTTTAAAGTTAATACCTAATGAATTTGTGTTGGCAACCATCCACCGTCAGGAAAATACGGATGATTTAGAGAAACTGAAAGAAATTTTTGAAGGTTTACAGTTGATCAATAAAGAAAAACAAGTGGTTTTGCCATTGCATCCAAGAACAAAAGCCATTTTAAATAAGCATCATTTAACTTATGATGTTAAAATAATTGATCCTGTTGGCTATTTCGATATGTTGGAATTGCTGAAAAAATGCAATTTGGTGGTTACAGATAGCGGCGGACTTCAAAAAGAAGCTTTTTTTAACAAAAAGCATTGCATTATTGCTAGGGAAGAAACAGAATGGGTGGAATTGGCAGCCAACGGATTCGCCAAAATTGTGGGAAGTAATAAGGACAAAATGTTACTGTCATATAAAAATTTCCAAGATTCATCTGCCAATTTTGAAATGGATTTATTTGGCGAAAACGTAGGGGAGAAGATTTATGAGGAAATACTTAAATTATTGTAATGGGAATTATTTTAAAGCAGTCTTTTTTTAACACACTTATTATCTTTTTGGGTTTTGCCATTGGTGGTATTAATGTATTGTTTTTATATACGCATTTTTTGCATGAAGATTATTTTGGATTAATCACATTTTTGCTCTCTGCCGCAAATATTATTTTGCCTTTGCTTGTTTTTGGAATGCAACATACCATAGTCAAGTTTTATTCCTCCTATCAAACTAAAATAGAACAAGATGGCTTTTTAACAACCACACTCATTTTACCGCTATTTATTATTATTCCTTTGGCTTTTGTGGGCGCATTTGTTTATGACGCTATTGCAGATTGGATTTCTATGGAAAATCCCATCATAAAAAAATATACCTACCTCATATTTATATTGGCCATTTTTATGGGTTATTTTGAGGTTTTTTATTCGTGGACCAAAGTGCAGCTTAATTCCGTTTTTGGAAATTTTATCAAAGAAATATTTCCTAGAATTTGTACAACTCTTTTATTGTTTGCAGTATTTTTTAAATGGCTGAACAATGAACAGTTTATTTATGGCGTGGTCATAGTTTATGGATTTAGCACCCTTATTATGATGCTTTATGCTTTTTATGTATATAAACCAACCTTTAAATTGATACTTCCTTCTAATTTGAAAGAAATAGTTTCCTTTTCTATCTATATCATTGTAGCAGGCTCAGCTGCTGGGGTTTTGTTGGAAATAGACAAGTTTATGATTCCGCAAATGGAAAAAATAGCGCAAGTTGCTTATTATTCGGTGGGAATTTATATCGCTAGTGTCATTGCAATTCCAACGCGCGCCATGCAGCAAATTACGAGTCCGATTACCGCAAAAGATATGAATGAAAACAATATTGACGAAGTTGAAAAACTGTACAAGCAAACTTCCATAAATTTGTTGGTTATTGGCGGTTTATTTTTCTTGCTGATTAATTTAAATATTGCCGATTTATATGCCTTAATTAACAAACCGGAATTTACTAAAGGAATTTGGGTAGTTATGATTATTTCGCTCTCAAAACTCATGGAATTAGCCTTGGGAACTGGAAATGCCATTTTGCTAAATTCAAAATACTATAAAATATTTTTTTATTTATCGTTGGCAATGGCCTTAAGTGTCATCTTTTTAAACAAGTGGTTAATCAATTTAATTGGTATCAACGGCGCCGCTATTGCAACCCTTATTGTGGTGGCTGTATATAGCCTGATTAAAATTATTTATTTGAAATTCAAATTGAATATTCAGCCATTTAACCTAAACACCCTTAAATTGACTGTTATTATTTTAGCTGTTTTCGGACTGTTTTATTTCTGGAACTTCCATTTTCATCCAATTATAAACATCGGTTTGAAAGGCGTCTTGATCTCTGTATTGTATTTTTTGCTTATTAATAAAACACATATCTCAAAAGACATCAATATTTTTGTTACAAAATATGTCACAAAAAATTAATAGAATTGTTTTTTTTAATTATAAAAACAACTTCTTAACTTAAGACTTTAAATATAATGATTTATATACTTCACGTTTTTTATGGATTAATAATGGCATATTTTGGTTTGATTTCACCAGGAATGTTGAATATGACAGTGTTAAAAACCAGGTTGAATGTAGGTAAAATTGAAAGTGTAAAATTTGCTTTTGGTGCCGCTGTTATTGTTTTTTTTCAGGCGGGTATCGCTTTGTTTTTTGCCGAATTTCTTATTGAAAACCCTAAAATCATTGAATTTTTAAAAATGGCAGGCGTTTTTGTGTTTTTCATTTTAGCAATTTTCTTCTTTATGTTGTCTCGTAAAAAAATGGAGGCAAAGAGCGAAATAAGTAAAGGAAATTATTTTTTTAAAGGCTTGGCGATGTCATCTGTGAATATGCTGGCAATTCCTTTTTATTTGGGAATAAGCATTTATTTGGGTTCTGAAAATAAGATAATTATTGAATTCCCTTATATTTTATTTTTTATTTTTGGTGCCTCAATGGGTTCATTTTTACTGTTTTACACTTATATATTTTTTGCAAAAATAATCAGTCAGAAAATTTCATTTATAGCGACCAACATTAATATTATTCTCAGTTTATTATTTATTTCACTTGGGATTTTCACCTTGATAAAGCTAATTTCTTGAAAATGAGATTTCGATTAGAAGTCTTTAAATACTCATTATTTAATACTAGATTTGCTAAAATATGATTGAAGCTATTGAGAAAAATTTACGCAGAGGAATTCAGCTTTTAAATTGCATTTCAGACGAAGAATACAGCAATACAACAGTTGCGCCATATTATTCAAGCATTGGCGTGCATATGAGACATGTTTTGGATGTTTTTGATTGTGTCCTTGGCGGATTAGAATCTGGCAATATCAATTTAATCAACAGAAAGCGGAATGAATTGGCAGAAAATTACTCACAGCATGGTATCGCTTATTTTGAAGATATTTTACGAAGACTTCAATTGATTGAAACTGCAGATTTTAATAAAATTATTATGGTTACTGATGATTTGGGTTTGGGCATTATTTCCACAAATTATACCTTGGGCGGTATTTTAATTCAGGCCCACAGTCACGCCATTCATCATTTTGCAAGTGTGGGTTATATAATTGCGCAACTTGGAATTGAACTTCCTGATGCCGATTTCGGATTTAACCCAACCACACCTAAAAATAATTTTAAATAGTAGCATTTAGCGCGTTCACTTTTTTTAAATATTTTTTATAGTTGAAATAAACAGCAATTAAATAGCGCAAATTGGTGTAGTTTGCTTTTTTTAGTTTCTTGTTTTTCACACCAATGACATAAATGATTTTCCAATGATTTTTGATCGTTTTCAGGGCTTTAAAATAACTTCCTTTTGAAGCGTCATAAATGTGCGTAGGCTCAGAGATTACGCCATTAACCTCTATAATTTTGAAATTTTCACATTTAAGTAACTCCTCAAGAGTGTTGTATTTTACATCAATCCTACCATAAAACCAGCCTTCGATTTCAGTATTTAATTTGTTTAAAAATTTCTCCAATTCGCTATTTATCAAATAATTGCCATCGATAAATTGGGTTCCTTTGGAATGATTTCCTATAACGCTAAGCACAATCTCTTCCTTCAATTTTGGAATCATTTGAAGCCTGTCTCTATTTATTTCAGAAATATATTTTAAATAATGTTTTGATCTTTCATCATTTACAATAAGCGATAGTAAGGTCGAATTTCCATCTCCAGAAACAGCTAAATATATTTTTAGGGTAACTGATGTAATTTTTCCGGTTTTTTCTCCAGGAATTCTATGATAAAAAATACCGCATTCATTTTTGAAGTCAACAAATTCTTGAATAATTAAATTGATAGAATTGTATTTTTTGAGATAGGAAGATAGCTCATTTTTGTTATTAATCTTCGCGACCAACAATCCCCTAAAACCAATGTCTGGCTTAATTATTAAAGGAAATTTCAGACTGTTTTCTGTTATCTTTGATAAAATTTTCTTAATATTTTTATCCTTTTCAATGAAAATAGAGTTCGGACAGTATTTAGCGGGTAATAATTGAATGGTTTTGTATTTTGATTCCAATCCGTTACCCGAACCATCAATTCCTGGATTAACGGCAGAAAAGAATCCAAAACTTCTTGCTTTTATGGCCAAATAAAAAGCATAAGGCAACAGCGGAACATAAAACATATACGATGGCCAATATTCCCAGTTTGTTATTTTTCTAAATTTAGGAATCCGCATTATTTGGTATTGAATAATGCATTTAGAATTATTTTAATGCCTAAAATCCCTAAAACAATTGCTATTATGGCCAAAATAATTCCAGCAATTAGCCAAATATAATTATTTTGCTGCTTGATGGCTTTAAATCCAATGGTGATTAAAACTGGAGCTGCGATTAAAAGGGGTAAAGTGGCCAATTCATATTTTAAACCCCTTATAAATTCTTTTCTATCTGTTTCCATTTGTGTAATTTAGAATGGCAGTTCTTACATTTTTGTGTTTTAACAACAGTTCAATTGCTTTTTCTTCTGAAATATTCAATTCTTCCATCAACATTTTTGTCCCTCTAATCACCAATTTATCATTTGTCAATTGCATATCAACCATTTTATTGCCTTTTATTTTTCCAAGCTGAATCATAACGCTGGTTGAAATCATATTTAAAATTAGTTTTTGTGCTGTCCCTGCTTTCATTCTTGAACTTCCGGTAACAAATTCAGGCCCCACCAAAACTTCAATGGGAAATTTTGTGATTTTAGCGAGCGGACTTCCAACATTACACGTGATACATCCGGTTAAAATACCATTTTCATTACATTTTTTGATGGCGTTCAAAACATATGGGGTTGTTCCGGAAGCGGCAATGCCTATTACTACATCATTGTTGTTTATTTGATGGATTTTTAAATCTTCCCAACATTGTGTTGTGGAATCTTCAGCAAATTCAACAGCTTTTCTGATGGCGGTGTCGCCACCTGCAATAATGCCGACAATAAGATTATGAGAAACGCCAAAAGTGGGTGGACATTCAGAAGCATCCAATATTCCAAGCCTTCCACTTGTACCTGAACCTACATAAAATAACCTGCCGCCTTTTTTCATTTTTTGTACAATTGCCAGTACCAATTTTTCGATAGCGGGAATCACTTTTTCAACGGCAAAGGGAACAGTTTTATCTTCGGAATTGATGTGGGTCAATAATTCCGTAACACTCATTTTTTCTAAATGATTATAATTTGAGGCTTGCTCAGTTGTTTTTGTGAAATCCATTTTTCAAAAATACTAATTTTTGATTGGTTTTGATTTTTCACATCAATTTATTTCAAAAGGAAATATTTAAACAAAAAAAGCAAGAACTAAAATTCTTGCTTTTTTAATCAAATTATTAAAATCTTTTCAAACCTTTATTAATAAGCTTTTGAAGCTACATTTATTTGAGATATCGATGCGATGATAGCATTCAATGTTTTACTTGGCCTCATTGCTTTAGTGGCTAAATTATCATCAATTTTATAATAGCCGCCAATATTTACTGGTGCTCCTTGTGCATTGTTTAATTCATTTACAATAACAGCTTCATTTGTAATCAATTCTTTTGCGACTTTGGTGAAAATTTCCTTTAATTCGGCATCTTTAGTTTGGGCAGCCAAAGCTTGAGCCCAATAAGTTGCTAAATAAAAGTGACTTCCTCTATTGTCAAGCTCACCAACTTTACGAGAAGGAGATTTGCTGTTGTCTAAGAATTTATCTGTTGCTTCGTCCAAAGTTTCAGCCAAAACCAAAGCTTTTGGAATATTATAGTTTTTTCCTAAATGTTCAAAAGAAACTGCCAATGCTAAAAATTCACCTAAGGAATCCCATCTCAAATGTCCTTCTTTAACAAATTGCTGCACATGTTTAGGTGCAGACCCACCAGCGCCAGTTTCAAACATTCCGCCACCATCCATTAAAGGAACAATAGACAGCATTTTTGAACTCGTACCTAATTCCAATATCGGAAATAGGTCTGTTAAATAATCACGCAATATATTACCTGTTACAGAAATTGTGTCCAAGCCCTTTTTAACTCTATCTAAAGTGTACAAAGTAGCATCTTTAGGTGTCATTATCTGAATGTCTAAGCCAGTAGTATCAAAATTGGGCAAATAAGTATTTATTTTTTTGATGATTTGGGCATCATGCGCTCTATTTTTATCCAACCAAAATATTGCAGGAACATCTGTAGCTCTGGCTCTGTTTACTGCAAGCTTAATCCAATCCTGAACTGGAGCGTCTTTTGTCTGACACATTCTCCAAATATCTCCTTTCTCAACTGTGCTTTCCAATAAAACCTTTCCAGAGACGTCTGTAACCTGTACAGTTCCATTTTCTTGTATTTCAAAGGTTTTATCGTGTGAACCATATTCTTCTGCTTTTTGAGCCATTAAACCAACGTTAGGAACCGTTCCCATTGCTTTTGGGTCGAATGCGCCATTTTTTTTGCAAAAGTCTATGGTTGCGGTATAAATACCAGCATAAGTACTGTCTGGAATCACTGCTTTTACATCTTGTAATTTACCTTCGGCATTCCACATTTGACCAGAAGTACGAATCATAGCGGGCATTGAAGCATCAATAATCACATCACTTGGTACATGAAGATTGGTAATGCCTTTATCGGAATCTACCATGGCCATGGCTGGGCCATTTTTCAAACAAGATTTGATATCTGCTTCAATTGCAGACTTTTGAGCTTCTGGCAAGCCTTGAATTTTACTAATTAAATCTCCAAAGCCATTATTTACATCAACTCCAAGCTCTTTTATAAGCGCACTGTGTTTATCAAAAACATCTTTAAAGAAAGCTGTTACGGCATGGCCAAAAATGATTGGGTCCGAAATTTTCATCATTGTTGCTTTCATGTGTAATGAAAACAATACATTTTTAGCTTTCGCGTCTTTAATTTGTTCTTCTAAGAATTTCACCAAAGCTCTTTTACTCATAAAAGTAGCATCAATAATTTCTCCAGGCAATAAAGTTGTTTTTTCTTTTAAAACGGTTACAGATCCATTTTTACCAACCAATTGAATTTTAACGTCTCCGCCTTCAGCAACGGTGATGGATTTTTCATTGGAGAAAAAGTCGCCATCTGTCATGGTGGATACATGTGTTTTTGAGTCTGCCGACCAGACGCCCATAGAATGTGGGTTCTTTTTGGCATAATTTTTTACTGCTCTTGGCGCCCGGCGATCAGAATTCCCCTCACGCAATACGGGATTCACAGCAGAACCTTTCGCTTTATTATATCTTAATTGGATGTTTTTTTCTTCGTCTGTTTTAACTTCATCAGGGTAATTTGGAATTGCGTAACCCAATGATTGAAGTTCTTTAATGGCTGCTTTTAATTGAGGTTCCGAAGCAGATATGTTTGGTAATTTTATGATGTTTGCTTCGGGTTTTTTTACCAATTTGCTTAATTCGGTTAAGGCGTCTGGAACCTTTTGTTCTGGCGTTAAATATTCTGGGAATAAAGCTAAAATTCTTCCTGACAAGGAAATATCTTTGGTTTCTACTTCTATACCAGCTGGTTTTGCGAAAGCTTCAACAATTGGCAAAAACGAATAGGTTGCTAAAGCAGGTGCTTCATCTGTTTTGGTGTAAATTATTTTGGGTGTTATGCTCATAATTTTTTGTGTTTTAAAAACTATAATTATCGAGATAGCCAGAAATTATAGCCAGGTAAATTAATTTCGTTTTACGTTGTGCAAATATAGCGAATATTAGAGGAAAAATTGCCTTCGAAAACCTTATAAATAAGGGGGTAATTTTGTGTTTAATCTAAAAAAAGAATTGAATTTTTACAGAAATTGCAAAGGAAGAAAAACAAAAGCCATAATATTGATTTCTCAGTATTATGGCTATTTGCTGAAACACTTTTTTTAATAAGTCTCAGTGTAAATACTTAGTTGTTTTGTCATTCTCCTTAAAGATCAACCTACAATTAAATTTTTTTACTGTACCTTTTTTCTTACGAATCAAGTCCTTATTAAATATTCGTTTCTTTTAAAACAGTCTCTAAATCTTTGTCGTAATTCCTAAAAACTACTTGATTTAAAATGCTGTTTTAAAATGTGCTTTTAAAACCATGTTCCATTTATTCATGCTAAATACTTGGGCACATTACTTATTACAGTGTGGTTTTAAAAACTATGTTCAAGAACATAAGGAACTTTACATTAAGGTTTTTTCGTTCAACTTTAAAATTTTCATTTTAAGGTTTATGTTAAGCACTTATGCTAATTCCTTTTGTAAAAATAGAACCTAAATTCTAATATACCTAATTTATAATGCTTTTGTTTTCAACATGATATGAACCTAACTTATTAACAAATGTTAATAACAAAAAACCCGTTTTGAATTTCAAAACGGGTTTTATATTTTTTAAGCAAAGCGGACTGCTAATGTCTTTTTTCTTTAATTCTCGCTTTCTTACCTGTTAAACCTCTAAAGTAGAATATACGTGCTCTACGTACGCTACCTCGTTTGTTAACTTCAATTTTTTCAATTGCCGGTAAGTTTACAGGAAAAATACGCTCTACACCAACTGTTCCCGACATTTTTCTGATGGTAAATGTTTCAGATGCACCTGCGCCTCTGCGTTGAATTACAGTACCTCTAAAGTGTTGGGTACGTTTTTTTTCACCCTCTCTAATTTCATAATATACAGTGATGGTATCTCCTGCCTGAAATTCTGGTAACTCATTTACAGTAACAAATTTGTCTTGCACAAATTTTAATAAATCTTCCATTGTTAAATTTTTAATGGGTTTTTCAATGACCAACATTCACGATTTTCGTCAGAGGTTGATTTTGAGTGTGCAAATTTAATAAAAAAGATCAGTCTTCCAACAAATCTGGCCTTATTTTTTTTGTTCTTTCCAGCGCTTGCTCATTTCGCCATTCATCAATCTTTGGAAAATTGCCCGATAATAGAATTTTAGGCACTTCAAGCCCTTTATATTCCGAAGGTCTTGTATAAACAGGTGGTGAAAGAAGGTCATCCTGAAACGAATCGGTTAATGCCGAAGATTCATCGCCTAAAACGCCAGGAATCAGTCGAATAATGGCATCACACAAAACGGCCGCACCCAATTCTCCACCGCTCAAAACGTAATCTCCTATAGAAATTTCTTTGGTAATCAACAACTCCCTAACACGTTGATCCACACCCTTATAATGGCCGCATAACAAAATTATGTTTTCAGCCAAAGACAAAGTATTCGCCATTTGCTGGTTTAAGGTCGGCGCATCTGGTGTGAGATAAATAATTTCATCATAGTTTCGTTCTGCCTTTAGTTCCGAAATACATTTATCAATGGGCTCAATCATTAAAACCATACCCGCACCGCCGCCAAATTGGTAATCGTCAATTTTTCCATAGTCATTTAAGGCGTATTTCCTCAAATCATGAAAGTGAACTTCCACCAAATTTTTGTCGATGGCACGTTTAATAATCGAATATTCAAACGGACTTCTAATCAGTTCGGGTGAAACGGTAATAATATCTATTCGCATTTGGCAAAGATAAATAACAATTGATAACTAAAAATAATATTTTGGGCCTGCCCGCCTTTTTGGTGGGCGTTCCCGCTGAAAAAGCGGTCGTGCTTTCACTACTCGCTTTTTTTAGTTGTGAAAAGCAACAAAAAAAGAGCTCAAACAAACCGTTCAATCACTAACGCAAATTGAATGAATAATTAAAAATGAATAATTTATGATTGACAATTCTAAATACAATAATTTACTTTTTTCTTTGCGCACTTTGCGATTTTTTCTTTGCGTTCTTTGCGGTTCAGTTTTCCCAAATCTACTTTGAAAAATCTATTGTAATCTTAACAATCCAAAACATAAAACTAACAACTATAAAAAACATTTCACCATTCTGTCAAGACCGTAAATATCTTTTTTCAATTCAATATGTTTAAATCCTTTTGATTTTAACAATTCGACGGTTTCTAGACCTAAATATTGGTTAATTTCAAAATACAAAACGCCATTATTGGTCAGGTGCTTTTTGGCCAATTCGGCAATTTTATCGTAAAATAGAAGCGGATTTTCATTTTCCACAAATAAGGCAATATGGGGTTCGTTACACAATACATTTTGTTGCATTTGCGCTTTTTCCAATTCACGAACATAAGGCGGATTGCTCACAATAATATCAAAATCATTTTCTAATTTTTCTAAAGTTAGCATGTCGGTATTTATAAAATTCACTTTTACCTTGTTAAAATTCGCATTGTTTTTGGCAACATTTAGCGCTTCCGCAGAAATATCAATGGCAGAAACTTCAGCATTTGGCAAATTTTTAGCCAATGAAATAGCAATGCAACCGCTACCGGTTCCCACATCCAAAATTTTTATAAATTCGTCTTTTTTGTGATTTTGAACAATCCATTCCACCAATTCTTCCGTTTCAGGTCGGGGAATCAATACGTTTTTATCGACTTTAAATAGAAGTCCGTAAAAGGTGGTTTCCCCAACAATATATTGAATGGGGATTTGATTTTTTAATTTCAATAAGGCGTTTTTCAGGAAATCCAGATCGTCATTGTTTAGTTCAAAATTGTGTCCCAAGGCCAATTGAATCCGTGATAAATGCAATTTAAATTCAACCAATATCGTAAAAAAGGACTGAATTTCAGTATCTGGATATAAATTGGAAAGTTCCGAAAAAAAATATTTTTTAAACTCCTGAATTAGCATTATAAATCTTTAAGCATCCATAAATTACAGGAATAATGTCCTGTATCGCCCATTGGGGCATCCAAATCCACAAAACCAACTTTACGGTATAATTTTCTGGCATCTTCCATATATGGCAAGGTTTCCAAATAACACTGTTCAAAACCGAATTCCTTTGCTTTTCTTAAACAAATTTCCATCATTTTGCTCCCTAAACCAATGCCTCTTGCTGCTGGTAAGAAGTACATTTTTTGCAATTCACATACATTTCCTTCATAATTGTCAAGCTGTTTAATACCCGCACCACCAAAAATTTCACCTTCTTTTTCAATAACATAATAAATGGCTTTTTCAGTGTCATACGCTTCAAATAAAGTATCCAAAATCTTATCGGCATACGCAGTTCCAACTTTTGGAACCCCAAATTCAATCAATATTTTACGGATTACTGTGGCTATTATCGGATTGTCTTTAAGTTGAATTTCTCTGATTTTAAAGTTGTTATGAGTCATTTTATTGTGTTATTTTTGTGGGGTGAATATACACGAAAAATATATAAATCGCTGCATCCAATTGGCGAAAAATGGCTTGGGTGCTACCTATCCCAATCCGTTGGTTGGCAGCGTCATTGTTTTAAACGATAAAATAATAGGCGAGGGCTGGCATCAAAAAGCGGGCGAACCGCATGCAGAAGTAAACGCCATTAATTCTGTAAAAGACAAATCGTTGTTAAAACAGGCAACGATTTATGTAAATTTAGAGCCATGTTCGCATTATGGAAAAACACCACCCTGCGCCAATTTAATTGTTGAAAACGGCATCAAAAAAGTGGTCATTGGCAGTATAGATACTAACAGTAAGGTAAGTGGAAAAGGGATTTTGCAGTTACAAAATAATGGCTGTGAGGTGATTGTGGGAGTTTTGGAGCAAGAATGTTTAAAATTGAATAAGCGATTTTTTATTTTTCACAACAAAAAAAGACCATTTATCATCTTAAAATGGGCTGAAACACAAGATGGATTTATAGATAAATTACGCGATAAAAATTCAGAAAATGCACCAAATTGGATTTCAAACACCTATTCACAGCAACTGGTTCATAAAATGCGAGCCGAAGAACAGGCAATTTTGGTGGGAACCAATACCGCTTTAAATGACAATCCGAAATTAAATGCCAGAAATTGGTTGGGATTGAACCCTGTTCGAATTTTGTTGGACAAATCCTTAAAAGTTCCTGTCCATTATAAATTATTTGACGGAAGCGTGAAAACAATCGTTTTTACAGAAAAGGTTCCAGATAAAAGTCCAAATGAAAACACGCTTTTCGAACAAATAGATTTTAGCAAAAATCTTCCAAAACAAATTTGTGATGCCTTATGCAATCATGAAATACAATCGCTCATTATTGAAGGTGGGGCAAAAACCCTGCATACTTTTATAGCTGAAAATTTATGGGATGAAGCCTATGTTTTTGTAGGGAATACAATATTTGAAAATGGTCTGAAAGCACCTGAACTAAAAAAAGTGCCAAATGAAATTCGGAAAATTTCAGATGACACTTTAAAAATTTATAATAACAACTATTAATTATCTTAGTAACTTTAAAATTCAACTTTTTACTTTTGAAGTTCTTATTGAACTAATTTGGCTAATATTTCAACGTTGGTTTCTCCACAAATTTTTTATGGTTATATATAGATTATAAAATATATTAAAATTAAAATGGAAATTTAAGCATTTGCTTTTGATATATTTGTGCTTCAAATTATGAGCGAAATTTCTGAAAACGACACATACAGAACCATTGAGACAGCTCAGGGAGAAGCGCTTTTCAAAGAAAAAGGCAGTAAATTTATTGGCTATGTTTTTCCTATTGAAAAGGAGGATGATGCTAAAATTCACATTGAAGAATTAAAGAAAAAACATCATGCAGCACGGCATTGGTGCTATGCCTGGCAATTAGGCGAAGAAGAGAGAAGTTATCGGGTTAACGACGACGGGGAACCAAATAATTCGGCAGGAAATCCAATTTACGGACAAATCTTATCAAAAGACCTTACCAATGTTTTGGTTGTTGTGGTTCGTTATTTTGGTGGTACTAAATTAGGTGTTGGCGGACTCATAAATGCCTATAAAACGACAGCGAAATTAATTTTGGAGGAAGTGGTAATTGTTGAAAAAACTGTTAAAGTTTCTTTTCAGCTCACTTTTGAATATCAGGATATGGATAAAGTCATGAGAATTATCAAAGAAAATAGTCTCGAAATTTTAGAACAGAAAATGAATTTAAACTGCTTGTTTCTAATTGCTGTGAGAAAAAAAAATGCGGCTAAAATTGTTCAAATTTTTAACGATTTGCGCTGCCTAAAAATTAAGGAAGTCAAACAATAAAATTGCCTAGTTTTTTTAATACATATTCGGGTGCGCGGGTAGGCTTGTTGGTTTTCATATTTACAAAAACCAAGGTGGTGTTTGCCCTTGTTAACAATTCGTTTTCTTCATTAAACACTTCATAGGAGAATTCAATTTTTGCAGAAGGAAGTTTTGTTAATATTGTTTTTAGGGTGAGCAAATCATCATATTTTGCTGGTTTTAGATAGTTTATGTTTAAATTCATCACGGGTAACATTATGCCATCTTCTTCCATTTTTTTATAGGTTATTCCTAATTTTCGAAGCCATTCCGTACGGCCCATTTCAAAGTATTGGGCATAGTTTCCATAGTAAACAAAACCCATTTGATCTGTTTCGCCATATCGCACTCTAAATTGAATTATATCTGATTTCACTTTTTAATTTTTAAGATCTTCATGTTACGAAAATAAAAAATAAGAATCAATAGTGATTTTATTTTTTTATGCTAAAATTTATTCACATTTTTGTAAAGCCGAAAATATCTCTTAAATTGTGCATTGAGAGAATCAGCTAAATTGTAATTTAAAAATTGTTTCTAATAAAAAATGAGTAAAACTGCATCATCAGTTTGGGAAGAGTGTTTGTCTTTTATTCAAGATAACATTAAGCCGCAAGCTTTTAAAACTTGGTTTGAACCAATCAAACCTGTGAAATTATCTGGTGAAGCACTTACTATTCAGGTACCTAGTAAATTTTTTTATGAGTGGTTGGAAGAGCACTATATTAAATTATTAAGGGTCGCTTTGGTAAAACAATTGGGCGAAGATGCTAAGTTGATTTATGATGTTCGCATGGAGAACAATTACAGCAGCAATAATCAACATACTGTAAAAATTCCGAGTTCTAACAGAAATCCGATAGTTAATCAAGGAGTCTCGTTTCAACCTGATGTTAATAAGCGTGAATTAAAAAATCCGTTTATCATCCCAGGTATTCAAAAAGTTAAAATTGAATCGCAATTAAACCCAAATTACAACTTCGAAAATTTTGTTGAAGGTGATTCAAATAGGCTGGCGCGTTCTGCAAGTATGGCCGTTTCCAATAAACCAGGCGGAACCTCTTTTAACCCATTATTGATTTATGGTGGGGTCGGATTGGGTAAAACACATTTGGCTCATGCCATTGGCGTGGAAATTAAAGATAAATATCCCGATAAAATTGTGTTGTATATTTCTTCAGAAAAATTTACCCAACAATATATAGATTCCGTAAAAGGAAATTCCAGAAATGATTTTATACATTTCTATCAAATGATCGATGTTTTATTGATTGATGACGTTCAGTTTTTATCTGGCAAAACCGGCACACAAGATGTGTTCTTCCATATTTTCAACCATTTACACCAAAACGGAAAACAAGTAATTTTAACTTCCGATAAGGCCCCTGTTGATATGCAAGATATTGAACAACGCTTACTTTCCCGCTTTAAATGGGGATTGTCTGCCGAACTTCAAGCCCCTGATTATGAAACCCGCGTGTTAATTTTAGAGAACAAATTGTATCGAGACGGTGTTGAAATGCCGTATGAAATTGTAGAGTATATTGCAAAAAATATAAAATCCAATGTTAGGGAATTGGAAGGTGTTTTAATCTCTCTAATTGCCCAAGCATCATTTAACAGGAAAGAATTTACCTTGGCCTTAACAAAACAAATTGTAGATAAATTTGTTAAAAACACCAAACGAGAGGTTTCCATTGAGTACATTCAAAAAATTGTTTCAAACTATTTTGAATTGGATGTGGCAACACTACAATCAAAAACCCGTAAACGCCACATAGTTCAAGCACGTCAGTTAGCTATGTATTTTGCCAAAAGGATGACAAAGGCTTCATTGGCCAGTATTGGTTCTCAAATTGGAAAAAGAGATCACGCTACAGTACTTCATGCCTGTAAAACTGTTGATAACTTGACAGAAACCGACAAGCAATTTAGAAAGTATGTGGATGATATTACGAAAAAACTCACTTTTTAATACACTGAAATGACTAAAATATTAATGGTTTGTCTCGGCAATATTTGCCGTTCACCATTAGCAGAGGGAATTTTAAAATCAAAACTTTTTAGGGCTGACGTAGTTCTTGACTCTGCCGGTACTGGTGCTTATCATATTGCTGAAAAACCAGACAAACGTTCAATAGCTATCGCAAAAATAAACGGTATTGATATTACCGATCAGCGAGCCAGAAAATTCTTGGTGGAAGATTTTGATGAATTTGACCTAATTTATGTGATGGATCAGGAAAATTATCGAGATGTTATTTCCTTAGCGAGAAACCAAAAAGACATTTCGAAGGTGAAAATGATATTAAATGAAGTATTTCCTAATGAAAATTTAGATGTTCCAGATCCATATTTAGGCGGAGATTACGGATTTAAAAATGTTTATAAAATGCTGGATGAAGCTTGTGATATCATTGCAAAAAAGATAAATCCAGATGGACAATAAAAAGGGGTCTTTATATTTAATACCAACTACTCTAGGCGATAATGAGCCCATGGAAGTGCTACCAGTATTGGTTAAAGAAGTAATTGAAAAACTCGATTACTTTATTGTTGAAAACGAAAAAACAGCCCGTAAATTTATTAAACGCATTACTCCGGTAAAATCTCAGCCAGCCTTAACCATTTACAGTATAGACAAATATGCAGACAAACTGGAAGTTAGCACTTATTTAGACATTTGCGCTAATGGCGTTTCAGTGGGTTTGCTTTCTGAAGCAGGCGTTCCTGCAATTGCCGATCCTGGTGCAGAGATTGTTAAAATGGCTCATCAAAAAAATATTAGGGTAATTCCCTTGGTTGGTCCGTCTTCAATAATTCTGGCAATGATGGCCTCCGGATTTAACGGTCAAAACTTTGCGTTTAATGGTTATTTGCCCATCGAGGCTTCAGAAAGGAAAGATGCTATAAAAAGTTTGGAAAAATTATCGAAAGACAAAAATCAGTCACAAATTTTTATTGAGACACCATATAGAAATGAAAAGTTATTTATCGATTTAAAAAGCACTTTAAATCCTGTGACAAAACTTTGTATTGCTTGTGATATTACTCTAGCAACAGAATACATTAGAACCTTGCAAGTTAAAGACTGGAAAAACGAACATCCTGATTTGCAAAAAAGACCCGCAATATTTATTATTCATAAAGAATAAAAAAAGCCTTGAATTATTGAACTCAAGGCTTTATTCTTTAACAGCTACTGTTTTACAGTACTTTAGGATTTCTAACTGCCTCAACCATTGAAGTGTCATAGCCTCCAAATTTTTTAAGGTAGTGCTGCATTGAAGAACCAAAACCATCTGTAAATCTATATTTACCATTGGTTCTTAGATATTCTTTTATGTTTCCTGACCCTGCCAAATGTGCAGCTGCTAGGATACCTGACTCAGTAATTTCTATACCGTTGATTTTTTTCCCCACCTTTTTTTCAATTTCTTTTCTTAGAATCCATTTATTTAAGGAGCATAAGGCCATAAATGCATCTTCCTGCAATTCAGGATTTACTAAGAAATGTTCCATGTCGAGAATATTAAATCTTTTCAAGGTTGATTCTCCAAATTGATATTTGCCCAAGTAACCGAATGAACTAACGATGTCATATCTTCCGCCTGATTCTCTAAAAGCTAAAGCTTCTTTAAATCCATTGAAAGATTTGCCAACAAAAGGAATAACGCTACTTTTTATTGGTGAAACCTCATTTTCGGTCGGAACAAAGGCAATTTCTTTGGTGGAAGTAATTGTACTGTTAATGTTTTTTTTATCTTTTGTAAAACTTGATATAAAAACTCCTATGGTCAGTAAAATTGTAAAAAATATTGTTTTTTTCATAATTTAATGGTGTTTGGCCTATTAAATTTTCGGGCAAATATACGACAAATTCCTTAAACTGCAGAAATATCACAAAATTGACCTGTATTTTAGTAAAAATTTAACAAAAATTCGTATTTATTGAATTAAAATTAAAAAGATAAAATTCAGAAAAAACCTAGTGTTTATAGGCGCAAATTAGCCATTTAAAAAAATTGTATGAAGTTATCTGTTAACACCCTGTTTATTTAACCATTGTTGATATTTAGCAGCATTAATATTGTGCTGACCTAAGGTCTTTGCAAACTCATGGGTTCCAAAAGTTGTCACACTAGCACACATATAATAGTAATCGTGATTGGCAGGGTTAAGAACTGCTTCAATAGAAGAAATATCGGGCATTGAAATCGGGCCCGGAGGCAATCCTATGTTTTTATAAGTGTTGTAAGGTGATTCAATTTCCAAATCTTTCGAAAATACGCGTTTAATTACCATATCATTTCCCAATTTGGCTTTTAAGGCGAAAATAACAGTTGGGTCGGCCTGCAAAGGCCAGTCACTAGCCAATCTGTTCAAGTATAATTTTGCTACAAGGGGTCTTTCGCTTACCGTTGCTGTTTCTTTTTGAACAATAGAAGCTAGGGTGATGACTTCATTTTTACTTAAATTTAATTTTTTCGCTTTTTCGAGCCTTGTTGTATTCCAAAATTTTGTGTATTCAGTCAACATTTTTGCCCTAAAATCCTCGGCCCTTGTATTCCAGTAAAATTCATAGGAGTTCGGAATGTACATTCCTATTGCAGTTTTAGGATTAAATCCAGCTTCATTAATAAATAGAGTATCCTTAAAAGCTTTTAGCAGTGAAATTGAGTCTGCTTCAATTTGTTGGGAAATTCTTCCCGCAAGTTTTTCAAAAGTATCTTGGTTATTAAAAGATAAGTTAATTGTAGCTTGTTTACCGCTTCTAAGCATTCTAATCAACTCAAGATTACTCATTCCTTTCGAAATTTTGTATTTTCCAGACTTAACAGATTCTGTATAATTTAATTTTTCTGCTACCCATATAAATGGTTTTACCCGTTTTAAAAATGGACGCGCTAAATTTTCAACTTCTTTAAAATCGCTGTTTGTAGGAATATATAAAAAGCCATCGTGTGTGGTATTCGCCTTAAATACTTTGCTGTAAAGGCTGAAGCCTAAAACAGTGCCAATAATAAGCATTAAACTAAGAATTAGCAGAAAAAGTTTTTTAGAATTCATTAGGATTTTTTAATTAATTGGTATAATATTTCATCTTTATAGGAATCATTGGTAAAAATCCAGTCTTTTTTAATTCCAACTTTTTTAAAATTAAATTTTTCAAAAAGGTCGATGCTTTTGAGGTTTTCGGCTGTAATATTTGCAAAAATTTGATGGACATTTAAATATAAAAACGCGTAATCGATAATCATTTCGAGGGCTTCAGACCCGTAGCCTTTGCCTTGATATTGAGGAAGGATTAAAATTCCAACGCCAACCCTTTGGTGTTGTGGATTAAAATCGAACAAATCAATCATTCCCACAGGCGTATTTTTAGTATTGCAAATTACAAATCGGTATTGTTTTGCTTCATAAATATCCTGATGTGCATTTTCAATATATTTTTGTAGGGTATATTTGGAATAGGGAATTTGGGTTCCGCTAATTTCCCAAAATGATTCATCATTTTCCGTAGAAAACAAAAATTTTAAATCTTCTGGTTCTAATGCTCGTAGGTTGCTATTTTTGCTGTGTAAAGTTGCCATTAAACAGTGATATTTCCTTCAAAAACAAATTGGGCGGGGCCTTTTAAAAATACATTTTTATAACAATCTAGTTCTTTTTTAAAAGAAACTTCCAACTTGCCGCCTAAAACTTCAATAAAAATTACTTCTTCAGCAGTTCTATTTGTTTTATTGGCCGCAATAGCAACCGCAGTAACGCCGGTTCCGCAAGCCAATGTTTCATCTTCTACACCACGTTCATAAGTTCTTACCTTAAATGAATTCTCAGAAATTTGTTCCACAAAATTAACGTTGCTGCCCTCTTCAAAATAAGGCGCGCCATATCTAATTTTTGCGCCTAATTCGGCTACGTTCAGCTGTGTTACGGCATCGCAAAACTTCACATGGTGCGGTGAACCTGTATTTAAAAAGGTATGGGTATCATAAATTTCAATATTTTCAATATCGGCCATTTGCAGATTTACCATATCAGTTTCAATCTTGGCATAATGAAGTCCGTCTGTAGCTTTAAAAGTGGTTTCATCACCAATAATCCCTAGTTTTTTGGCAAAAGCCACAATGCATCTACCGCCATTTCCACACATACTCCCTTCTTTTCCGTCGGCATTAAAATAAATCATGTTAAAATCCTGTTTTTCAGAAGATTCTAGTAAAATTAATCCGTCAGCGCCAATGCCAAATCTTCTGTCACATAATTTATGAATGAGACTGATATCTTTTTTTGGGAAAAACAACTTTCTGTTATCGACCATAATAAAGTCATTTCCCGCGCCCTGATATTTATAAAAATGAATTTTCATTGTTGCAAATGTACTAAATTCAGAATGGTTTTATTCATTAAATTTTTGGAAAAATTAAGGTGTTAAAATCCGTTAAAAGTGCGTTAACAAACAGTTAAAGCGATTTTTAAAAGTAATATTTCATTAATTTTGCGTAATAAACTTTAAATAATTGGATGATGAAAAAAATACTGACCATGATTTTGATATCTGCTTTTGGTGGTGCCATTTCTCTGGGTACTTATGTCTTATTTTTTGACAAGCCACAGATTCAAATTGAAAAAAAGGATGATTCCTTGGTAAACACCATACCCACAAATTATAGCAATGCCATGTATTATTCTGCAGAAAATACCGATTTTACAGTTGCTGCAGAAAAAACACTGAACGCAGTGGTTCACGTAAAAAACACGATGTACAAAACAATAAGAGACCCTTTTGCTGAGTTTTTTTATGGCCAGGAAAATGGAACCCGACAATATTCACAAATAGGAACCGGGAGCGGGGTTATTATCGCTGCAGACGGCTATATTGTCACAAACAATCACGTGATAAACAATGCCACAGATATTGAAGTGACTTTAAATAACAAAAAGACATATAAAGCTAAATTGATTGGGGCTGATCCATCAAGTGATATTGCATTGCTAAAAATTGATGCCCAGGATTTGTCATACATAACACTAGGGGACTCTGACAATGTAAAAGTAGGGGAATGGGTTTTGGCCGTTGGAAATCCTTATAATTTAACGTCTACCGTAACCGCAGGTATTATAAGTGCAAAAGGAAGAGAATTAAAAGGCAACAACACTATAGATTCGTTTTTACAAACGGATGCAGCAGTGAATCCTGGTAACAGTGGTGGTGCTTTGGTAAATACTAGAGGAGAACTTATTGGAATTAACACGGCAATTTCTTCAATGACAGGGGCGTTTGTAGGTTATTCCTTTGCTGTTCCTTCCAATATTACAAAAAAAGTGATTGAGGATTTAATGGAATTTGGGAATGTGCAAAAGGCTATTTTAGGCATAAATGGTGTTGAGTTGAATAATGAGTTGGCAGATAAATTAAATATTGAAAACGCGAGCGGATTTTATATTTCCAATGTGGTTGAAAAATCAGGTGCGCAAAAAGCAGGATTAAAAGCCAAAGACGTGATTGTAAAAATTGACCAGGTAAAAATAGCGACATTCTCTGATTTAAATGGATACATAAATACAAAAAGACCAAATGATGTAGTTAATGTATCATATTTGAGAAATGGTAAAACGTTTCAGGTAGATGTCACTTTAATAAAATATGAAACAACTAAAGTTTCGGCATTGGGTTTGGACTTAGAAAATTTATCTTCAGTCGAGTTAAAGAAGCTTAATATTACAAACGGCGTTAGAATTACCGAAATTACCAATAAAGAATTGTCTAATTATGGCGTTAAAAGAGGTTATGTCATTACTTCAATTGATGGCAATAAAGTGTACACTGTAGATGACGTAAACAATATGATTGCCAATAAATCGAGCGGAGAAGTTATGCGTATAGAAATGCGTAATTTAAAAGGTGAGCAAGAACGCTATATCTTTAGATAAAAAACAGAAAGACTGATAGAGGAATTTTTAATATAAAAAAAGCTGCTTTTATAAGCGGCTTTTTCTGGTTTTTAAGCGATAATTTTTTATGAATAAATGTGTTGCGAAATCGTTTGAAATGGGTACTTTTGCATAAAATTTTAAACAAAACAATTTTAATATGTCATTTAACGAACTTTACGAAAAAGAACTTGCCTTTCAGACAGAAAGAAGAAGGGCAGCGGTTGAATTAATTAGAATTATTAGTGATTTATGGTATGATGATACCATAGAATTGGTTTTATTCAGAAATCAATTAAATGATCGCAACGTTAGTGAAATTATAAGCTTGGTTGATTATGCCAGCGATTTTGTGGAAAAACCAATTTCAATTTTTGAAGCAGTTGAAATTGCGCGTGAAATTAAAAACCAACACTTACCGCCTTCAAAATTAGATATAGGTAAATTGGTTTACGAGTTTCATTTACAAGATAAGCCGAAATCTGTAAAGGATTTTGTTGAAGACAAATTGAAGGATGCAAAAAATTCAGGAGGAATTGAGCCAAAAGATGTGGTGCTTTATGGATTTGGAAGGATTGGGCGATTGCTGGCACGTGAACTAATGGCTGGCACCGGAAAAGGAAATTTAATGCGATTAAGAGCCATTGTGACACGAGGTGAAATTAATGAATCCATTTTAGAAAAAAGGGCTTCTCTATTAAGGAATGATTCGGTTCATGGTGATTTTAGAGGTACCGTAATAGTTGATGCTGATAAAAGTGCCTTAATTATTAATGGTTTAACGGTAAATATAATTTCCGCAAATACTCCCGAAGAAATTGATTATACGGCGTATGGAATTTTTGATGCAGTGGTTATCGACAATACTGGCGCCTTTAGGGATAAAGAAGCATTGGGCCGACATTTAAAATCGAAAGGGGTTTCAAAAGTATTATTAACAGCGCCGGGGAAAGGAGTTCCAAATATTGTTCATGGCGTAAATCATTTGGAATACAATCCGAATGAAGTCGATATTTTTTCAGCGGCTTCCTGTACTACAAATGCCATCACACCGGTTTTAAAAGTTATTGAAGACAATTTTGGCGTTGAATATGGCCATTTAGAAACCATCCATGCCTATACAAACGACCAGAATTTGGTTGATAATATGCATAAAAAATACAGAAGAGGAAGAGCAGCAGCCTTAAATATGGTGATTACAGAAACTGGCGCGGGAAGCGCAGTTTCTAAAGCATTGCCTTCTTTTGAAGGAAAACTGACATCCAATGCCATTCGTGTTCCGGTACCCAACGGTTCATTGGCCATTTTAAATTTGAGATTGGAAAATGCAGCAAGCAAAGAAACCATCAATTCCATCATGAAAAAATATGCCTTGGAGGGCAGTTTGGTGGAACAAATTAAATATTCTTTAAGCAACGAATTGGTTTCTTCTGATATTGTAGGAACTGCCGCACCGGCAATTTTCGACAGTTATGCAACTATCTCGAGTAATGATGGAAAAAATGTAATTTTATATGTTTGGTACGACAATGAATTTGGATATACACACCAAGTAATCAGGTTGGCCCGTTACATTTCAAAAGTAAGACGATTTAATTATTATTAATAGATTGGGCAACCAAAGTTGCCTACTGTGATGATTAAAAAAATTACTTTTATTTGATGAAAATAAAAGAGGCGAATAAAGGCTATTTATTGGCATTATTGTCGGTAATAGCCGTAGCCAACGTTTATATCTTTAGCAAAGCAGCCCTTACTGAGGTTAGTATTCCTCAGTTTGGGGTGTATTGGTTTTTATTTGGGTTGCTGTGGATTTTACTTTATGCCTGGTATAAAAAATCATATAAAATTTTCAAAGGACTTACTCATAAGAACTATCGGGTTTTATTATTTCTAGGTATTATAGAGATTTTTGGCACTTATTATTTTTATAAATCAATCCATGTAATTTCCAATCCAACCATCGTTTCATTTTTGGGGAATATTTCCCCTGTTTTTATGATTATTTTAAGTTTTTTCTTCTTAAAGGAACGATTTAGCACCCTAGAATTTACGGGGATGATTATAGTGTTGTTTGGTGCTTTTATAATCAGTTATAAAGGAGATTTGGGGTTTAGGGATATGTTTATAAATGGTACCCAAGATGTGCTGTTTTATTCTTTATTTTCAGCTGTTAATTATGTGGTTGTGAAAAAAAATATCACTAAAATTCATCCAATTCTGCTAACCATAAGCAGGTGTGTTTTTTTATTGATATTTTCATTAATGGCGCTGTTGTATTTTAATGATTCATTCATAATTTCTGAAACTGCCTTTATCAATATTTTTATTGGTTCACTTCTAGGACCATTTCTAACAGTTATTGCTGGATATTTAGCATTGCAATATATCACATCGTCACATAGGGCAATAATTTCCAGCACAAGGGGTCTTTTTGTCTTGTTGGGTTCTTATCTTTATTTTGGACAATTTCCAAGGGCAATAGCGCTAATTGGCGGCGCAATTACCATAGTTGGTGTTTTAACAATTGCTTATGGAAGCATTGTCACCAAAAAGAAAATATACTGAAATAATTTTAGAAACCCAGTATAAAAAAATACTGCACAATAGAAAATCCAAAGCGCAGTATTATTTCTAGATATTTTTATGATTAAGTGAAGATGATTTGCGTTCTGTCACCATCGCATAATTCATAAAATTCGCCAATAGTGATAATGTCTTTTACCTCTTCAAACAGGTCCTCTTTAGTTAATTTAAACATATCAACAGCAAGCTTACAGGCATAAATTGTGCCACCGCCAGCGGTAATCATTTCTAAAAACTCATCTACAGGAGGCATATCTAAGGCTCCCATTTGTTTTCGCATCATACTTGATACAGCCGATTCTACACCTGGTAATCCTCCAAGCATAGTAGGAAATGGAAGTCCGCCCGGCATTCTCATAGCTGGGTTTCCAGTTGTTGCGGTATACAAATTATTCATAGTTTTCTTTGTGATTCCATCAAGGCCAAAGAATGTAAAAAATACATTTGTTTCAATTCCTTCCATTACGGCTCCATTTGCCATAACTAATGATGCATATACGTCTTCTAAACTTCCTTTAGCACATATAATACAAACTTTCTCTAAGGGTTTTTTCTCTTTTGTTTCCATTTTAAAAATTTTAAATTAAATGCAACTTGAAGGTTTAGGAATTCCCGCTATTTTTGATGAGAATTTTAAAGGTCCTTTTGGGAATAATGCGTATAGTTGTTTAATATCTACAATTCCTGATTTACCAACGCCTCTAATTGTTAATTGTTCTTTAGCGATAGTTTTTTCACGTAAATAATTGAGAACTTCAAAGTGTTTATCTGTTAATTCAATTCCTACTTCACTTGCAATTTCTTTTGCGATTTCTTTGTTCCACTGAGTCATATTTTCTAGGTAGCCGTCTTCTGTGACATTTACTTCAACTCCTGCTATAGTTTTTACTGACATAATATTTAGTTTTTAAGTTATTAATTGTTTTTTTCTGGTTTTATATCAAAAATCTTGCCTTTAAAGCTCATATTTCTTGAAACAAATGGAATAGCGATTCCTTTTAACAACATGTTCCAATAAATCCACCTAAAGGCTAATTTTCCCCAATGATTGAATAGACTTTCTTTTAAAAGTGAAAGTGGGCCAATTTTGGCGAAAGGAAATTTTCCATGTACAGGTTCTGTTACATAATTAAAATCGATAAGCAAGGCTTTGTTGTTTCCGGTTTCAATAAAACAGTTTGCATGTCCATCAAATTCTTTTTTTAGTGGATAGCCATTGATGTATAATACAATATTATCTGTTAATGTTTCTGCAGCAAAATGAGCTACTGAGCCTGCTTTGGAAGCAGGAACGTTGGTAGCATCACCAATTACAAAAATATTTTCATGGGCTTTTGATTGTAAGGTATGATGATCTGTTGGCACAAAATTTAAATCATCTCCCAAACCCGATTTTGCCATAACTTCATCTCCCATATTTGTAGGAACGGTCACAAGCAAATCAAAAGGAATCCTTCTGCCTTCATAATCCACAATTTCTTTGGTGTCATTATCTACGTGTTCAATAGCAAAATCAGATTCTAAAGCTATGTTTTTTTCTTTTAAAAGATATGCTAAGGCTGTTGAACAAGTTGGTTTTGTAAAGGCTCCAGATAGTGGTGTAACATAACTAATTTCCACCTTGTCTCTCATTCCTTTGTCCTTGAAATAAGAATCAGCCAAAAAAGCAAACTCTAAAGGGGCAACTGGACATTTAATAGGCATTTCAGTAATATGAACCAATAATTTTCCGCCTTTCCAATCTCTTAATTTATCTCGTAAAGCCAAAGATCCTTCGTAGGTGTAAAAGTCGAAAATGTCTTTTTTCCAAAGTGGGCCAACTAAACCCTCGGTCTCTTCTGGAGCAATTTTACATCCTGTTGCAATAATTAAAACATCGTAGTTTAGAGTCTCATCTTCTAATTCCACTTTATTTTCTTCAGGAAGGATTTTCTCTATTTTCTTTTGGATATATTTTACATCCTTTGGAATAAATTTTTTACCAACTTTTTTTACTTGTTTCTCATTATATATATCAAAAGGTAGAAATAAAAACCCAGGCTGATAATAATGTGTTTTATATTGATCAACTATTGTAATTTTCCATTCATTTAAATAGAGTTTTGGCCTAAGGTGGTTAGCCATCATTGTACCCGAGGTACCCGCACCTAATATAACTAAGTTTTTCATTTTTAATAGTTTAGTTTAATTATTACTTTTTAATTAGTTTAATTATTAATTTTAACAACGCTGACGTAGTTATTAATCTATTGTAAAGTTACCTAAGTTGCTTATTGCGCTTTATGATAATTATCAGTGTTGTAAGTAACAATTGTTACTAGTAAAAATACCATTGTTGTCCGATAAAAATTCATAAAAAATGATTTATCTCAATCAAAATGGGACTTGATAAACAGTTCGCCCCGCTGGGGCTTGTTTTTGGGAAAAATGAAAAATTTCAATTATTTAAGCCCCATCGGGGCGGTCTGTTTGTTTTTAAAAATTTAACCGG
>DATCTJ010000035.1:0-3707 GCA_036568005.1 Lutibacter sp. | reverse complement strand
TACTGTCGGTCAATATGCAAATGAAGAAGTTATAAAGAAATATGTTCAAAGTCAAGGCAAAGATCAGCAGTATCAAAAGATACACAAGTCACAGCTTAAATTGTTTTGATACCTCGTACCCTTGGGTCGAGGTAGTTCATTAAAAAATTTAATTATAATATTTCTGCAACATGGCAAACATCATTAAAGTGCAACAGCATATTTTGGATAAATTGAGGATTGAAAAACTCAATGAAATGCAGCAAGATGCAGAAATTGCAATTAATTCTAACAATAACATCATTTTATTGTCGCCAACAGGAACTGGAAAAACATTGGCTTTTTTACTGCCGATAATTAAAGAACTGGATGTGGATTGTGTTGACGTACAGGCATTAATTATAGTGCCTTCCAGAGAATTAGCCATTCAGATTGAGCAAGTTACACGTGAAATGGGAACCGGTTTTAAAGCGAATGCAGTTTATGGCGGTCGCCCATTTTCAAAAGATAAAATTGAGTTGAACCATTTGCCGGCTATTCTAATTGGTACCCCAGGAAGAATTGCTGATCATTTAAGGCGAGGCACTTTTCCGACAAAAAACATCACCACATTGGTGCTAGATGAGTTTGATAAATCGCTTGAAATTGGCTTTGAAGAAGAAATGAAAGAAATCATTTTAGCATTGCCAAAGGTGAATAAAAGAATATTGACTTCGGCAACACAAGCCCTAAGAATTCCAAAATTTGTTGGTTTAAGCAATCCTACCACCATCAATTACCTTAAAGAAGAAAGTGATGAAACACCACTTCTAAAAATAAAAACTATTATCTCGCCCACCAAAGATAAATTGGAAACGTTGGTAAAAGTACTTTGCCATATTGGAAATGAGCCAGCAATTGTTTTCTGTAACTTTAGGGATACCATTGAAATGGTGAGTGATTTTTTGACTGAAAATAAGATTGGTCATGGTTGTTTTTATGGGGGAATGGAACAAAAGGACCGGGAAAGGACATTGATAAAATTTCGGAATGGAACACATCAGGTTATTGTAGCCACAGATTTGGCTGCCAGAGGACTAGATATTCCCGAAATAAAATACATAATTCATTACCAATTGCCTTTAAAACTAGATGAATTCACGCACAGGAACGGAAGAACGGCTCGTATGAACGCCAAAGGAACTGCGTATGTCATTCAGTGGGAAAAAGAAAGGAAATCAGAATTTACACCAGATGATGAAATTGAAATCCTTAAAAATAAACCCAAGCCAAAAACTTCTAATTGGGAAACCTTATTTATTTCAGGAGGGAGAAAAGACAAGATTTCTAAAGGCGATATTGCCGGATTGTTCTTAAAACAAGGAAAACTCAGCAACGATGAATTGGGAATTATTGAACTGAAACAAGATTGTGCTTTTGTTTCTGTACCTGTATCAAATGCAAATGAACTGGTTAAAATGTTGAATAACACCAAATTGAAAAATAAAAAAGTAAGAATAACTACCTTCTAGTTTAGTATATTTGGCAAGTATAATAGCAACTTTTTGCACCTCACCAAAATTTCAGCCAATGATAAAATTGCTCCGGACCGACGCTACAAATTTAGATTTTATAGAACTTTTAATAGCTCTTGATGCCGATTTGAAAATAAGAGATGGCGAGGAACATTCATTCTACAATCAATTTAATAAGCTCGACACGATAAAACATGTAGTTGTAGCATATGACAATGGAATTCCAATTGGGTGTGGTGCTATTAAGGAGTATAAGGATGATATTGCCGAAGTAAAAAGAATGTATGTTTCACCGAATGGCAGGAGAAAAGGAATTGCATCAAAAATTTTAATTGAATTAGAGCTTTGGGCGAAAGAGCTTTCTTATATAAAATGTATTTTAGAAACTGGTGTAAATCAGCCAGAAGCAATTACGCTTTATCATAAAAATGGCTATCAGATTATAGCAAACTATGGGCCATATAAAAATGCCATAAATAGTGTGTGTTTTGAGAAAACACTCAATTAAATTTTGAAGTATTTAATTGGGAATTAAACCAATTTTTGATGAAATATCTATTTTTTTAGACTAAAGTCTGATTACCTTTGCACAAATTAAGTTTATGTCAAAACAATTCTCCGATTTAGGAATTTCCGCACCTTTAATAAAAAGCCTGTCCAATTTAAATATTTCTGAACCTACGGAAATTCAGAAAAAAACAATTCCAATTTTGCTCACAAAAACTGATGACTTTGTGGGTTTGGCCAAAACAGGAACTGGGAAAACTGCGGCCTTCGGATTGCCTTTATTGCAGTTGATAGATTTGGAAAAACAATATATTCAAGCAATCATATTGGTGCCAACCAGAGAATTGGGACATCAGATTTTTACAAATATGGAAGTGTTTTCCACCCATTTACCTGAAATTTCTATTGCAGAAGTTTGTGGCGGAATACCCATAAAACCACAAATTGAACGTTTGTCGAAAACAACACATATTGTAATTGCTACGCCTGGGCGTTTAATTGATTTGATACAACGTAAAGCGATAGATATCAAACAGGCCAATTATTTAGTGTTGGATGAAGCTGATGAAATGGTGACTTCCCTTAAAGAGGGCTTGGATGAAATTGTAGCCGAATTGCCAAAAAAGAAAAGAACTTTTTTATTTTCAGCAACTTTGCCGGGAGCCATAAAACAATTGGTGCAGAACTACATGTCTAAGCACGTACTTATGGTGAGTGCCGATATGGAAACTGTAGGAAATCTAGCGATTGATCACCAATACGTGGTGGTAGAACCTATTGAAAAGTTGGAGGTTCTAATGCATTTCTTATCTTCCAAAGAAGGGGAACGCGGCATTATTTTTTGTAAAACAAAAGCTGCCGTAAATAAATTGGCCAAAAACTTGGCGATAAACAGATTTTCATCAGGTGCCTTGCACGGAAGTTTGTCGCAACCCATACGAGACCGAATTATGGGGCAATTTCGTGAAGGTTTTATCCATATTTTGGTGGCAACAGATTTGGCGGCTAGGGGAATCGACGTCAAAGAAATTTCTTATGTGGTCAATTATCATTTACCTGATGTTGCCGAATTGTACGTGCATAGAAGCGGAAGAACTGCCAGGGCAGGAGCCAAAGGTTATTCCTTAACAGTTATTCAGCAGGAAGAAATCGAAAAATTGAGAGAGTTTGAAGTTGAATTGGGTATTGATTTTATGGAATTCAAAAAACCTAATGCGCAAAGTATTGAAGAAAATAATATGATTTTGTGGGCGAAACAATTATTTAAGACCAAACCCGATCACGAAATTTCGACAATTTTAAAAGATAAAATTAAAATGGTGTTTCATCATTTAACCAAAGACGAACTAATTGAAAAAATGATGGCTAATTATGTATTAAAACATAAAAATGATGGTCATTCCGCCTCAGAAAGCACTTCTAAAAAGAATTAAGATTATAAGTAAGATCGATTAACAAATCGAGTCTAATTATAAAATAACGAGCCTTAGTTTTTATAAACTAATGAAAGTTGTTGTTACTGGTAACTTTTTTTTTGATTATTATTCTTGGCTTTAATGAATATTATTTCATTATTGTCCGGTTAAATTTTTAAAAACAAACAGACCGCCCCGATGGGGCTTAAATAATTGAAATTTTTCATTTTTCTACAAACATTTAGCTCCTACGGAGCTGTTTCAGTCCCAGAGGGACGACCTATTTGTAGAA
>DATCTJ010000034.1:0-193858 GCA_036568005.1 Lutibacter sp. | reverse complement strand
TTAGCGTTGAGCAACTAAAATATTAAAATTACAAAAACCCTTATTTTTAGGGGTAGCTTTTTATTGGCTAAAAAATAAATAATAAAAATTAAAATATTGATAATCAGCACTTAAAATAATAAATCATAAACAGATGAAAATCCCTTTTAAAATAAAAATTATAACGGGTTATATTATTAACCTTTTGGTAATCTTGGTGCTTGGAATTATATATTGGAATCAAATTCTTCCTGAAACTCCCTCATTGTGGGATTGGATTTCTATGTTATTAATTGTGCTTTCTTTGGGGATGCTAACAGTGGTTTACTTTGTTATTCGCAGTCAGCTCAAAGCCAAAACTCTGGCGGAAATGGAAACCTTAGAGAATCGTAAACTACTGCAATCCATTATTGATAACACCAAAAATGCTATTTCTGTCAAAAAATTAAATGGTGAATATTTATTGATTAATAAGCGATACGAAAACCTCTATAGGTTGAAGAAAGAAGATATCAAAGGAAAAACAGACCACGATTTTTTACCTAAAGAAACTGCGGATAGATACCGAAGCACAGATTTGGAAGCAGTAAAATTAGAAAAGGAAATCCAGGTTGAGGAAGTTCTTGAGCAACCGGATGGCTTACACACCTATTTAGCCGCTAAATTCCCATTATTTGATGCCTCAAACAGGGTTTTTGCAGTAGGAACAATTGCTACAGATATTACAGAAAGAATTAATTCCCAAAAAATGTTGATGGCTGGAAACACGTTCTTTAACCTTTCTAGAGATATGTTGATTATTTCATCTGATAACACCTTCTTAAAAGTTAATCCGGCAACAACAAATATATTGGGTTATTCTGAAGAAGAGCTTTTGGGAAAACCGTTTATGTCTTTTGTTTATGCAAAAGATCTAGATTCTACGCTGAAAGAAGTAGAAAAACTTCAATCGGGCATCATTACCGAGAATTTTGAAAACCGATTTGTATGTAAGGATGGCTCTTTAAAATGGCTTAGTTGGACAACTTATCCCGATGTTGAAACGGGACTTTTGTATGCTGTTGCAAGAGATGTTACAGCAAAAATAAATGTTGAAGAATCCTTGAAAGAAGCAGATACTTTTTTTGAAATGTCATTGGATATTTTAGTGGTTGCCGCAAAAAATATGTTTGTAAAAATAAACCCATCTTTAAGCAAGGTTTTGGGCTATAGCGATTTGGAGCTAAAAAGCAAACCATTTACAAATTATATATTTTCTGAAGATGTTGCAACAACAGAAAAAGCCATTGAAGAACTTCAACAAGGGAAACCTTTGGTAAATTTCGAAAATCGATGGGTATGTAAAGATGGTACTATAAAATGGCTGTCATGGACAGCAACTACCGACAGTGCCACAGGAACTTTATATGCCATAGCACGTGATATCACCGAAATGCTTAAAATGAAAGAAGAAGAACGGGCAGCTGTGAATGATTTATACGAAAATGAGCAAAAATTAAGCCTAATTCTCGAGAATATCAGTGATGGCGTTATTGTTGCAAATTCAGATAAAAAGGTGATATTGGCAAATAATATGGCCAATGAAATGTTTGGAACCCAAGATGATTCTAAGATTTCTGCCAATTTTTCTGAGTATTTCGAAATGTATTTTCCCGACGGAAAAACAATATTCCCTATTCAAAAACTCCCAATGGAACGCGCCCTTGCTGGGGAACTAACGGATGATGTGGATGTAGTGCTTTGGAATGAAAAATTGCAGGAAAAGAAAAGGGTTTTATTAAGCGGAAGACCAATAATGAATCAGCAAAATCAGGTAATTGCTGTGGTAATAACTATTAAGGATATCACCAGATATAAAAAATTACAAGAAGACATAAAAAAAGCCGAGCTCAAATATCGTAACTTAATTGGGTTTAGAAAGGATGATGAAATGAAAAAAAGTGACGAAAAGGAAGTTGAGATAGAAAAGAAAATAGAAAAAGATAAGGAAAAGAAGAAAAAAGATTAAGCTGATAAGAATTCGAAATGACAAGTGTGCACAAAAGTATTATTGTAGAATTTTATTTTACTTTAACCTTTAACTAAGAAAACATCACCACCCAAATGATACTAATTGATCAACCCTATATTTCTTCATTTTTGCTTAAAACCATTAAAGAAAACCATCTTGAAATTGTTTCCACTAATGCGGCGAAGGCCATGATTTCAGACGATTCATTAAATTGGATTTCAGAAAAGGAAGCAGTGGAATTTATTAATAATAATCACAATTGTGCGCTTTACACCAACTCCGAAAACAGTATTAGCTGGATTGATAAAAACTTGGTGTCTGCTAAATTACCGAGGCAAATTCAGCTTTTCAAAAACAAAATAATTTTTCGGGAATTATTGAAAGATATATTCCCAAATTACTTTTTTAAAGGAATTAAATTTGAGGAACTAGCCCATTTATCGATGGAAAATATAAAAATTCCCTTTATCATAAAACCAGCGGTTGGTTTTTTTAGTTTGGGTGTCCATAAAGTTGACAAGCCAGAAGAATGGCCTGCCGTTTTAAACAAAATCACCAACGAAATTGCCGAAATTAGGCGCTTTTATCCAAATGAAGTTGTAGATACTTCCAATTTTATCATAGAAGAATGTATTGAAGGTGAAGAATATGCATTGGACTGTTATTTTAATAAAGAAGGAAAACCTGTCATTCTCTCTATTTACCATCACCGATTTTCTACTGGAAAGGATGTAAATGATCGTGTGTATACAACTTCAGAAGAAATTATCGAAAAGCATCTGCCAGCTATGCAAAAATTTCTAAATACACTTGGTGCGCTGGTCAATTTGAAAAACTTTCCTTTTCATGTGGAAGTGCGGATTGATAAAAACGGAACCATTATTCCCATAGAAGTGAATCCAATGCGATTTGGCGGTTGGTGCACCACGGCTGATTTGTCATACTTTGCATATGGTTTTAATTCATACCAATATTTTTTAAACGGTACAAAACCAAATTGGAAAGAACTCTTTAAATCACGAAAAAACAAAAAATACAGCCTTATTTTGTTGGACAATAACTCTGGAATTCCCGAAAGCAAAATAGCCTCTTTTGATTATGATTTACTTCTTTCTGAATTTGAAAATCCGATGGAATTAAGGAAAGTGGATTATAAGGAGTATCCGTTTTTCGGGATGGTATTTGTAGAAACAAGTTTTGGAAACGAAGAAGAACTCGACCAAATTTTAATTTCTGATTTAAGGAAATATATTAAAGAAAAAAACAGCTAAAAAAAGCTCCTTGAAAAAGGAGCTTTTTACTTTGATTTTAATAATTATATACTAATTATGCCCAGCGCCACAGCATTCCTGTATCATAAAACTGTTGCTTTCTTCGTGCCAAGGAAATGAGGCATTGTATTTGTTGTTTTCCCAATAAAATGGAGCGCGTATTTTAGGTTCGTTGCCGACTTCGTTCATGGTATTGCTATCGTACAGCCTGCCATTTACCATGGTAAAAACTAAACTGTTTGAGTTTTGGATATTTTCTAAAGGATTTTTCTCCAAAACAAGTAAATCAGCCAATTTACCTGCCTTTAAAGAGCCAATATCTTTTCCGGCCCCAATATAATTTGCGCCATTTATGGTGGCAGCTCTTAAAGCTTCCAAATTACTCATGCCTCCTTGTTGCAGGCTCCACAATTCCCAATGCGCACCCATTCCCTGCAATTGGCCGTGTCCGCCCAAATTCACTTTTACGCCATTGTCTGCAAGTGCTTTAACGGAGTTTGAAGTTAGAATATGGCTGTTTTCATATTCTTCATCGGGAATCATTATTCTGTGACGGGAACGCGCATCAATAATGCTTCTTGGCGTAAATTGCAGCAGTTTTTCATTTTCCCACACATTTGTTTTTTGATACCAGTAAATTTCAGCATTAAGTCCGCCATAATTTACAATCAACGTTGGCGTATAACCAACTTCACTGGCGCCCCAAAGTTCAAGAACATCTTTGTAAACAGGAGCTACTGGAATGTTGTGCTCCACACCGGTATGCCCGTCGATTACCATGGTTAGGTTTGTAAAAAAGGTGGATCCACCTTCAGGAACCACATTGATACCTTCTTCACGGGCAGCCTTTAATACTTGCTGACGTTGGTCTCGGCGCGGCTGGTTATAGCTCTTCACTGAAAGCGCCCCAAAAGCTTTGGTTCTTTTTATTGAAGAACGCGCATCATCTAAATTGTTAATCACAGCTTTAAAATCACCTTCGGCGCCATAAAGAATATATCCGGTTGAGTAGAGGCGAGGTCCAACCAATGCACCGCTTTTAATCATTTCTACAAGAGAAAAAATCGTTTCGGTATTGGCTGAAGGGTCATGAGAAGTTGTAACCCCATAAGCCAAGTTTGCATAAAATTGCCAGTTTTGTTGGGTGGTTAATCCGTAACGGAAACCGCCAACATGGGCGTGTGCATCCACCATTCCGGGCATTATTGTTTTTCCTGCAGCATCATAGACTTTGGCACTGTTTGGAATGACAACTTCTGAGGCCTTTCCAATGGCTTCTATGCGGTTTTGATTGATGACAATGCTTCCGTTTTCTATAACCTCATCACCTTCCATCGTAATAATTCTCGCATTTGTAAATGCAATACTGCCTTTTGGTTTGTCTGCTTTCGATTTTAATCCTATTGCAATGCCTTTTGTTGAAGTGCTGTCCACTTTTTCAGGTGAACCCGGTAAAAATGTAAATCGGTCTTTAATATCATTTTTAAAATAAGTTTCACCTAAGGTCCACATTACCTGTTTGCTGTCGGCTGACCAATGCAGGTTAATTCCAGCATCTTTTGCCAACATAGAAACCGGAACTGAAGTTGTTTTGTTGTCCAAATCCGCCATTTGTCCGTTTATATTAAGCGGCGCTAAATATACTTTATGCAAATGTGAAAAAGCAATCCAGTTGTTGTCCACACTCGGAACCAATCTGTTTGCGTATTTGGACTGAATATGGGTGCGTTCTTCTTTTCCATTTAAATCCATACTTTTTAGCGCCTTGGTAAGCTCTCCAAAGAAAACCCCACCGGTCTGATAAAATATACGTTTTCCATCTTTGGTAAATGTGGGATATTCTCCATTTTTACTGAGGAATTTTTGACTTCCTCCAGATGCGTCCATAGTATAAATGCCCGGATTTTTGGTGAAGGCATGTCCTTGGTCGTTGTTTCCGCCCTCTTTTCTAAACACGATGGTTTTTCCATCTGGCGAATAAGCGGGTGTTCTATAAATTCCTTTTTCTGAAGTGATTTTAGTTGAATTTCCTCCCGAAACTGCTATTTTTCTGATGCTTCCTAACTCGGAATCATTCCAAGTCACAAAAATAATTTCTTTTCCGTTTGGCGAAAAGGCAGGTTCTGCTTCAAAATCTGTTCCCGAGGTCAATCTTTTTGGGCTTCCATTTGGTAAGTTTTTTGTCCACAAATAGCCCAAAGCCCTAAAAATTAATGTTTTTCCGTCGGGAGAAGTTACCGCATCCCGAATCATTTTTACAGTAAACTCCTTGTCATCAATCGGGGTTTCAAAATGAACTCTTTCCGCAATGTCAATAGCAACATCAACAGTAAATGGAATGTTGGAAACCGCATTGGTTTTTATGTTTACTTTTTGAATTTTTCCTTTGGACCAAACCACAATTTCTTCATTATTTGGCATCCAATTAAAATTTGGGTACACACCAAAAATTGCCCAAGAAGTTTGCTGGTCTTTATTTAAATCGTCATAAACAGGCCATTCTTCGCCGGTTTGTAAATTGTGAATGTATAAAACAGTTTTGGTGCGCACACGTTTTATAAAGGCGAGCAATTTTCCGTCTCTGGAAAGTTGAGGTCTGGCCGCACCACCTGGTCCACCAGTAATACTTTCAGTCTCTCCCGTCTCAAAGTCGTAGCGTTTTATGGCATAAATTTGTTTATTCGCATCTTTGTTGTATTCAAAAACGCCTCCAGAAGTTACGTCTTCATCATAATACATAAACTTTCCGTCGGGCGAAATAACAGGTTCGTTAACATCTTTTTGGTCGGTTCTTTTTTTGGTAAGTTGCACGCCACTTCCTCCCGAAATATGATATTGCCAAATTTCTCCAGCACCTAAAGAACGTTCTGAAGTGAAGTGCTTACGTGCCACCAAGTAATTGCCATTTGGCATCCAAGCAGCATTATTTAATAGTCTGAAATCTTCCTTGGTCACTTGCTTTGCGTTGCTGCCATCAACATCCATAACCCAAATATTATCGCCTCCCCCAGCATCACTGGTAAAGGAAATACGTTTCCCGTCAGGGCTGAAACGTGGCTGAATTTCGTAGGGAATTCCTGTGCGAAGCGGCTTAGCTTTTCCCCCGGAAATAGGCATAATGTAGATGTCGCCCAAGAGATCAAAAATGATGGTTTTTCCATCTGGACTCACGTCTATATTCATCCAGGTTCCTTCAGAAGTGCTAAAATTATGAAGCATATAATTAAAAGTTGGATCGGGATTTGCCACATCCCATTTTGGGGTCTCTTGTGAATAAGTTAAAAAGGTTAGTGTAGTGGCAATAAGTACAGAAAAATAATTTTTATTCATTTTTATAATTTTGGACACCAATGGATGAAAAATCCACCAGCGTAAATTTTTGCTAAATATAATCAAATTCAAATACAAATAATTTGATTATAGATTCCTAAACTTAAAAACAATTTTTTTATCATAGTAAGTTTAAAATAAATATTCTAGAACAAAATAATTTAAGAATTTAATAGGCATTTAATTAATGATTTTGTAGATAAAGCGGTAAATTTATACCGAGAATAGAATATAAGCTATTAGAGCCTTATACCTAGAATATTAAAGTATATTTAAGTGAACGTTTAAACTAATAAATAACACAAATGAAGTTCGTTTTTCTTATTGCCTCTTTTAATGCGTTCTTTTTTGCAATTTTATTGTTTCAGAAAAAACTATGGGCATTACACGACAAGATATTATTGCTGTGGCTGTTGTATTTAGGGCTATTTATTGGGATGTATGGCCTTTATTCCCATGAATTATTTACCCAGTTTCAACTGCTTTCAATCAGTTTTACTTCCTTGTTTTTATTGCATGGCGCATTCTTGTTTTTTTATATTTCGGCATTAATTTCCCCAAAAAAGATTTTCGGTAAAATCACCTTCTTACATTTTGCGCCATTTATCTTATTTAATTGCTATCTACTGGTTATTTCATTCTTTCCAACAATTTCAGAAACTATTCGGCTGGATTATGCACAATTAAATATTTCCCCACCTTTTATATTTATCTTCTTTTTAATTGCCACCATATTGTCTGGGTCATTTTATTTTGCACTATCAATAAAATTGTTTAGAAAATTGGATATCAATATATTCAATAACTTTTCTTCATCAGAAGAAATTAACTTGATTTGGTTAAGAAAACTTGTTTACATTTTTGGCATTATTTGGACGGCATTAATTATTATTACAGTCATTCATCATGTTTTTAATTTATTCTCTATGGTTTTTTGTACCGATGGATTATTTCTTTCCTTGTCGGTTTTTGTAATTTTAATTGGTTATTTTGGATTGAAACAAAAAGTTATTTTTAGTGCCGATACTGAAAACCAACAGGTTTTTGTTGAAGAAACGAAAATTAAATATGCAAGTTCAAGATTAACGGATACCGAAGCAAAGCAATTTGTGGAGGAACTTGATAATGTTATGATTTCTGCTAAACCTTTTTTAAATCCAAACTTAACGCTACTAGAGTTGGCTTCTGAATTAGGGATTTCTACACATTATTTATCGCAAATTATCAATGAAAAATTCAACCTTAACTTTTTCGAATATATCAATCAGTATAGGGTGGAAGAAGTCAAAACAAAAATAAGCGATCCGAAATTTGAGAATTATTCACTTTTGGGTATAGCGTTTGACTCCGGATTTAATTCAAAATCGGCTTTTAATCGAATATTTAAAAAATTCACAAATCAAACACCTTCGCAATACAAATCGGAAATTTTAAAAATTTAATCCTTTTTTTAAAATAAACTTTGCTTCCTCGCTTATAAAGAACACTTTTTAAACAAATAAATTAGTCCCACTTTATAACTTAAAACGACTTGTCTCTTTGTCTGGGCTTTATTTGCAAAACAATTCTAAATATATTAACTTTAAAACAAATTAAAAAAAAATGAAAAAAGCCATTCAATTATTTCTTGCGGTTAGCGTATTAATGTTTTCTGTTTCCTGTGACAATAAAACTGGAAAAACTCATGACCATAATGGAGTCGAACAAGCAGATGAACATCAAAAAGAGACTCCAGCAAATAAACAAACAGATGAACATGAACTTGAGGGGGATGAAGTTTTGCAATTAAATAATGGAAACTTATGGGAGGCCAATCTTGAAACTACTGAAGGAATTAATAAGATGAAACTTTTAATAAAATCTTTTTCAGAAAGAGATAATATGGAGGCTTATACAAACCTTAAACACAATTTAGAAAAAGAATTTGGAACTATTATAACGAAATGCACAATGACAGGAGAAGCACATAATCAGTTGCATATTTATTTGGTACCGATGAAAGATTTATTTGAAGGTATGGGTGCTCCAGACCTAAATTCTCGTAAGGAGAGTCTGGATAAAATAAACCAGCATTTAGAAGAGTATGCTAAATATTTTGAATAGAAAAATGTTTTATTTTTATAGGTAATTGATTTAAATTTTTAAAAACGGGAGCTCTTAAAAGAACTCCCGTTTTTATTTTTTATAAGTTAAATCTAAAATACTTATAATAAAGTGAAAACTCCAAAAAATATAGTATCTAAAAGAAGTTTTACAAAAACTTTTTCGCAACCTCATCTGTAAATTTTCCCTTCATTTTACAAAAAATATTAGGACTTACTTTATGACTAGGCACTCCTTTTAACAAAAAACTAGTCCCACTTTATAGCTTAAAGCGATTACACTATGTTTCATTGCTACTTTTGTACAAGAATTTAATAATAATCATTTAATAAAAGAGTAAAATCATGGAAACAAAAATTAAAAAACATTCAGAAAAAAAAGTATCCGCTAAAAAAAGATTCGTTGGAAATATAAAATTTGGAGGCTTGCCCTTAATTTTATTTGCCATCTTATTATTCTCTTCACAGGCAACATTTGCCCATTGCGATTCGTATGATGGCCCAGTAATTAAAGATGCTGTTTTGGCGCTTAAAACAAATGATGTCAATCCGGTTCTTAAATGGATAACAAAAGATCAGGAAAATGAAATCACCAACCTGTTTCATAAAACTTATAAATTGCGAAATGGTGATAAAGAAGTTTATGAAATAGTAGAAAAACATTTTTTTGAAACATTGGTACGTTTGCACCGTGAAACAGAAGGCGCACCTTATACAGGACTAAAACCTGCAGGAAGCACAAAACAAATTATTCAAATGACTGATGAAACCATTAAAGTGAGTAATGTAGATGGTTTTTTGTTAAAATTTAACAAACATATTGAAAAAGCAGTTCGTGAAAAATATGATAAAGTGTTGCAACTAAGTAAAGTTAAAGACAATTCAACAGATTTAGGTAGGGAGTTTGTTGCGGCTTACGTAGATTACACACACACTATTGAGGCTTTACATGATATACTTGAACATGGTAGTGGCCATGCAGAACACTAAGAACAATGCTTGTTAAGTAGAATTCATATCTGGATTTTGAAAAATGAAATTAGGCATTATTAATTAAAATAAGATGAAAAATGAAGACAGAAAAAATTCAATTAGAGGAACTCACTTGTCCAAGCTGCATAACAAAAATAGAGAGTGTGCTTTCAAAGGAGGAAGGAGTAGAGGAAGCCAGAGTGCTTTATAATGCAAGCAAGGTAAAAGTAACTTACAAAGAAGATAAAATATCGGTAAAACATATTACTGATTTAATTGAAAAATTGGGATATGTGGTAAAGGGCAACTAATACCTTGCTTTATAATGAATAAAAAATCCCTCAATCGGGGGATTTTTTTAATATAATTATTGCAATATGAGTGTGAATCAGCTGATTTAATATGCATTAACAACAAAAGAATTTTGGAGTATCCCTTATGGCTAAAAAATAAATTTTTATAAGCCAAAAAGCCAAGGGCGAATTAAAAGACAAACAGATGAAACGAGCCATAACAAATTTTGATACACAGCAGAATGATTAATGGCGAATTTACCTACCGGCAGGAAGGTTTACCTGCCGATAGGCAGGCTGCATCTGTACCAACAAAAAATCATAATTTAAACAGATGAAATTTAGCCTCACTTTTATTATTTTTAGTTTACTACTTTCTTGTCAAGCACAACCGAAAGTAACTTTTGATGAATGTAAATCCTATGATTTAAAACAACCAAGCGTTGTTTGGGAAATGCCTAGCGTGCTTGATGAAATATCGGGAATTGAAATTTTAGCGCACCAAAAAGTGATTTGTCACAATGATGAACACGGAAATTTGTTTGTTTACGATTTAAACAACAAAACCATTGAAATAACAATCCCTTTCGCTGAAGCGGGTGATTATGAAGATGTCGCAATTAAGGGCAGCACTGCTTTTGTGTTGCGATCGGACGGGACTATTTTTGAAGTTCAAAATTATTTAAATTCGCCTAAAACAATAAAGCACAAGACATTTTTAACGCAACAAGACAATACTGAAGGTTTGTTTTTTGACGTGGATAAAAATAGGTTATTGGTTGCCAGCAAATCAAATTCTGGCAAGAAAGACGGAAAAGGCAAAAGGTTTGTTTATGAATATTTATTGAGTGAAAATGCGCTAAATCCAACTCCTGTTTTAACTATTTTGCAAAAAGAAATACAGAAAACCTACCATGTAAAATCGCAATTTTCGCCAAGTGGCATCGCGATTCATCCAATTACAAAAAATATTTACATCCTTTCTTCTGTAGGAAAAATGTTGGCAGAATTTTCTTCGGATGGAGATTTGCAAAAAATATACAGCCTTAATTATCCACATTTTATGCAGCCAGAAGGTATCAGTTTTACAGAAAATGGGGATTTATATATATCAAATGAAACAAAAAGATATAATGCCAATATTTTAAAATTTAATTTCATCCCATGAAAAATTTTAAATTAACAAGTATTTTAATGGGCTTGTTTTTTGTGTATGGCTACCAATTGCAAGCGCAAATTGACACTACAAAAGTTGCTGAGATTGAATATTGCATTCCGGGACTAAAAGGAATTCCCGTAGGAAAAGGAGCTTCATTTGTCTATCAAACGATGCCAAACATTTCTATAAAAACGCAGGACAAAACCGGCAACTATGGAGATTCAAAAAATACCATAAGAACCAATAGCAGTTTAGAAGCCAAACTTAAAATTCCGATTGTGGACAAGCCTTATTTAAGCATTTTGGGCGGATTAAAATACACTTTTGAAGAATACCATTTTGAAGAATTACCGGTTTGGAAGTCCGCTTATATTGCCTGTTGTTGCCATCAACAAAAACTTTAATGAAAAATGGGGTGTTGAAGCCATGTTGCCAATATTAATAAAATCGAGATACATTCATAATTCCGGATTAAACTGGTTAAATACGCTTGAAATAGACGGCGCATCATACAAAATAACAATTTGGAGCCAGAGCTTGGACAATTTAACAATATCCATTTGCATCGTTCTGCAATACAATTTAGCAGCAGGATTGAAAAACGATTGGTAGGCTGGCTTTGGGCAGCTTCAGAAGTGGGCTATAATGAAAATTTAACCTACAATGTCACAAATTCCAACCGCTCAAATAATGACATTATTTTTGAGAACACGTTAGGAAGTGGTTTACTTTTTAATGTTTCTTTATTTATTTCACCTAGAAAAAAATAGCAATTATGAAAAAAGCACTTTATTGCGCAATGCAAATTTTACAAGCTAGAAAGGGCGGTTTTGCCGCCCTTTTCTTATATCTCGTCAACTGCAACCTTATACGTAGGATCTTCTAAAACATTGACGTCAATTATGCTGTCTGCATTTTTTAACAATTTTTTGCAATCGGGGCTTAAATGCTTTAGATGAATTTTTTTGCCCACTTTTAAATAGCGTTCCGTAATTTTATTTAATGCTTCGATAGCCGACATATCCACAACCCTGCTTTCCGAAAAATCAATAATCACCTCATCGGGGTCATTCAATACATCAAACTTTTCATTAAAAGCCGCTATAGAGCCAAAAAATAAAGGGCCGTAAATTTCATAATGTTTTACGCCATTATCATCAATTAATTTTCTTGCCCTAATGCGTTTTGCATTGTCCCAGGCAAACACCAATGCGGCAATAATAACACCAATAATAACCGCCAGCGCCAAATTATGTAGCACCACAGTCACTAAGGTAACCATGACCATCACAAAAATATCGGACTTTGGCATTTTGGTAAATATTTTCATACTGGCCCATTCAAATGTTCCAATGGCCACCATAATCATCAATCCTGTTAAAGCTGCCATTGGTACTTTTTCAATCAATCCCGAACCGAACATCACAAAAACAAGTAACATCACCGAAGCGACAATTCCCGATAATCTTGCCCTTGAACCCGCGGAGATATTAATCAAGCTCTGACCTAACATGGCGCATCCGCCCATACCAGAAAACATACCCGACAAAATATTTGCCGAACCTTGAGCTATAGCTTCTCTATTTCCGCGACCACGTGTTTCAGTAATTTCATCAATAATATTTAAGGTAAGTAAACTCTCAATCAATCCAACTCCTGCAACAATGGCTGCATAAGGAAATATTATTATGATTGATTCCATTGTAAAAGGAACACTTGGTATATGAAATGGAGGAAAACCACCACTGATAGAGGCGATATCGCCAACAGTTTTAGTTTCGATGCCAAAAAAAGCAACAATTCCGAATACAACAAGAATGGCTAATAAGGAGGCGGGGATTGCTTTGGTAAGTTTTGGCAATCCATAAATAATTGCCATAGTCAGCAAAACCAATCCGAGTAAAATATAAAGTGGCGTGCCAGTTAGCCAATTGCCTGAAACATCTTTAAATTGTGTTAATTGCGAAATAAAAATGATAATTGCCAATCCATTAACAAACCCAAATATAACTGGATGCGGCACCATTCGAATGAGTTTTCCCAGTTTTAGAACTCCAGCGCCTATTTGAATAAGACCTGCAAATATGACTGTTGCAAAAACATATTCCACACCATGTGTTTTTGCCAAGGTTACCACCACAATAGCGACTGCGCCTGTAGCACCTGAAATCATTCCCGGGCGACCACCAAAAATTGCGGTGACCAAACCCATTACAAAAGCCGCATAAAGTCCGGTTAAGGGCGACAATCCAGCAATTAACGCGAAAGCAACGGCTTCGGGAACAAGGGCAAGAGCTACCGTAATACCCGATAAAATCTCTATTTTATAATCAACTTTTTGAGAAACATCGAATAGGTTAAAATATTTTTTCATTCAAATTTTTAAAAAGATTAAACATTAGCGGAGCTAGAAACTCCGTGACAAACAAATCAATAATTCTTATGAAAACGTGCTATTTTAAATAGAATAAGTGCAAAAAAATTATAAGGAAAAACTATTTTTTAAGTTTTAAGTTTGCAAAAGTATGAATTTGTGGACTAGTGACCAAGCAAACTATAAGTAAAAAAATGCCAGTTATTACAAATGTGAGGTTTTTATGTATATTTATAGAATGCTCCTTAATTCAGAATGGCTATTATAAAGGTTGCAGTATAAAGAAATCTTTCAATAAAAATTTCAGGTTGCTTGTCGGAGATATCGAAAAAGTGAAGGCACAAAACATATAATAGTTTTAACCAAACAAATTGGATTAGATATGTCTATACATTATTATGATAGTTGATCATCAAAAAAGCACATCATCTTCAGCTTGGATAGAGACTTACACTTTAAAAAATCAAATTAAACTTAAATGAGAAAACTTATACTTTCACAAATTTATTTAAGCTATTTTAGTAATTCAAAAGGAAATGGAAAAAGATTTATTTGTTATAATCATCTTTTAGCTTGATAAAAATAGGGATATATTAAGTAGCAGAGAAATCACGTTGTGTGTAAGCTAAAAACTGAAACTAAAAATAGAACAAAACGAAAGATGAATGAATAAAAATCCGATCTATACAACGCGAAAACTTGAAAACTGTTAAGCAATTTATATCCGAAAACAAACAAAACACCAATGAATGTTTAGGAGAATGGACAGCAATTGTATTTTATGTGAGTCATAAAAAATGTTGAATTGGTTATGTCCTAAAGAAAAAAAGAATGAATTAATGAAAGTCTGCTCACAACACCACATAATGTTATATGCAAAATTTGAACTAGAACAAACAAACATACCTGCAGCTAGCAATTTGATGTAATTGAAAAACCTTTGATTTTATAAGCAAACCAACCTTATAAAAATCTATTACCTAAAACCCAAAATACAGATGTTAATAGAAAATATACCTGAAATTTATATTCAAGATTCAAAAGAGGATCAAGATATATTTGTGTACGATTTTAAAATGACCAACGATGTAGTAAAAAGTAAAGTCAATTTAAGCATGAATATGTTTAGCTTTCTACAAGTAGGTAAAAAGCAAGTTCATTTTGCAGGAACGTCAGTTGCGGTGAACAAAGCCCAATCATTACTTCTCAAAAAAGGAAATTGGTTATGGACCGAGCTCTTGGACACTGAAGCTATATATTATTGTAAACTCTTCTTTTTTTCTGAAAAGAAACTCACCGACTTTTTAAGTAAGTATACCAACAATGTAAAGCCTTATAAAGAGGAAATTCCCTATTTTGTCATTGAAAACGACGCTTATATTGCGGCTTTTATAACTTCATTATCATCTAACACCTTTAAGGATCACAGTTTTAGTGATGCTTTATTGGTCTTAAAATTTGAAGAAATTATGTTGTATTTACTGAATAAATACGGCAATAAATTCGAATATTACTTACACTCCTTAATATCAAAAGAGATTTCACCATTTAAAAATGTTGTAGAAAGTAATGTGAATTCCAATTTAAAATTGGAAGAAATTGCTTTTTTGTGCAATATGAGCTTATCGACCTTTAAACGGCATTTCACCAACGAATACAACGTACCACCTGGAAAATGGCTGCAAGATAAACGCCTTCAAAAAGCAAAAGAATTACTGCAAACCGGCGATTTAAAAGCGTCTGATATTTATTTAGAGATTGGTTATAACAACCTGTCTAACTTTAGTATAGCCTTCAAAAATAAGTTTGGAATTAGTCCAACAGATATTTCTAATTAAAAAATTATATCTATAACAACCTGTATTACTGCGATTTAAATAGTAAAACAAATCTCCATTTTTCACAAACTCTCACTTTGAACCTTTTTCATAAGTTATTGAACCGTATCAATAAATAGAAAGGTAACAACCCGACGTACATTTGCATTGTAATTACACAAGGCTTGTTTTAGCAAGCAATTAATAAAGAATCAAATTTAAAATTTATAATTATGGCAAATGTAACAAAACCTGTATTCAAAGAAAGATATGGGAACTTTATTGGCGGTAAATTCGTAGCTCCTGTAAAAGGGCAGTATTTCGATAACGTATCTCCAGTAGACGGTAAAGTATTTACCCAAGCGGCACGTTCAACGCAAGAAGATATTGATCTTGCTCTAGATGCAGCACACGAAGCGTTCCCATCTTGGAGTACATCTTCAGCAACAGAACGAAGTAATGCTTTATTAAAAATTGCGCAAGTAATGGAAGACAACTTCGAATACTTAGCAACTTTGGAAACTATTGACAACGGTAAACCAATCCGTGAGTCTCGTGCAGCCGATATCCCTTACTGTATTGATCACTTCCGTTATTTCGCAGGTGTTATTCGTGCAGATGAAGGAAGTATTTCAGAACACGACAAAAACACTGTAAGCATCGTATTACACGAGCCTATTGGAGTAGTTGGTGAAATCATCCCTTGGAACTTCCCAATGTTAATGTTGGCTTGGAAAATTGCTCCAGCTTTAGCGGCAGGTTGTACTGCAGTTGTTAAACCAGCGGAACAAACTCCTACTAGTGTTATGGCATTAATGGAATTAATTGGTGATATTTTACCTCCAGGTGTATTGAACATCGTAACTGGTTTTGGTGCAGAAGCTGGTGCAGCATTAGCTACATCTAAGCGTATTGCAAAACTTTCATTTACTGGTTCAACAGAAACAGGTCGTAAAGTATTGCACAATGCAGCCGAAAATATCATTCCTGTAACTATGGAATTAGGTGGTAAGTCTCCAAACATTTTCTTCCCATCGGTAGCAGACCAAGACGATGATTTCTATAGTAAAGCTATTGAAGGCGCGTTAATGTTCGCACTCAATCAAGGAGAAATTTGTACAGCGCCATCGCGTATTTTAGTACACGAAGATATCGCTGACGATTTTATCGCAAGAATGCAAGAACGTTTGGGAGCTATCAAAACAGGAAACCCATTGGATCCAGAAACAATGATCGGATCTCAAGTCTCTAAGCCTCAATACGAAAAAATTCTTAACTATATCAAGATTGGTAAAGAAGAAGGTGCATTGGTATTGGCCGGTGGTGACGCTGGTAACTATGAAGGTGAACTTTCTGAAGGATACTACATCCAACCAACGGTTTTAAAAGGCCATAACAATATGCGTGTGTTCCAAGAAGAAATTTTTGGCCCAGTTGTAGCGTTGACAACATTCAGTTCTACTGAAGAAGCTATCGCAATCGCAAATGATACACCTTACGGTTTAGGTGCTGGTGTTTGGTCTCGTGATGCTCACGAATTATACCAAGTTCCACGCGCTATTCAAGCCGGTAGAGTTTGGGTAAACCAATACCATACATATCCTGCTCACGCTCCTTTTGGTGGTGTGAAAGAATCAGGATTCGGTCGTGAAAACCATAAAATGGCTCTAGATCATTACCGTGTTGTAAAAAACATGTTGATCTCTTACGACAAGAAACCTATGGGCTTCTTTTAATAGAAACTTTATAACATAAGTTTATAATAAAAACCTCAGGCTTACTGGGGTTTTTATTGTTTTAATCACAGTCTTACTAAAAGGCTCTAATCACTTTATAATTATGAAAAAACCATTTTATACCTTTCGTTTTATCAGTTGGATCGCGATTGTCTTTTCACTTCTGGGTTCATTGCTGCTTTTTATTGTGGGTGCTTTAAAAACGCTAAATGCCTTTCGTGTGTTCTTTTTGGGTTATATTCCAGAAGGCAAAGCACATTTACACACAGCAGATATCGGCATTACTTATCTTATAAAATCGTTGGACACTTTTTTAATCGCTTTAGTACTCTTTATTTTTGCACACGGCATCTACACCTTGTTTATTTCCAACACGTCAAGCACCAAAAATAACGGTGTGCTCAACTGGATTCAAACACCAAATATTGGGCATCTAAAAAATATTTTAGCCGAAGTAATCGTTATAATATTATTTGTAAAATTCCTTGAAGTGGTTTTTGTCAATATTGATCATTTAAATTGGGATTTATTAATTCTTCCCATTTCAATTGTTTTAATGGCTGTGGGATTGAAAATATTAAAACTGAATAAACAAGAGGATAATTACACTAAAAACCAATAACTTATGAAAGCGGTACAACAAATTAACTATAGTAAAATATCAGAAAGCATTGTATTTTCTGAAATCGAAAAACCAACCATCACCAAAGACGAAGTGTTAATTGAAATATATGCTGCCGGTGTTAATCCTTTAGATATTAAAGTTATTGAAGGAAAACTAAAAAGTATGGGAAAACTTAAGTTACCAGCTACTTTGGGTTATGATGTTAGTGGAATTATTGTAGAAAAAGGAGCAAATGTCACTAATTTCAATATCGGAGATGAAGTTTTTTCTAAAGTCAATAAACAAGGAACTTTTACAGAATTTGTTGCTGTAAATCAAAACCTCATCAGCCTAAAACCCAAAAACACAACTTTTGAGGAAGCTGCCAGTTTGCCATTGGTAAGTCTTACCGCTTTACAAGCTTTAAAACGCGGAAAACTACAATCTGGTGATAAAATACTAATCCACGCTGGTTCTGGAGGTGTTGGTTTTTTGGCAATACAATTGGCTAAAGCACAAGGCGCTTATGTATATACAACCACTAGTGCAGCTAATGTAGCCTGGGTGAAGGCACTTGGAGCAGATCGGGTAATCGACTATAAAACAGAAGACTATAAAACCATTGCAAATGATGTTGATATGGTTTTGGACACACTTGGAAATCAATACACAGAAGACGCTTTTAAAGTGATTAAAAAAGGAGGAAAAGTAATAACGCTTGTTGGTCATGTTGATGAAGAAACTGCCAAACGAATGAAACTCAATAAAATTGTTAGACTATTTTTAGCGTGGAAAAGACTAAAAATAACAAGGCTAATTAATAGTAAATCGGCCTATTACAGCCTCCTTATTATGAGAACGAATGCAAAGCAACTCAATGAAATAACTGAACTTGTAGAATCAGGAAAAATTAAAACCAAAATTGATAAGGTATTTCCTTTAAAAGACACCTTAGATGCCCTGCTATATGTTAAAGAAGGGCGAGCCAAAGGAAAAGTTGTCATTAAAATTAAGTAAGCCATGAGCAGAGGATTTGTAAAAGAAGACGATCAGGAAGAGATTCCTATAGTACCACCCAGAGCAGATTTGCCCGAAGGTGTCACCAACTATGTGACTCAAGTTGGGATGGATGAACTTTTAGCCGAAAAAAAAGAATTGGCTAACGAAAAAGAATGTTTGGAAAATACAAATGAAAAGGAAAGACGAATCGCATCCAATTTTATAAACGCAAAATTACAATTGTTGAATAACCGAATTTCTACTGCCAAAATAGTAGATCTAAGCAAGCAACCACAAAATGAAATCCGATTTGGTGCATTGGTGTCCCTAAAAATTGGGAATGAAGCAAAGCTTCAGCGCTATCAAATTGTAGGTGTAGATGAGGCTGATATCTCAAAGGGAAAAATCTCATTTATTTCTCCAATTGCCAGATTATTGACAGAAAAGAAAGAAGGAGACAAGGTTATATTAAAATTGGTAAAAGAAGACAGAATTTTTGAAATTATGAAAATCACCTATTAACCGCATAAAGAGTTGTGGTTTTGTAATCGTAATTTTATAGTGCTTAAATTCAGATTTATGATTTTTTTACATTATTTGGCCTGTAAAGACATTCGTTTACTTTTGCGTAATCTTTCTGAGTATCTGCAAGAACGATTAAAACATCATTTGTTTTTATTTCAGTAGTACCACCTGGCCGAATATATTCTTTATCGCGTTTTATCATTACAATGAATGCGGATTTTGGAAAATTCAAATCAACAATTCTTTTGTTTACTGAAAAAGTGTCTGGTAAAACTTCAAATTCTTGCAAGGAAGATTTAGGCAAATCTAAAAGAAGTTGGTCTATTTCAGTAACCTTTTTCAATTTTTCGGGCATAGCCATTCTTAGCCATTTCGCAAAAATAGATAAAGTTGTTCCCTGGATTAAAATGGAAGTAACTGAAATGAAAAATACGATGTTGAAAATCATATTTGCTTTTTCAATTCCAGCCAAAAGGGGGTAAGTTGCGAATACAATTGGCACGGCTCCTCGCAGTCCCACCCATGAAATGTAGAATCGTCTTTTTAGTCTCATTTTAAAAAACACGAGGCTAAGTAAAACGCTTACCGGGCGAGCAACCAAAATTAAAAACAAGGAAATAAGCAACCCTATGCCTATATAAGGAATAATTTGCGACGGAAAAACAAGTAGACCCAAAGTAAGAAAGAGAACAATTTGCATCAACCAGGCCAAACCGTCAAACATTTTTAAAATACTTTTTTTGTGTATGAGGTTTTGATTTCCAAGATACACCGCACAAATATAGATGGCAAGAAAGCCGTTGCCGCCAATAAAATCTGTTGCCGAGAAGGTAATAAACATCAGCGCAATAACCAAAACAGGATAGAGTCCTTCAAAGTCTAGTTTTATTTTATTGATGATGAATTTACTGAGTATACCAAATGCAAAACCGGCAATACTTCCTAAAATCATTTGCTGAAGAAATAGCGGGATAATTGAAATTAAGCTTTTATCTTGGTTGATTACTAAAGTTAGAAAGGCAATAGTTAGCACATAAGCCATTGGGTCGTTACTTCCACTTTCTAATTCTAATGTAGGTCTTAAATTTGTTTTAAGTGAGAGGTTTTTTGAACGTAAAATTGAGAATACGGCTGCTGCGTCTGTTGATGAAACGATAGAGCCTAAAAGCATACTTTCATAAATAGTGAAATCGGTAATGTACCAAACAAATGTCCCAAGAGTAAGAGCTGTTAGCAAAACACCAAAGGTTGATAAAACCAGTCCTTCTTTTAGAATGGGTTTTATGGAATCCCAATTGGTGTCGAGCCCTCCAGAAAATAAAATAAAGTTAAGTGAAACAACACCAATGAGTTGTGCGATTTTTGGATCATTAAAATAGATGCCACCTATGCCTTCAGAACCGGCCAACATTCCGATTGCCAAAAAGAGTATTAAAGTTGGAACGCCAAATTTATAAGACGTCTTACCTGCTATAACGCTAATAAAAAGTAAGAAAGAGCCAATAAGTAGTATATTTTCAATCGTTAAATTCATTCTTCTGTTTTTCTCATATCTGTCTGGGCAAAAATACTATTTATTATTTGCCAAGATGTAAAATAGGATGTTTTTTTCTATGTTGACAAACCAAAATAATTTAAATTATAGGATAAGTTTTGGGATAGGATAATAATATAGCCAATTATTTATGGCATGAATAGTTAAAGACTTGAACGGGCAATTTTTCGAAATTAAATTTAATTATACTTGTTCCGGAAACTTTCTGTTTGAAAACTATTATTTTCATTTCCTCTCTTTTAATGCCGATGCATAAGTAAAGACCGATAATGTTCAGGCGTCGGGATTGCTAAAGAAATTGAAAATATTTTCAAAAAATCTTTTCAATGAAAAATCTACTTTTAATTTCGATTATTCTGCAATAAAGCATCCAAGGAAAACTTTCCGCCACCAAGCATTAATAAAGGCACATACAACAAAAGGTAAAGCAGGCCTAATTCCTTTCTTGCAAAAGGATCGCCATGATGAATCAAAATTACTGCTACCAGCATAGTGATTATCAATGGAATGGTTGCAAGTCTTGTTTTTAATCCAATAAAAACTAAAACAGAACATAATACCTCCGAAAATACTGCCAAGACTAATGAGAAGAAAGGGCTCAATCCCAGAACTCCTGGAAATTGTATATCGCCACTAAACAACATTAGAAGTTTAGGGATTCCGTGAGTCAGCATTAAGGTTGCTGCCCCAACTCTTATAGTGAGTAAGGCGATATTCAAACTGTTTGTATTGTAATTAGTGTTAGATTGTATATTCATAATTAAATTATAGTTTAACCTATTTTTACAGATGTCATTGATAATGATCCTGCAACTGGTTTATCGTTAAATAATGTTATTTTTTCGTTTTCTTCTCTCAATGCCAATGTATAAAGTAAAGGCAAATAATGTTCAGGTGTTGGGATGGCCAGATTAAAGGCATTTCCCTGCGATTTAAAATCAATGAGGTTTTGATGATCTCCGCTTAAAATAAAACCTTTCATCTTTTCGTTTGCCTCTGTTGCCCAATCATAAGCATATTGTTCGCTTAATTTATTCCAAGCTATTAGACGAAGATTGTGAACCATATTTCCGCTGCCAATTATCAAAACTCCTTTTTGGCGCAAACTGCTTATTTCCTTTGCCAGCTCGTAGTGATATTTTGCTGGTTTCGAGTAATCAATACTCATCTGTATTACAGGAACATCGGCATTGGGGTATAGGTGTTTAATAACACTCCAAGCACCGTGATCAAGCCCCCATTTATCGTCCAAACCAACTTCAGTTTTGACAATAATATTTTTGATTTGTTGTGCCAATTCTGGACTTCCCGGTGCGGGATATTGCACATCGAATAATGCTTGTGGAAAACCACCAAAATCGTGAATGGTTGATGGATTTTGCATCGCCGTAACATAGGTGCCTTTTGTTTCCCAATGTGCCGAAATGCAAAGGATGGCATTTGGTCTCGCCAATTCTTCTCCCAATTTTTTGAATGCCGTAACAAACTCGTTTTTATCAATCGCATTCATAGGGCTTCCATGACCAAGAAATAACACTGGCATTTTACCAGTGTTACTCATTTTTGAAGTCATTTTATTTAAATCTTTTAAATTCATACTTGAACTTATTGAAGCTAATAATCACCAATGATTTTATTATTGAATTGCTTTTAATTTTTATTGCTTTGTTATGATTTTCCAGATAGATCCGTTTTTTGTGGTCAATTTTTCTAATAATCCATTGCTGGAAAGCTCATCCAATACATTTTCACTATCATTTCTGGGAGTTCCCGAAAGTTCGGAAAACTCTTTTCCAGTAAGCGAATGGAATTTTGAGAAGAGTGTTTCCCAATTTTTACTGTATTCACTTTTAGCAATTGTAGGATTAAGTTTTAGAATTGCCATTTCGTAAAAAGCATAGGGTCTTGTACCATAAACGATTTCCTTATTATTTGAATCATCTATAAAGAACATCGTTGGAAATCCTCTTACGCCCAGTTCTTTTCCCAATTTCAAATCTTCTTCAAAAAGCAGTTTCGCATTACCCTTGAAGTCGGTTTTGAACTGCTCAATAACTAACCCCGCTTTTTTAGCAGCCACTTCTATATGTTCCCACTTTGCAATATTTTTCTTTTGAAGAAAGACCATTTCCCTGATTTCTCGGAGAAAAAAAATTGCTTTTTCATCGTCCTGCATTTGTGCAGCTTTAAATGCAATGGACGGCGGATAAGATGAGTCTAATGGGTCTTCCAGCCAAAGATCTCCATCAATAGGCATATCGTAATGAACACTCACTTCATCCCAATGATGTGCCACATCTGATGGTTTTCCGATGCCACCGCTATTGTAACTCCAATCAGGCAATAAACCTCCCATTCTGTATTCTATCTCTATAGCATTGCCATATTCCAATTTTAGTTTACGCAATTGTGGTTCTATGCCCCAACAGGAAGAGCAAATAGGATCTGTATAATAAATTACTTTTATGGATTTTTTAGTTGATTTCATTTTCTTTTGAGATTCAGCATCCGTAATTCCAGCAGCTGTTTCACACATTCCAGTTTCTATGTCGCATAAAAGCGGATTATTTTGTTTTTTCATTTTTTTAGTATTTAAGTAAAATTCTGTAAAGAAAACGTCACAGCGTTAATTATGGTTTTAATGTTATTGTTTTGCAAATTGAAGGTGAACCACGATGCTAACATCTTTTCCAACTCCGCCAGCGGTTGGATCATAATTAATATTATAATCAAACCTATTGATGGTCGTTTTGGCTTTCATTCCCAATTTTTCACCTTTATCGTTTTTAACCATTCCTCCATAGTGTACATCAAAAACCACGTCTTTTGTAACATCTTTTATAGTAAGTTTACCATATAACAAATAATGGTCGGTTTTGTCTGTAGCTAAAATTTTGGTGCTTTTAAATGTCATATTAGGGTATTTCTCTACCTCAAAAAACTCGGCACTTCTTAAGTGATTATCCCTATTTTCAACATTAGTATTTATGCTTTTTACTTTAACGGAAAAATCAAAACTTGAATCGTTTAGCGCATCTCCAGCTGTAGTTAAGTTCCCTGTGTATTCCAAAAATTTTCCATTCACAATACTAATTCCAGAATGTGAAATATCGAAATTTAAAGAGGAATGGTAAGGGTCGACTTTCCATTGGCTTTGTGCAAATAAACCTATGCTCATAAAGCTCAATGCTAATAAAATCAGTGTTTTTTTCATAATCGTTCAGATTTAAATTATATTAATTTGTAATTTGATTACAAAGATAGTCGTAACAACTACCCAAAGAATTACACTATTCGGTAATATGGTTGTAGATTTAGGAAGAAAGTATTTTTCTCATATCCTCCCTAAATTCACTGGGAGATTGACCAGATTTTTTTTTAAAGACATTAGAAAAATAGGAATTTTCATTATAGCCTAGTTCATAAGCTATTTCGGAAATGGTTTTTTCAGTAGCAATTAATAGGTTTTTGGCTTCAATAAGCTTACGGGTTTCGATAATTTCCGAAACACTTTGTTCTAAAATATCTTGGCATATCAAGTTTAAGTTTCGGGTCGACATAAAAAGCTTTTCCGCATAAAAATCAACGCCCAGAGGTCTGTGATAATTTTCTTCGAGGATGGTAAGGAAGTTTCCAAACGAGATGTTCTGTGTTTTTTGCAATACTTCGTTCGTATGATTTAACTTTTTTCTTTCATGTTCTATAATGGTGAACAAAACGCTTAAAAGTTGCTTGATGATTGCGTAACTTGGATTTTCCTGTGTTGCTTCTTCGTTCATCATTTCGCATAAGGTTGCAAGACGTTGAAAGCAAGTTCCTTTTTCTAGTTTTATATTGGCTTGGCCGTGATATAAAGAATAAAGTTGAAACGTGGTTTCCGGAATAAATTCACTCTTGAAACGAATTGACCAAATGTTACATTTCCCTTTATAAGGTCTCGGCATTACACGGTGCAGCTTTCCTTTGGTAACGAAGCTCACAAAAGGTGCCTGGGTTTTGGTAGCATTAAAATCAATAAAATGCTCTAACTCTCCGTCCACACCAATTAATAATTCCTCAAAGTTGTGGCTATGAGGTTCATTTGGTAGGGTGGAAATCCTATTGGCTTCTGCCTCGTCGACTTTGAATATGTGGAAAAGTTTATTCATTTTATATGATGATGGGTTTGTAAGGTGCTAGCTAAAATTTTTAATCATGGTTAATAATTCTTTTGGTGATTCTAATTCAAAATCGGGTTTATATCTCCAAGAGTTTGTATTCGCCCCACTATATTTTACTGCAATAGATATTACTTTATTATCATTCGGCATATCGTTTTCAATGTTTCTTGCAAATTCAATATCCCCTTCGTGGTCACCAATATAGATTATAGTTTTATTTTTCAGGGTTTTAAAAATCTGATTTAAACATTTTATTCCACTAAATGAAGATGGTTTTTGCATATTGCTCGGAATGTCATCATATCCAATTATGGAATTAAATTTATGTGACAAGTTATATTTTTTTAAAACCTGATTTATATTTTCAGATGAGTTTTGAGAACAAATTCCTTGCGGAAGCGTTATTTGATTAATAGTTTCCTTAATTTCTGAAAATAGCGCAACAGGCGTTAAATTTTTCAATTGGTACTCAGTCCATAAAGTTCCGGCTAAAAGCATTTCACTTTCGGTCATTCCATAATAATTGATATATAAGTCTTGCCAATTTTTGGATTGATGATTTGCAATATGATAATCTTTCTCGTTTTCTAAATGTTTTGGTATATGTACTCCAGTTAATCGTGGTGCAACAACTGAAAGAATTTGTTTTGTAATATCAATATTTTTTGGAACTGAATTTACAAGAGTTCCATCATAGTCCCAAAGTATTGCATCAATTTTCATATTAGGTTTCAGTTTTTATTATAGCCAACGAGTTTAGAGCCTGAAAAGTTGCGCTTTTGAAAACGTAATTTTTAGATGTTTAAATATAATATTATTTTGTGTTTTAAATATCGTGTTAGTTGGATTTTAAAGTAGTTTTAGTTTATTTTAATATTAATTGATTGTCGCTTTTCTATAGTACTAATATACTATAATTAGGCTTACAAGTAAATCCTGTTAAATTTATAATTTTAAGACATTTATGGTATTGAAAGGAAAAAATCCAGTTAAAACGAGGTTGTGAAACCAGCCATCAGCCCAATGTCATTAAGTTAAGGGAATATTTGTCATTACTTCGCCAGTTAGCTATCGCTCGTGTCCGACAAAGGAGGGATCGCATTAAATAGCTTAACATGATGAGATTCCTCGTATCTCGGAAAGACAAAATAAAGGCAATAAAGTCTTAACTTAATGACATTGGCAATCAACCAGAAGACTGGTTTAGAATTATTTAGAAATAAATATCTTTCACTTTCAAATCTGTTTTTATTACCAGATGAATCATACTTTTTGTGCCTTTTCTTTTTATAGCTCAAAAATCAATGAATGCATCAGCTTAACACCAAAGGGTTGTCTGCTTTTTGAGCGTTAAATCAATATGTGATTTTGCCCTTATAAAATTAGATGTGTAAACAATTCCGTGTTTTCATTTAAGTATTGATAATTAAATTTTCTGTTCTTTAATTGCTCCTCTATTTTAGCAAATGCAGCTGGTTCTTTTAATTCAATTCCCACCACAGCTGGACCACTTTCACGATTATTCTTTTTTGAAAATTGAAAATATGTAATATCATCATTAGGACCTAATACATCGTTTACAAATTCTTTTAATGCACCCGGCCGTTGGGGAAAATTGATGATGAAATAATGCTTTAATCCCTCGAATAATATCGAACGCTCTTTGATTTCTTCAGTTCTTGTAATATCATTATTGCTTCCGCTAACAATACAAACTACATTTTTATCCTTTATTTCTTCTTTATAATAATCGAGTGCGGCAATGGTTAAGGCTCCTGCCGGCTCTACCACAATGGCTTCTTCGTTATACAGGCGCAATATGGATGTGCACACTTTTCCCTCAGGCACAAGAACAATATCATTCAAAATATTCTTACATATTTTAAAGGTTAACTCGCCAACACGTTGTACTGCGGCACCATCTATAAATTTATCTATATGTTCTAATGTAGTGTTCCTGCCGTTTTGAATGGAGGTTTTCATAGATGCGGCACCTTCCGGTTCTACTCCTATAATTTTAGTGTTGGGGCTAAGTTGTTTGAAAACAGTACACACACCAGCAGCCAAGCCACCGCCACCAATTGGAATAAACAAATAATCTATCGGAGTTTCTGTATCATCTAATAACTCCAAAGCAATAGTACCTTGTCCGGCAATCACTTTCTCATCATCAAAAGGATGAATAAACATGGCCGATTGTTCTTCACAAAACAAACTGGCAAAGTGGAAGGATTCATCAAAAGTATCGCCTTTTAAAACAACCACTACTTTATCTTTACCAAAGAGTTTAACTTGTTTTATTTTTTGTTGCGGTGTTGTAAGGGGCATAAATATAGTAGCCTTTATATTGAGTTTATTACAAGCATAAGCCACACCTTGTGCATGATTCCCTGCGCTCGCACATACTACTTCCCTTTTTTTCTCAACATCTGAAAGGGAGGAAATTTTATTGTAAGCGCCTCTAAGTTTGTAGGAACGTACTGGCTGTAAATCTTCTCGTTTTAACCAAATCTGAGCAGAGAATTCCGCACTCAAATTTTCATTTTTCATTAAAGGTGTATGCACTGCCACATCTTTTATACGTTCTTTGGCCAAATATACTTTTTCTAATAATGTCATTATTTGCTGGGTCTTAATTTGCTGATTTGTAATTAATTTAATTGTTCAAGTTCTTCTAAATAGCTGCTTAATTCTTTCATTGGTTTGGTCACGGCCACTCTGCCGGAGCGGGCAAATTCCAATATTCCAAATGGCTTTAACCTTTCAAAAAGCAATTGTGTTTCTGCTACATGTCCTGTTTTTTCGATCACCATAAATAAAGGGTCAACTGTTAGGATGCGTGCATGATTTTCTCGAATCACTTTTTCTATAGCATCACTGGTTAAAGCTGCTGATTTAATTTTATATAGGGCAATTTCCTGATGGACTATTTCCGATTCTTCATGTACAAAGGCTTTTAAAACATCTAACAACTTTTCAATTTGTCCGATAACTTTATCTACCTGCTCCTTGGTTGTTCTTAAAACAATGGTATAACGAAAAACATCTTTTACTTCCGATTCTGAAGCTGTTATACTATCTATACTTAGATGTCTGCGGGTTAAAATAACTGTGATATGATTGAGAATTCCAATGCTGTTTTCCGTAAAAACAGATAGTGTAAATATTTTTTCCATTTTTTGCTTTTATAATTTATTTTAATCGTACTTCTGATACTGATGCGCCTGTTGGCAACATTGGAAATACATTCTCTTCTTTAGCCACCATAACTTCCAACAAATAGGAACCTTTATGGTTCAGCATTTTTAATAAGGCATCTTTCAAATCGGTTCTTGCCACAATTTTTGAAGCTCGGATACTATAAGATTTGGCAAGTGTCACAAAATCTGGACTAATCATTTCCGTAAATGAATATCGTTTTTCAAAAAATAGTTGTTGCCATTGGCGCACCATTCCAAGAAAGCAATTATTCAAAATGATAATTTTTACGTCTACCTTACTCTGTAAAATGGTTCCCAATTCTTGCAAGGTCATTTGAAAACCTCCGTCGCCAATAATTGCTACTACCGTTTTTTTGGAGCTCCAAATTTTGCTCCGATGGCAGCCGGCAAGGCAAAACCCATAGTGCCCAGTCCGCCTGAAGTGATATTGCTTTTGGATTTATTGTATTTATAGTATCGCGCTGCCATCATTTGATGCTGCCCCACATCAGTTACTATAATGGCTTCTCCACGAGTGATTTCTGATAGCATTTCAATCACCTCATTCATTTTCAATTCATCGGAATGCAAAAGGTTGGCGCTTGCCTGTAAAGTTTCTATTTCTGTTTTTTTTGCATCTGTAAACTCTTGTAACCAGAGCTTATGTTGCTTTATCTCTACAAATTCCGTTAACATTTTTAAGGCTTCTTTTGCATCGGCATGAACCGGGACATCCGCTTTAATAATTTTATTAATTTCGGAAGCATCAATATCAACGTGAATTACTTTGGCTTGTTTTGCATACCTCGAAACATCGCCTGTTACTCTGTCATCAAAACGCATTCCGATAGCAATAAGCACATCACACTCGTTGGTTTTTATATTTGGAGCGTAATCTCCATGCATACCTAAAAATCCGACATATAATGGATGATTATTAGGAAATGCGCTCAAGCCCAACAGTGTTGATGCAACTGGAATTCCTGATTTTTCAGCAAATTGAAGCAATTCATTTTCGGCATTGGACAACATAATTCCCTGACCGATTACTAAAAATGGTTTTTTTGCCTGATTGATTAATAGTGCTGCCGCTTCTATCGATTGCTTTTTCAGATTTGGTTTTGGAAGATAGCTTCTGATTTTAGAACATTTTTCATAATTATATTCCATTGCAGCAAATTGTGCATCTTTGGTAATATCAATTAATACGGGTCCGGGACGACCAGAAGAAGCAATAAAAAATGCTTTGGCGATAGCTCCCGGAATTTCGGATGCCTTGGTAACCTGGCAACTCCATTTAGTTACTGGCATTGAGATTCCTATGATGTCTGTTTCCTGGAAAGCATCGGTACCTAAAAGGTGTGAAGCTACTTGTCCGGTAATGCACACAACAGGTGTTGAATCAATTTGGGCATCAGCTAAACCTGTTATTAAATTGGTGGCTCCCGGACCAGAAGTAGCGAACACTACACCTGTTTTTCCAGATGTTCTTGCATAACCTTGGGCTGCGTGGATAGCGCCTTGTTCATGACGCACCAATATGTGATTTATCGACTCGGAATAATCGTACAAAGCATCATATATTGGCATAATGGCACCTCCTGGATATCCGAATATTGTAGTTACCTGTTCTGCCACCAAGGATTTTATTACAGCTTGAGCTCCTGTTATTTTTTCTGTCATCATTTTGTTATTAATTATCGGTTGCACATCCAGCGGATGCCTTTGAATGCACTATTACCATAGCGACCTGTTTATCTGAACAAATTCTTTTGAAAATATTTTCATACATAGATTTTCTGTCGTGGAAGCTTATTTTGATGTTGTAATACATAGTGAATGATTAAAAGAGTTAATAGGTTAAAATCAAAAAAGCCTTTCTCAAACAAATGAGAAAGGCTTATAAAATGGACAATACCAGCCTGACTCACCCCGAAAAGCGAATAATAATGCTGATAATAATGTTAGTAAATAATTTCATTTTTTGGATTTGTACGTTATAAAAAAAGCCTCCAGATTTCTCGGGAGGCTTATTATAAATATTATTAATTTACACTATAGCCTTCCCTTATATGATGTAATAATCACATTTTCTATAATAATTGAAGGACAAATAGCCAAATTTCTCATTGCTGTTTTCTAATTTATGCAGCAAATGTATCACAAAAAATATAAAAACCAACTATTTTAAAAAAAATTGATGTTGTGGAAAGAGTAGCAGATTTCATTTCTATAATAAAGCTTTGTAGATGAGGTGGCTTTTTTTGTAGTTAGATTTGAAATGTCGGTATTTAGGGTTATTATTAAATCAGCCATCAATCGAATAAGTGGTAATTACAGTTGCTTTTTCTTAATCAGTCCACTTTTTTAGACGATTTATATTTTTAAGTATCCAAATAAAGCACACTTATTTATAGTGGCTAAGTGTTCTAATAGTTACATAACCAATATATAAATTCTATATTATTTGTAAAAAAACTATACTTTTGTAGATTGATTTATTAATCAGTATCTAATATTCTAAATTCCAACACTATATAATTTGTTTTAACAATTTTATAGTTTTAATTAAAATATCTATGCCAAAAAATCTACTTATTGAAGATCAATATAAAAGAACAAGTTTATTTGAAAAAGAAAATGTAAATTATTTGGTTAGGGTTTTAAAGAGATTTAATACTGTGCCCAAAATCAACAATATAAATATTATTACCTCTATTAAAGAGCCTGATATATTTAAGATTTTACCAAACAAATCAATTATCATTGGTTCATCATTTTTAGAAAAACCTGTTTTAGCTTTAATTTATTTGAGATATGGAATAGAATGGCAACTATGGTATAAAGCTTTAGGGAAAGATAAATCGGATACCCTTTTGTGTGATATCGCTGCGCTAAGAGTTACTCAAATATTTTATAAATTATTGCCAAAAGATGATAAGGAAAAATTAAAAACAATTCATCATTTTTTAATTGATATTATTAAGAATGAGCAAGCTTTGGATACAGAATCTTTATTAAAACATAAGGATATACAAACCATACACGGATTAAAAAATTTAAAGAAAATAGTTAAAGAATCATGGAAACCAATTCTTGAAAATCTGGCAAAACCAACGGAATATTTATTAATGGCGGGTGGCGATCTTAGATTGAATATTGACGAAATCGAGTTGTTAAATAAATATGGTTGCCGACCATTTCCAAGACCGGAAGCATTTACTTTTGCCTCATCAACTGCAACGAGTGTTTCAAATTTTGCTTTTGATAAAACAGACAAGGTTAGAAGTATATTAATTCAAAATAGCTTAAAAAAAGGTTTCAAAAATACAACCATTGAGTTTTCAGAATTGTTAAAAAACAATCTTAGAAAAATATTTAAAATAAATAATGAATGTCAAATAATATTTTCTCCTTCCGGTACTGATTCTTCTCTTCAAATTGCAGCTATTACCCAAATAATTTCTGATAAGGAGATTACGCATGTTTTGGTAGCTTCTGATGAGACCGGTAGCGGCGTACCTGCTGCATTAAAAGGATGTCATTTTGAAAATACAACTGCTTTGAATCATCCTGTAAAAAAAGGAGATAAAATAGAAGGGTTTAGAGATATCGATTTGATTAAAATTCCTTTAAGAGATGAAAATGGCGAGTTAAAATCCACCTTACAATTAGACAGAGAGGTTTTTACCGCCATTTCAAAAACTAATGAATTGGGAAGACATATTGTATTACATGCAATGGATCAATCAAAATTAGGCTATCAATCGCCTAGTGAAGAAATGATGCGAAAATTGAATACTCTTGATAATTTATCAATGCAAATTATTGTAGATGCTTCACAACTAAGGCTAGATCCAAAAGACATACAAAATTATTTAAATAAAGGATATATTGTTACTATAACTGGCAGTAAATACTTTACGGGACCTCCTTATTCAGGCGCATTAATTCTGCCAGAAGGTGTTAGTAAATCCATCAATTCTGTAAAAAATACTTTACCTGAAGGTTTGGCCAATTATTACAATCATACTGATTGGCCCACATCGTGGTTCTGCTCAAAAGATTTATGTGATGAGTTTAATTATGGCTCTTATATGCGTTGGAATGCTGCCATAGTTGAAATGGACCGATACTACAAAACACCTATTTTATATAGAAATATGGGGATTGAGATGTTTTGTAATTTTGTTGAAGATTCTATTAAAGAAGCCACTTTTTTAGAACCGCTTTTTGGGGATGAAACGAAGAAAAATACTTATAACCGTAAAGAATTCGGGCTTAGAAATATTCGTACAATTTTCCCTTTCTTTATCCTTAAAGATAAGGAAGTATTAACTGTTGAAAAGGTAAAAAGGCTCTATGAATTGTTAAATTCTGATCTATCCAATCAATTTAAAGATTCCTCTTTAGAAATAGTTAGACTTGCAGCCCAAAAATGTCATATAGGGCAAGCAGTTAATGTAAAATATGATGCAGATTCTCAAAGTGCGGTTTTAAGAATTAGTTTGGGTGCAAGAGTTATTTCTGAAAGCTGGATTAACAGAGATATTAGTATCTATTTTAGAAATATAGAAGTACAAATGAGTCAAATCACTGTAATTATAAAAAAGATAGAGCTGATTCTTAGCAATCCTAGATTATTGAATTAAATAACGATGTTAAATCAAGATTACACAAATAATGTAGGGTTATTAAGTGCTAAGCTTTAGTTCAAAAATTTCTTTTCAACCAATTTTCCGGCAAAGTAGGCCATAGGGATATAAGCGCCCACGATATCTAAAACAGTAAACCAAGTTGGTGAAGGAAGCATAAAAATAGAGGCAACTCCACCTGCAAGGAAAAACGCACCACTCCTTAAATATATCAATTTAAGGAGTGAAACAAAAAATCCATTTTAGTTATTCCTTTCCAGTGACATTTAGCGCATTAAATGCTTCCGTTAATTCTTCACAAGCCTGTTTGCAAACTTTATCAAGCTGTAAAACCAAGTTGGGAATTTCTTCTAAATACTCTTGTTTGATGGCATATCCCTGAAGTTTTTTGGCCTTGTCCTCAAAATCGGCACCAATGCCCATAATTGCAAATGACGGGATTAATTTATGCACTGATTTGTATAAAGAAGTATAATCTTTTTCCTCAACGCTTTGGTTCATGGTGCTTAGGATGGTTGGTGTTTGCTCCAAATAAAGCGAAATCATTTCCATGATTAAATTTGGGTTAGACTTTGTGATGCGATTTAGATACGTTAAATCGGTACATCTCAGGACTGTGCTTTTTTCTTTTTCCTGATTATCTTCCTGATTTATTTCTTCTTTCTTTTGATCTTCTGTTGGTTTTTCAGAAGTTGATTTCTTTATAAGATTAACAATTTTATGGTATAATAATTTTTCTTCAACCGGTTTTGAAATATAGTCATTCATGCCAATAGCTGTACATTTTTCTAAATCGACAGTAGTTACATTTGCTGTTAAAGCAATAATGGGGATGTCGGAATTTAATATATTTCGGATATAGCCTGTGGCTTCGAACCCATTCATTTCGGGCATTTGTAAGTCCATTAAAACAATATCGTACTTGTTGTTTTTCAATTTTTCTATGGCTATTTTTCCGTTTGAAGCAATATCGCATTCAAATTTAAAATCATCCAACAAGGTTTTCATCAACAATTGATTAAGTGGAATATCTTCTGCCACCAACACTTTAATGTTTTTGATTTCAGTTTCTGACGCCATGAATTGCATGTTGTCATTTTCTTTCACCTTGGCTTTTGTTTTTTGAAAACTCATGATGAAACTAAATGTAGAACCCTCATCAATTTTGCTATTTACGCTAATGCTTCCGCCTTGCGATTCTACCAATTGTTTGGCAATGGCAAGTCCTAATCCTGTTCCCCCATACATTTTTGAAGTACCAAAACTTGCTTGTTGAAAATTTTCAAAAATAGAGGCCATTTTATCTTCAGGAATTCCAATTCCGGTATCGGTAATTGAAAATTCAACGGTAACTTCTTTTTTATCTTCATGAAGCAAATTCACACTTGTTTTAATTTTCCCCCCTGAAGTAAATTTAACAGCATTGCTCATTAAATTTAAAAGAATCTGTCGCAAACGGGCGGGGTCACCAAGTAAAACATCGGGAATCTTTTGATCATATTCTACCGATAATTCTGTGTTATTCTCTTGCACTTTTGTTTCGTAGAGTTTAACAATGGCTGATATGGATTCTGAAATTTTAAATGGAGTTTTCTCAAATTTTATTTTTCCGGCATTTACTTTTGCCAGATCCAGAATGTCATTTACAAGCACTATTAACGAATCACCGCTTGTTTTTATAGCGGATAAATATTCTTTTTGTTTTTCTGATAATTCGGTTTTCAACACCACTTTTGTAAATCCGATAATGGCATTCATTGGGGTGCGAATTTCGTGGCTCATGTTCGACAAAAATTGTTGTTTTGCGTTCATAGCATCTTCCGCAATTTGTGTTTTCTGCTCCGCATGTATTTTTGCTTCCAGCAATTCACCTTTCATAATGAAATGACCGGTAACTTCATAGGCAATCATGGTAACACCCGAAATGGTTTTGTCGGCTTCCATATAAGGCTGAAAAACAAAATTCAAATACACATCTTCTAATTTTCCGTTGCGTTTAATTGGCACAAGAAATTCATAGCCTTGTTGTGGAATGCCTGTGGCGTAAACATTTTTAAGCATTTCTGGAAGTGGACCGTCTTTAATTTCTGGTAAAACCTGCAGCAATTTTTTTCCTTCTATATTAGTGCCTTTTCCCCAAATATCTTTAACGCTTTCATTTGCCAGGCTCACAACCATATCTTTTCCCTTGAATATGGCAAATGCAAACGGCGATCGCATCAGCATCATATCATAGCGCTTATTATTTTCTTCAATAAGCTTCCACGCTTTTTTATCTGATTCAAGCTGTTTTTCCTGAAGTTTCCTTTCTTTTTCCTGAAGTTCGGTTTGTAATTTTCTAACCTCGGTATTGTCTATGATTGTGAGAACAATCAATTCTTCTTGATTGCTTTGTTTTATGATACGATGCGCATTAAGCAGCATTATTTTGCGTCCGATAACAGGGAATTCGTGCTCCACTTCAAAATCATGAAAAGTATTGTCTTTTGGAATAATTTCTTCCAACAATACCCGCAAACGCGGTATATTCCATTGGTTGCTGCCAAGCTTAAAGAGTGATTGCCCTAAACTTTCTGCTTCAGTTACTTGAAATGTTTTATAAAAGGCATTGTTGGCCGATTTAATTCGAATATTTTCGTCAAGCACCAACATCGGCTCATGAATGGTGGAAAGAATTGTTTCATTATAGGTATATAATTCTTCAACCAGCTGGTTTCGTGCCAGCAATTCGTGATTGCTTGTAATAAGCTCTTCATTTGTTGATTCTATTTCTTCTTTAGAGGTTTCTAACTCTTCATTTAAGCTCTGTAATTCTTCGTTGCTCGAAACGATTTCTTCATTGGCACTTTGCAATTCTTCATTAAGCGATTCCTGATCGTTTGTGATGGAACTCATATCAGCACGTGTGGCAACCAATTCTTCTTCTAATTTTTTTATGCGACGATGCTTAGCAATGCTGTCTTTTTCAGTGCTTTGGCCTGATTGCTGTAAAATGTCTACTTGTTGTGAGGTGAAAACAACCACCAATAATGGTTCTTCTCCCTCAATTTTAAGCGGCATCACTTCTAAATTAACAACCTGTACAAAAGTTTCATTTTTATTGGGATTTATTTCAATTCCAATTTTGTTTACAGTTTGTTTTTTCTTTATGGCGTTATGAATGGCATTGCGCAGTTCAAATGAAATTTCTGGCAACACCATATTTAAAATATTTAAATTGGCTTTGCCCGGAGAATTCTTCAAATACATTTCTGTTGAACCACGGAATTGGAGAATATCCAAATTGTGATTGATAATAACACTTGCCGGCATATAATGTGCAAGCAAAACGGCATCAAATACTTTTCCCAGATTGCCGTGCGTTGAAGCAATCGTACTTTTGTTGTCAGAAATTGTGGCGCTTTTCTTTTTGGTTAAGCTTGGTTGTGAGATAGGAGTTGTTATTTGAGGTATTTTATAAACGCCTGAGTTTTTTTTGCGGAAATATATTTTATACTTTTTATCATTTATGGTAAAAAGTTCTTCCTGTGTTCCAATGGTTTCCGATTTGCCCAGCATCAAACAACCGCCATCATTTAATGAATAGTGAAACGTTGCAATGGCTTTTTTTTGGGCGGCGCTGTCAAGATAAATAAGCAGGTTGCGACAACTGATGAAATCCATACGCGAAAAAGGCGGATCACTCAAAATATTGTGGTGGGCAAAAACACATACGTCACGAAGCGATTTTGAAATACGGTATTTATTGTTGGATTTTGTAAAAAATTGCTGAAGCCGTTTGGGTGAAACATTTTTTAGTTTTTGTGTTGAATATTCCCCATTACGGGCAATTTCTATGGCTTTTGAACTTAATTCGGAAGCAAAAATTTGAAAAGGAATGTGCTTGGTATTATCGCCTTGCAGTTCGCTCAATAGCATCGCAATAGAATAAACTTCTTCACCTGTGGCGCAAGCAGCTACCCAAATACGCAATGTTTTATTTTGTGATTCATTTTTCAGCAACTGAGGAAATACTGTTTCTTTTAAAACATCAAAAGCTTCTGTATCCCTAAAAAATTCAGTGACATTGATCAATAAATCCTGATAAAGCAAATCAATTTCATTTTCGTTTTTCTTTAGGAATTCTGTATATTGCTTTAAGTTTTTAATTTTATGGAGCAACATTCTTCTTATGATTCGCCGCTTAATGGTTTTCGTTTTGTAAAAACTGAAATCAACATTCTGTTTTTTCAACAACAACTGAAAAATATTTTTTAAGTGAATGTTTTTAATGTCAATTTCACCTTTTGATGTAGCTTTAATTTGATGTTGGCCTATCAAATCGTATTTGCTCATCCAGTTTAATTTCTCTGCAATTTCTTTAGGCGATAATACAAAATCAACCAAGCCTGAGGCAATCGCAGAATGCGGCATGCTGGTGAACTTTGCAGAATCGTCTTGCGCAAAAGTAATGCCTCCAGCTTCTTTTATTTCGCTTAACCCACGCGTGCCATCACTTGCGCTTCCCGACAAAATAATGCCAATAACATTTTCTTTATGTGTTTCGGCCAGGGAAGAAAACAGCACATCAATGGATAAATTGGAAGATTTATTTTTGGGACGCGGAATTAATTGTATATGCCCGTCTATTACTTCAATTTCTTTATTGTAAGGAATTACATAAACATTGTTGGGCACTATTTTCTCCATATCATCAATATCCTGCACTTTCATTTCGGTTTTCTTCGATAAAAGCGGAACAAGCAGGCTTTCATGGTCGGGGCTTAAATGTTGTACGTAGATATAAGACATGCCAGTATCTGGCGAAAGATTTTGTAAAAACTGCGATACAGCTTCCAATCCGCCGGCAGATGCGCCAATAGCAACCACGGTAAAGGAATTATCTTCTTTTTCAGCTGTAGAAATAGGTTTGTTTTTAAGCGCTTTCTTTAATTTTGGAGTTTCCTTCGCTATTTTAACGCTAGATTTGGCGATGGTTTCTTTTTTGGAAACAACCTTTTTTTTAGTTGATTTTGGTGTAGACTCCATTTTTATTGGTATTTTTCACGAAGGTTGTTGTTAAATTAGACAATCGTTGTTATTTTACAACGATGCATAAGTTGGGGAAAAGTACGCATTTAGTTTTTTAAATTCGCTAACTTCAAAGATACATAACAAACTTTGAATATTGCCCAAAAAAGCCAATTGAGTGAAACAACGCTTATGGATTACAGATTTTAAATAGCGGTATGTTTCCTTTCCTTTTGGTTAGCAACATTTTTTGTTTTGTTGAATTGGGGGACAAGAAACCGTACCATAACTGCAAAATACACAACAGTCTCCTTCTAACGGTTTTAAGATATTTTTACAATTTTCACACTCGTAAAAATATTGACAAGCGTCTGTTGGCATTGTTTCTTCTTTTTTGTGTCCACAGTTCGAACAAGTGATGGTTGATTTTAATACGATTTCCATTTTAATTTCTTTTTTGTTGGTTACTGAATGACTTGTTAAGTTTACTATTTAGCCAATTTTGGTATTGTGGGTTTTGGAATGGTAAAGAAATAGATGATGACCAATAATGTTACGGTCGCTGTTGTTAAAAAAGCAGCTGTTGCTCCAAAATTAAACCAAATAAGTCCGGTAAGCGAACTTGCCAACATGGTGCAAATGCTTTGCAATCCCGAAAATGTACCTATCGCTGTTGCCGTGTCTTTTTTGTCGGTAATGTTTGAAATCCATGCTTTTGCAATTCCTTCTGTTGCAGAAGCATACAGCCCATAAAGAAAAAACAGCCCGAAAAAGAAATACAGGTTTGTATTTACAGCCATCCCAAAATAGACTGCGGAAAATATAGAAAGCCCCATGATAAAAATTGTTTTGAGCCCTATTTTATCAGCAAGAATACCGACAGGAAAAGCAAATAAGGCATAAACAAGGTTGTAAAAGATATAAATTCCGATCACCATGGTATCGTCAATTCCGGCTTGTTTTGCTTTGAGGATCAGGAAAACGTCGGAACTGTTAAAGAGCGTAAACAGCAACAATCCGGCAACCAATTTTCGGTAATCTGGCGGACTCATTTTCCAATATTTTAAAAAGGAGAAAAATGGTGTGGAAACTTTTACTTTTTCTTTAATGATGCGTTTGTCTTTTAAATAAAAAGAAGCCAAAACCGCAAATAATCCGGGAATAAAAGCAATAAAAAAGAGTGTTTTGTAATCTTCCGGATAGAAATACAGATAAAGCAAAGCAAATGCCGGACCTAATACAGCGCCAAAAGTATCCATAGAACGGTGAAATCCAAAAACTTTCCCTTTTGTTTCGGGTGTTGCTTCATCTGAAAGAATGGCGTCTCTGGCACCTGTTCTAATTCCTTTTCCAAAACGGTCAATAGTTCTTGCAAAAAATATCCAAAGGGGAAATATAAAAATGGCCATCATTGGTTTTGAGATAGCACTAAATGCATAACCAAGTTGCACAAAAGGCACCCGTTTTCTTGAATTGTCGGAAAGTTTGCCGAAATAACCTTTGCTCAATCCAGCCGTAGCTTCCGCAACACCTTCAAGGATTCCGATAAGCACAATTGAAAAACCAATGGTCTTCAAATAAATAGGCAAAATCGGATACAGCATTTCGCTTGCCGTGTCTGTCAACAAACTCACGATTGATAAAATCCAAACTGTCTTTGATATGTATTTCAAAATTTGAGTTTGATTGTGATTGCGGTTATATCGATTTTGTACTTATACTTTTCCATAAACAGGCACGATATAATTTCCGTTTAAAAATTTTACAGGGTCTATCTGACTTTGAAGTATTATTCCACTGAGCGAATTTTCAAGCAATAATTGTGCAGCTTGTACCAAAGGAGCAGCCGTTGTTGTTTGAATGGCTCTCAGTTGATGTTTTCCAACTTTCAGCGGGTAAATGCGTTTTGCAATTTCTCTTCTTCGTAAAATTCCTTGTGCATCTTTGCCTTCAACAGCCGCGTACAAAACAATTTGGTCATCTTCAATATGGGGAATTACAGCGGCCATTTTTTGCTGTAAATTTTTAATCTTTTCAGCTTTATTTCCTGTATGATCTAGTTGTTTTTGTACCCATAAATAATGCCCCGGATGCCGCAAAGTTTTGTAATCGAGTGAACATACTTTTCCTGCCAAAGCATCAGGCAAATCGGCGGCACCACCCGAAGTTAAATCTTCTTCATAGGCAATCCCGTCAATAATAATGGTCGCTCTTTCCGACAATGCGGGAAGGGCAGTTTTTTTATAATCTCTAAGTGCAATGGCATCTTTAAGGTATTCCGTAGCCACGCCAACCGGACTCCAAGTAAATCCGTAGTAATGTGGTGCAACGGCATGATTGGTAAGTGCACCAACTTTAAATTCAAGTTTAGCTACTTTGTCAACTTTAAAATCTTTGCAAAACTGCTGAAATAGTTTGTTGGCCAGCAAATCTATATAACCGGGCGCCAAACCTGTTTGAAGCACAAAACCTGTTTTGGCATCTTTTGCCAGGGCCATTATTTTATTGGTTTCATCAACATATTCTGTGAGGTTGGCATAATGCATATTAAAATCTTTTGCAAACTGCGCCATTTTTGGCCCCTGGCTTCCGGGAAGGCAATCGAGTAAAAGATCGCATTGCTTAAAAATTTCTTTCATTTCATCAGTAAGGCCATTTTCTGGAAGGTGAAAACTTTGGACTGTGCAAGGCTTTGTTGTTCCTTCTTCAATCCATTGAGTAACTTTTTGCGCTTTTGCAAGCGTTCTGTTTCCAATAAAAAGGGCAGGAGCCACTTCGCTCCATTCCATCAATAGCAATCCCGCTGCTTCAGCAATTCCGCCCGCTCCGGCAATGATAATTTTGTAGTGCTTTTTCATATATGAAATGTACAAAAATTTCTTTATTTGGTATTTATGATCATTCAGAAATGTTTATAGATTTTTTGTTGTGTCGTTTTTCATCAATAAAAATGGTCATTGTTGCTTTATAAATGTGTGAATAAAGTAACTTTTTTGGATAATTGTGTAACACTTCGCCCAATTGAAAAGATCACTTTTGTCTTATAAAATCTCATTATGAAAAAATCACTCATCGTATTAAGTATGATCGCTATTATTTTATTTTCCTGCAATCGCAATGAAAATGTTGAAGCTAAAAAAACACCAATTCGGCAAAAACCAACAACCATTTCCTATCAAACAGCAAATGCCAAGGAATGGCTGTCGGCCAATAATAATGACAGCAAAAAACTGCGAATTGCCATGGCGATAAACAGAACCGATAAAGAAAATTTTGCACAAATGGATTCTGTAGTTGTACCTGTTGATATGACTGGGAATTTGGAATATTACCTTCCGTTTCCGTTGACAGTTTCATACCTAAAAGACATCAATAAAATTATTTATTTTTCCTACCCAACACAAACATTTGCCACTTATGAAAAGGGGGAATTGATTTACACCGGACCAACAAGTATGGGCAGAAAACAGGATAAAACGCCAACCGGACTTTTTTATGCCAATTGGAAGGCTGAAGAAACCACCAGTACTTTTAATGATGAATGGGATTTGCGGTGGAATTTTAATGTAGAAAATTTGTTGGGCGTTGGCTGGCATCAGTATAGTTTACCAGGTTATCCGGCATCCCATGCTTGTATGCGACTTCAGGAAAAAGATGCCCGTTACCTTTATGACTGGGCTGATCAATGGGTTTTGACCGAAAATGATAGTGTACTGGTTAAAGGTACGCCAGTCATTGTTTTTGGCAGTTACGATTTTGATGCCCCAAAACCTTGGCTGCAGCTAATTGGAAATTCCCAAGCCTTGGAAATTACCGAAGATGAAATGAAACAACAAACCGCGCCTTTTTTGAAGCTTATTTTAGCCGAACAGGAAAACAGAAAAGTGAAAAGTTAATATCGAAAGTTAAATATTAAAAGTTAAAAGTGAAAAGCAGAAAAATGGGGCAGTGATCAATTGTTTATCATATTTTCTTTTCCTTAATATTACCGTCTATTTAATAGTAAAGCCTGGATAGACACCAAGCACAATAAATCAATGGAAATAATACGAAAATTAACAATTGTGATTTTTAAAGTTTCTTGTACTTAAATTTTTAGAAATAATTAAATTCTCTAAAGCTCCAAATAATTGTGCTTTTTTACAAAAGCAAAGACCTATTAAATGTGTGAACGATGTTGTAGATCAATCTTGAATTTCCTATGATTAAATGTTTCAGATTCAAATATGGAAGGTAAGATAAAAGTCTAATATTAATTGAAGGCTCCTCAGAATTGAAGTGCTATTTTAGGTTAGATATTAAGAAATGATATCCAATTGTAAGGTAATTTCAGGAAGCTCGATTAATCATAATTTAATCTGTATTTTGTAAAAAATATGTATTTTTAAGTGAAAGTATATTAAATTTGCTATTTTTTAAAAATTAAACTACCAAAATCGTGAAGAGACCCCTTAAGACTGAGATTTATCCAAAAACTAAAAATTTTCTAAAATCTATAGGTGTCCTTATTTTAGGCCTTATTTTAACAGCTATTTTAGCTTTTTATGCTAAAAAAGACTTCAACAATCACAGTAAACAGGAACTGGAGACCGGAGCGGTTGATGTAAAATTTAGAATTCAAAGTGTGCTTAGTTCTCATGTGCAATTTTCACTAAGCTGTTCTTCTTTTTTTATGTCTTCTGATTCTATCACAAAAGATGATTGGAAAGAATATGTTGATAAAAGTAAAATTGCAGAAAATCTAAAAGGGTTTCAGGGGATAGCCTATGTGATGATTGTTTCTGATAATCAACTTGAAAATCATACACAACGTTTTAACGATATATTTTCCAATAATTACAATGTTTATCCATCTAGTATTGAAGAAGTGTACACGCCTATTGTGTATATTGAACCTTTACAAGACAGAAACATAAAAGCTTTGGGATTTAATGTAAGTACGAATCCTCATATGAAAAAAGCAATAGAAAAAGCCAGGGATTCTAATAAAACCATTCTAACAGATAAAGTAACTCTTGTTCAAGACGGCACTCTTAAAAATAGTTTAGGGTTTATAATGTATTCACCAATCTATGAAAAAAACTTACCTATAAATACTATTAATGAACGAAGAATTGCTATCAAAGGTTGGGCAGCTAGTTCTTTTCAGATGGAGGATTTTATGGAAAGTATACTTGACCATCCAAATTCTGGTAATCACCATCAACTTCATTTAAAGATATATGATGGTGATAGTGTTAGAAGTGAATCTCTTTTATATGACAGTAAAAAACACCTTAATAAAGACAGTGTTCAATCAATAGGAAACACCTTATTGTTACCTATTGACTTGAATGGAAAAAAATGGACCTTACAATTTACACAAGCAAAACTTACACCTTCGTTTTTAAGTATTCCGTTTATTGTGTTAACAGGAGGAATTGTGATTAGTTTTTTGCTAAGTTTTTTGATGTATTCTTTACTTAATACAGCATTATTTGCAAATAGGATAGCTAAAAAATTGACAATAGATTTACTAAATAAAAATAATGAACTGGTTACAACAAACGAACTTTTATGTGAAAGCCATTCCGAATTAAAAATTGCCAAAGAAAAAGCAGAAGTTAGCAGTAGGTTAAAATCGGCTTTTCTAGCCAATATGAGTCACGAAATTCGAACGCCGATGAATGCTATTTTAGGCTTTACTGAACTATTAGAGCAACCAGAATTGACAGGTGAAAGGCAAAAGAAATATTTTGAAATCATTAGAAAAAGTGGATCGAGGTTACTTACTGTCTTAAATGACATCATTGATATTTCAAAAGTGGAGGCAGGGCAAGTAGAAGTAATCATGATGGAGGTAAATATTTTTGAACAGATAAAGGAAGTTCATGCGCTTTTCAACACTGAAGCAAGCAGAAAAGGAATTTCGCTAGTCGTTAATAATTCATTATCAATTAACCATTCCACAATAAAGACAGACGGCCATAAAATCAACGCAATTCTTGTTAATTTGGTTAAAAACGCCATTAAGTATAGTGATGAAGGAACTATAGAAATTGGCGTTTCTAAGAAAGAATCTTTTCTTGAGTTTTATGTAAAGGATACAGGTATTGGGATTGAGAAAAATAGACAAAAGGCCATTTTTGATCGTTTTGTTCAAGCTGATATTGAGGATGTAAAGGCTTTGCAAGGATCTGGTTTGGGCTTGACAATTTCTAAAGCTTATGTAGAAATGCTTGGAGGCGAAATTTGGGTCGAAAGCGAGCCAGGAAATGGGGCTACTTTTTATTTTACAATTCCTAGTGAAATTAAAACTATGGAAGATAAGGAAAGCAATCAAAATATTATTATTAATACAGAGACCATTTCCAACACTGATAACTCAATAAACAAACTTAAAATACTTGTTGTTGAAGATGATGAAAGTTCTGAAATTTTTATTTCGCATATAGTTGAAGAATTAAGCAACATTACTCTAATTGCTAGAAATGGTGCTGAAGCAGTTGAGATTTGCCGTAATAACCCCGATATTGATTTGGTGCTTATGGATGTGAAAATGCCTGTAATGGATGGCTATATGGCAACAACAGCTATAAGAGAATTTAATAAAGACGTAATTATTATTGCTCAAACAGCCTTTGCGCTTATGGGCAATAAAGAGAAGTTAATAGCTGATGGTTGCAATGATTATATTACAAAACCGATAGATAAGGATGAATTGCTTAGGATGATAAAAAAGCATATAAGAAAATTAAATCCTAATTAATTCTAATTGAGATATAACAAAATCCAACTAAAATTTGAACAATTACTTTCCGATACAAAAATTAGCAAAAATATTCCCCAACAAATCTTCGGTAGTTACTTGTCCTGTGATTTCCCCTAAATGAAATAAAGCTTGCCGAATATCAATGGCAAATAAATCGGCGCTAATATTGTTATCTATTCCTTTTCGGACTTCATTAATAGCTTTTAAAGCGTTGTTTAAGGCCTCAAAATGGCGCGAATTGCTCACAATGGTTTCGTTATTGCTTAAAGCGCCTTTGTTCGCTAAAAGGGTTAGGGTGGTAGTGAGCTCGTGAATGCCGGTTTTTTCCTTTGCCGATAAAAATAGGAGCGGAGTGTTTTTAAAAGCTTCGGTTGTTTTATCGATCAATTTTGCATCGGCAACATCAACTTTATTTGCGATTATCAACAGTTGCTTATTTGGATACTTGTCTTTTATCTTTTTAATTTCTTCCAAAATTCCTGATAGGGAAAGTTGTTTGGTTTTAATTTTTTCTAAATCAAAAACGTAAATAACCAGTTGTGCCTGTTCAATTTTTTCAAAAGTTTTTTGAATGCCCAAACTTTCGACAATATCTTCGGTGGTCCTTATTCCTGCTGTATCCACAAAACGATAAGCAACACCATCAATGGCAATTTCATCTTCTATGGCATCTCTTGTAGTTCCGGCAATATGGCTGACGATGGCTTTTTCTTCATTCAACAAGGCATTTAACAAAGTCGATTTCCCAACATTTGGTTCGCCCACAATCGCCACGGGAATTCCGTTTTTTAACACATTTCCCAAAGCAAAAGAATCGATTAGCCGTTTTAAAACTGAGCTTATTTTTTCAACCAGTCGGTTAAATTCAGCCCTGTCTGCAAATTCCACATCTTCTTCAGAAAAATCGAGTTCCAATTCTATTAGGCTGGCAAAATTGAGCAATTGATGACGCAAATTTTTAATTTCATCGCTAAAACCGCCACGCATTTGTTGTAAAGCCACTTGGTGTGAAGCTGCGGAATTGGACGAAATTAAATCTGCAACCGCTTCGGCCTGTGTCAAATCCATTTTACCGTTTAAAAAAGCACGCAGCGTAAATTCACCCGCATTGGCATTTCGAACACCATTTATAATAAACAACTGTATAATTTCCTGCTGAATATAAACGGAGCCGTGGCAATTGATTTCCACTACATTTTCACCCGTATAGGAATGCGGATTTTTAAATACAGATACCAAAACTTCATCGATTATCCGATTTCCATCGATTATATTTCCCAAATGAATGGTATGTGAATTTACCTTGTTTAAATCTTTTTCTCCATATTTTGATTGAAAAAACCGATTTACAATTTCAATGGAATCTTCGCCTGATAAACGAATAACGGCAATAGCTCCAACACCCAAGGAGGTGGCTAAGGCAATAATGGTGTCGTTTATAATAGAGTTGTTCATATCCTGCAAAAATACGGATTATTGTTTAATTAAATGTTTAATCGTTTAGGGGTTTAAGCGTGTGTTCTCGATACATTTTTTATTCCATTGCATTCCATTAAAAAACACTCGAACTGACGTTTTATAGAATGTGTTTTTTAATTGTTTATTACTACTTCGGACTTCCGTCTCCCGACTTCCATCTTCGGCCTTTCCTCTTATCAATTGTAAACAGCCTGTTTAATAAAATCTTCAAAATCCTCATAAAATAGCTCGAATTGATTCATAGCTTCATTAAAAAACATGTAAGCTCCTTGCCAAGTATTTTTATTGTGAATATTAAATTCCCCATTATATTTTACATAAATTCTATGAATAATTTTACCATTGTCCAATGGGTAAAGTTCATCGAAATTAACATCTGGCAGATAATCATCAGTCAGATTGCTTTTTAATTCTAAAACTTGGTCAAAAAGCAGCTGATTTTTGTTTTTATTAAACGATTCAATATCCAAACAAACTAGGGCTTTATTTTTGTCCGCCACAAACTTAAAGCTAAAACCCTTAATTTGCGTATTGTACAAGAGCCATTTTCTTGGAAAAGACTTCCCAAAACTTGTCCAAAATTCTTTCCGTAACTGCGCTGATTCTTCCTTGCTATACATTTGTTATTTGTTTAATTGTTTAGTTGTACCTTCCACTTTAAACAAGGTTCATTGAACACCACTACAAAGTAAAGGCAAAATGAATTAGGATTTATGATTTCTGCATTTAGAATTTTGATTTATAATATATAATATCTGACAAGTTGCAATTACTTTTTTACTTTATGTCATTAATTACTCCTTCGGAGGTTAGGGGCTTTAATTTTTCAATCTTTCAATATTTTTGCCTTTTTTTTAATTAAATTTGCACTTTCTAAGTACGGACAGGTCGCGACCTGTCCCTACAGTTCAACTTTATAATCATTCATTCTTCTAATAATTTTAATTAAATTTGCATATCCTAACACACAAAAAAATCAATTTATGATTCAATTCTTTGGAAACAAAAGCAGTAAAATATATGCTGTACAAACGTCAAAAGAACTTTCCCAAATCGACACAAAAAAATTAAACTGGCTTTTTGGCAATCAGGAAAAATTAGCTGAGGTGTCAATTGATGCATTTTTTATTGGTCCGCGTGCTGCCATGATAACACCTTGGAGCACCAATGCCGTTGAGATTACCCAAAATATGGGTGTTGAAGGGGTTCTTAGAATTGAAGAATTTAATGCTTCAACCAAAGATGGCAAGTTTGACCCAATGATTTATCAAAAATACGCTTCTTTAAATCAGGAGATATTTACCATAAATATTGAGCCAGCGCCAATTTTAGAAATTGAAGATATTGAAAGTTATAACAAACAAGAAGGCTTGTCGTTAAATGATGAGGAAGTTGACTATTTAAATAATATAAGCAAAAAAATTGGCAGAAAATTAACCGATTCTGAAGTGTTTGGTTTTTCTCAGGTAAATTCAGAACATTGCCGTCATAAAATCTTTAACGGAACTTTTGTGATTGACGGCGAAGAAATGCCTTCATCATTATTTAAACTCATCAGAAAAACTTCTGAAACAAACCCAAACGGCATTGTTTCAGCCTATAAAGACAATGTGGCTTTTGTGGAAGGTCCGGTAGTGGAGCAATTCGCGCCAAAATCGGCCGACAAACCCGATTTCTACCAAAAAACAAATTTTAAATCGGTGATTTCTTTAAAGGCCGAAACACATAATTTTCCAACCACCGTTGAGCCTTTTAACGGTGCTGCAACAGGATCTGGAGGTGAAATAAGGGACCGATTGGCCGGCGGAAAAGGATCTTTGCCTTTGGCGGGAACCGCGGTTTATATGACTTCCTATTCTCGTTTGAATGAAGACAGCCCCATCGACTCTACTTCGGCTCAGCTCAGCAACCACGCTCAGGGCAAGCCTTGGGAAAAAGCTATGAAAGAACGTGATTGGCTGTACCAGACACCAATGGATATATTGATAAAAGCTTCAAATGGCGCTTCGGATTTCGGAAATAAATTTGGGCAACCGCTTATAGCTGGATCCGTGCTGACTTTTGAACACGAAGAGTCCGCTTCGGCTTCGCTCAGTGCAAGCTCACGCAAATTGGGTTACGATAAAGTGATTATGCAAGCTGGTGGCATTGGCTATGGAAAAGCAGATCAGGCTATAAAAGACAAACCGAAAAGTGGCGATAAAATAGTGATTCTTGGCGGTGACAATTACAGAATCGGAATGGGAGGAGCAGCGGTTTCATCAGCAGATACAGGCGAATTTAAGAGTGGCATTGAACTTAATGCGGTACAGCGTTCCAATCCGGAAATGCAAAAAAGAGCTGCAAATGCCATTCGCGGAATGGTTGAAAATGATGTAAACACCATCGTTTCTATTCACGATCACGGGGCGGGCGGACATTTAAATTGCTTGTCTGAATTGGTAGAAGAAACCGGCGGATTGATCGATTTAGACAAATTGCCAATCGGTGACCCTACACTTTCAGCAAAAGAAATAATCGGTAACGAATCTCAGGAACGTATGGGATTGGTTATAGGAAAAGATGATGCCGAATATTTGCATAGAATTGCAGATCGTGAACGTGCTCCTTATTATGAAGTGGGTGAAGTAACCAATAATGGCCGATTTACTTTTAAATCAAAATCAACTGGCGAAAAACCAATGGATTTCGCCTTGGAAGATATGTTTGGAAGTTCTCCAAAGACAATCATGTCTGATAAAACTATTGTAAGAAATTACCAAGATTTGTCGTACAGTCAAAATGAAATACACAATTACATTAAACAAGTACTGCAATTAGAAGCTGTTGCCTGTAAAGATTGGTTAACCAATAAAGTGGATCGTTGCGTAGGCGGAAAAGTTGCCAAACAACAATGCGCTGGTCCTTTACAATTACCATTGAATAACGTTGGCGTTATGGCCTTGGATTATCATGGAAAAGAAGGGATTGCAACGTCTATCGGCCATGCGCCAATAAGTGCGCTTATTGATCCGGAAGCTGGAAGCAGAAATGCAATTGCTGAAGCTTTGACCAATATTATTTGGGCACCTTTACAAGACAATCTAAAGTCCGTTTCATTATCGGCAAACTGGATGTGGCCTTGTAAAAATGAAGGAGAAGATGCGCGATTGTATAAAGCCGTAAAAGCTGTCTCAGATTTTTCTATTGAATTGGGGATCAATGTTCCCACAGGAAAAGATTCTATGTCAATGAAGCAAAAATACCCCAATGATGAAGTTTTATCTCCGGGAACAGTCATTATTTCAGCTGCTGGGCATTGTTGTGATATTACGAAAGTTGTTGAACCGGTACTTCAAAAAAGCGGGCTAAACAAAATCTATTATATCAATTTATCTAATGATGCCTATAAATTAGGAGGTTCATCATTTGCGCAAACTCAAAATAAAATTGGTAAGGAAACACCAACCATAAAAGATGCAGCCAAATTTAAAAATACGTTTAATGCCATTCAAAATCTGATAAAAGAAGGCAGGATTTCTGCAGGCCATGATATTTCAGCTGGTGGAATGCTAACGACTTTACTGGAATTGTGCTTTTCTCAAGAAATGTTGGGTGTAAATATTAATATTTCTAATTTAGAAGAAGCCGATACTGTAAAAGTATTATTTGCTGAAAATAGCGGAATTATTTTCCAAAGTATTGACGCTGAAGTTCCTTCAATTTTAGCTTCAAATAATGTGGATTTCTTTGAATTGGGAAATGCTGTTAGAAGCGAAACCGTAAAAATAACCAACAATGGTGAAGTTTTAGAATTTAACATTCCCGAACTCCGTGATGTTTGGTTTAAAACTTCTTATTTATTAGATGCAAAACAATGTGCAAATAATAAAGCAGATGAAAGATTTGAAAATTATAAGAATCAGCCTTTAAAATATGTTTTTCCAAAGCATTTTACAGGACAAAAACCTGCGCTTTCAAACTCCTTCCCCTTTGGGGAAGGTCGGGATGGGGCTCCAAAAGCTGCCATCATCCGAGAAAAAGGAAGCAACAGTGAACGTGAAATGGCCAACGCCATGTATTTGGCGGGATTTGATGTAAAAGATGTGCATATGACCGATTTAATCAGCGGACGAGAAACCTTGGAAGATATTCAGTTTATTGGCGCGGTTGGCGGATTCTCAAATTCAGATGTGTTAGGTTCCGCTAAAGGTTGGGCAGGAGCTTTTTTATACAACGAAAAAGCAAAAACGGCTTTGGATAATTTCTTCAAAAGAGAAGATACTTTATCTGTCGGAATTTGCAATGGTTGCCAATTGTTTATGGAACTTGAAGTCATTAATCCTGAACATAAAGTTCATGGAAAATTAGTACATAATGATTCTCACAAACATGAAAGTAATTTTACTTCAGTAACAATTCAAGAAAATAATTCGGTGATGCTATCAACATTAGCTGGAAGTACTTTAGGCGTTTGGATTTCACATGGTGAAGGGAAATTTAACTTACCTATGGAAGAAAATCAATACAATATTGTCGCTAAATACGGTTATGATAAATATCCTGCAAACCCAAATGGCTCCGATTATAATGTTGCCATGATGAGCTCAAAAGACGGAAGGCATTTGGTGACGATGCCACATATTGAGCGCTCTATTTTTCAATGGAACTGGGCTTATTATCCTGAAGGCCGAAAAGATGAAGTTTCCCCTTGGGCAGAAGCATTTGTGAATGCCAGAAAGTGGTTGGAGAAAAAGTAATTTTATAAATTTATATCAATGTAAAAGGGATACCGATCGGTATCCCTTTTTTATTTTAGAAAAATTGTTAGTTTCCTTTTCTAATTTACTTCCTTGGCATCTTTTGTTATTAATTTAACTTCATCAAATCCCATATCCTGAAATTGAGCAAATTGTGTGGCTGCATCACCTACCACTACATAAATCATTTTAGATTCGTCCAAATATTTATTGGCCAATTGCTTGTGTTGTTCTAGCGTCATGTTATTAATTGTAGCCTCTTCTTTTTCTATATAGTTAGAAGGTAAATTATAATTGCTTATTTCTTGCAACATTCCCAATAATGAAGTTTGTGTTTCAAAACGTCTCGCATTCGATTTAATTAAGGCATTTTTTGTAAATTCTAAATCTTCTTTACTAATGCCTTCTTTATATTTTGAAATCTCATCTTTAAAAATCTGCACTGATTCGCCTGTTGTATTCGTTCTTACACTTGAAGATGCTATAAACGTCCCAGGTGTTTTTGAACCGCTAAAGCCGGTGCGTGCGCCATAGGTATATCCTTTTTCTTCTCTTAATATCAAGTTTACGTTTCCTGAAAATGAACCTCCTAATTTGTAATTCATCACTTCAGCAGGATAAAAATCTTTATCTGTTCGCGCCAATCCAATATATCCAATATTGATTACGGATTGTTTGGCATTAGGAATATCAACAAAATACAAAGATGCTTTATCTCTTGTATTTGTGATAGGAAATTCAGGAATCTGAACATTTTTAGCTTTCCAACGACTTTCCAAACCACCTAGGTTTTTCAAAATTTGTTCCTTTGTGATATTGCCAACAATATTAAACACACTTACTGATGGTGAAAAATTAGCTGCATAAAATGCCTTTAAATCTTCCATGGTAATAGCTTCAACCGAAGTTTCTGTACCACTGGTTGGGTATGAAAAAATATGATCTTCCCCATACAAAATTTTATTAAACACATTGTCGGCAACCACATTCGGATTGGCGTCTGAACGTTTAATTTGATTTATCGTTTTGGTTTTTATACGTAAAAATTCTTCTTCATCCCAACGAGGTTCCAATAAAATTTCCTCCACCAATTTCATTGTTTTGTCAAAATTTCTAACCAAGGTATTTCCTCTTATTACAATAGACTCATTGGTTGTGTACATATTAATGCTGGCGCCCAACATTTCTATCTCTTCTTCAAGTTGTTCAGGTGTTTTATTGGCTGTTCCTTCCATCATAATATCTGTGATCAAATTGGCCACCCCATTCTTGTTTTTATTGTCCAAAAGATGTCCCCCGGCAATTACCAAACTAAAGTTTACTGTCGGAATTTCGTTTTGTTCAATTCCGTAAACTTTCATTTTATTGCCCAATGTTGACGTCCAGCTTTTTGGAATGGATAATTTAGGGGAAAGCCCTTGATTAGGTTCTTTAGACCGATCAATTGCGGAAGGTGTTTTTACAATTTCTTCTTTAACGTCGACAATTGTTTTAACCACATTTTCCTTAATTTCTTCTTCAACAATTTCTGCCTTTACCGAGTTTTCAGTAATTAAATCCAATTGTCCCTTTGGCACAAAACTGGTCATTATATAAGGTTTTCCTTTGATGTATTTTTCATATACGCGAATAACATCATCTTTGGTCACCTTTTTAATATTCTCAATATCTTGTTCAATAAAACCAGGCGTTCCCGCAAACACATTGTATTGCGCCAACTGGAACGATTTGCCCAATACACTGCTGATACCATTGTAAAAACTGGTTTCCAATCCTGCTTTAATTCGTTCCACATCTTTATCCGACACACCTTCCTTTTCAAATAAGTCGAAAGCTTCAAAAATTCCCTTTTCAACATCTTTTAAATTATTTCCTGTATTCGCGGTAATAATTATATGAAATTCTCCGGCCAATTCTTGTGAATTATTATAGGCACGCGTTCTGGAAGTTAAATTCTTTTCTTTCACCAAAACTTTATATAGTGGCGCTTTTTTTCCGCTTGATAATATTTCAGATAAAAAATCAAGTGCATAGGCGTCAGCTGTATATTGTTGTACTGTTGGCCATACCATATTTAATTGGGGTGCTGTTGCAAAGTTATCTTCGTGATAGAAACGCTTTGTCTTTTCAATCGTAACCGGTTGTGGTTCTAGAGGTTTTACTTCTTCTCGCCTCTTAATTTCCCCAAAATACTTTTCAATCAACGCTTTGGCATCCTTGATTTCAAAATCGCCTGCCAAAACTAAGGTTGCATTATTAGGCCCATAAAATCGGTTATAAAATTCCTTAACATCAGCTACCGTAGCATTTTGAAGATCAACCAATTCTCCAATTACCTGCCAGCTATAAGGGTGACCTTCAGGATAAATATGTTTATCCAATACCCAAGAGGTATGTCCATAAGGATTGTTGTCAACACGTTGTCTTTTTTCATTTTGAACAACTTCTTGCTGATTGTTAAAAGCAGATTCTGTAACGGTATTAATTAAAAAACCCATCCGATCGCTTTCTAACCATAAAACTGTTTCCAGCGCATTGTTGGGAACTACTTCATAATAAATAGTGCCATCTTTCCAAGTACCTCCGTTAAGTGTTCCGCCAACATCCTGAATTTTCTTAAAAAACTGATCTTGAGCAACATTTTCAGATTCCTGAAATAGCATATGCTCAAATAAATGGGCAAATCCGGTTCTTCCAGTTATTTCTCTGTTGGAACCAACACCATATTGAATGGCTAAGGAGACAATTGGATCACTTTTATCCTGATGAAGCACAACATCAAGACCATTCGAAAGTTCATACTTTTCAAATGCAATGGAAAATTTCACATCCTTACTTGAATTTTGCGATGTTCCATTAAATGAAATCATCACAAAAAATAAAGTTAATGAAGCTAAAATCGAAGTTTTAAAATTAATTTTTGTCATTGTACAATTATTTTTAGGATTGCATAAATATACAATAATTTATTTTTAATAAATTAAGCACCTTATATTTAAACTGAAACTGTCTAAATATTTCCTGTTTATATTTTATTGGTACAGATGCAGCCTGCCTATCGGCAGGTTCACCATTAATCATTCTGCTGTGTATCAAAATTTGTTATGGCTCGTTTCATCTATTGTAAAACCCATTTTTTATGCTACTTTGCATTCCCAATAGTATTTTATGACGAAACAAATCACGTGTTTATTCGATTTTGCTTACCATCAATTGGCTACCAATCCACAGCAAAAGTGTTTTAATTCCAAAATAGACAATCAATGGATTGCCACTTCCACCCAAAATTATATTGAACAGGCAAACTGCATCAGCAGGGCTTTGTTGCGGTTGGGCGTAAAACCAAACGATAAAATTGTTGTGGTAACTACCACAAATCGCTTAGAATGGAGTGTTTTAGATGTTGCCGTTTTGCAAATTGGTGCGGTAAATGTGCCTTTATATCCAACCATTTCTTCATCCGATTACCAATACATCATCAATCATTCTGATGCTGTTTTGTGTTTTGTTTCGGATGAAGAACTCGCTCAAAAAGTTTCAAAAATTAAGGAAAATACCCAGTTAAATGCAATTTACTCTTTTGATGAAGTTGAAGGGATTTCAAGCTGGAAGTCTTTGTTGAAATTAGGCGAAGACGAAAGTAACCAACACGAAGTTGAATTGTTAAAAAACCAAGTTCCGAATACTAGTTTAGCGACCATCATTTATACATCAGGAACAACAGGCACCCCAAAAGGTGTGATGCTTTCCCATAAAAATATTGTGGAAAACGCCTTTTCCAGTGCTAAAGCAATGGATTTCACACCCGGAAATTACCTGGTTTTAAGTTATTTACCTATTTGTCATATTTTTGAACGCTTTGCCTTGTATTATTATCAATATATGGGATTTGAAGTTTATTTTGCGGAATCCATCGATAAATTAGGCGACAATTTAAAAGAAGTAAAACCACATTTTATTCCGGTTGTGCCGCGATTGCTGGAAAAAATATATGACAAAATTGTTGACAAGGGAAGCGATTTGAAAGGGATAAAGCGAATGCTTTTCTTTTGGTCACTTAATTTGGGTAAAAAGTATGAACCATATCAAAAAAATGGCTGGTGGTATCATTTTCAGTTGAATATTGCCAATAAATTGGTTTTTAGCAAATGGCGTGAAGCTTTAGGCGGAAACATTAAATTTTTAGTATCGGGTAGCGCTCCGTTACAACCAAATTTAATTCGTGTTTTTACGGCTGCAAATATTTCGATTTTGGAAGGTTACGGAATGACAGAAACCTCCCCAGGAATTTCCGTCAACGATTCTAGGAATAAAGGATTTAAAATTGGCACTGTAGGAAGAATTCTCGATGGTTTGGAAGTCAAAATTGCCGATGATGGCGAAATATTGGTAAAAGGTCCAAATGTGATGATGGGTTACTATAAAAATGAAGCATTAACCAGTGAAACGATTGTAAATAACTTTTTGCATACAGGGGATATTGGGGAATTGGATGCCGACGGATTTTTAAAAATCACCGATCGCAAAAAAGAAATATTTAAAACATCGGGTGGCAAATACATTGCGCCATCGGCCATTGAAGGATTATTAAAAGAATCTCGTTTTATAGAGCAAGCCATTGTAATTGGTGAAGGCGAAAAAATGCCGGCTGTGATTATTCAGCCACATTTTGAGTTTTTAATGGCTTGGGCAAAACGCAAAGGAATCCAATTTGACGGTTCAAACGAAGCTGTTATTCAACACAAAAAAATACTGAAACGCCTTCAGAAAGAGGTTGATAAAGTAAACGATAAATTAGGCCAATGGGAGCAAATAAAAGCCTTTGAACTTACTTCGGAGATTTGGAGTGTAGAAAATAATTTGCTAACACCAACCCTAAAAATGAAGCGAAAAGTGATTTTGCAAAACTATAATTACTTGTATATTAAAATCTATAAGAATTAATTTTAAAGAGTAGCGTGTGAATTGGAAAAAAAAGACAAGGTTTTGCCTTTTGAAGAAGGTTTTATAGCAGCTTATAGAAGGATAAAAAACAAATAATGCATAAATTTATTTCAAAAATCTGTTTTTAAATAAAATTTTTAGTCTTTTATTTTAGTTAATGCTATTTTATCGCTTATGTGATTACATTGCTTGTAAAATCATATTAATTTTTATAATTTTCACAAAATAATTATAATTGTTAAAGATGTCTATAAAAATTACACGTTTATTCGATTTTGCTTATCACCAACTTGATAAATATAAGTTAGAAAAAGCATTTACCACCAAGTATGATGGAAAGTGGGAATCTATTTCCTCACAAGAATTCATTAATAGAGCCAATACAGTAAGTAGAGGTTTATTAAAACTTGGTGTTAAACCTGGAGATAAAATTGCTGTATTATCAAGTACTAACAGAACAGAGTGGAATATTTTGGATGTTGCCGTAATGCAAATTGGAGCAATTAATATACCGATGTATCCAACTATTTCGAAAGAAGATTATGAGTATATTTTTAATCATGCCGAAGTAAATTTATGTTTTTTATCTGATGCCGAGCTATTTGTAAAAGCTGACGCCGTAAAAATTAATGTGCCTTCTTTAAAAGAAATTTATTCTTTTGATAAAGTTGAAGGTTGCAAAAACTGGGAGGAAGTATTCAAATTAGGAAGTGATACCGCAAATCAAGCTGAAGTTGATCGTTTAAAAGATGCAGTTAAATCGACTGATTTGGCTACAATAATTTATACTTCAGGAACCACTGGTACGCCTAAAGGGGTTATGCTTTCACATAATAACGTTGTTTCAAATGTTTTAGACAGTTATCCTCGCTTACCCTTAGCAACTGGAGCAATGAGTGTATTAAGTTTTTTACCTGTATGTCATATATTCGAAAGAATGCTTCATTACTTATATGTTTATGCAGGTATTTCAGTTTATTTTGCTGAAGCAATTGACAAAGTTGCTGATAACTTAAAAGAAGTAAAACCATCATTAATGTCGGTTGTGCCTCGTTTGCTTGAAAAAGTATATGACAGTATTATAAATAAAGGAACTGATTTAACCGGAATTAAAAAAATGTTGTTCTTTTGGGCAGTAGATCTAGGTTTACAATATGAACCATACGGACAAAATGGTTGGTGGTACGAAAGGAAATTGGCATTGGCCAACAAGCTTATTTTTAGCAAATGGCGTGAAGCTTTAGGCGGAAATTTAACGACAATGGTATCTGGCTCAGCACCATTACAACCTCGTTTAGCAAGAATTTTTACAGCTGCCAAAATGAATATTATGGAAGGTTATGGATTAACAGAAACCTCGCCTGTTGTTTCGGTTAATATGTATGAAGATAAGCATTTAAGATTTGGAACTGTTGGAAAACCAATTGCCAATGTTGAAGTTAAAATAGCAGATGACGGTGAAATTTTGGTAAAGGGACCAAACGTGATGTTAGGATATTATAAAGATCCTGAAAAAACTGCCGAAGTTATGACTGAAGGATTCTTCCACACTGGTGATAAAGGTGAAATTGATGCTGATGGATTTTTGAAGATTACCGGCCGTAAAAAGGAAATTTTTAAAACTTCTGGAGGAAAATATGTTGTTCCTGCATTGCTTGAAAATCAGATGAAACAATCTCGTTTTATTGAACAAATTTTGGTTATTGGTGAAGGGCAAAAAATGCCTGCTGCCCTTGTTCAACCTAATTTTGAATTTTTACGTGAATGGGCAAAACGAAAAGGCGAACCTGTTCTAGAAAGTAATGTCGATTTAATTAAAAATCCACGTATTATTAAACGTATTCAAAAAGAAATTAACAAAGGAAATAAAAATTTCGCCAAATGGGAAACTATTAAGTTATTTGAACTTACTCCAGATGTGTGGGGAATAGACAATGGCTTATTGACGCCGACAATGAAACCTAAACGAACAGAAATTTTAGCAAAATATAAAGATTTGTATAATAAAATATACGAACTTTCATAGTAGGATTAAGTAGTCAAAAGCTAGTATAAGGTATTGGGCGCTCATTGTTCCAATACCTTATATTTTATGCTAAAATCAGGCTTTAGGCTTCAAATTCTTTTTTTTTAAACTTTTTATGCTTCAATCTTTTTTATATTTTTGCAGAACAACCTAATTTAATTAAATGGAACACTTTATAGTATCTGCCCGTAAATACAGACCGCAAACTTTTGAGGACGTAATTGGGCAACAAGCCATTACAAATACCCTTGAAAATGCTATAAAAAACAACCATTTGGCTCAGGCATTGTTATTTACGGGACCAAGAGGTGTTGGTAAAACTACCTGTGCACGAATTTTGGCAAAAAGAATAAATCAGGCAAGCGGCGAATACCTTGATGAAGATTTTGCTTTTAACATTTTCGAATTGGATGCCGCCTCAAATAATTCGGTGGATGATATTCGGAATCTAAACGACCAGGTTCGAATTCCGCCCCAAACTGGAAAATACAAAGTGTATATTATTGATGAGGTACACATGCTTTCATCTGCCGCATTTAATGCATTTTTAAAAACCTTGGAGGAACCGCCTGCACATGCCATTTTTATTTTGGCGACCACCGAGAAACACAAAATAATACCAACTATACTTTCGCGTTGCCAAATATTTGATTTTAAGCGGATTGGTGTTTTAGACACAAAAAAATATTTAGAAAAAATTGCCCTTCAGGAGCATATTGAGGCAGAAGATGATGCTTTGCATATTATCGCCCAAAAAGCTGATGGCGCTTTGCGTGATGCGCTTTCTATTTTTGATCGCGTGGTAAGTTTTTCTGGAAAAGAACTCACCCGAAAAGCAGTTACGGAAAACCTAAATGTGTTGGATTACGATGAATATTTTAAAACAACCGATTTGTTGCTCGAAAATAAGATTCCGGAAGTTTTAGTTCATTTTAATTCCATATTATCCAAAGGATTTGACGGAAATCATTTTATCACCGGACTGGCTTCTCATTTTAGGGATTTGTTGGTGAGTAAAGATAAAATTACTGTTGATTTGCTGGAAGTAGGTGACAATGCCAAAAAGAAATACCTAAGTCAGGCCGAAAAATGTGATTTGCAATTTTTATTACAGGGAATCGAACTGGCAAACGACTGCGATTTAAAATACAAAAGCAGTAAAAATCAGCGATTACTGGTTGAACTTGCCCTAATGCAACTAGCCTCTGTCACTTATGATAGAGAAAAAAAAAACAATAAGCCCTATATAATTTCCGCCGTAGTTTTTAGATCAAAAACTGCGAAAAAGAGCAGTGCCAAGTTTGTAAAAGAAGAGATTAAAATTGCTGCCAAACAGGAAGTTTCTGAATTAAAAGACAAGCAAAAAATTGTTGAGACGCCGACTGTTGAAATATTAAAAGCCGAATTAAAAAATACGGTGATAAGACGGTCTGCCCTTTCCTTAAAAAGTTTAGAACGCAAAACAGAAATTGCAAAAATTGAAGTTGATTTTGAAGAAGTTGACGGATTACCGGCAGACGATTTTTCGGAAAGTAAATTGTTAAAGCTTTGGGAATCCTATAGCAATTTATTGATGGAGGATGGCAAAAAGAGTGTGGCATCTATTATGAATTCCAATGTGCCGCGTTTAGAAAATGGAATGGTTCATTTTCAGCTTCCAAATGCCATGATGAAAGACCAGCTTGATCGCGCTAAGTCTCCTTTGCTAAAGTATCTGCGAGAAAAACTAAACAATTTTAAACTTGATATTATTGTTGATGTTAATGAAGAAGAAACCAAAAAATACGCATACACGCCTGATGAAAAATATCAGAAATTAAAAGAAAAAAATAAGGCGATTGAATTCCTGAAGAAGACTTTTGACCTGGATATTTAAAAAAGTAAATTTTAGATTTACGATTAACGGTTGACGGTTTCTACCTGACAACAATTTAATTCTAAAATCAAAAATTTGCCATCCCGATCGCTATCGGGACGTAAATCAATTTGCGTAAGGGATTGCAGCGGAAAGCCCGCAGTCGCGCTTTTGGGCGCGCGAGGACTTGCAGCGGAAAGCCCGACCCCGCCTTTTCGGCGGGGGAACGCCCATCAAAAAGTCGGGCAGATCCATATAAAATCCATATATTTAACCATAAATTTGATGCCTTATGTTAGGTTTGAAACTTCCTACCGACCCGCGTTGGGTGAACATTGCCGAAAAAAATATCGATGAAATATTGATAGATCACGCACATTGCGAGCTGAAAGCGGCTTCAACGGCAAACTCTTTGATTATGAGTTTTCCGGAATATTCTGATATGGTGACGGAAATGGTTGCCTTGGTGAAAGAAGAAATGAGCCATTTTAAAATGGTGCACGACCGCCTTTTAAACAGAAATATAAAATTGGGACACGACCGAAAAGATGTTTATGTGAATAATTTGTTGAAATTCTTCCCGAAAGGAGGCAGCAGAACGACGCAATTGGTGCACAGATTGCTATATGCAGCATTGATTGAAGCCAGAAGTTGCGAGCGATTTAGGTTGCTTTCTGAAAATATAAAAGATCAGGAACTGGCAAAATTTTACCGCGATTTAATGGCGTCTGAAGCAAATCATTATACCTTGTTTTTAGGTTTTGCCCGGAAATATGGCAAGCGGGAAGAAGTGGATAAAAAATGGAACGATTTACTGGAATTTGAAGCTGAATTGATGAAAGATTTGGGCACACAGGAAACGATTCATGGCTAAATCTTAATGAACAATTAAAAATTAATAGTTTAGAAATTGGCCTAAACCATTGAAATATTTCAACGATTAAATGATTCAACGGCTCCACCTCAAAAGTATTAATTATTTAACAAAACAGTGAAGTTTGTAAATATTTTAAAAAAATATGGTTTGTGTATTAAACATTTTTCTATATTTGCTAAACAATTACAAAGAGAAAAATGAATTTTACACAAAACCATCAGCATCATTTTCATAATCACACTCAGGTGAGTTGAAAATGTATTGTGTAAAAATTAAACATATATTTAAAACCCGTTTGAGTTTATCAAACGGGTTTTTTCGTTAAAATCGATTGATTTACTCAAACACAGCAACAAAAATTAAAATGAGTAAATTAAAAATCGCAGTTCAGAAAGCTGGAAGATTAAATGAAGATTCGCTTCAATTGTTGAAAGATTGTGGCATACCCATTGATAATGGTAAAGACCAACTAAAAGCCTCAGCAAGTAATTTTCCTTTGGAAGTTTTATATTTAAGAAATGGAGATATTCCTCAGTATTTAAAGGATGGCGTGGTTGATGTGGCCATTATTGGCGACAATGTGTTGATTGAAAAAGGTAATGGAATTACTGTTATTGAAAAGCTCGGATTTTCGAAATGCCGTGTTTCTTTAGCAGTTCCTAAAGGAAAAAATTATAAAAACATCAACGATTTGGATGGTATGCGAATTGCTACTTCTTATCCGAATACCCTAAAGGAATACTTAAAAAAATATAATCTAACATCTGATATTCATATTATTAGCGGCTCCGTGGAAATTGCGCCAAGCATTGGTTTGGCCGATGCCATTTGCGATATTGTTTCAAGCGGAAGCACCTTGTTTAAAAATAATTTAAAGGAAGTTGAAGTGATGCTAAACAGTGAAGCTGTTTTGGCAGTTTCACCAACAATATCAACAGAAAGCCAGTTGGTATTGGACAAACTTCAGTTTCGGATTCAGGCGGTGTTAAAAGCAAGAAAATCCAGATATATTTTAATGAATGTGCCCAACAACAGAATTGCCGAAATTATTAAAATATTACCGGGAATGCGGAGTCCGACTGTTTTGCCTTTGGCAGAAGCAGGCTGGAGTTCCATACATACCGTTATCGAAAAAGACACTTTTTGGGAGGTAATTGACGAACTAAAACAATTGGGTGCCGAAGGCTTGTTGGTAGTTCCTATTGAGAAAATGGTAATATAATGCCCCTAACCCCCGAAGGGAGACAGAGCGTAAAGAAAACAGCCTGTGGCTGTTTTTAGTGATAGGGCCAGCCGGCGCGTTGGGAAATGAAACAGACATTTGAATTAAAAAAGTAGGGTCAGGTCGCGACCTATTTTGTACGGTCAGGTCGCGACCTGACCCTACTTTAATTATTCTAATTATTATTCAACAACCAATCAAACTCCCTTTCTCCCGATAGATTCGGGATGGAAAGTTTACCTGCCGAGGTAGGGGTTGGGGATAGGATAAACGGTTAATCAAATAAACGAATACACGATTACATAATTATAAAAACAATGAAAAAAATAATAAATCCAGCAAAGAATGATTGGGCTGAATTGTTAAAAAGACCAACACAAACCCTTGAGGCTATTGAAAATACGGTGACTTCAATTTTTGATGATGTCAAAAGAAATGGGGATGATGGCTTAAAAAGATATACGGCAATTTTTGATGGTGTTTCGCCTGAAGATTTATGCGTTTCTTCCAAAGAAATTAAGACAGCAGAAAAAGCTTTGTCTGAAGAACTGAAAGATGCCATCCAACAGGCAAAAAAGGCGATAGAAAAATTTCATTTGGCACAAAAAACCAGTAAAGTTTTTGTGGAAACCGTTGAAGGCGTTGAGTGTTGGCAGGAAAAAAGACCAATCCAAAAAGTGGGATTGTATATTCCGGGAGGTACCGCACCCCTGTTTTCTTCGGTATTGATGTTGGCTATTCCAGCTCAAATTGCAGGTTGTAAAGAGGTTGTTTTGTGTTCGCCTCCCAATAAAAGGGGGGAAATTAATCCGGCCATTCTTTACGCGGCACAACTTTGCGGCATTACAAAAGTTTTTAAAGTAGGCGGAATTCAGGCTATTGCCGGTCTCACTTTTGGAACGGAAACCATTCCGAAGGTTTATAAAATATTTGGTCCGGGTAACCAATATGTAACCGTTGCAAAACAAATGTCCACCAAATACGGGGTGGCAATTGATATGCCTGCGGGGCCGAGTGAATTGCTTATTGTAGCCGATGACTCGGCAAATGCTAGTTTTGTGGCCTCCGATTTATTGAGCCAAGCAGAACACGGAACCGACAGTCAGGTTATTTTGGTAGCGACCTCTTTGAAAATGCTAAAAGAAGTTGAACGGGAAATTGAAATTCAGCTACCTTTGTTAGAACGAAAAAAGATTGCGTCAAAAGCCATAGAAAATTCTAAATTAATTTTTGTGGAAACCAAAGAAGTTGCCATGGAAATCATAAATGAATACGGTCCGGAACACTTTATAGTTTGCACTGATGATAACGTTTTTTATATGGAAAATGTTGAAAATGCTGGGTCTGTTTTTATCGGAAATTACACTCCAGAAAGCGCTGGCGATTATGCTTCAGGAACCAACCATACCTTGCCCACAAACGGTTATTCAAAAGCGTATTCGGGCGTGAATTTAGATTCGTTTTTAAAATCGATTACCTTTCAGAAAATTTCAGAAAAAGGCATCGTGAATATTGGGAAAACCATCGAAATTATGGCAGAAGCAGAAGGATTGACAGCTCACAAAAATGCAGTATCACTGCGATTAAAGGCAATTGAAAATGGAAAATAGTTTCGATATAAATAATTTGGTAAGGGAAAATGTGAAGCAATTGAAACCTTATTCATCGGCAAGGGATGAATTTAAACAGGTAACTGCTGATATGATTTTCATGGACGCCAACGAGAATCCGTTTGAAAATGGTGTTAATCGTTATCCGGATCCGCAACAAATTTTCGTGAAAAATGCATTGGCAAAACGAAAAGGAGTTTCTGAATGTCAAATTTTATTGGGAAATGGGAGTGATGAAGTCTTGGATTTATTGTTTCGGGCATTTTGTGAACCAAAAGTTGACAACGTAATCACCTTGCCGCCAACCTACGGAATGTATGGGGTTTTAGCCAATATCAATGCTGTAGAAAATAGGGAAGTGTTACTTTCGGACGAATTTCAGCCACAAATTAAAAAAATCATGGAAGCTATTGATGAAAATACCAAAATTATATTTTTGTGTTCCCCAAATAACCCAAGCGGAAATTCATTTTCTGATGAGAGCGTGGTGTATTTATTGCTGAATTTTAAAGGATTGGTGGTGATTGATGAAGCGTATATTGATTTTTCCAAGAAAGATAGCTGGATAAATGAATTTGATGAATATCCAAATTTGGTGGTTACCCAAACTTTATCTAAAGCCTATGGAATGGCAGGAATACGGCTGGGAATTTGTTATGCATCTTCAGCAATTATTGCAGTTTTAAACAAAATTAAACCACCGTATAATGTAAATGAATTGACTCAGAAGAGGGCATTGGAAAGATTGGCAAACCCAGAAGGAATCATATTTGAAATTAAATCGATTATAGCGCAAAGGGAAACGCTATTTAAAGCATTGCAGGAAGTAAAATTCATTAAAAAGATATATCCAACCGAAGCCAATTTTATTTTGATAAAAGTGGATGATGCCAATAAACGTTACAAAGAATTAATTGCCAAAGGAATTGTAATTCGGAATCGAACTACACAGCCTTTATGCAGTAATTGCCTGCGTTTGACCATCGGAACAGAAATAGAAAACATGAAATTGATGGAAGCGTTAGCTTCTTTATAAATGATTAAAAAATGAAAAAAATACTTTTTATTGACCGAGACGGCACGATGGTTTTGGAACCAAGTGATTATCAATTAGACAGTTTTGAGAAATTGGAATTTTATCCGAAAGTCTTTCAATATTTGGGAAAAATTGCTTCAGAAATGGAATTTGAATTGGTGATGGTTACCAACCAAGATGGTTTGGGAACCGATTCACACCCAGAAATAAATTTTTGGCCAGTGCATAATTTGATTATGAAAGCCTTTGAAAATGAAGGTGTTGTGTTTAAAGAAGTACTTATCGACAAAACATTTCCACATGAAAATGCGCCAACGCGTAAGCCTGCAACAGGTTTGCTGACAAAATTCATCAACAATCCAGATTATGATCTAGAAAATTCTTTTGTGATTGGTGATCGGATAACGGATGTGGAATTGGCTAAAAATTTGGGTTCAAAAGCGATTTTTATCAATACAGATGAAACTTTGGGAAGTAACGAGATTGCTTCAAAAAGAGCCGAACTGGATGCTGCTATTGTTTTGCAGACAACCGATTGGAAAACAATTTATGAGTTTTTGAAACTTGCCAATCGTTCTGCTTCTGTTAAAAGAAAAACGAATGAAACAGCTATATACATCAACCTAAATTTGGACGGAACAGGAAAAAGCGACATTTCAACGGGAATTGCCTTTTTTGACCATATGCTCGATCAAATTGCGAGACACGGACAAATGGATTTGGAAATTACTGTAAAAGGTGATTTGGCAGTTGATGAACACCACACCATAGAAGATACCGCAATTGCGCTTGGAGAAGTTTTTGCGAAAGCACTTGGAAACAAATTGGGCATTGAGCGTTACGGATTTTGTTTGCCAATGGATGATTGTCTGGCACAAGTTGCTGTAGATTTTGGCGGAAGAAACTGGTTGGTATGGGAAGCGGATTTTAAACGTGAAATGATTGGAAAAATGCCAACAGAAATGTTTTTCCATTTCTTTAAATCATTTTCTGATGGTGCGAAAGCCAATATCAACATTAAAGCTGAAGGAACCAACGAGCATCATAAAATTGAAGCTATTTTTAAGGCATTTGCAAAAGCCATAAAAGTCGCTGTAAAAAGAGATGCCGAAAAAATGATTCTGCCATCAACAAAAGGAATGTTATAGGCCCGCTAACCCCCGAAGGGGGAATTAATCAATATGAAAGAAATTAAATTTAATAGAAGAAAAGAAGTTTCCCCCTTTGGGGGATTAAAAGGGGGCGTAGTCATTATAAATTATGGTGCTGGGAATATTCAGTCCATAAAATTTGCGATTCAGCGGTTGGGTTATAAAGCCGTTTTATCAAATGATATAAAAGAAATTCAAGGGGCAGATAAAGTGATTTTTCCTGGGGTCGGAGAAGCAAGCAGTGCGATGAAAAAATTGAAATCCACGGGATTGGATAAATTGATTCCAACCTTAAAACAGCCTGTTTTGGGAATTTGTTTGGGAATGCAACTAATGTGCAATTATTGCGAAGAGGGCAATACAAAAGGGTTGGAAATTTTTGATGTGGATGTGGTAAAGTTCGGCAATACTTTAAAAGTCCCGCAAATTGGCTGGAATCAAATAGAAAATTTGAAATCACCATTGTTTGAAGGAATCAATGAAAAGGAATTTATGTATTTGGTGCACAGTTTTTATGTTCCGTTAAATAATGAAGCCATCGCAACAACTGAATACGGAATTAAATACGCTTCAGCATTGCAGAAAAATAATTTTTATGGAACTCAGTTTCATCCTGAAAAAAGCAGTATAGCTGGTGAGCAAATTTTGAAAAACTTTTTAGAATTATAGAAATAATAACAATGTCATTCTTGTGAAAACAGGAATCCATACGTTGTAAAAAATAGATTTCTGCCTGCTCAGGAAGGACAAAATTAAAAATTAATATAAATAAATGAGAATTATACCGGCAATCGATATTATAAATGGCAAATGTGTACGTCTTTCAAAAGGAGATTATAGTACGCAAATAATTTACAACGAAAATCCGTTAGAAGTTGCTAAAATGTTTGAAGCTCATGGCATAAAACATTTGCATTTAGTTGATTTAGATGGCGCAAAGGCAAGTCATATTGTAAACCATAAAGTGTTAGAGTCAATAGCCTCAGGCACGAATTTAAGGATCGATTTTGGGGGTGGATTAAAATCGGATGCCGATTTAAAAATTGCTTTTGAAAGTGGGGCACATCAAATTACCGGCGGCAGCATTGCGGTTAAAAACCCGGAAGTTTTTAAAAGCTGGTTGCAAAAATATGGCGCCGATAAAATTATTTTGGGAGCAGACGCATTGAATGAAAAGATAGCGGTTGGCGGCTGGTTAGAATCTTCGGAAGAAGATTTGATCCCCTTTATTCAAAATTATGTAAAAGAAGGGGTAAAGTACGTAATTTGTACAGATATTGCTAAAGACGGAATGCTGGAAGGTCCAAGTTTTGAGTTATATAGCAAGATAATGTTGGAGTCGAAAAGCATAAAATTAATTGCTTCTGGAGGAATTTCCTCTTTTGATGAATTGCCAAAATTGGCTGAAATGGGTTGTGAAGGCACCATTATTGGAAAAGCAATTTACGAGCATAAAATAAGTATGAAGCAATTAGAAAATTATATATTAAATAATTAAATGTTAACAAAAAGAATCATCCCCTGTTTGGATATTAAAAACGGAAGAACTGTAAAAGGTGTCAATTTTGTAAATTTGCGTGATGCCGGTGATCCGGTTGAACTAGCAAAAATATATTCAGAAGAAGGCGCCGACGAGTTGGTTTTTTTGGATATTTCTGCTACTGCGGAAAAACGAAAAACTTTGATTGATTTGGTATTAAAAGTGGCGGAAACGATCAATATTCCGTTTACGGTTGGTGGCGGGATTTCTACGGTTGAAGACGTTGAACTATTATTGAATTCTGGTGCGGATAAAGTTTCTATCAACTCTTCTGCGGTTAAAAATCCGGAATTAATTAACGATCTGGCGGCAAAATTTGGAAGTCAGTGCATCGTTGTCGCCATTGATGCCAAACAAATTGCCGGCGAATGGATCGTGCATTTGGTGGGCGGAAAAGTGCCTACGAACATTAAATTATTTGATTGGGCGAAAGAAGTGGAACAACGCGGGGCCGGAGAAATTTTGTTTACCTCGATGGATCACGATGGCACAAAAAATGGATTTGCCAATGATGCCTTAGCCAAATTGGGTAGCTTGGTGAACATTCCAATTATCGCATCAGGCGGCGCTGGAAGTATAAAGCATTTTTTCGATGTTTTTTCAGTTGGAAAAGCAGATGCGGCCTTGGCGGCCAGTGTATTTCATTTTAAAGAAATTGAAATTTTGGATTTAAAAAAGGAATTAAAAAATAATAATATATCGGTAAGAATATAACACAAAGTCATTTGAACCTGCCTAAGGCAGGCAAAGGTATGAATCTTATAAAAAGCACTAAATATAAATTAACAGATTGCCACAGCAAATGAAAAATTTGCTTCGCAATGACAAAATACAATTATGAACATAGATTTTAATAAAAATAGCAATCAATTAGTGCCCGCAATCATCCAGGACAAAACAACAAAAAATGTCTTGATGTTGGGGTATATGAATCAGGCGGCTTTTGACAAGACGATTGAAACGAATCAAGTAACCTTTTTTAGCAGAACCAAAAATAGGTTGTGGACTAAAGGGGAGGAAAGCGGCAATTTTTTAAACGTGGTTTCCATTCAAAACGATTGCGATGAGGATACCTTGTTAATTCAGGTAAATCCGGTTGGTCCAACTTGCCATAAGGGAACTGATACTTGCTGGGGAGAAACAAATAATTCATCTTTTGGTTTTTTATCTAAATTAGAAGAAGTGATAAAAAGTAGAAGAGAAGCTGCTGATTCAGAAAAAAGTTATGTAGCTTCTTTATTTGAACAAGGGATTAATAAAATTGCTCAAAAAGTTGGAGAAGAAGCAGTTGAAATTGTAATTGAAGCAAAAGATAATAATACAGAATTATTTTTGAATGAAGGTGCCGATTTATTGTTTCATTATTTAATTTTGTTGCAGGCAAAAGGATTTATTTTAAATGATGTCGTGAAGATTTTGGAAAAAAGACATCAATGACTCACAATCTAAGAATTACGAATTTTTAGATTTATTAGCAAATCTTTTAATCCTCAATTTTTTAATTTGAATATTTACTACTTTATACTAAAATAAAAATGGAATCAATTTCAAAATCGACCATAGATTTTTTAAAGGAACTAAAACAAAACAACAATAGGGAATGGTTTGGCGAAAATAAAACGAGGTTTGAAGCCGAACAAAAAAAAATTAAAGCTTTTTACAATTCTGTGCTGGAAAACCTTAAAACACAGGACCTTATTGAAAATGTAAAAATTTTCAGAATTTACAGGGATGTTCGCTTTTCATCAGATAAAACCCCGTTTAAACCTCATTTTGCGGGTCATTTTACCCGAGCAACCAATAAATTACGCGGGGGATATTATTTAAGAATAAGACCAGGAGAAAGTTTTTTAGCTGGCGGATTTTGGGAGCCGAATAAAGAAGATTTAGCACGTATCAGAAAAGAATTTGAAACAGATGCCTCTGAAATTAGAACGATTATAAATGCACCTGATTTTAAAAAGCATTTTGGAACCTTGCAGGGTGATTCCGTTAAAACTGCGCCGAGAGGATTTGAAAAGGATCACCTAAATATTGATTTGATAAGGCTAAAACAATTTATCGTGACGCGCTCATTTACAGATGAAGAAGTTTTGTCTCCAAACTTTTTGAAGGAAGTTACTGCGGCTTTTAAGGCAATGCGACCTTATTTTGATTATATGAGCGAAGTGCTTACCACCAATTTAAATGGAGAATCTTTGGTTGATTAAAGCTAATGATATTTAGAAACATTGGCTTAATAAAAAAGCTGTCTGAAATTCATTTCAGACAGCTTTTTTTATTCCTGATATTTTAAGATTACTCCACCAAAACCCAATCACCTTTATCAATTAAAGGAATTGCTTGTTTGTATTTCACCGATTTATTTTCGCCAGACATTACATGCTTAATGGTCACCTGTTCATTTCGCCCAATTTTTCGCTCGGTGCGTACAATAGTTTCAACTACTTTTGGCTGTTGTGTTTGGTTTGTTTGTTGGTTTGGCAATGAGCTGCCATATTCTTCCTTACTTAACTGAACTTTTTCACGTTTCTGTTCTCTTGCCGGTAAAACACGCGTTGCGTCTTGTGTTGGTAATTCGCCTTTAAATAAGAAAGATAAGACTTCTCTATTTACAGTGTCCAGCATTCCGTTAAACAGTTCAAAAGATTCGAATTTGTATATTAAAAGCGGATCTTTTTGTTCATAAGTGGCATTTTGAACCGATTGTTTCAACTCATCCATTTGACGTAAATGATCTTTCCAGGTATCATCAATAATGGCAAGAGTGATATTTTTCTCAAAATCGGTTACCAGCTCTTTTCCGCCAGATTCATAGGCATCTTTTAAATTGGTAATTACTTTTAATTCTTTTGTGCCATCAGTAAAAGGAACAACAATTCGTTCATATTTATCTCCGTGATTTTCATAAACATCTTTAATTACAGGAAAAGCAGCTTTTGCATTTTTCTCTAATTTTTCTCTATAATGTTTGTAAACCACATCAAAAAGTTGGTCGGTAAGTTCTTGTACTGTATCCGATTTAAATTCTTCTTCTTTGAAAGGTGGAGTTGTGGAAGAAAAACGAATCAATTCAAATTCGAAGTTCTGAAAATCATTTAGGAGCTTGTTTTCTCTCACCAATAAGTTACATGTATCATAAATCATATTTACGATATCCACCTGCAAACGATCTCCGTAAAGGGCGTGTCGACGACGTTTATAAACTACTTCTCGTTGAGAATTCATCACATCATCATATTCCAGCAAACGTTTACGAACGCCAAAGTTGTTTTCTTCCACTTTGCGTTGTGCACGTTCAATGGATTTTGAAATCATGGAGTGTTGAATAACCTCACCTTCCTGAAGTCCCATTCTGTCCATCATTTTTGCAATCCGTTCCGAACCGAACAATCTCATTAAATTGTCTTCTAAGGACACATAAAATTGTGAAGAGCCCGGATCTCCCTGACGGCCGGCTCTACCGCGTAACTGACGGTCAACTCGACGTGAATCGTGGCGCTCAGTACCCACAATGGCTAAACCACCAGCTTTTTTAACTTCATCGGAAAGTTTGATATCCGTACCACGACCAGCCATATTGGTTGCGATGGTTACAATGCCCGAGTTTCCTGCTTCAGCAACAATATCCGCTTCCCTTTTGTGTAATTTGGCGTTTAATACATTGTGTTTTATTTTTCTGATGGTCAGCATTCGACCTAGCAATTCAGAAATTTCTACAGATGTTGTTCCCACCAAAACCGGACGGCCTAAATTCACCAAGTTTTCAATTTCTTCAATAACGGCATTATATTTTTCCCGTTTGGTTTTAAAAACCAAATCATCACGGTCATCACGAACCAAAGGTCTGTTGGTTGGAATTTCAATAACGTCCAATTTATAAATTTCCCAAAATTCACCTGCTTCTGTAACAGCCGTTCCAGTCATACCAGCCAATTTGCGGTACATTCTGAAATAATTTTGAAGTGTTACGGTAGCGTACGTTTGTGTGGCAGCCTCAATTTTTACATTTTCTTTTGCTTCAATGGCTTGATGTAATCCGTCGGAATAACGACGCCCTTCCATAATACGGCCAGTTTGTTCATCAACAATTTTAATTTTGTCTTCCATAATCACATACTCAATATCTTTTTCAAATAAAGTGTATGCTTTAAGCAATTGATTCATGGTGTGGATTCGCTCACTTTTTATACTGAAATCTCGATACAGTTCTTCTTTTTTAGCGGTCAATATTTCAGGAGAATTGTTTTCATTTTCAAGATGTGCAATTTCTGTGCTTAAATCAGGTAAAATAAAGAAATTTTCATCACCATCATCACCCGATAAGAAGGTAATTCCTTTGTCAGTTAACTCGATTGAATTGTTTTTCTCATCAATCACAAAATACAACTCTTCGTCAATTTTTGGCATTTCACGATTGTTATCCTGCATATAATGGTTTTCCGTTTTCTGCAAGAGTTGTTTGTTGCCTTCCTGACTTAAAAATTTAATTAAGGCTTTACTTTTTGGCAATCCTCTAAAAACACGAAGCAATAAAAATCCGCCTTCTTTGGTGTCGCCTTCACTAATTAATTTTTTCGCTTCTGCTAAAACAGCTGTTAAATAATTTCTTTGGATGGTAACAATTCTGTCAACACTAGGTTTTAGCTCGTTAAATTCGTGACGATCGGCATTTGCAGTTGCGCCAGAAATAATTAAAGGAGTACGGGCATCATCAATTAAAACAGAATCGACCTCATCCACAATGGCAAAATTTGGCGGACGTTGCACCAAATCGTTGGGTGAATGTGCCATATTATCGCGCAAATAATCGAAGCCAAATTCGTTATTTGTTCCGTAAGTAATATCGGCATTATAGGCTTTTCTTCGTGCATCTGAATTGGGTTCGTGATGGTCTATACAATCCACGCGCAATCCGTGGAATTCAAAAATTGGCCCCATCCATGCCGCATCACGTTTTGCCAAATAATCATTTACGGTTACCAAATGCACGCCTTTTCCGGTAAGTGCATTTAAATAAACAGGCAATGTGGAAACCAATGTTTTTCCTTCCCCTGTCATCATTTCGGCAATTTTACCTTGATGCAATACAGATCCACCGATAAGTTGCACATCATAGTGAATCATGTCCCAGGTTACTTCCTTTCCTTGGGCATCCCATTTATTTGCCCAGATGGCTTTGTCATTTTCAAGTGCAATATTATCTTTTGTTGCCGAAAGCTCACGATCAAATGGCGTTGCCGTAACGGTAAGAAATTTATTTTGTGTAAAGCGCTTGGCAGTTTCTTTAACAACTGCGAAAGCTTCTGGCATAATTTCATTTAAAGTTTTTTCTGACGCCTGATATAAATCGTCTTCCAATTTATCAATTTCACCATAAATCTCTTCTTTTCTGTCGATGTTTGCATCTATTACCTCTTCTTTTAATTTATTAATTTTTGAAGTAAATTCGCTGGTGTCATCTGTTATTTTTTGCTTAAAGAAGGTTGTCTTTTCTCTTAATTGGTCGTTTGTCAGGTTTGCAATTTCCTTTTCAAAAGCATTCACTTTAGCAACAATTGGCTGTAGTAAGGCCAAATCTCTTTTATTTTTATCTCCAACAAAAATTTTAAGGACTGAATTTATGATACTCATAATATAGGTGTCAAATTTTTTAGTAATTACATGTAAAATTACAGTAATTTAAATTGTTATTTAATAGGTGGTAAAGTTAATTTTTTTATAATTAAATTGTTTTAATTCTGTCTTAAATTATAATTGATAAAGCAAAAAAAAAGTCTCGCTAGAGACTTTTTTAGATCGTTTATTTCTTAATATTCATCTTCGTTCCAAAGATAATCTTCTTCTGAAGGGTAATCTGGCCAAATTTCGATGATAGATTCAAAATTTTCTTCCTCATCCTCAATTTCTTGAAGATTTTCTACAACTTCTAAAGGTGCTCCGGTCCTAATCGCATAGTCAATCAATTCGTCCTTTGTTGCAGGCCAAGGCGCATCTGCTAAATAAGATGCTAATTCTAATGTCCAATACATAACTTTCTCGTATTAAATTTTTGCAAAAATAATTTTTTTACTTAACTAGGCAAGCTATTTCTCCTTTTATTTCAAAATAAAAATGAACTTAATTTACTTTCTCAGGAATCCAAGCAATTTCTTCGGCCTTATTGTCAATTGTCAACTTCCGTGCCAGCATAAAAAGATAGTCGGAAAGTCGGTTTAAATACATCAAAATCTGTGGATTTATAGCGCTTTCGTCACTTAATTGTGTAGTAATTCGCTCGGCTCTTCTGCAAACGCAACGTGCAATATGACAGAATGACACCGTGGTATGTCCGCCCGGTAAAATAAAATGTGTCATCGGCGGTAAAGATTCGTTCATCAGGTCAATTTCATTTTCCAAAAGCGAAACAGATTCCTCACTTACTTTATTGATATTTAAGCGTTCTTTTCCGCTTTTTAGGATTTCCTTTTCTGGTGGTGTAGCTAACATGGATCCCAAAGTGAACAATTCATTTTGAATTTTTAGTAGAATTTTCGTGGTGTGTTGGTCAATTTTTTGGTCACGAATCAATCCGATATACGAATTTAATTCATCTATAGTGCCATAGGCTTCTATCCTTAAATGATATTTTGGCACCCTCGTTCCTCCAAATAGAGAAGTTTTGCCTTTATCTCCGGTTTTTGTATAAATTTTCATTTGTATAATTTTTATTTTTTAGAGGTAATAGCTGCTGCCTGCTTATCGGCAGGTAAATTTGCTATTAATCATTCCCTTGCGTGTCAAAATTTGTTATGCTCGATTTATTCTGCAAATTAACTAATTTTTATGTTAGTTTAATAAACCCTGATTGTGAAATGCTGTTTTTTTTGTTCTTTTCTAAAAAATACGATTCCCCAAAAAAAAGTGTTGATGGTGACGGTGACCTTTGGGTGATTTTTTATTTCTTCCCAAGCCAATTGCATATCTGGCGACCAATTAATATCATCAAAAATAAAAATCGAATTATTATGGACAGTTTTTAGGCATTCATTAAAGTATTTGAGCGTTGGTTCTTTTTGATGATTGCCATCAAAATAAATTAAATCATATTGTTTATCAGCTAAAGTAGCCGAAAGTGTTTCATTAAAGTTCCCTACAATCAGCTGAATGTTGTTTAACTGATTAGCTTTGAACAATTCTTTTGCAATTTGCGCCGTATTTTCACAACCTTCAAGTGTAAGAATTTCAGCTTCAGGATTTCCGATACTCAAAACGGATGTTCCTAATCCTGCTGAAGTTCCTATTTCAAGTATATTTTTGGGATTGAAATAGTCAAGCATCCGAAGTAAAAGTGCTGATTTATTTTTGCTTATTCCTGCTATTTTTGCAATATCATACACTTTTCGTTCGTTGCTTTTAAAAACCGAAGAACCTTTGCCATAATCGGTAATTATGATGCTGTTTTTATTTGAGTATAAGGACTTTTGAATTTTGGAAAATGCTTTCATTTTGACTGGATTGATAGAGCCATTAAAACATTTAGTCGTTAAATCGTAAACAAAAGGGGAGTGTACGCCGTGTTTATTTGTTGATGCCAGTAAAAAAGCAATAAACGACCTAATTTTAAACCAATTCATGACAAGTCAATTTTAATGCGAAAATAGTTGAAAAATTATTTTAATAAGCTATTTAAAATTATATTTGTCCTAGACTGATGAAATTTTTATGAAGAATTTTTTTTTATTTGCGGCAGTTTTAAGTCTGCTATCGTCCTGCATATCAACGAAGAAAGTGACCTCTTTTCAAGGTGAGCCGATCAGTAAATCGGAAATTACCAAATTAAATAATGAGCCGTATCGTTTACAGGTAAATGATATTTTATATATCGATATTAAAGCAGAAAATCAAGAACTTGTGACGCTCTTTAAAAATAGTGCTTCGGGCGGTGTTGGTACTGGCGAACTTTATTTTAGCGGATATTCCGTTGATAGTCATGGGAATATAAGAATTCCTTATATAGGTGAAGTGAATGTTTTGGGCTATACAGAAAAAGAAACTAGGGAAAAACTGGAAGTTGAATTGGGTAAGTTTTTTAAGAATCCAGAAAATGTTTTTGTTACGGTAAAATTGGGTGGTATTAATTTTATTGTCACAGGTGAAGTAGGATCGCCTGGAACAAAAAACTTGGCCCAAAATCAGGTTTCCATTATTGATGCTATTGCCAATTCAGGACAAATTTCTATTTATGGAGACCGTGAGAATGTATTAATTATTAGAAAATCGCTTGATGGAGTTAAAAAATACAAAATAAACATGAATGAAATTTCCATATTTGAATCGGAAAATTTCTACATCCAACCCAATGATATTATTTATGTGGCACCCTTAAAACAAAAATCATGGGGAATTGGAACTACCGGTTTACAAGCATTTACAACAGTTGTTTCGGTATTGTCTTTTATAGTAACCTCTGTTTTATTAGTTAAAAATATATAATATTTTATGGATAATAAATTCAAATTTATTGAAAATCCAAGTGAGCAAATCTCCAATATTAAAGATTATTTATTTAGAATTTTGGCCAATTGGAAATGGTTTGTTGCAACAATTGCCATTGCGTTTGTAATTGCTTATTATATTAATATTTCCACCCAGCGGATTTATGGTTTAAAAACAACCATTGCTGTAAACGAAAAACAAAATCCGCTTTTTTCATCGGGTACCAACATTGCATTTAACTGGGGTGGCGTTAGTGATAAAGTTGAATCCATAAGGAAAGCCTTAACTTCCAGATCGCACAATGAAAAAGTAATTAAAAGAATTCATTTTTATATTGATTATTTAGAAGATGGCCGTTTTAGGAGGGAAGATGTTTATGGTGAAACGCCTTTTAAGCTAAAATTGCAGCCAAACCAATATCAATTGCTAAACACTTTAATAAAAATTGACTTTATAGGTAATGATCGTTTTCAACTGTCGGTTGATTTTAACGATAAGGAAACATATATATTGAACAATTACAAAGATGAAACTCAAATTGATTTTGAAGGCGATAAAAAACCTTTTTCAAAAGTGTTTTTGGTCGATGAATACATAAATTTACCGTTTTTAAAGGCCCAGATAGAAACAAAAAATGATGCAAAAAATTTAAAGGGGCAATCTTTTTATATTCGGCTTCGGTCGATTAACCAAGTAGCCAGCGAATATCAAAATGTTAGGGCGGCCGGACTTTCAGGCACTTCTTTAATCGAATTGAGCCTGTCGGGTCCAAATAAAAACAGGCTTGTTGATTATTTAAATGAAACCGTTATTGTTTTATCTGAATTGGAATTGGAACAAAAAACCAATTATGCCAGAAGCACAAAGGAATTTATTGATGCCCAGTTTAGAAATACTTCAGATAGTTTAAAATTGATTGAAGACAATATAGGGAGGTTTAAGCAAGAAAATGAAATTTACCAACTATCAGCTGAAGGCGGCGAAATTTTTTCACAAACACTAAGCTTGGATAAACTGCAAGAGCAATTGGGAGACAGGATTGCGTATTTTAATAATTTGGAAAATTATATAAAAACACATACGGATTTTACCAATATTCCTGCACCAGCAATCATTAATATAGAGGATGGTTCCATTGCTGGCATGGTGGGGAAATTAACAGAGCTTTCCATTAGAAAAGAAAAATTATCAAAAGAAGTTACAGCAAATCATCCTTCATTAAAATCGGTGGAACAAGAAGTTGAAACAACAAGAAGCGTATTGCTTGAAAATCTTTCCTCCTTAAAAAAGGAAACTAAAATCACCCTAAATAATAGCAAAAATCGTTTGAGTAATTATAATTATGAACTTAATAAACTTCCGAGTAAAGAGCAGAAATTATTGAATTTTCAACGAAAATATAGCTTAACTGAATCTAATTATGTTTTCTTGATGCAGAAACGTTATGAAGCAGATATTGCTATTGCTTCAACGGTTTCAGATATTTCAGTGTTGGATACGGCAAAAGATACCGGACAAGAATCTATCTTACCAAGAACAGAATTTAATTATATGGTGGCCTTGCTTTTAGGAACCATTTTACCACTATTTCTGATTATTGCAAAAGAAATTTTGGATAGCCGAATTCACACAACGGAAGATATTGAGAAAATTTCGCCAATACCCGTTTTAGGGGTCGTAGGGAACAATGGAGCTGATAACAATTTGGCGGTATTTGAGAAACCAAAATCGGGAATAGCCGAATCATTTAGGGCCTTGCGTTCAAACATTCAGTTTTTATTTACTAGAAGCACCAAAGATAAATGTAAAACCATTCTTGTGACTTCATCCGTAAGTGGGGAGGGTAAAACATTTATTTCAATAAATATGGCCACGGTTTTTGCGTTGGGAGGCAAAAAAACAATTTTGGTTGGAATGGATTTGCGCAAACCTAAAATATTTGAAAATTTTGAAGTTTCTAACGAAAAAGGAGTCGTAAATTATTTAATTGGAGAAGAAAATATTGAGGTAATTATCCAAAAAACCAAGATACCCAATTTAGATGTCATTGTTGCCGGACCAGTACCTCCAAATCCATCAGAATTATTGATTAGCTCGGCAACAGAAGAAATGCTAAGCAACTTAAAAGAAACCTACGATTATATTATTTTAGACACCCCGCCAATGGGATTGGTAAGTGACGCAGTTGAATTGCTGAAATATGTAGATTCTACGCTTTATATTGTTAGACAAAACTATTCGCAAAAAGGAATGCTTAAAATGATTAACGAAAAATATAATAAAGAAGAAATTACTAATATCAGTATGGTTTTGAACGATTTCACCATGAAATTGCGTTATGGTGGCTATGGGAATGGTTATGGCTATGGTTATGGCTATGGGAAATATGCCAATGGTTATGGAGGTGACAGAAATGTATCTAAATCATTCTTTAAAAATATTTTCAAAAGAAAAAAAGAAAGCTAATTAGAAGTTAAATATTAAAAGTTTTTTGTTATAAGTATTATATAATTTCAAATCATCCCCCCCCTTTTATCCCGATCTATCGGGACGGAAAGGGGGGGTAAGATTTATTAAGAATACATTTGGTCTCTTAATTCCTTAATTTTAGGGTCATCCAAATACTCATCAAATGTTGAATACCTGTCTATAATTCCTTTTGGTGTAATTTCAATAATTCTATTGGCAACCGTTTGTGCAAATTCATGGTCATGGGTTGTGAATATAACCGTTTCTTTAAAGTTTTTTAAGGAATTGTTAAAGGCTTGAATAGACTCTAAATCCAAATGGTTTGTTGGTTCATCCAGCATTAACACATTTGCGCGCACCATCATCATTCTTGATAACATACATCTCACTTTTTCGCCACCCGAAAGAACATTGCATTGTTTTAAAGCTTCTTCGCCGCTAAATATCATTTTCCCTAAAAATCCTCTTAAATAAACTTCTTCTCTTTCTTCTTCCGTTTTAGCATACTGACGCAGCCAATCTACCAAATTTAATTTTGGATTTGTAAAAAATTCAGAATTATCCAAAGGCAAATAAGATTGATTTGTAGTAACGCCCCACTGAAATTTTCCTTTATCGGCTTTTTCTCTTCCATATAAAATTTCATAAAAAGCGGTAACAGCTCTTGAATTTCTTGAAATTAAAGCAACTTTATCTCCTTTATTTAAAATAAAGCTAATATCGTTAAACAACACCCCATCATCAGCTGATTTTGATAAATGCTCTACGTTTAATATTTGATCTCCAGCTTCTCTTTCAAATTCGAAAATAATGGCGGGATATCTTCTGCTTGAAGGTTTTATTTCATCAACATTTAATTTTTCAATCATTTTTTTACGGCTGGTTGCTTGTTTAGACTTTGCAACGTTGGCAGAAAAACGACGAATAAATTCTTCTAATTCTTTCTTTTTGTCTTCGGCTTTTTTACTTTGCTGGGCTCTTTGTCTAGCCGCCAACTGGCTTGATTCATACCAAAAAGAGTAGTTTCCGGAGTAATGGTTAATTTTTCCGAAATCTATATCTGAAATATGGGTACATACAGCATCTAAAAAGTGACGGTCATGCGAAACAACAATAACTGTATTGTCATAATTTGCTAAAAAGTTTTCCAACCAACCAATGGTTTCAAAATCTAAGTCGTTGGTAGGCTCATCCATAATTAATACATCCGGATTGTCAAACAAAGCTTGCGCCAATAAAATACGTAATTTTGTTTTACCGTCTATATCACCCATTAAGGAATAATGTAAATCTTCTTTAATTCCCAAAGATGACAATAAAGATGCTGCACTACTTTCAGCATTCCATCCGCCCATTTCTTCAAAATCTCCACCCAATTCACCTGCTTTAATGCCGTCCTCTTCAGAAAAATCTTCTTTTGCATAAATGGCATCCAGCTCTTTTTTAAGGTTATATAATCTTTTATTGCCCATCATCACAGTATCTAACACTTGATATTCATCAAAGGCAAAGTGATCTTGGGAAAGCACAGACATCCTTTTACCTTTGTCTAAAGTTACTTGTCCGGCCGTTGGGTCAATTTTGCCTGAAATTATTTTTAAAAATGTTGATTTTCCTGAACCGTTGGCGCCAATAATCCCGTAGCAATTACCAACCGTAAACTTTGTGTTTACATCATCGAATAAAACTCGTTTGCCGAATTGAACAGATAAATTTGATACTGAAAGCATTATAAATTAAGTTTTTAAATTTTTTGCAAAAGTACTGAAATAGATTAACAATAAAGGAGCAAACTAAAAGTTAATTTTTGGGTTTAAAAAGATTTTCCGCCACATTTAACACCTCATTAACAAGCTGACCAAATAGATGTATGTATTTTTGTTTCAAATACTTTTATGAAATGAATTTAGCGAGTATTCGACATAAACACGAATAATGCTAAGCGATTTTCACCTGCTCGGCAGGCGGGTGTGACCAATATAAAAGAAAAAATATCAATATATGAAACGAGCCATAACAAATTTTGATACACAGCAGAATGATTAATGGCTGCATCTGTACCAACAAAAAAATAAAAATTAAACAGATGAAATACATTATCTATGGCATATTAGTATTTTTAACTTTTGGTTGTGAACAAAACAACGAAAATGTCATTACTTATTTTGGCGGACAAATAATCAATCCCAAATCAGATTTTGTATTGTTTTTAAAAAACGAAAAAGTTTTGGATACAATTCTGCTTGATAAAAACAATCGGTTTTTGAAGGGAATTCCTTCACTTCAGGAAGGTTTGTATACGTTTAAGCACGGAAATGAATTTCAATATGTTTATCTTGAACCATCAGATAGTATTTTGGTGCGGTTAAATACCTGGGATTTTGATCATTCAATAGTTTTTAGCGGGAAAGGAAGTGCTAAAAATGAACTTTTAATCACCCTGTTTTTACAAAATGAAAAGGAGGAAAGAATGATGTATCGCAATTTTAATTTGAGTGAAAATGATTTTCAGGATAAAATTGATTCAATTTCTAAAGAAAGATTTGCCATTTATCATGAGTTTTTTCAAAATGAAGTTTCTGTTTCAAGAGGATTCAAAAAATTAACAAATACAGCCATTCAATTTCCTTTATACAGGTTAAAAGAAGCATATACTTATTACCAAAAAGGTTTTTATAACCTTGAAGAGTTTCCAGAAGTTTCAGATAAATTTTATGCTTACCGACAAAAAATAAGTTTAAATGAAGAGGATTTGGTTTCATTTTATCCCTATCAAAACTATGTGGTTAGTTATTTGTATAATATCAGCTATCAGCTTAAAGAAAAGGACAGTACCAAAAATGATATTACCATAAACATATTAAATGCCATTAACGAACATGTTAAAGCAAAAGATTTCAAAAACACCCTGCTGAAAAGAATTATAGTGAGTGATTTGCTAAATAGCGAATCGATTTGCCAGGTCAATGAAGAAGCATTAAATGTATTTTTAACATATTGCACCAATAAAGAATATGTTGAACAGGTTAGCAATTTAGTAAAGGACTGTACTAAAATCCCAAATGAGGAGCCACTTCATAATTTTGATGTTATTTCCTATAACAATGCTCCTTTAACAATAAATGAAGTTATTAAAGATAAAAATGCGGTGATTTATTTTTGGTCAACAGCGTATATTTCTACCGATTATTTAGCAAACCGGATAAATTACTTAGAGAAAAAGTATCCCGACTTGCTGTTCATTGGTATTAATATGCAAAATTTACCACAAAATTTAACGACTGATACTTACTTAAAATTAATGGATATCAATAAGCAATTCACGTTGTCAAAAGATAGTTATGCGCATAATTATTTAAGCAGCAACTATCCGCGTACTATTATAATTGACGATAAGGGAATTGTAAGGAATGGTTTTATTAAGCTGGATTCCAAAAAGTTAGATTCGGAATTAATGAATCTGGTATTAAACAATTGATGAATTTTAGATCGTTATTTATTTGATTTGGCGATTGAAAGCCTTCAGCTGTACTCAGAATAAATTTTATCCTTTTCTAATAAATTGTATTATAAAAAAGATAGCGTAGATAGCGCAACCTGCCAGCTTGTTGGGAACACTTAAGTCCTATTTCAAAACAGCTTTTACTAACAATCAGAAAATAACCTTAACGTTAAATAAATTAAAATAAATTTTATTAATGTAATTTGTATGCATTTAAATTGTACTTTTGCACCCGATTTTAACCGATTTATAGATGGGCATCTGTAGGTCATAATATTTACAGAAATGTCGACATTTAAAGAACTAGGGCTTAACAGCCAAATTTTACAAGCATTGACTGATTTAGGGTATGAAAACCCAACTGAAATTCAGGAAAAAGCAATCCCTCAAGTATTATCTTCCAAACAGGATTTAAAAGCATTTGCGCAAACAGGCACAGGAAAAACCGCAGCTTTCAGTTTGCCGATTTTGGAACAAATTGACGCTAATAGCGGTGATACACAAGCAATTATTTTATCGCCAACGCGTGAATTGGCTTTGCAAATTGCCAATAATATCACCGATTTTTCAAAACATTTGAAAGGTGTTAAAACACTTGCTGTTTATGGTGGTGCCAGCATTGAAGACCAAGTTAGAAAACTAAATAAAGGTGTTCAAATTATTGTTGGAACTCCAGGAAGAACGGTTGATTTAATCAACAGAAAACAATTAAAACTTTCAAATCTCAAATGGCTTATTTTAGATGAGGCTGATGAGATGTTGAATATGGGTTTTAAAGATGAATTGGATAAAATTTTGGCCGTGATGCCAAAAGAAAAGCAAACTTTATTGTTTTCTGCAACATTTCCAAAAGAAGTTGAAGGTATCGCAAAAGCCTACTTAAAAAATCCACTTGAAATTAGTGCAGGAGAAAAAAATAAGGGAACTGACCAAGTTTCACATCAATATTATGTGGTTTCAGAAAGAAACAGGTACGCAGCTTTAAAAAGAATTGCGGATGTGAATCCAGATATTTACAGTATCATTTTTTGTAGAACAAGAAGAGAAACTCAAGAAATTGCCGATAAACTAATTAGTGACGGTTACAATGTTGATGCGCTTCACGGAGATTTATCACAAGCACAAAGAGACAGTGTGATGGAAAAATTCCGTAATAAAACGCTGCAAATATTGGTTGCCACTGATGTTGCCGCAAGGGGATTGGATGTAACAGATTTAACACATGTTATCAATCACAAGTTGCCAGACCAAATTGAATCCTATACACACCGTAGCGGAAGAACTGGTCGTGCGGGAAAAGAAGGAATCTCTATAGCAATTGTTACCTCAAGAGAAAAAAGTAAATTGCACCCAATTGAAAGATTGATTGGCAAAAAATTTATAAGCACGCCAATTCCTACTGGAAAAGAAATTTGCCAAAATCAATTGTTAAAATTGATTGATAAGGTTCAGGATATTAAAGTGAATGAGACTGAAATAAGCGATTTTTTACCTTCAATTTATGAGAAATTAAAGGATTTAGACCGTGAAGAATTGATCAAAAAATTTGTTTCCATTGAATTCAATACATTTTTAACCTACTATCAAAATGCACCTGATTTAAATGACAGCGAGCATATGAGAGGTGTTGACAGAAATTCCGATAGAGGAAATAAGCGTAGAGATGATGAAAATATGACACGTTTCTTTATCAATATTGGTAGAAAAGACAAATTAAATCCGGCAAGATTAATCGGATTGATTAATGACCAAAGAATTGCTAAAAATATTGAAATTGGACAGATTGAAATTTTAGACACTTTTTCTTTCTTTGAATTGGATAAAACCTATGAAAAAGAAACTATGAGTGCTTTTGAAGGAAATGATGTTGATTTTGAAGGAAGAAGCGTGAATGTTGAAATTACCACCAAACAACGTACAGGTCAATCAAGAAGTGGCGGAGGCTTTCGTGGAGGAGACAGAAGCAGAGGTCCAAGAAAAAGATCAGGTGACGGCGATAGAAAACCTAAAAGTGATTTTAGCGGATTTGGAAGAAAACGTCCGGGCGCTCCAGGAACAATAAGCAAAAGTACTTTTGGATCAGACCAAAATCCGAAAAGAAGAAAAAGAATATAATCAATAAAAAAGCCGCATTTAGCGGCTTTTTTTATGTTCATTTCAGAAAAAATATCTCTAAAATTTTTATTGAAATTGTTTGGCGATTTTTTCTGCTTTCTTAGATTCGGAATAATCGTAAAAACCTTCACCTGATTTTATTCCCAATTTTCCGGCCTGTACCATATTCACCAAAAGCGGACAAGGAGCGTACTTCGGATTTTTGAATCCGTTATACATTACGTCTAAAATGGACAAACAAACGTCCAACCCAATAAAATCAGCCAATTGTAATGGACCCATTGGATGCGCCATTCCCAATTTCATTACCGTGTCAATTTCATAAACGCCCGCAACGCCATTGTACAACGTTTCAATGGCTTCATTTAGCATCGGCATTAAAATTCGGTTGGCCACAAATCCGGGATAATCGTTGACTTCAACAGGTTTTTTTTGTAAACTTACGGAAAGCTCCATAATAGTTTTGGTCACTTCATCAGAAGTATTGTAGCCCCTAATAATTTCAACCAATTTCATAATGGGCACCGGATTCATAAAGTGCATTCCTATCACTTTTTCTGGTCGTTTGGTTACCGATGCAATTTTTGTGATTGAAATGGATGAAGTATTTGAAGCCAAAATAGTATTTTCTGGCGCTTCTTCGTCAATTTGTTTGAATATTTTTAATTTTAAATCTACATTTTCGGTTGCGGCTTCTACTACCAAATCAACATTTTTAACGCCGAGAGCAATAGAGGTAAAAGTTGTGATATTGGCAAGAGTTTGTGTTTTAATTTCTACGGAAATCAATTCCTTCGCAACTAAGCGATCTAAATTTTTAACAATGGTTGACAATCCGCGATCTAAAGCTTCTTGTGAAATATCAATTAAATGTACCTTGTAATTATTTTGGGCAAAAACATGGGCAATTCCATTTCCCATAGTTCCGGCGCCAATAACAGCTATATTTTTCATTTTAAATTTTATTTGTTTATACAGATTTTATTTGTCCCGCCAATGCAGGATGAGTTTATATAATTAATTGTCCTTTTAAATAGGTAACGGCTTGTCCGCTCATTTCAACGCGGTCATTTAAATATTCGCATTTCAAATATCCGGTTCTTTTTGAAACTTGAACAGCTTCTAATTTGGTTTTATGTAGCTTTTTTACCCAATACGGAATAAGCAAGGTATGTGCTGAGCCTGTTACAGGGTCTTCATTAATGCCTAAATTTGGTGCAAAAACGCGAGAAACAAAATCTACTTTATCACCTTTTGAAGTAACAATAATATCATTTGATTTTAATTGAGCCAACAGGTTGAAATTCGGTGACAAATTTTTAAGAGCAGTTTCGTTCTCCAATTCAACCAGCAATTTACCTTTTCCTTCAAAGCATTTCAATACCGTAATATTTAACGCTTTTTTTAATAGTTCAGGTGTTTCTATTGCTGAAACTTCTTCTGAAGGAAAATTTAAAGTGTACCAATCAGCTGTTTTTGTAACAGTAAGTTTGCCGCTTTTTGAATTGAAGGTGATTTGTTTTTCTTTGTAATTTAATTCGCTGAAAATGATATGTGCCGCAGCCAAGGTTGCATGACCGCATAAATCTACTTCGCAGGTTGGCGTAAACCATTTAATATCAATTGAATTTTCATTTTTTACAAAGAAAACGGTTTCTGACAAGTTGTTTTCTTCTGCAATGGATTGCATTAAATCTGCTGAAATCCATTTTTCCAACGGACAAACGGCAGCGGGATTTCCTTTGAAAACCTGGTTGGTAAAAGCATCAACTTGGTAAATATTCATATCAAAAATCGTTAATAATCATTTGCGCAACCCGAAGCGCTTCGGTACCTTGTTCCAGAGTTACAATGGGCGTTGTGTTGTTATTTATGGCGTCGGCAAAAGTTTCCAGTTCATCTAAAATAGCGTTGTTGACTGCGATTTTTGGATTTTCGAAATAGATTTGTTTTTTTAAACCTTCGGCATTTTGTAAAATCATATCGAAATCGCCCGGATTTTCAGGCGCATCTTTCATTCTTACGACTTCTGTGGCTTTTTCAAAGAAATCTACCGCAATATAGGCATCGCGTTGAAAAAAGCGCGTTTTGCGCATATTTTTCAAAGAAATTCTGCTTGCGGTTAAATTGGCTACACAGCCGTTTTCAAATTCAATTCGTGCATTCGCAATGTCGGGAGTTTCACTTAAAATAGAAACGCCACTGGCATGTACACTTTTCACTTTTGATTTCACCACACTCAAAATAATGTCGATGTCGTGAATCATTAAATCCAACACGACGGGAACATCTGTCCCTCTCGGATTAAATTCAGCCAATCGATGTGTTTCAATAAACATCGGATTGTGGATGGCGTCTTTCACTGCGGTAAAAGCTGGGTTAAAGCGTTCTACGTGCCCCACTTGTCCTTTTACATTGTGTTTTTTCAGAAGTTCAATAAGGATTTCAGCTTCTTCAACAGTTTTGGTGATTGGTTTTTCAATAAAAACATGTTTCCCTTTTTCTATAGCTTCTTTTGCACAATCAAAATGTGAAAGTGTTGGTGTTACAATATCAACAACGTCAACGGCATCGATTAATTCTTGTATTGAATTAAATGATTTGTAACCAAATTTTTCTTCAACTTTTTTTGCGTTTTCTTTGATAGGGTCAAAAAAACCTACCAATTCGTATTTATCTGACTGATTTATTAATTTTAAATGAATTTTGCCAAGATGTCCTGCACCTAATACTCCTGCTTTCAGCATAATTAAAGTAGTTAATTTTTATATAGGTAAAAGTAACAATCTTTGGGCATTTATTGCTATTTTAGGCACTCAAATTTTAGGGAATAGTGAAGGACACACACAAGCATAAAGGGCTTAGAAATCAGTTGGTAAAAATAATTGCACAGAAAGGGATAATAGACAAAAATGTGTTGACAGCGCTGGGAAATGTTCCCCGGCACTTGTTTATGGATTCTAGTTTTACCGATTTTGCTTATCAGGATAAAGCTTTTCCCATTGGTTCGGACCAAACCATTTCCCAACCTTATACGGTTGCTTTTCAAACTGAATTGCTTCAGGTTAAAGAACATCATCAAATTTTAGAAATTGGTACAGGATCGGGCTATCAAACAGCTGTTTTATTGGAAATGGGCGCAAAAGTGTACACGATCGAACGCCAGAAGGAATTGTTTAAAAAAACTAAATTATTTTTACCAAAACTTGGTTATAAACCAAAAAAGATAATTTTTGGAGATGGGTACCAAGGATTGGCGGAAAATGCTCCTTTTGATGGAATTATAGTAACAGCTGGCGCGCCTTTTGTTCCCAATGCCTTACTAAGTCAGTTAAAAGTAGGAGGAAGGTTGGTGATCCCCATAGGCGATACAGAACAAATAATGACCTTATTTGTTCGAACCAGTGAAAAGGATTTTGAAAAGCACGAATTAGGTAAATTTAAATTCGTGCCTATGTTGACGAAACGAAATTAACCTTTCTTCTCAACAACCCGATGCCAATATTGTGTTCTTCCCAATAAGGCAAAACCTAAATAACCACGCACTTTTAGTTTATTAGGTTCTTCTAATGTGATATAACATTTGTATTCTTTTCCTGTTTTTGGGTCAAGTATTTTTGCGTCATTCCATTCGTCACCATCTTTAGTTAGGCCATTAATAATCATCATCCCTTTAAGAGGTTTATTTTTATTGGCGCCTTTACAGTTTTCACAAACTTTATTTTCTTCGCCTTTTTCCAATAATCTATCAATTTTAGCGTAAATCTTTCCGTCTACTTGATAAATTTCAACAATTGATTTTTCTTTTCCAGTTTCATCATCAATGGTTTTCCAATTTCCTATAATAGATTGAGCGTTGCTAGTAATTGAAAAGAGTAAAATAACAATGAGTAATACATTTTTTTTCATAATAGTATAATTAATAATTAAAATAATTTAGCGTTAAATTGAAAATCCCATTTTCCCTGAACTTTTAAAACCTGTTCAATCACATCACGAACACAGCCCTTTCCGCCTTTTTTTTGCGAAATATAGCTGGAAATTTGCTGAATTTCAGGAACAGCATCTTTTGGGCAACAAGGCAATCCAACCAATTTCATCAATTGATAATCTGGAATGTCATCACCCATATATAAAACTTCTTCGGGTTTAATGCCATAAAGTGCTATATATTCTTCAAATTGTTCTGTTTTATGGTAGGTTCCCAAATAAATATCGGTAATGCCCAATGCTATAAATCTTGCACGGACTCCTTCATTGGTTCCTCCAGAAATAATACAAACACGATATCCGGCTTTTAACGCAGTTTTTAGTGCATATCCGTCTTTAATATTCATTTCACGAAGCAATTCTCCGGTTTCACTAACTCTTACATTTCCATTTGTCAGTACACCATCAACATCAAAAATAAAGGTGGTGATTTGGGGCATTATTTCTTTATAGCTTTTCTCCATAGGTATTATAAATAGATTTTGTGAGCAATGTATAAATTTCTTGCTGATTTTTAGTTAGCATTGCTTTATGTTTTTCAATGGTTTTTGTGTCATTTCTTTTTGCGGGTCCGGTTTGTGCTTTAAGAGGTGATAAGGTAGTTATTTTATTTGAAGTTTCCTGTATTAATGGAAGCAATATTTCAAAAGGCACATTATTTTCTTCACAGATTTCATTTCCAATCTGATACAAATGATTCACGAAATTATTCACAAAAACGGCAGCGACATGCAAACTTTTACGTTGGACGGAATTTATGAAGTAACAATTATTTGAAATTGCTTTTGCCAAAGTTTCCAACAGCATTAAATTTTCTTCATTTTCTGCTTCGATGCAAATTGGAACGGTAGAAAAATTAACTTTTATTTCTTTGGAAAAAGTTTGCAACAAATAGAAAACGCCTTTGTTGGAATCGGATTTAAGTTCTTCCATTGCCACACTTCCCGAAGTATGTACCACCAGTTTGTTTTTTAAATTTAAACTTGAAGAAAGATCCGAAATAACATTATCAGAAACTGCAAGGATATAGATATCAGCTTCTTTTAATTCTGATAAATTGTTTGTAATTGATGTGCTATTTTTAAAGCAGCTAATTTTATCAAGACTTCTATTGTAAATCTGAACAACATTAACGGCATTATTTTTCAACAATACATTTGTTAAATGATAGGCTACATTTCCACCGCCAAGAATTATAATATTAATCATAATGCGAAGATAAATAACAATTGACAATTAAAAATTAAATATGTATAATTAAAAGTACGGACAGTTTGCAGGCTGTCCGTTCTTTCAAAAATATTTACTCACAAATTAATGCGTTAGCTACAGCGGCGTTATCCTTTTTTTAAAATGGAATGCAAAAAAAGATATAGCCAATGGAGCGACCTGCAAGGGAACGCCCAAATAAAAGTCAGAAATTAAAAAAGTTGAATCGTTTACAAATTATAAAATGAAATCTTTAAGAAAACCAACAACTCAAACTAATAACTTAAACTCATTTAGCATTACCCATTTTTATAGCAGCTTGTGCAGCGGCAATTCTTGCAATTGGAACTCTAAACGGCGAGCAACTAACATAGTCCAAACCAGTTTCGTGGCAAAATGCGATAGAACTTGGCTCGCCACCATGTTCACCGCAAATACCGACTTTTAAGTTTGGTTTTGTGCTTCTGCCTTTTACTGTTCCCATTATAACCAATTGTCCAACACCTTCCTGATCTAAAACATCGAATGGATCAACGGTTAAAATCCCTTTTTTTAGATATACCGGTAAAAATTTCCCTGAATCATCGCGAGAATATCCAAAGGTCATTTGGGTCAAATCGTTGGTTCCAAAAGAGAAAAATTCGGCGCGTTCCGCAATTAAGTCGGCTGTTAAAGCGGCTCTTGGGATTTCAATCATTGTACCCACCAAATACGAAATGGTATCATTTTTTTCCTCAAACACCTTGTTTACGGTAGCTCTAATAATATCTTCTTGCACGACATATTCTTTTACCGTTCCAATTAAAGGAACCATAATTTCAGGAATGGCCACAACTCCTCTGGCTTTTAAATTTAAAGCAGCCTCAATAATGGCTCTTGTTTGCATTTCGGTAATTTCGGGATAAGTATTTCCCAATCTACAGCCTCTATGGCCTAACATCGGATTGAATTCTTCTAATTCCGCCACCTTGTTTTTAATGGTTTCCACAGAAATTTTCATTTCTTTTGCCAACTCTTCTTGTTGCTCCAACTCATGAGGCACAAATTCATGTAAAGGTGGATCTAATAAGCGAATAGTTACCGGTAATCCTTGCATGGCTTCAAAAATTCCTTCAAAATCGGTACGTTGCATAGGAAGCAGTTTTACCAAAGCGGTTTTTCTGCCTTCTTCAGTTTCAGAAATTATCATTTCGCGCATGGCTTTAATGCGTTCTTCATGAAAAAACATATGCTCTGTTCGGGTTAATCCAATTCCCTGTGCACCAAAATTACGTGCAATTTCTGCATCTTTTGGCGTATCGGCATTTGTTCTCACTTTCATGGTTGCATATTTGTCGGCCAGTTCCATAATTTCAGCAAATTCTCCACTTAATTCGGGTTCAACAGTTGGTAAATTTCCTTCAAAAATATTTCCAGTTGAGCCGTTTAAAGAAATCCAGGAACCTTCTTGATAAACTTTTCCATTGATTTCCATGGTGCGACATTTATAATCGATTTTTATAGCACCTGCGCCTGAAATACAACATTTACCCATTCCTCGGGCAACAACTGCCGCGTGGGAAGTCATACCACCACGCGCAGTTAAAATTCCATTTGCAATATTCATTCCTTCTAAATCTTCAGGAGAAGTTTCAATTCGTGCTAAAATCGTATTTTTATAGTTACGGGCTTCATCTGCAAAGAAAACCAACTGGCCGCTGGCTGCGCCTGGGGAAGCGGGCAAGCCTTGTGCAATTACCTTAGCTTTTTTCAATGCTTTAGGGTCAAAAACAGGATGTAACAATTCATCTAATTTATTAGGTTCTATACGCAAAAGAGTTTCTTTTTCGGTAATTAGTCCCTCTTTTAATAGATCCATAGCAATTTTCACCATGGCAGCGCCTGTCCGTTTTCCGTTTCTGGTTTGCAGAATCCAAAGTTTTCCTTCCTGAATGGTAAACTCCATATCCTGCATATCGCGGTAATGGTCTTCTAGTTTTTGTTGGTATTCATTAAGTTCCCCATAAATTTCGGGCATTAATTCTTCTAAGGATGGATAATTTTTGACTCTGTCGGCTTCATCAACCTCAGCTAAAATTGCCCAACGAATGGAACCTAATTTGGTAATTTGTTGTGGCGTTCTTGCGCCAGAAACCACGTCTTCACCTTGTGCGTCGATTAGATATTCTCCATTAAACTGATTTTCACCTGTTGCCGCATCGCGCGTAAAACAAACGCCAGTGCCAGACTGGTTGCCCATATTTCCATAAACCATGGCCTGTACACTTACGGCAGTTCCCCAATCATCTGGATATCCATGCATTTTTCTATAATAAATAGCTCTGTTGCCATTCCAGCTATTAAAAACGGCCATAACAGCGCCCCAAAGTTGATCCCACGGATTTGTTGGAAAATCGTGGCCTGTTCGTTTTTTTACGGCATCTTTAAACTGTTTTACGAGGGTTTTTAAATCCTGAACTGTAAAATCAGTATCCAATTGAATACCTCTTTTCTCTTTTAAATCCTCCATAATTTCTTCAAAAGGATCTATATCTTCTTTTGATTCTGGTTTCATTCCCAAAACAACATCTCCATACATTTGAATAAAACGGCGGTAGGAATCCCAAGCAAAACGCTCATTATTAGACTTTTTCGCGATTCCAATAACAGCATCATCATTTAAACCTAAATTTAGAACCGTATCCATCATTCCGGGCATGGAAGCCCGGGCACCTGATCGTACAGAAAGCAATAAAGGGTTTTCTTTATCGCCAAATTTGGCATCCATAATTATTTCAATATTTTCTATGGATTCTTCAACTTCAGAAAGAATCAAGTTTATAACGGCTTCTTTTCCCAATAGATTATACTCCGTGCAAACTTCTGTGGTAATGGTAAAGCCAGGTGGAACAGGAATTCCGATTAAACTCATTTCTGCAAGATTGGCCCCTTTGCCTCCCAGTAGATTTTTCATTTCAGCATTTCCATCGGCACTTTTATTTCCGAATTTAAATACCCTTTTTTTAACCTTTTCTAGCGATTCCATAGTACGTTGATTTATATTAATATCCAGTTTTTTTTAACGATGTTTCACAAAATTAATGGCTAAAGTTATTAATTTAAATGATTTATATCATTTTGCCTTTGTTATCAATTGGATGAACTGCAAACAAACTGTTTTTAGATTAAGTAGCAGTCTGCTTTGTAAAAAATATCATAGCACATTTTATAATTTTTCAAGTTTACAATCCAAAGAAAATAAGAGGGAATGACTTAAATTATCTTTGATGAAACGAGCCATAACAAATTTTGGTACACAGCAGAATGATTAATGGCGAACCTGCCCATAGGTAGGCTGCAGCTGTACCAATTAAAAATAAAATATAAACAGATGAAATTTCAATAGATTTATTTATAGGTTTTATGGACTCATTAGCAACATTTGGCACGCAAATACCTTAAGATTATTTTAAGAAAGTGATTTTAAAAAAATTATTCAAAAAATAGAAATACATGTTATATTAGCACCGTGAAAAAACTGTATAAAATCATAGGGATTACAGCCATAGCCGTGCTATATTGTTTTACAATAAGCAATGCCATCGCCATTTCCCAAAACTCAGGTTTTTCATCTAAATCAACTATTGAAAAGGATGATAAAGATTTATCAGTTTCAATAAAGCAGCTCAGTAATGCTGCACAAGCCGAAAGTATAGGAAACGATTTTAGCAATATACTTCCAACAATTATTAAAGATTCAAAAAACGAGTTTTCGGGCATTTTAAAAATCAGGGAACTATTTTTTGCGAATGAATTTTCTCAATATATTTTTACAGCAAGAAATTTTCTTATTAAGTATGGGAAAGCCAATATTATTTTCCCCTTCCATTATTTTTGGTAAACCACTCATTTTAAATATATAATTGCCTTTAAGCGGTAATTCTATTGTTTTTTTACAGGTATTGTATTTCAACAAAACCTGTTCAATTATTTTACAAAATCAAAACTATTTTAAAATGAATTTAGGAACTACAATCATTGGAGCTATTTTTATAGCCATTTTTATGCTACCATTTATATTTATGCTTAAAGGTAGAAAAAAGAAAGAGAAACAATTATTACAATCTATTTTAACCATAGCAAACAATCACAACTGTAAAATTTCAATGCAAGAAATAAGTGAAGAATTTGCCATTGGATTAGATGAAACACTAAATCAGCTTTTCTTTATTAGAAAGACGGCCGACAAAGAAATCGCACAACAGGTAAATTTGGCAGAAATTAAATCGTGCAAAGTGATTAAAACAGACAAGACCACTGGCGGAAAGCATGATACCTATAAATCAATAGACAAACTTGACTTGCAATTTTCATTTTTGAATAAGAAAAAGCCAGATATCTCATTATCTTTTTATAATTCAGAAGAAAATTTTGGATTGGGCGAAGAAATTCAACTTATTGAAAAGTGGGCAAATATTGTCAATGAAAGGTTGAAAAAAATTTAAAAAACAATCGTTTTTTATTTGGCTAGAAAAAATTGAAATATTGACTTTTTATTCAAGGTAAATTTGATTTAAAGGAGAATTGAATTTTATGCTGAAAATTAATATTTCTAGAATTTACCTGCCCATCATCTTAATATTTTTGTGGAATAATATAAGTAATTTCAAAAATTGCGTAACGATTTTTCGAAATTAATTCCTACCTTTAATATAGAACTTAAATCAATATAGGTGCTAGAGAAAGACGCTTGTTACTAAAAGGTTTTTTAGAAAAAAATGATGATGTAATTTGCGTTGAAAGCACAGAGGTAGCGGGCTTTTGTTTTATAATAATTTACTAATTGATGAATCTTTAATTAAGATTGACAAAGATGATAAAATTAAATTTGATTAAAATATTTAAATATCATCATTAATATCATTTATAAATATGATTAAAAAATGACCAAACATTTTAAATGGGGTGGCTTCCGAAAAACCGATAGAGTAGGAATGGAGTTAAAATTGAAATATTATGAAATCACTAATAAAAGTATTCTTTGTGGCTATTTTGGCCTTTTTAACATCTTGTGCAACAACAGCAAAATTTCCAGTATCAAGTATTACACCAGCTGCAGAGATAACAGTTAATAAGAAAAAAGATAAAAACAATAATTATGTTATTGAAGTAATCGCTAAAAATTTGGCGAGTGCAGACAGGGTTGACCCAACTAAAAAAAATTATAGTGTGTGGATTGTAACTGAAAATAATGGTACTAAAAATGCAGGGATGCTGGCTAATAAAAATGCAAAAACTGCAACATTAAAAACATCTACACCTTTTGATGTTAAAGAAGTATTTATTACCGCCGAGGATAAAGGCGATTATTCTTTTCCAGTAGGTGTTGAAATTTCAAGAGTTGTTTTTTAAATAAAGTCGTTTAAAACTAAATAAAAACAAGCCTCACTTAAAGCTATTTAAGTGGGGTTTGTTTTTTTATTGATAATTTAAGTCGGCAGTATTTTTTATAATTATCAAAAACGCATCATTTTATCCATATTTTTATGAATGAACTAAATAAAATCTAATGAGTTCTTATGATTTTTTCTTACTTTTGAAGGCATATTATTCAGCGTAAATTTATTTAAAAACCGTAGATAATTAAAATCGATGGTTAAATAGTTACTTTCTTTAACTTATTTAAAATGAAAAATAAAAATTATTCTACAGTTTATAGAATAATACATTGGTCGATTGCCTTGTGTATGATTTTATTGTTAATTACCATTTTTCTGAGGTTAACCTGGATGAACAAATACAATGTGGCTGAGATTATCCAGAACTACCTGAATACTACCGATCAAACTTTAAGTCAAGACCAGCTTATTGGACTTGCAAAAAAAATTAGACAGCCAATGTGGGATTGGCATATATATTTAGGTTATGCTTTAACAGGATTATTTGGTTTAAGATTTATACTTCCATTTTTTGGTGAAATGAAATTTCAGAATCCGTTTAAAAGAGAATTAATTTTTAAAGAAAAGTTTCAAAATTTGATTTATTTATTTTTTTATATATGTGTGGCGATATCACTTACTACGGGTCTATTAATGAAATTTGGATCCGCAGCAATCAAAAAATCGATGGAAGAAATTCACGTACTCTCCATATATTATTTTATTGGATTTATCATTTTACATATCGGAGGCGTATTATGGGCAGAGTTTACAATACATAAAGGAATTATCTCCAGTATAGTAAGCGGAAAAAAAATGTAAACGAAAATTAAAGAATTAATAGGTGTTTTATTCCTTAAAAAATTAAATACAAGCAGTAAATATTTTTCATATCACCGCTGTAAAATGGAATGTATTTAATAATAAATAAAAATAAATAAATGATAAAGTATTTTAAACCACGCACATACGGATTAAATAGACAGCTTATCCTTAAAAGCAACGTGCGAGATTTTGTTTTCATCTGTATTGGTGTAACCCTTGCCAGTATAGGTTTAAAAGGTTTTTTATTTCCCAATAATTTTTTGGATGGCGGTGCGATGGGCGTTTCTTTATTGCTTCAAATCTTAACAGGAATCAATCTTTCGATTTTAATTGTTTTAGTCAATTTACCGTTCATACTCTTGGGTGCCAAACAAATTTCTGTATCATTTGCCATTAAAAGTAGTTTGGCGATTTTTGCATTGGCGATATTGGTGCATATAATTCAATTGCCCACTATTACTGACGACAAGCTTTTAATCGCTGTTTTTGGAGGATTTTTTCTGGGGGCGGGAATAGGATTTTCAATTCGTGGCGGTGCTGTAATTGATGGTACCGAAGTACTTGCCATTTCTGTAAGCCGAAAATCTAGTTTAACTGTAGGCGATTTTATTGCCATGTTTAATGTCTGTCTTTTTGTGCTTGCGGGTGCAATAGTAAGTGTAGAAACCGCCATGTATTCGATGTTAACGTATTTTTCTGCCTCTAAAACCGTAGATTTTATCATTAATGGGATAGAAGAATATATAGGTGTGATGATTGTTTCTGATGATGCTGAAATAATAAAGGAAATGATTGCAACAAAACTGGAACGCGGTGTTACCGTATTTAGGTCTGATGGAGGCTATGGCACTAAAGGCAAGGCAATGCCAGACCGGAAAATACTATTTTGTGTAGTTACCCGACTTGAAGTCTCCAGAGTGCTTTTAGAGGTCGATAAAATTGACCAAACAGCATTTGTAATTCAATACCCAATTAAAGACACCAAAGGAGGAATGATAAAGAGGCGACCATTGCATTAGAAATATAGGAATCAAAAAAAAAGAGGCTGTTAAACTGCCTCTTTTGCCTATAAATTAATTAATCAAATAATCTTTATTGTGGAACTGTGGTAATTTGTGTTATTGGATTACTATCATTTGAAGGAAATTCAATGCTATTTTGTTTAGTGTTGAATTCAAAATTTAAGAGTTTAGGTAAATTTTGTATTGACGGGCTAATTTGACCGATAAATTTGTTATTATACAATAGCAATGTTTCTAATTTTGAAAGTTGGTTAAATTCAATTGGAATCTCTCCTTTAAATGAATTATTTGCTAAAGACAGCTCTTTTAAATTAACTAGGGATCCAATTTGTTTTGGAAGCGTACCGCTCATTCCATTGTCAAATAAACTTAAGGTTTTTAATTGGCTTAAATTTTTAATTTCTGGAGATATTGCACCGGTTAATTTATTGCTGCTCAGATGCAACACTTCAAGATTTTTAATTTTGTAAATAGATTCCGGGATATTTCCTTCAATAAAATTGTTAAATAAAATTAATTCTTTAAGGTTGGCTAAATTTCCTAGCTCTGTTGGAATTTTACCTTCCAGTTGATTCATAAACAATTGGACAGTTACTAATGATTCAAGAGTTGCAATTTCTGCTGGAATTACACCACTTATTTTATTGAAACTTAAATTTAAATGGCGCAATGATTTCAAATTACCTATGGAAGCAGGAATTGAACCAGATAAATTATTCATGCTTAAATTAATTTCTGTAATTGTATTGTTTTCAATAGTTATTCCATGCCATTGAGAAACATCTTTAGTTAAATCCCAATTAATATTCCAAGTTGTTCCTTTTGTTGATTTGTGTAAATCAAGCAGGGCTTTTTTTTCCAAATCTGAAATTTGTGAATAGGCGAAAGGAGAAATTACCAGTATCAATGCGATTATAAGGGCTAATTTTTTCATTGTATTTGGTATTTAGGGTTTGTTTTATTAAGTTCCTGATGCTAAAGTAAATAAATAATTTCATTCCACCAAATTTTTTTTACCATTTGTTTATCAAATCGTACCGTTTAGATGCAAAACGGTGCTTTTTGTTAGATAATATTCTTTTGTGTACACAAGAAGAAACTGTTTTCCCAAAGCGTCTACCCCAAAAAATTTATTATATATTTGCGTAAATATTAATTGGAATTAGTTTATGAAATTAGCAATTTTAGCAATTGGAGCGCACCCAGATGATGTGGAATTAGGATGTGGCGCCACCATCGCAAAAGAAATTTCGCTAGGAAAAAAAGTTGGAATTTTAGATTTGACCAAAGGAGAATTGGGCACAAGAGGCTCGGCCGAAATTAGGGCTGAAGAAGCTAAAAATGGTGCAAAAATTTTAGGGGTAGCGATAAGGGAGAATTTAGGTTTTTCTGATGGGTTTTTTGTGAATGATAAAATACACCAATTAGAAATTATAAAAATAATTCGGAAATACAAACCGGAAATTGTGTTGTGTAATGCTATAGATGACCGACATATTGATCATTCTAAAGGAAGTAAATTGGTCTCCGATGCCTGCTTTTTGTCGGGTTTGGTAAAAGTTGAAACTGAATTGAACGGTGTAAAACAAGAGGTTTGGCGACCAAAATTTGTGTATCATTATATTCAATGGAAAAATATAGAACCCGACTTTGTAGTTGATGTTTCGGGATTTATGGACAAAAAAATGGAAGCGGTAAAAGCATACAGCTCCCAGTTCTATGATCCAAACAGTAAAGAGCCTAGTTCGCCGATTTCAAGCAAGAATTTTTTGGACAGCGTAAAATATCGGGCACAGGACCTGGGTAGAATGGTGGGTGTGGAGTTTGCAGAAGGCTTCAATACAGAGCGTTATGTGGCTGTAAATTCTTTTGATAATTTAGTGTGAAAATGTTTGAATAAAATTAGAAATGTTTTACATTTGCATCCGCAAGTTATATGGTGGTTGTAGCTCAGCTGGTTAGAGCATCGGTTTGTGGTACCGAGGGTCGCCGGTTCGAACCCGGTCTTCCACCCAAAATTAAGGTCTGTTTTTCAGACCTTTTTTTGTGGAATTAAGTTAGGAATGGTCGAAACAAGTCCATTCTAAGAGTTAGAAAGTTAAATGTTCGAAAAACTAGAATCAAAAAAATGAAGTTATAAAACAAACAGAAGCCTGGTATAAGAATTGACCATTGTTGGATGATAGTTGCATTTGCATATAATTCGAAACTTTAAATAGTGCTTTATGTTGCACATTTCAATGTGTTTACTAGTTGAAAGTGGGTAAATACACGTATTAGTGCGATTAATTGCTCTTTTTGTTGTGTTATTGGAAAATAGTTATATATTTGTGTAAAAAAGAGCTTTATAATGCACTTTAACGAAATTATTCAGACCATTAAAGAACGCCGAGAAATGATGCAGGTAACTCAAGAAACCTTAGCAGAGCTTTCTGGGGTAGGACTACGAACTTTAAAACAACTTGAAAGCGGCAAAGGAAACCCAACATTACAAACTTTGCAGAAATTGGTAGATGTATTAGGGATGGAAGTATGTTTACAAGTGAAAAAAATATAATAGGCTAAATGAGATCAGCAACAATTCTATATAAAGAGGAAGAAGCAGGTGTTTTAACTCAACATGATGATGGAAGCTTTACATTTCGGTATCATGATAACTGGTTTGAGGATATTGGGAAACCAAGCATTAGTTTAACCCTACCTAAAACACAACAAGAATACAAATCACAACATCTCTTCCCATTTTTTTACAATATGTTGCCCGAAGGATCTAACAAGCAGATGGTATGTAAGTTCATGCGTATTGATAATGATGATTATTTTGGCTTACTCATGATTACTGCTAAAACAGACAGCATAGGAGCCATTCGGGTAATTAAAACAGAACAAGAATAATGAGTTTTCTAGAGATTAAATACTGTCCAGGTACCTTAGCTGAAGGGTACAAGACATATAGCAGAACTTGTTTAAGTAGAGTTTTTAATGGAAAAAAGGTAAACCATATATTACCTTATGAATCGCCATCAAGCCATCAAGAAACCAGAGAGTTGTTTGATCAAAATAGAAAGCGAATTTCTATATCAGGCGTTCAAGAGAAATTTTCTGTAGTGCTTGAAAAAAATAAACTTCGCCTAATTAATGAGGGAGAACGGGGCACTTACATTCTAAAACCAATTCCAAGTGCTGGAGGTAAAGTCGATCAAATGCCAGCTAACGAACACTTGACAATGCAAATAGCACGTCAGGTGTTTGGTATTGAAACCGCAGAAAATGCTTTAATTTTCTTCAAAAATGGAACTCCGGCGTATATCACTAAGCGCTTTGATGTGAAGGATGATGGCAGCAAATGGGCTCAGGAAGATTTTGCTTCTTTAGCCGAAAGAACACCACAAACTCACGGAGCTGATTATAAATATTCAGGTAATTATTTAGAGCTTTTTGAGCTTATGAAAAAATACCTGCCAGCTTATAAAATAGAAGCACCCAAGCTATTCAAGGTGTTGCTGTTTAACTACCTATTTTCAAATGGTGATGCCCATTTAAAGAATTTTTCTCTTGTAGAAACGCCTTTTGGGGATTACCGTTTGAGTCCGGCATATGACTTGCTTAATAGCAGAATACATATAGAGGATAATGAATTTGCATTGGAGGACGGTTTGTTACCAAGGGACTTAGCACAAGGTAAAATCAGTCAACAATTTTCGGTGTTAGCTGAAATGGCTGGATTGAGTGAAAAGCAGTTTATAGACCTTTTCAATACTGTAACAACAAATTCAAAAAAAGTGGAAGAACTTGTTGAAGCCTCATACCTAAATGATAAAACCAAAGCCAATTATTGGCAAGCTTATCAAGCGCGGTTAAAAAGAATGAACAAGTCTTAAAAACACACTTTATTGGATGCTACCTTATTTATTTTTAGATGTCTGTTTTTAGTAAGATATTAACCTAGTTTTTAGTTGCACTTCTTTGTTGGAAAACACCCACAATTCTGTATGTTTTTTTACTCTTATCCAGCATTTACAGCAATTTTGTCAACTCCTTAAGAATTATAACAAGTCCGGCATATCTGCTTCTGTGAGATTGTTAACTTCAAGACCTCTCAGATACCCGACGGTTACTTGAATTTTTGAATGATTCAGCGTTTTTTTGAGTTTTAGAATATCTTTATCACGTTCATATAACTGAATGGAACCTGTATGTCTAAAGGAGTAAATTGTGATGTCCTTATCAATCTTCGCATTTTCCTTAAATCGCGTCCAGCGTGTTTTAAAATAGTCGTTGTTAAAAGGTTTTACACTATTTGAAAAGATATTGTAATTCTCTTTGTCGCGATTGGTCATCAACAGCAATTCCTTGCGAACATAGGCAGGTATTGGAACAACCCTGTTTTTCCTGTTTTTAACTTTATCGCCTCCTAAGGCTATATGCGTTAATTCTATGTTGAAATCCTTCCAAGTAAGCAGGCGTACTTCTCGATGAGGTCTTAGCAGACAACCATAAACTATCAAACAACAAATATGTAAGTTATGGTCATGTTTCTTTAAGAGTTCAAACATGGCAACCCTGTTTTTTATTGGTCGGTGCATTTTTTCATCCGGTCTTTTTTTCTTTAATATAGAACGTTCAATAGGAAACTTTTTGTCATAGAGATGGTTTACCAGCATATTCACATGAGCTCTTCTAATATTATAGGTAGTATTATTCTTGTAAGTAGAAAAAATACTATCTATGAATTTTACACTGATTTCCTTTTTAGAAACTAACTCTATTCTGAGAAGATCACGATAGCGTTCCAGGTCTTTTTTATATCTAGGACTTTTCACCATGTCAAGCCGTTCTTTTATGAGTAAGTCGAACTGTGTTATAAGTGGTACTTCATCAGGTTTCACATTTGATATTTTCTTTGTGGAAAACTCAAAGTTGTTTTTGATAATATACTGATAACCTTGTCAGCCAGAATAGCTGCTTTTCCTTGACGCATATTTTTAGGATAGTTGTTCAGGTTTGTAGTTGCATCTTCAATAAGTGCTCCGCTTTTTAGTCTATAGCGTTTTCCATTCAACCAAAAAACGATATAACAACCATTAGAATCGTTGCACACTTTCGGGTATGTTAACCCATCTTTAATCACCATTTTTGACGCTGTGTTGTTGGTTATTTTGACACGATTTTGACATTAGCCAAAATCTGCTTTTTTGCAATACACAGTAAAATTATGATTATCAAATAGTTAGTTGTAGCTCAGCTGGTTAGAGCATCGGTTTGTGGTACCGAGGGTCGCCGGTTCGAACCCGGTCTTCCACCCAAAATTAAAGGTCTGTTTTTCAGACCTTTTTTTGTGTTTATTTATTTGTACTTAATAATGATGCTTCTTTTTCTGATTTTATTCAATATCTTCATCAAGTTATATAAACATGGAATTGAAAGATATCAGATTAATCATTTTTTATTTTCACATCTAATTCCTCCGATTTCAACTCTACACCTTTTTTGTCTAAGCTGATGGAAGTTGATTTTGCTGGAGGGGCTTTTTCAACTACAACAGTTTTGGCGGGCACGATGATGACTTCTTTTTCCACAGGTGTTTCTTTACAGCCCATTATCAATAAGAAAACAGTTATAATAAAGAACCCGATGATATTTTTCATTTTAGTATTTTTCATCTTATTTATTTTTTAGTGGTTTTACAGTGGGTAATAATTTTTTTTAGGAATAGCAAAGATGGCCTTTATAAAAACATGAAGAATTACATAATTATCATAATAATTTACATTATTCACACATGAATAGAAATTTCTTTACAAAAGCTGAATAAATTAAATGTATGAAATATCATTCACTATCTGTTATTAAGTGATTAATACATTATAAATCATTCATAAGATCTATTTTTTATAAGAGAATTATAATAGTAATAAAATTTGTGGTATCTTTGAGTGAAATATCGGTCGTTAACAATTAAAATAATATGTTATGAATGACAAGTCATACACAAATTGGATTTCAATGAGTGATGTAGCACTAATTAAAACCATTGGCGAATTTGTACAAAGCCATCGAATAAAACAAAATAGAACACAAGATGAGGTTGCAGGTAGCGCAGGAATAAGCCGATCTACATTAAGTTTGTTAGAGCGCGGTGAAAATGTAGCATTAAACAGTTTAATTCAAGTATTACGCACCCTAGACCTACTATATATTTTTGATATTTTTAAAATTGAACAACAAGTAAGTCCCATTGCATTGGCTAAACTGGCAAAACAAAAAAGACAACGTGCCAGCAAAAAAGACAATGAAGAACAACCTGAATCAGATTGGTAATGGTAACTACAGCATTTGTTAAGATTTGGGGAGAAACCGTTGGAGCAGTAGCTTGGGACGAGACAACAGGTATTTCCAGTTTTGAGTTTGACGCGAAGTTTATACAATTGGGTTGGGATTTGGCTCCTGTTAAAATGCCTATATCTCAGGGAAATAGAATCTTTTCTTTTCCCGAACTTCGAGCGCCAAGAAATAGTGAGTTTGATACCTTTAAAGGATTGCCAGGTTTGTTGGCTGATGTTTTGCCTGATAAGTATGGTAATCAGTTAATAAATGTATGGTTGGCACAAGAAGGTCGCCCCATAAATAGTATGAATCCTGTAGAACAACTTTGTTTTATAGGAACAAGAGGAATGGGGGCTTTGGAATTTGAACCAACCACGTTACAACCTCATAAGCAAGCATTTTCAATTGAGATAAATAATTTGGTGAACATTGCACAAAAAATGCTTTTAAAAAGAGACGCTTTTGGAGCCAATCTTCTGGAAGATGAACAAAATGCAATGATGGAAATCCTTAAAATTGGAACTTCTGCGGGTGGTGCCAGACCCAAAGCTATCATAGCCTATAATAAACTAACTGGTAAAGTAAGGTCCGGACAAACAAACGCCCCGAAAGGATTTGAACACTGGTTAATAAAGCTTGATGGCGTAAGCGATGCGCAATTTGGAGAAAGTAAAGGATACGGAAGAGTTGAGATGGCGTATTACTTAATGGCGAAAGATTGTGGAATAAATATGATGGAATCTAAATTGCTAGAAGAAAATAATCGGGCCCATTTTATGACCAAACGTTTTGACAGGGAAGGGAACAATACAAAGCATCATGTACAAACATTTTGTGCGATGCAGCATTTCGATTTTAATGAAGTAACAAGTTTTAGTTATGAACAGCTTTTTCAAACCATGAGAATATTAAGATTGCCATATCCACAAGCAGAACAAATGTTTCGAAGAATGGTGTTTAATGTATTGGCAAGAAATTGTGATGATCATACCAAGAACTTTGCATTCCAACTTAAAAAAGGTCAGAAATGGGAAATTGCCCCTGCGTATGATATCTGTCACGCTTATAGACCGGATAGTACTTGGGTAAGTCAGCATGCGTTAAGCATCAATGGTAAAAGAAAAGACATTACAAAAGATGATTTATTAACTATTGCAAAATCAATGAATATAAAGAAGGCAGAAAACATTATTATTGATATCAGTAACAAAGTGGCTTCTTGGAATGCGTATGCTGATGAGGTAAAAGTTCAGGAAACCCTTAGAGATGCTATAAAAGCTACTTTAATTAAAATGCATTAGACAAGTTTCAAACAAATCAAAATAAGGCATTGAATGTAGCATAAAGAATTTAGTAGGATTTGTTTTTTAGTTATTTTTGTGATAGAAACCATGTGGTTTTTGTACCGTTTATGGCCCAATACCTTAAAAAAGCGTTACAAGCAATAGTAACGCTTTTTTTGATTTTAGGTAAATAATAAGGGTTTCAAAACATAAATTTTTGGCACCTTTTTTATGCGTTAGGTTTTTGTTTAAATTATTGAAGTGTCCCTATTTTTTATCTCCGGGATGGTATTTTTTTTCAGCTCTTTTTTCAACATCTTCGCGGTAATAAGCAACGTCTTTAAATTTAACATCGGCATAACGTTGTGATTGATCAGCGAAATGTGGTGAATCTGGATGACCGCTTTGACCGCCGGCTAAAAGTGATTTGGCTTTAACCTTATCGCCAAATTCAACAACTGCAACAAAACTATTTCCTGAAGTGCCATAAATTTTTTTGGTGCCTTCATAAGATTTGGCACCAAAAGATGCCAATGCTCCCCATTGTCCAGATGCCATGCCAACAGGAATACTTGCCATTTCATCATTAAAAGGCTGAATTATTTCCCCATTAATCCTTTGGTAACGGTTAATCTCACCCCAAGGCGTATTCCACGATCCAAAATCTTCCGAAAGTTGTGCAATTGTTTTGATGAAAATATCAAGACGTTCTTCTAAGGAAGATAGCGTGCCAAAATAGGTGATTTTTCCCATAAAAGTTAAACCGTCTGGAGTTTTACCTTCTTTTAAATATCGTAAGCCATAAAAGTGGGCTAATGACATGGCTACTGATTTTTTTGAAACCGCAAAATCCCAATTTCTTAAAACATTGATGGCTTCTTTTAACTGTTGATTGGAATTGGATGATTTGTCATAAGCGGTAATTAAACCGGGTATTAAAACCTCAAATGCCGGCAAGTAAGGATCATAAGCAGTTTCGATGAGTTTATCAAGGGTTAAATCCTTCGTTTTTTCTAACAATCGAATGGCATGAACACCACGAAAATTCTCTTCATTTATAGACATGTATTTTGGATAGTCCTTAATTTTTGGACTATTTTTTCCCGCACTTGTAAAAGGGGTAGAATTACAATTTTGAATCCAACCATTAGCTGGATTCAGTACGGTAATAATTTCATCAACAGTGTGTAACCCTTTCCAATCAGTGGCTGGGTTGCTGCCGTCTACTGGTTTTGAATAGTCGAATATCGTATCTCGTTTTGGAATAAAATTGCCATGATAATAGGCAATATTACCATCAGCATCAGCATATACTGTATTATTTGATGAATTTGTCCTCATGTTCATCATTTCCCTAAATTCTTTGGTATTGTTCAGTTTTGTTCTTGTAAAAGATTGAATTAATGCATTCACAGGGTCCCACATCATCGCTGAAGCAACCCAAGTGCTGTCGATGGCACTTGTAATAGGGCCGTGATGTGTTTTGTACATGGTAAATTTTTTCTCCTTTTGAACATCACCATCAGCATATTTCAATGCAACTTCAATGGCTTTAACAGGTCTTTGTTCATCGCCATAAATATAGTTATAGCCATTTTCTGTTTTTACAATTTTTTCTTTAAATTCGTCCATAAAATCTGTACGGGTTGAAGTGTGCATCCAACCTGTTTTTTCATTAAATCCCTGATATACAAAAAATTGCCCCCAAGTTACAGCGCCATACGCATTTAGTCCTTCTTCGCTAACCACATGAACTTCTCCGCGGAAGTAAAAGGAAGTATGAGGATTTATGAGTAGCATCGCTTTACCGGATTTTGTCAATTTTCCCGAAATTGCAAATCCATTTGATCCTCTTGGTTCATCATCATTAAGTCGAAGTAAACCATCATATACTTGTGCAGTATTTGAAGATTTTTCTGATTTATCTTCATAAAAGGATTTGATATTTTCAGTTGAGATGTTTTCAATATCCCCGCCAATAGAGCCTTCACTAAAATACATAGGCATCCAAGGTTCAAAATGAGTCAATAATTTAGGTTTAACATCGGGATGTGTGTATAAATAATAATTTATGCCATCAGCAAAAGCATCACATAGCTTTTTTAACCAAGCCGGACTTTTTTCATAATTGGCAATAGCCTCCTCTTTGGTCATAAATAGCCTGGCCCTTAAATCGCTGTAGATCGCCTGTTCGCCTTCAACTTCGGCGAGGCGACCAATTGCCCAAATATAATTGTGTTCAACACGGTTAAAATCATCTTCACATTGTGCATAAAGTAGTCCAAACACGGCATCCGCGTCTGTTTTCCCATAAATATGCGGTACGCCAAAATCATCTCTGATAATTTCAGTATTTGCTGCGTGTTCTTTCCATCGTGTGTGTTCTGCTGAAATTTCTTGTTGTTTGCAACTTGAAATAATAAGCAATAAAATAAGGATTAGTTTTTTCATATTAAGTTCTAATTTTCATTTAAGTTTTGGGAAGTATTAAAGACGTACCCATATTCCTTCAGTTCTTTTTCGGTCAGTGAAATTATAGTAACATCAAGCGTTAAATTTGTTAAAGGAGTATCAAGTGAATCCGTTTCAACCGAAGAAATGGCATCTAAAACATCGAAACCTTTAAATACTTGTCCGAAAATTGTATAATCTCCATCGAGCCGAGGAATACCATTTTTGTTATTAACGATGTAAAACTGACAAGTGGCTGATAATTTTTCTGGGTTGCCATCGCGCCCGGCTCCAACGGCACCATAAATATGCTTAAGGTTATTATTGAATTCGGGTTTTAGCAAATATGGAGAATCACCAAATCCTTCAGGCGTATCAGGACAGCCTCCTTGAATAACAAAGTTTTTAACCACGCGATTAAAAGTAAAAGAATCCCAATAATGAGCATTTGCCAATTGTATAAAACTTGCCTTGTGAAGCGGCGTTTTATCTGACAACCAAAATAACATTTCTCCTTTTGAGGTTATTATTTGTCCTACTTGATATGTTTTTACTTCTTTTTTTAAAGTTGAACATGAAATTGAAACTAAAAGTACAAGCAACAATAAAAGTTTTTTCATTTATAAATTATTAAGATAATTCCACCTATTACACACCGCATCCAAATCTACATAAATTACCATCAAAAAAGAAAGGAATTCTTACTATCTTGGTATTTTAGAAAAAGAGTATTGGCTATAAAATTTTTATACTTAGTTTTGTTAGATTGACAGAACCAACTTAATACCTTTAAAAAAATAATTAGCACCTAATAATGATTGAAGAATATAATTACCAAGCAGATACCGTGATTATTGGTGGTGGCATATCTGGAATTACAACAGCCATTGAACTGCTCAATGCCAACAAAAAAGTCATCATTATTGAAAGAGATCTGGAACAAAACTTTGGAGGCTTGGCAAAAGAATCGTTTGGCGGGATGTTTTTTATCGACTCGCCCCAACAACGGTTTTAATTTACTAATTCACACAAATATATGAAATTTGATGATTTAACCTCACTAGGAGCAATTAAATTATTTCTGTTATCATAATACTGATTGGTCAAACATTGAAAAAATAATATTTCTATTTTTCTCTTTTTATAAGTTTCTATAAATAAAAGGTTTGTATATGTAGTATAGCCACAAAAAAACACTAAAAAAGTTGGACATAATTTAAATATTATTTTAATAACTTTACCGCATAAAAAATTAATATAAAACAATGAAGAATTTAATTTACATATTCACTTTTGTAATAGCTACCACAGCTTTTTCCCAAACAACTAACGGTGTTGCATTTGAACAACAAAAGATGAAGCAGGCTTTGGCTTTTGGAGATAAAACTGTTGCTGCCAATGCCATGTATTCTATTATTTTGATGGAAGGCCCAAAAAGTGTTTATAAGGACAGTTTGGCTTATTTATATTTTAACGACCGGAATTATATTTCCTGTTTTTTGGTGACCAACGATATTTTGAAAAATAATCCAGGAAATTTGGATTTGCTGGAAATGAACGCGATTTCTTTAGAGTCTATGGGTGCAACGGAAAGGGCTGCTGAAGCTTATGCGAATTTATTGGCAAAATCTAACAGCAATTTTCACGCTTATAAATTGGCTGGATTGCAATTTTCTATAAATAAATTTGAGGAGGCCTATGCAATAATTAAAAAAGCGGATAAACTTCCTGATGACGGCACAACAAAAATTTCTTTTCAGGTCAATAAAAATTACAATGAGCAAGTTGGATTAAAAGCAGCGATTGCTTATTTGGAAGGTATTATTGCCCTAAAATTGAATAAAAATAATGAGGCAAAACTTAGTTTTGAGCGTGCCATAAAATTGTTTCCTGAATTTGTGTTGGCTAAAACAAAATTAGATGCTTTAAATGCTGAAACCAAACAGTAATTTTTAGCTAACAAGTTTTAATTTATAAATGCCTAAAGTAAATGATTTCTTACTTTAGGCATTTTTTGTATTTTTAATATGCGATTATTTTAATTTTTCTGCCAAATAGGGAGCGGTATAGGATTTCTTACATTTTATAAGATCTTCCGGAGTTCCCTGAAAAATAAGTTCACCGCCCAATTTTCCGCCTTCTTTGCCCAAATCAATCACATAATCGGCGCATTTTATCAAATCGATATTGTGCTCAATTACAATAATGGAATGCCCATTTTCAATTAAGGCATTAAAGGATTTTAAGAGTTTTTTGATATCATGAAAATGCAAGCCGGTTGTGGGTTCATCAAATATAAATAGCGATTTGTCCTGTCGCGTTCCTTTTACTAAAAATGAAGCCAGTTTTATGCGCTGTGCTTCACCGCCCGATAGGGTAGATGACGATTGTCCCAAAGTGACATAACCCAATCCCACATCTTGCAGCGGTTTTAATTTTTTGGCGATTTTTGTTTCTTTGTGTTTGGTAAAAAAGGCAACAGCATCATCAATAGTACTGTTTAAAACATCATTAATGGATTTTCCCTGGAAAGTAACCTGTAAGACTTCTTTTTTGAATCGTTTGCCTTTGCAGGTTTCACATTCCAAATGCACATCGGCCATAAATTGCATCTCTATGGTAACTTCTCCGTCTCCTTTACAAGTTTCACACCTGCCGCCTTCCACATTGAAAGAAAAATGTTTTGGCTGGTAGTTTCTTATTTTTGATAATTTTTCTGAAGCAAATAAGGTTCTAATATCATCAAAAGCTTTTACGTAAGTTACCGGATTTGAGCGACTTGAGCGTCCAATCGGATTTTGGTTGATGAATTCAATATGTTCTATGGTATTTAGCGTCCCTTTTAATTCGGTAAACTGTCCCACTTTTTCTCCATAACCACCCAATTGCTTTTGAATTGCAGGATACAATATTTTGCTTACTAGGGTGCTTTTTCCGCTTCCTGAAACGCCTGTGACTACCGTTAAGCTATTTAAAGGAAAAGTAACATTGATGTTTTTTAAATTATGTTCGCGAGCGCCGATTACTTCAATACTTTGATTAGATTTTCTTCGGATTTTTGGAACTTCAATCTTTAACTGATGATTTAAATATTTTGCAGTTAAGGAATCAGATTTTAAAATTGTTGAATAATCTCCTTCAGCCACAATTTCACCGCCAAGGGTACCAGCTTCGGGTCCAATATCAATAATAAAATCGGCCGCTTTCATAATATCTTCGTCGTGTTCAACCACAATAACGGTATTTCCCAAATTGCGCAAATCCTTCAAAACTTTTATCAACCGTTCTGTATCTTTTGGGTGCAATCCAATGCTTGGCTCGTCTAAAATATACATAGATCCCACCAAACTGCTTCCCAAAGAAGTGGCCAGGTTAATGCGCTGACTTTCCCCGCCGGATAAGGTTGTGGAAGTTCTGTTTAAGGTTAGATAACTTAAACCAACATCATTTAAAAATTGCAGTCGGTTGTTGATTTCTACCAACAATCGTTTGGCGATTTGTTGATCGTAAACATCGAGTTTTATGTTTTTAAAAAATTCGGTGAGTTCATTCAGTGGCAAATCAACCAATTCACTAATATTTTTGTTATCAATCTTAATATTATTTGTTTCCGATCTTAGTCGTTTTCCGTTACAAGCAGCACATTTTGTTTTTCCACGATAACGGGAGAGCATGACACGATATTGAATTTTATAGCTTTTTTCTTCTAAATGCTTAAAAAAATCGTGGATGCCTTTGAACGATTTATTGCCGTTCCAAATAAGTTGTTTTTGTTCTTCAGTAAGCTGAAACCAGGGTTTGTGGATTGGAATGTCGAATTTATAAGCATTGTCAATTAAATCGTTTTTGTATTGAGCAAAGGAATCTGTTTTCCATGGTAAAATAGCATTTTCATAAATAGACAATGCAGTATTTGGAATCACCAAATCCTCATCAATTCCAATAACATTTCCAAATCCATCGCAGGCCGGACAAGCGCCGTAAGGATTGTTAAAGCTGAATAAATGCGTATTTGGTTCCAAAAATTGAATACCGTCCAATTCAAATCTGTTGTTAAAAGTTGTTTGCTTTTCGGCTTTTAAATCCTCAATAACACATTCGCCTTTTCCCTCAAAAAAAGCAGTTTGAATGGCGTCTCCCAAGCGGTTATAAAAATCCTCATCATTTTGAACCACAATCCTGTCAATCACCAAATAAAAATCCTGTTCAATTTTCGTGTTAACATCTTCAATCCTAATAATTTCTCCTTTGTATTTTATTCTGGAATAACCTTGCTGCGCCAATATTTTTAAGGTTTGCAACAAATTTCTTTCTTCTGGAATATGAATGGGCGCCAAAAGCAATACTTTGGAATTTATTGCTAAAGTTTTAATATAATTGATAACATCAGTTACTGTTTGTTTTTTAACTTCATTTCCTGAAATAGGAGAGTAAGTTTTTCCTATTCTGGCGAAAATTAATTTTAAATAGTCGTAAATTTCTGTTGAAGTGCCAACAGTTGAGCGCGGATTGGTTGAATTCACCTTTTGCTCAATGGCAATGGCTGGCGAAATACCTTTGATATAGTCTACATTAGGTTTGTTTAATCTTCCTAAAAACTGACGAGCATAAGACGATAAACTTTCCACGTAACGGCGTTGTCCTTCTGCAAACAAGGTATCAAATGCCAAACTCGATTTCCCTGAACCCGAAAGTCCGGTAATTACCACCAATTTATTTCTTGGAATGGCAACATCAATATTTTTTAAATTATGGAGTCTGGCTCCTTTAATAAGTATGTTTTCCTTCGGATTTAGTGCAGCGATATTGTGAGTCATTTTCCTTAAAAACTGAATAAATGCAAAGGTACTTACAAAATTTTAAAATGAAAGCGATTGGGCGTTTGCATTCAATAAAAATTGAAGTAATAACATTCATAATTTTTGAAAAACGATTAAATTTGCATTTTATTCAAAAAAAGGTTGTGTTTTTAAAAATAATAACTGATATTTGTTTAATAAATTCTCAAAATAACGCCTATTCTACAACATTACTTTTTATAAAAATTAGATAAATACACATTTTTATTAACCCCTATAATGTATTTAAATTATGGAAAGTAAAACTATTCTTGACAGCGTACTAGTCAACAATTACATCAATGGAAATGAAAAATCGTTAGAGATTTTAATAATTCGTCATAAGCAACGAATTTTTAGTTTTATACTGTCTAAGGTTTTAGATAGGGAAATCGCTGAAGATATTTTTCAAGACACATTTATTAAAGTTATTAACACTTTAAAAAGAGGTGCTTATAATGAGGAAGGTAAATTTTTGCCTTGGGTAATGCGTATTGCGCATAACTTAATTATTGACCATTTCAGGCGAAATAAAAGAATGCCTAAATTTAACAACACCGATGATTTTGATATTTTTGATGTCTTAAGCGACGAGATGTTATCTGTTGAAAATCAGATCATTAAAAGTCAGATTTTGGAGGATGTTCGTAATTTAATTCAAGAATTACCTGAAGATCAAAAAGAAGTTTTAATAATGCGTATGTATAAAGACATGAGCTTTAAAGAAATAGCTGAGAACACAGATGTAAGCATTAATACTGCTTTGGGAAGAATGCGTTACGCTTTAATAAATTTGAGAAAATTAATTGAGAAACACAATATTATTTTAGTAAACTAAATAAAATCACAATAAAAGTAAAACTTCATCGTTTAAGTAGTATAAACCAACTATTTATGATGAAACTTTACTCACAAAAGTCTCCGATGATGGAGCATCCTAGACCCGAAATAATTCAATATTTGCTCAGCTATTCAAAGCAATTAAGGATAGTGAAAACCAACAAAAACAACCATATTGAATTACATTTGAATTAATGTTCTTTTGAAACCCACTTTATAACCTAAAGTGGGTTTTTTGATAAAAATTCTTTTCTCCCAATTGTTTTTGTGATAATATCTTTTTCTAAATTCCAGCTTCTTGCCGGCGAATATTCCCGACCATAATATATAATCTGTATATGCAGTTTGTTCCATAGCTGTTCTGGAAACAATCTTTTGGCATCTTTTTCTGTTTGAACCACATTTTTTCCGTTGGATAAATTCCACCGATACATTAAACGATGAATATGTGTATCAACCGGAAAAGCGGGAATTCCGAAAGCCTGGGACATCACTACGCTTGCTGTTTTATGTCCAACCGCCGGCAATTCTTCCAAGTCTTTAAAATTTTGGGGCACTTGTCCGTTGTGCTTTTCAATCAATATTTTCGACAAGCCATAAATTCCTTTAGATTTCATAGGTGATAAGCCCGCAGGTTTAATAATTTCCCGAATTTCCTCCACCGAAAGCTTTACCATATCATAGGGATTGTCGGCTTTGGCAAATAATTTAGGCGTGATTTTATTGACGCCTACATCAGTACTTTGTGCTGATAATAAAACAGCAATTAAAAGCGTATAGGGATCTTTATGGAGCAATGGTATTTGTGGATTTGGATATATTTTTTCGAGGGTGTCAATTACAAATTGAACTTTTTCGGATTTGGTCATACTTTTTTAGTTAGAAAGTTAAAAGTTAAAAGTTAAAGAAATTATTAAACACAAAGTTATTTAAAATTCCGGTCTTGAGAAGGGTTAGGAAGGTGTTTTTCATGGAGCATTCAAATGTAAAGTTATTTTTAAAGTTTTATCCCTGTATCATTTTATTTCTAGATTTAACTTTTTAACTTTCAACTTTTAAACAATAAAACTGTAAAAAAATGAAAATATTAAAAACTGGAGATGCGGCACCAAATTTTGAAGCGCTTGACCAACAAGGAAATACTGTTAGACTTTCTGATTATAAAGGAAAAAAGTTGGTATTATTTTTCTATCCGAAGGCAAGTACGCCGGGCTGCACCATGGAAGTTTGTAATTTGCGGGACAATTATCATACTTTTTTAGCCAAAGGATACGAAGTTTTAGGCGTAAGTGCAGATTCGGCTAAACGGCAACAAAATTTTATAAATAAAAACGACTTGCCTTTTCCTTTATTGGCAGATGAGGATAAAAAAGTAATTAATGCCTTTGGGGTTTGGGGACCTAAGAAGTTTATGGGACGCGAATTTGACGGAATTCATAGAACAACTTTTGTAATTGATGAAAAAGGAATTATTGAAGAAGTTTTTTCAAAAGTTAAAACGAAGGAGCACGCGAGCCAAATTTTGGATTAAGCTTAATAAGTCCGCAGTATTCATTGTTAGTTAACAGTCGGTAAATTTTAAAGTTAGAAAGTCCAAAATTGTGAAAGTTTAGGGACTAATAACTGATTATGGGATTTTAGACTATTATGTATTAAATGTCTAACAAAGAAGTCCTTCTACATAGCACCTAGCAATTAATTCTGGGGTATTTTTACACCCAGACTTTCTTAAAATGTTTTTTTTATGAGCGTTAACAGTATGTGGAGAAACAAATAACAATTTTGCTATTTCATTAAATTTGACTCCTTGAGCTAATTTTTCAACAATCTCTTTTTCTCTTTTAGAAAAAACATTTTTTAAATTTATTTTTTCTAAAGAAGCGCTATTTTCATGAATTATAGAATAATTTCCTGAGTTTTTTGAGTAATGATAGGATGGTTTTTTTGTACTTATAAAGGATACATTGTGGTTAATCGGAATGTTCAAATACGTAATATCAGTATGAACACCTAATACTTGTTGAATTTTACCCTCGTCAGAAGCACTTAAAACGGATACTTGATGTAAAATAGTTTTATAAGTTCCATTTGTATGTTTCAATCTCATAACATAAACAGTTTTGTATGAGAATAAATCATCGAAATGAATTTTATGATAAAAAAAATCTATTGCAAGTGCTTCTTTTTCATTCATTGAGGCAAGATCCTCTGGATGCATTATTTCAAAGACTTTTTCAACGGTAAATTTATCTGATGCAACGCCTAAAACACCCTTTGTTCCTTCATTAACATGATCCATTTTAAGATTCTCAAAATTAAAAACGTAATAATAAAAACTTCCAACGGCAAATAAGGAAACTACTTGATCTACAATTCCTAAAAGGAGTTCTTTTTTATTGGGTTGAAGAATTTTATTTTCTGAGTTCCAAACGTTAAAAACATTGGCGCTGTCTTTTTCATTCATAATTTTTTATTTAGCAATTAATCAAATGTATATAAAATTACCCAATTTAGGGTATTTCAGAATAATAAAATTGTGTATATGTTTGGTAAGGAGAAAATTGCGAGAAATTCATTTAATATTTGTTGATTAATTAGAGTTAAAATCATTGGCATTTATTAGTATTATGTCCCTATAAATGTCAATGGTTTTATAAAATTAATTTAGTTGCAGTTTTCTTTTTTTTTAGCCATGCCGTCTTGTTTGTTTTCTATACTATTTAAAATACTAATGAATTTTATTAAATCTCAAAGTATTACTAATCATTAAAACCAAAAAATCATGAAAAAAGCAAATTTATTTATGTACGTACTGCTAACAATGTTTATTGTTTCATGCTCAAAAGATGATGACAGTAACAACACAACTGATGATGATTTATTAATAGGGGTTTGGAAACCTGTTAAAGATGTTTGGACAAATAACGGTGTTGTGGAAGTATATAATTACAACACTTGTGAACAAAAAAGCAGGATAACGTTTGAAGGAAACGGAAACATGAAAACACTAAGTTTCTATGATAATGAAGGTACGAGCAATTGTATTGAAGATAATTATGGTTTTATAAGCGGTTCATGGGAAAAAATTTCAGAAGGCAGCTATAAAGTTACTACTACCTATTATGATGAATACACAAAAAAGAATGAAACGGATATAGATACGGTTAGCATTTCATTTCCTACACCAAATACTATGAAAGTATTATATGATGCTACGGATTATTCAGAATATTCAAGAGTTCGATAGTAAAGGGAATAAATTTATTTTAATACATACTAAAAAAAAGTAACAATGAAAAAATTACTAATTATAAGCTTCTTTTTTTTAATTTCAAATATAGCAAATGCACAGAGCATTGCCGTAAGTGCATCAGAACCAGATGCAAAAATTATTGTTGATGGCCAAAATTTAGGCACTGGAACTTTAAAAGTTAAGGTGCCTAAAAATTCATGCGTTAATGTTAAGATTCAAAAAATTGGCTTTTTGAAGTACGAGCAAACATACTGCAATAAAAAAGGACAGACAGATCCTCCGAAAAAACAATATTTTGAAATGATAAAAGACGATGCGGAAGAGGCTTCAATAAAAACAGACCAAGCAAATGTTGATTTTTCTGTTGAAGTGAACAGAAAGTTTGATGTTACAGACGCTTGGAAATTAACAAACCAAATTGTGACTGATTATTTTGATGCAATTGAAGTTGCTGATAAAGAAACCTCCTATTTGCGAACCGCCTGGAGTATTCAATCATTTCAACAGAATACTATAAGAACCAGACTAATCATAAAATTGGCCATTTCAAATCCGCTTACTTATAAAGTAAAATTGGTAAGTGAATTTTCTGGAGCTTCTGGCACCAGTGTTAAGGCAGATGAACAATTTCGTGAATGGGACAGGGTATTAAGAAAATATCAAAATATTATAGGTGATTTTTCTACACGTTTGGGAAATAAGTAAATTAGATTTTGATCAAAGAACAAAAGCTATTGTGGAAATTAAAACCTTTCAATAGATAGTTTATTGAACTTAACTTAAAGGAATTTAATTTAAAAATAATGGAATTTTATTTTAAACAAAAGAATTATGAAAAAGTCTATAAAAATAGCAACAACTGTAATGACGCTTCTAATTTCAACCCTTCTATTTTCACAGGAAAACGCATTTAGAATTGGCGTTAAAATAGGATTTCCAAATGTTGTTGGTGGAAATATAGAATATGTAACGCCATTATTAGGGAAAAAATTAGCCCCTTCTATAGAATATTCCACATTACCTTTAAACATTGATCCGGATGAATTAAAATTCACCTATTTCCAAGTAGGTTTAAATTATTATTTTTTTAAAGAAGGAAAAGGTTTGTATGGTAATGTGAATTATGGAATATTGGATGGCGAACTAACACTCAATGAGGTAGAATCAAATTTTGATGATAATAAAGTTGGTACTGCATTTGTAAATGTTTCAAACAAATCTATCGGTTTAAAATTAGGGGCGAAATTGGGAAAAGTGTTATATTTTAGACCGGAAATAGGATATGCATTTACTTCATTAGATGAAGTATTAAAAGTTAATGTTAAGTTTCCTGACGGTAGCTCTGAAAATCAAAACGAAACAATGCCAGATATTTTAACCAAAGGATATTTGGTTAATATTGGTTTTGGTTTTGCCTTTTAGATTGTTAAACAGTTAACAAATCAACTTGACAACAACAATCAAAACTTCACATCAACTTTTACATTAAACACTCTTGAAGTCATATAATTTGGGATACCATAAAATTGTTTTGAATACACATCGCGCACCCAAGTGTTGGTGATGGCGTTTTGCACATCGAACATGTTAAAGATCTCAAAACCAACAGAAAATTCTTTTAAATTACTTTTCCAGCCGCTTTGATATTGGTTTTTTGCATCAGTAAAAACGTACGAAACCCCTATATCGGCTCTTTTGTATGCATTTAACCGGTTCTGGTATAGGTATGGGTTTGAATAGGAGGGAGAACCGCCGGGAACGCCAGTGTTAAAAACCAAATTTAAGTACATTTTAATGTTTGGGATGTTGGGAACATAATCCTGAAACAGCATGCCAAATTTAAAACGCTGATCGGTTGGCCGTGGAATATAACCTTGGTTATTTTTATTTTCTTCTGTTTTTAAAAATCCGATACTTACCCAGCTTTCTGTGCCGGGAACAAATTCGCCATTCAATCTTAAATCGATTCCCGTGGCATAAGCAACCGCATTGTTATCGGCGCTGTACCGCACTTTTACATTGTCTACCGTATACGTATTTACATCAGTTAAATGTTTGTAATAAATTTCAGAAACCAGTTTAAAAGGCCGTTCCCAAAGCTGAAAACTGTAATCGTTCCCAAAAATTACTTGTAAGGATTTTTGCGTATCAACGGTTGGAATTACCGCGCCTGTTTGGTCTCTAAGTTCTTTGTAAAAAGGTGGCTGATTGTACATACCGCCCGAAATTCTGAAGAGCATATCTTTTTCCCAATCGGGTTTTATAGCAAATTGACCGCGAACGCTATAAATAATTTGATTTACCGTTTCAATATTGTCGCCGTTTACATTCCAATTATGTGATCGAATTCCTAGGCTATACCAAATTTTATGATGGTCCCAAAATGCATTCTTGCTGTATTGTGCAAACCAAACCAACCGGTCTATTTTAGTATGATTTTTTGCCTTAATATTTTGAAAAGGAAGTAATTCACCTGTAAAAGGCTCATAAGGCTGGTTATTTGAGACAATATTTGGAGGGCGAACGCTAAATCCTAAAGAATCGATAACTTCCCACTCATTAATTCGGTCTTTCGTGTCTTCATTTTGGTATTTTATGCCAAAATCTATTTGGTGGTTGTTCTTTTTAAAAGTGCCATTTATTTCAAGATTGGTTATTAAAGCGTCTAAATCGTTGCGGGCATGACTTAATTGCGACCCAATTCCTTCAGAAAATGTAAGCTCCCCAAAATTGTTGGAACCTAAATCACTGTTAACTTGCCCCAAATTATAGCTGGCCAAAATATCATAATATTCTTCTTCAATGGTATGATAGCTTGAGCTTGTTACACTGATATTTAAATTTTCATTTACCAAGTAACTTCCTTTCAAAGCGCCAAATACCGTTTTAAATTTATCTTTCTCTTGGCCTTCATAATAAACAATCAATTCCTGCGGATTGCTGATTGTTCCAAATTTTGTTCTTCGTGATTGTGGCGTAAAATTGTAATTGTTGATTGAAAAATTGCCCAGAAAATCGATTTTTAATTTAGGATTAACAGAATATGACAAAAAAGTTTGTGCATCGGTAAAATTTGGTTTTGAAGTTGTTTCAATATCTTTACTATTGATAAACAAACTATTATCTCGAGATCTAACACCCACCAACGCACTTAATTTATTCTGAAGCATTAGGCCTTCAACAGTTACGCTTCCACCCAATAAACTTGCATTTATGGCAGTTGCCAATTCTGTGGGAGTTCTATAAGTAATGTCTAAAACCGAGGATAGTTTATCGCCATATTTCGCCTGAAAACCACCTGCGGAAAAATTTACATTTTGCACCATGGCACTATTTACAAAACTCAAACCTTCCTGCTGTCCGGATCGCACTAGAAATGGTCTGTAAACTTCAATGCCGTTTACGTACACCAAATTTTCATCGAAATTTCCACCGCGGACATTGTATTGGGTACTCAATTCGTTGTTGCTATTAACGCCGGGCAAGGTCATTAATATATTTTCAACTCCTTGGTTTGCTCCTGGGATTTTAGCAACATCACTTGGGTTTACAACTAAAAAACCTTGGGCATCTTTTTTAGTGTCTTTTAAAATCACTTCATTTATAATTTCAATTTTTGGCTCTAAAATGGGCGAAAATTGTATTATTTTATTTTTTTGCAGCTTAACAATTTTCTCAAATGATGTATAGGAAATATGGGTGAAAGTGAGTGTTATTTCAATATTTGCGGGTATTTTTAATTGGTATTCGCCATTTTCATCAGAAGTGGTTCCTGTATTTAAATAGCTAATGGCAACGCCTTCAACAGGTGTTTTATTAATGGTTTTTAAAACCCCTTTAACAATTGCTGTTTGAGCATTTGCTAAGGTACTAGCCAGTAATAAACACAGGCTTAGGATTGCTGTTTTTAGCATGGGCTTTTAATTTTTTCTAAAGAAAGTTGCATTTAGGGTATTTGTATTTCCAACATTGTCTGTGACCACAACTTTCAGTTCATGCTTAGCCTCAGTAAAAACCTTATCATTAAAATCATAGGTCAGCACCCCTGTTGTAACATCATATTCCATTAAAATCCATTGCCCGTCTATTTCAGCTCTGTAAGTATTGATACCCGATTTATAATCAAAAATCTTTACTTTCAGGGTTTTATGATTTGTAATCCATTGGTCATTTCTGAAATTAAATAACTGAATATTTGGCGCATCCGTATCCGATAATAATGTAAATTTTCCTAACTTTTTTGTTGAAGCATAAAAAATAGAATCTTTTTTTACAGTTGATTCATAGTTTTTATTTCCCTTTTTGTTAATAGAAGCAATATATAGTTGTTTTTTTTCGATTTCAGAATATTTAGAAACATCAAAAGTGATGGTATAATTATATTGAATTGGCACATTTGGGGAATGCACTTTGGCAATCAAATCTTTCACTTCAAAATCCAACCATAAATCGTCATAAAAGGTGTTTTTTGGAAATGCGATAGTGACACCATCTTTGCTAAATTCATTAAATTTTGTTGCAATAATTCTATAAGGCGTTTCGGTTTCTGTTTTTTTAACCAAAATACTGTCTTTTTTTCCAGTAATTGGAATGGTAATTTTTTGTGTATTACCGCTAAAATCTTTAGCGATAATGTCTACGGTATACGATTTTTTATCTTCAATGGTCAAATAGCCATTATTAACAGAAGTTGCATACATATTTAATTTGTTTGAAGGTTCTATAAAACACTTCTGAATTCGTTGGTCCATTTTATCAAGTCGCTCATAATCAATCAATAAATTAATATATTTATCTTCTGAAAAAGACAATACACTTGCTTTAAACTCGTGAAATTTTTCTCCATTTAAGGAAAGTTCCAGACTGTACAATCCATTTTGATTGGAGGCATTATCCAATTGGTCATAAGCATTTACGCCAAAACCTATTTTTCCATAAGCGTTAATTTTATCGGCAAGCAAATCTCCATTAGCTAATTTTTTGAACGAGAGTTGTAAAGGAATATTAGCCTGGTTAATTTGAGCGTCGGAATCCAATGAATAACCAACCAAGGTATTGATTGTAGGGCGTTTAGAATCGCTTATTTGAAACCCAAAAAGAAATGGGTTTATCGTTTTTTCAGTGGTGGAATCTCTAATTTCAAAATGCAAATGAGGCCCCATAAACCCGCCTGTACTCCCGCTTAACGCGATTATTTCACCTTTTGTGATCGGCAAATCCGAAGCAGTGGGATATGCCTGAATTTCAAAACTTTCATTTTTATATTGCTGTTTTTTAATATAAGCTTCAATACGATCACTAAATTTTTGTAAATGGCCGTAGACTGTTATATAACCGTTTGAATGCGTTATATAAAGTGCTTTTCCATAACCCCAATGCCCAATTCTTATTCTGGAAATATAACCATCTGCTGAGGCCAAAACATTCAAACCTTCTCTTTGTTGCGTTTTAATATCCAGTCCAGCATGAAAATGATTAGGTCGCAGTTCTCCAAAGGTACCCGACAATATTAAAGGAATCTCTAAAGGGCTTCCAAAATAGTTTGTTGGATAAGTATTTTGCATTGTAATGCTTGCCTGTGCGAAAACAAGAATATTGGAAAACAGCGACACTAGGACTATCAATTTTTTTGCGGACATTATTCTTTATAATTTGTGCTAAAATACTAAATTATATTTTTTATAAAGTTTAAATTCTTAACCATTTAACATAAAAGGTTTAAAGTTTTTTATAAAATACCAAAAAAAACGTTGTAATATTGCGTTACTAACACTAACTTTGTATTTATAGTTTATATTCTTAATGCAAATATGAGTTCTATTATACAAGTAGTTAATTTAGTTGAAGATAAGCTCAAGATACTTTTAGAAAAGTATAATTTTTTGAAAGAAGAAAATGAGTTTTTATTTAATAAAATTGCATTATTAGAGAATGAGTTGGCAGAAGGAAAGCAATTATTTAATGATATTGAAGAAAAATATCAAACATTAAAAATTGCTAAAACTATCGAGGGCAGTAAAGAAGACCGAAGGGAAACGAAACTTAAAATAAATGCATTAATTCGCGAAATTGACACCTGTATTGTACAATTAAGTGAATAAAATCTTTAGAATGGCAGAACGTTTAAAAATAAAAGTAACTATTGCCGGCAGGGTATATCCAATCAACGTGAAGAACGAAAATGAAGAGGAGGGTATGAGAAAAGCTGCAAATCATATCAATGATTTAGTTACTAAATTTGAAAAAAGTTATGCGGTAAGTGACAAACAAGATGTATTGGCCATGTGTGCTTTGCAATTTGCTTCACTTATTGAAATAAATTCCATTAATAAAGATCAGGAATTGATAGAAGTGACAGAAAAAATTAATGAATTGGGTGTCTTAATTGATACTCATTTATAACAATAAGTTCTTTAAAAAAGTAAAATAATAATAATACTGCCTACATTAGTTATTGTTTGTTAAACTCAACATTATACCTTTATAAAGGATGAGTCTTAATTGCGAAAGCAAGCCGTTTTAAACGGATCCTTGACCAATTAGTTAATCCTAAACTTGTTTAAAGGAGTTTATAGAACCTCTCTAATGTAGGCTTTTTTATACATAAAACTGAGATATGATAGATTATATAATGTCAATTATTGTTGGTATAGCAATAGGGTTAGCAATAGGTTACGTGATAGCCAAAGTGCTGGAAAAAACTAAAGCCACAAAAATTTTAAGAAATACGAAAAAGGAAGCCGCAACAATTATCAAGGAAGCACAAATTGAAGCAGAAGCGACCCGAAAAGATAAAATCTTACAGGCTAAAGAAAAGTTTATTGAGCTAAAATCTGAACACGAAAAAGTGATTATTGGCCGCGATAGAAAAATAGCGGAAGCTGAAAAACGCGCACGCGACAAAGAATCACAAGTATCTCAAGAACTTGATAAAAATAGAAAATTGAACCTTGATATTGCTGCAAAAATTAGTGAGTACGATAAAAAAGTTGAATACTTAGATCGAAAAACTGAAGAAGTTGATAAACTACACAGAAGACAAGTTGATCAGCTTGAGGTTATTTCAGGATTGTCTGCTGTTGATGCTAAAAAGGAACTTGTTTCTTCTTTAAAAGAACAAGCAAAAATAGACGCTATGGCCAGCATTCAGGAAACTATAGAGGAAGCCAAATTAACAGCACAACAAGAAGCGCGAAAAGTAATATTAAACACCATTCAACGTGTAGGTGTAGAGCAAACTGTTGAAAATTGCGTTTCTGTATTTAATATAGAATCTGATGATGTTAAAGGTAGAATTATTGGCAGGGAAGGTCGTAATATTCGAGCTTTGGAAGCCGCTACTGGCGTTGAAATTATTGTTGACGATACGCCGGAAGCTATTATTTTATCTTGTTTTGATCCTGTTAGAAGAGAAATTGCGCGATTGGCATTGCATAATTTAGTGACAGACGGAAGAATTCATCCGGCACGTATTGAAGAGGTTGTAAAAAAGACTGAAAAACAAATCCAACAGGAAATTATTGAGATTGGGAAACGTACCGTAATTGATTTAGGTATTCACGGATTGCATCCTGAATTGATAAAAACCATCGGACGAATGAAATACCGTTCTTCTTATGGTCAGAATTTATTGCAACATTCACGTGAAGTTGCCAACTTGTGCGGATTGATGGCTGCGGAATTGGGTTTAAATGCTAAATTGGCCAAAAGAGCAGGTTTGTTGCACGATATTGGAAAAGTGCCAGAATCGGAAAGTGATTTGCCACATGCTTTATTGGGAATGGAGTGGGCCGAAAAATATAATGAAAGTGCGGAAATTTGTAATGCGATTGGAGCTCACCATGATGAAATTGAAATGAAAACATTAATTGCCCCAATTGTGCAAGTTTGTGATGCTATATCCGGAGCAAGGCCAGGTGCTCGTCGCCAAATTTTGGACTCCTATATTCAACGTTTAAAAGATTTGGAAGATATTGCCTTCGGATTTTCAGGCGTTCAGAAAGCTTACGCCATTCAGGCAGGTAGAGAATTGCGTGTAATTGTTGAAAGCGAAAAAGTAACCGATGCCAAAGCGGCAGAACTTTCTTTCAATATTTCACAAAAAATTCAAAATGATATGACTTATCCAGGCCAGGTTCGTGTTACTGTAATACGCGAAACAAGGTCTGTTAACATCGCGAAATAAGAATTTTAATATAAGATTTAAAAAAACCGCTTAGCGGTTTTTTTATGTTAGGGTTACAGCTATTTCTACGAACTTGTATAGAATTTTCAATTAATAAATATGGAATGTGAGCATAAAATCATATGCAATTTCTTAAAATTTTTTTCAACACAAATCAAAAATATTTTTTACATTTACTTGATTAAAAAAATTAGCATAAACATCTAAAACAAATCATTATGGCAAAAAGTCATGACGCGAAAAAAAACGTCAAAAAAGAACCGTTAAAATCGGCTAAAGAAAAAAAAGAAGCAAAAAGAGATAAAAAATCAAAAAGAGATTAATTCTTAATAAAACCCTCCTTTACTAATAAATGAGGGTTTTTTTTATCCTTCTTTTTGTTATGAATAGAGCATAACAAATTTAGATTCAAAAAGGAATGATTCATGGCAGCATCTGTTACCGCTAAAATAAAATTTAAACAGATGAAATGTGCATACCGTAAACGCAATACAATCACCTATGAAAATATGCGCATTAAACCTGCCTATCGGCAGTCAGGTATGACCAATAAAAAGCAATAAATATTTACTTATGAAAACAATTAAGGTTTTAAGAAACTTTAAGGCAGATTAAATAAAATTACGGACTTCATCTTTTAAAAATGCCAAAGCAGTTGAAGATGGTGCGGTCGTATTTAAGACTTTTTTTATGATGACTTCGCGAAGTTCTTGCGCATTGTTAACAGTTTCTTCTTCTGCCGTTTTTTTTATAATGAGTATTGTAGCGTTTTTTGAGGCGGTTATTACACTCCAACATTGTTCTGAGATATAGATTTGCTGCGCAAGGTTGTGCTCGAATTCCTGTTCAATAGTATCGATTAAACTTTTGGAATATGCATTGATATCGTTATTGACAGAGGTAATTCTCAAAACCAACTTTGAAGGATTTATGCGTTCTAAAAATAATGCCATTCTTTCATAAGCTTGTAGCCTAACAGGCAACGATTGTTTTTGATTTTCCCTTAAAAGGGATAATCTGATTTTTCTTTCTTCATTCTTTGTATGAGCAAGAAAAAAATAATAAGCAACGGCACCAGTCACAACAGAAGGAATTGTATAGCTTAACAATTCTAAAATTTTATCGTATTCCATAATTTTTTAAATAAATGTCAAATTTATTGGATGTATTTTGAATTTCATAGGATTAAATGATATTTGTCACTATATGTAGGCTGTAAACCATATAATTTTGTTAAATAATTAAGCATTTAAGTATTTGCAAATCAAAGTGTAATAATTGTTACACAAATTAAAATCAATAAATTATATAAATTAATCATTTATGAAAAATATTTTAAAATTAGCCGTATTACTTTTAACAACTTCCCTTTTTGCACAAGCCGGGCATATTATGCAAGGTGTAGGTTCTGTTAATATGTCAATGGGTGGAGCTGCTACAGCACAACCATTAGATATTAGTGGTGCATTACAGTGGAACCCAGCAACAATTTCAGTATTTGATAGTAAAATAATAAACTTTGACATTGGAGCTTTCTTTTCATCACCTGAATTAAGTTCAAGTTTACCAGCAGGAATGATGGGTGCTGGATCTCCAGCCGTCTCAGGTATTACAAAAGATGATAGAGGTACTTCACCAATGCCGGCATTCGCGATGGTTTGGGGAAAAGAGGACAGTAAACATACTTTTGGAGTATCTGCCTTTGGAATTAGTGGTTTTGGGGTAACTTTTCCCGAAGAAGCAAATAACCCAATGAGCCCTAGTTTTAATCCAACCAAAAATTCAAACCCTATAAATTATCCGCAACAAGCAGGTGGTTTTGGGCATATTGAATCAGATTATATGTTATTGCAGGTGGGATTTGCTTGGGCCTATGAAATTACTGATAATTTTTCTATTGGTATACAGCCAACAATTAATTATGCAGCCTTAGAATTAGCTCCAAACCCAATAGCTTCACCTAGCCAAACTAAGGGTTATCCAACTTCAGACAATGCTTCTGCAATAGGTTATGGAGCACAGTTTGGTGTATTTTATAATTCACCAGGAGGAATTAAACTTGGAGCTTCTTATAAAACAACACAAAAATTTGATGAATTACAATTTAAAAATACTTATTTAGATGGTTCAGCTGCTCCTGATGTAGATTTTACAATGGATTACCCAGCAATTTTATCATTTGGTTTAGGATATTCAACTGGAGATATAGATATTGCTTTAGATTTTAGACAAGTAGATTACGAAAACACTGATGGTTTTGCCGAAAAAGGCTGGAATCAAACAGGTTCAGTAAAAGGATTTGGATGGAAAAATGTACAAATTTTATCAGCAGGATTGCAATATAAAGGAATTGAAAAACTCCCTTTAAGAGTTGGTTATACCTACAGCAGCAACCCTATTGACAGTGAATTGGCATTTTTCTCGATTCCTGCAACAGCAGTAATTAAAAATGCATTCCAATTTGGATTTAGTCATCCATTCAATGAAAACTTCACTCTAAATGGTGTATACCATTATGGAACAAGTGGAGGTAAAACTGAAGGTGAAATGTTAAACCCAATGATGGTATCTGCATCAAATCCTTACGGAGCAGTTCCGGGAACAAAAGTTGGCTATGAAATGACTACAAGTATGGCTATGTTAGGCCTTACTTATACATTTAGTAAATAAATTATTGGTTAATTTGTTTAAAAGCGGCTTCTTCGGAAGTCGTTTTTTTTTGTTCTAATATGTAAGTAGTTTGATAAATTTCTTGTTTATTTGTAAGTCAAAATCTTTTAAATGTTAGTGAACAAAAAAAGTAGATTGCTTTATATATATGCATTAACCATGTTTATTCTATCCGCTTTATACGGATTGTTAATGCGATGGAATTTTGCGTTTCCCACGAAATTTATTCCTTATCAAAATTTGCTGCAAAGCCATTCTCATGTGGCATTCTTAGGTTGGGGATATATTGCAGCTATCGGTGCAATTATTTATTGTTTTGTATCAGAAGAAAATAAACAAAAGAAAATTTATAAAACAACTTTAGTAATTCTGTTGGTGGCTATTTCTCTAATGTTAATCAGTTTTCCTATAGGTGGCTATAAAGTATTTTCCATTGTGTTGCTCGCTGTTTTTGGGTTTACTTCTTATATATTGTCCTTTAGGCTTTTAAAAGACCTACAGGGAAATAATACCGCAACTAAGTTAATAAGATACGGAATTTATTATTATTTATTGTCAAGTTTGGCCACATGGTTCTTGGCATTTATCATTGTAAATCAAGGAAAAACAGATTTATATTACAATACCATCTATTTTTATCTGCACTTTTTATACAATGGTTTTTTTGTTTTTGCACTATTCGGATTGCTGTTCAAAATTTTCGAAAATCAGCAAATTGTAATTTCAGAAAAACTAAAACAGCACTTTTTTTCGTATTTAAATATTGCTTGCATTCCGGCTTACGCTTTATCTGTTTTGTGGAGCACCGATGTTTTATTATTTAATGCCGTTGGTTTTGTGGCTTCAGTATTGCAATTAATTTCATTGATTTTTCTTTTAAAAATAATGCGACAGGCATTTACGCAAATCCATTGGCGTTTCACTTCAAAATTGCTGCTCAAATTTGCCATTATTTCTTATGGCCTAAAAATCATCAGTCAAATTTTATCGGCATTTCCTTATATCGTTGAAAAATCCTTGGCTTTAAAACCATTTTTTATAATTGGCTATCTACATTTGTTCACTTTGGGGTTTTTGAGTGTTTTGTTATTTTTGATTTTGGGCCAATTGGGCAAAATAAGCCTGCACAAACCAACTTCAAAAGTGGGAATATTGATATTTCTGTCAGGGGTTTTTATCACGGAATCACTTTTATTTCTTCAGGGATTTTTATTCCTTTTTCAGTTAAATGCCATTAAAAATTACAGTTTAATTTTATTGATTTTTAGTTTTTTGATGTTAATTGGTTTGTTGGTTGTTTTTGGGAATCAGTTTACAAAAAAAAATACTCATTAACGAGACATTTAATTCACTTGTGACCGAGTAATATTCATCAGCCAAAAGAGAATTTTACTTTGGTCTTCTGACTTTGGGCTTTTATCCTATCCCCAGCCTCCCGTACTAAAACGGGACAGGCATTTCCCAAGGAAAGGGAGCTTGATTTGGGTTATAACATTATTAAAACTAGAAACTTTGAGCTTTCACCTTTGAGTAATTTTGCCTTTGTTTATTTTAGGCAGTCAGGAGACTGAAAATCACATCCTCAAAGTCGGAGACTTTGCGGAGCGGAGCGGATTTATGAAAAAAACAATGCACTTTTGAAATGATTTATGAAAATCGTTAATGGGTTCTACGATTTTCTTCAAAGCAAAAATTGAAAAAATGAATTTTTAGAACCCACCTTAAAAAATTGTTAATCTTCAAAAAAAAATTTATGAAAAGATTGTTTTTATTATGCCTTACGTTATTCATTTGCTCAAATTTAAAGGCTCCCGAGTTACAAAAAATTATTCCACCATCTCCAAATGCGGCCGCATTGCATGTATATGGAAATACACAAATGAATTATTTTACGGGTTCTTCCGATATAACCATACCTATATTTGATGTTCAAGAAGGTGATTTATCTGTACCCATATATTTAAAATACACAGGAGGTAATGGGATCCAGGTAGAAGAAATAGCGAGTTGGGTAGGATTAGGGTGGACATTAAATGCAGGGGGGGCATTTCCAGAACTATAAGAGGAATCGCGGATGAGGACGAATCTAAAATAGGTTTTTTAAGATGACTGAGATTCCAATTCCTGATGGAAGCAATTTTACTATTTTCGATCAAATAGGAAATGGAGAGGCAGATGGTGAGGCAGATAAATTTATGTATAACTACCCAAGTGGTTCAGGAAGTTTCTTTTATAATTTTGATAAAAGTATTCATTATAAACCAAAGAAGGACATTGAAGTAACACACACAATAGGGATTGAATCAGAATCTGTTTCCTCAAGCAATTGTTTAACATATGATAAAGTAATTACAGATTTTACAATAAAAGATGAGTATGGCAGAACCTATTTATTTAAAGACAAAGAAAGAAGTAATACAATAACCGTTGATCAACCATATTCAGATTATAGGGGATTCCCTTCCACATGGTATTTGCGAAAAATGGAAAATGCTTCAAAAACTAGATCGATTGATTTTGAATATGACACCTACATATATTCATTAATTAGATCTAGCAGCATTTATATAGTGGGGACAGTAGAAGATGATGTTTTTTCAGAAACATCTTATATAGGAAAGCGATTGAAGAAAATTACATTTTTACAGGGATCTGTAGAGTTTATTGCTTCCACAGAAACCAGAAAAGATTTTTCCAATAATAAATATCTAGAAAAAATAGTTGTTAGGGACAATAATAATAAAATCATAAAAACAATTAGGTTCACCTATAAATATATGACATCAAACTCGTTGGTGGCCTCTAATGCAACTATAACAGTTAGTGACAACAATAGATTAATATTGGATTCTATAGTAAAGTGTGATGGCGATAATAATTGCGAGAATCCAACAATATTTACTTACGATACCACTAATTATCTACCTTCTCGATTTTCAAAGGCTAAAGATCATTGGGGATATTATAATGGGCAAATTAATAATTCCAAATTAGAACCCAAATCTTTTATGAGATGGTACAACCCATCCGTTTCTTCGTGGATTATAGACTTGGTAGGATCCGCAAATAGATCTCCTAACGCAACATATTCAACGGCAGGAGTCTTAAAGGAAATACCATACCCTACTGGCGGTAAAATAGTTTTTGACTACGAATCTCACACCGCCGTACATGATGAGATTACAGGAATATTATCGCCTCAAAGCACCATGTTGATGTGGCAAAATCAAACTGCCTTATTCACTATCCAATTGTCATCAAAAGCAAATCCTCTTAGCGAACTTGCCGTGAAAGGTTTTTATACTGATCCTATAAACCAGTGTATCCCCATAATTTATGTTAAGAACTTAACGACAAATGCCATTTATAATCTTTAAACTTTCTTTTTCTTCTGCCTATTTTTTAATAAGTTTAGAGGAAGTTAATTAGTCAAGCCTTAAAAAGCATTTTTTAGCCAAAATATTTGACAATCTATACAGAGAGCAAAAACAATTATTTAGCGACAACAGCTATTGTTACCAGCTTGTTAGATTTTGTGGGCAAAGTAGAGTTCGCAAAGAAAATACGCAAAGGACGCAAAAAAGTTATAAGTTTAAAAATTTTAAAATCGTAAATTTAAAATCGTAAATCATAGAATGCGTTAGGGATTGAACGGTATGTTTGAGCACTCCCGTTTTTCACGGGATGCGAGTAGTGAAAGCCCGACCCGCAGGGGAACGCCCAAAATATCCATATATAAATTACTGTAATTAATAGATTTAAACCATTGGAACCAATATAAACCAAACATTATGATAAATTTATTGCTTAACTAAATTTGGAGTGGTACTTTTGGTTTTTTAAAGAATTCCCGTGACTAAATACTTAGAAAATCTTAACGAATCGCAAAAAGCCGCCGTATTGCATAAAGAAGGCGCAATGATTATTATTGCTGGTGCCGGTTCAGGTAAAACACGCGTTTTAACCTATAGAATCGCGCATTTAATGAGCCAAAATGTTGATCCTTTCAATATTCTGGCACTTACTTTTACCAACAAAGCGGCGCGTGAAATGAAAAACCGCATCGCAACGATTGTGGGCGTTTCTGAAGCCAAAAATTTATGGATGGGAACTTTTCACTCTGTTTTTGCGCGTATCTTGCGTTCAGAAGCAGACAGACTTGGCTTTCCTTCCAATTTTACGATTTACGATACCCAAGATTCCGTAAGACTGCTTTCTTCCATTATCAAGGAAATGGAATTGGATAAAGACCGTTACAAACCAAAGCAGGTTTTGGGCAGGATTTCTTCCTTTAAAAATAGCTTAATTACCGTAAAAGCATATTATAATGATCCCGATTTGTTGGAAGCCGATAAAATGGCGCAACGTCCGGAAATGGGAAAAATATACAATGAATATGTGGAGCGTTGTTTTAAGGCAGGTGCTATGGATTTTGATGATTTACTGCTGAGAACCAATGAATTGCTGACTAGATTTCCAGTAGTTTTGGCAAAATATCAAGACAGGTTTAAGTATATTTTGGTTGATGAGTATCAGGATACAAACCATTCGCAATATTTAATTGTGAAGGCATTGGCCGATAGGTTTCAGAATATTTGTGTGGTTGGTGACGATTCCCAAAGTATTTACGCTTTTCGTGGCGCAAATATCAAAAATATCATGAATTTCCAGCGTGATTACGACAATGTGGCTATTTTTAAATTGGAACAAAATTACCGTTCAACAAAAAACATTGTAGAAGCTGCCAATAGCGTTATTGAAAAAAATAAAACAAAACTCGATAAACAAATTTGGACCGATAACAGTGATGGCCCAAAAATTAAAGTGATGCGCACTTTTACTGAAGCGGAAGAAGGCAGGTTTATTGCAAATTCAATTTTCGACAATGCGATGAATTTACAGTTGAAAAATTCTGATTTTGCCATATTATATCGCACAAATGCACAATCAAGAGCTTTGGAAGATGCACTACGGAAGAAGGATATTGCCTATAGAATTTATGGCGGATTGTCGTTTTATCAACGTAAAGAAATTAAAGATGCATTGGCTTATTTGCGATTACTCGTGAATCCAACGGATGAAGAAGCGCTAAAAAGAATTATCAACTATCCCGCAAGAGGCATAGGGGATACCACGCTAGATAAACTTACTGTAGCTGCCAATCACTATAAAATATCAATTTTTGAGTTGTTATTAAATCTTAGCACTTTCGATTTGAACCTTAATTCGGGCATCAAAACAAAGCTTTTGAATTTTGTGACGATGATGCAGCATTTTCAAATTGAATCAGAAACTAAAAACGCTTTTGAGATTGCCGAATTTGTAGTGCAAAAAACGAGATTAATTCAGGATTTAGAAAGTGAAGGAACGCCTGAAGGTGTTAGCAGAGTTGAGAATATTCAGGAATTGCTGAACGGGTTAAAAGATTTTATAGAGGAACAAAAAGAAAAAGAGGCAGATGATTCCTTAGCATTCTTTTTACAAGATGTTGCTTTGGCAACTGATTTAGACACCAAAAACAAAGATGATTCCCCTCGTGTTTCTTTAATGACTATTCACTTGGCAAAAGGACTGGAATTTCCTTTTGTTTACATTGTTGGTTTGGAAGAAAATTTATTTCCTTCGGCAATGAGTATGAATACCAGAAGTGAATTGGAAGAAGAACGCCGTTTATTTTATGTTGCCCTAACAAGAGCCGAGAAACAGGCGTATTTAACCTACGCACAAACAAGATACCGTTGGGGAAAATTGGTTGATTGCGAGCCAAGTCGGTTTTTAGAAGAAATTGACGAAGTTTTTTTAGAACATTTAACACCAAAAATGCCGCCACCAAAACAGAATTCTTTTATTGATTCAGATATTTTTGGTGACATTCCACAAGACAGAATCCGTTTTAAAAAACCGATACAGCGTTCGCCAACTAAAAAAGCAATACAGCCACCGATAGAATTATCAAGCCCAAAAAACTTTAAAAAAGTAGATGCTTCTATGGCTTCTTCGGCAAATTTGTTTGATGACAATATTATTGTGGGAACAATTGTGGAGCATGCAAAATTTGGCAAAGGTGAAGTACTTAGTTTAGACGGATTTGGTGCCAATCAAAAAGCTGAGATTCAATTTGCTTCATTTGGCGTTAAAAAATTATTATTACAATTCGCAAAGCTTGTAATTATTGGATAGATACATATTGTAAAACCAATTTTTATATTGTAATTTGCATAAAATATTATAGAAGAATAGACTCATGGAATTTGATTTAGAATACAATTCAGAAAGACCCCATTTAATTATCCCAGAATATGGCAGACACGTCCAAAAATTAATAGACAATTGTGTGGCAATTGAAGATGCTGAAGAGCGCAATAAAATGGCAAAAGCCATTGTTGATGTAATGGGAAATTTACAGCCTCATTTGCGCGATGTGCCAGATTTTAAACATAAACTATGGGATCAGCTATTTATTATGTCCGATTTTAAATTGGAAACAGAGTCCCCATATCCAAAGCCAGAAAGAGAAGAATTGGCGGCAAAACCCGAAAGTTTGGCCTATCCGAAATATGATTCTAAGTACCGATTTTACGGCAATAATATTCAAACAATGATAGATGTGGCCTTAACTTGGGAAGAAGGTGAAGCACGTGAAGCTTTGTATTTTGCCATTGCTAACCATATGAAAAAATGTTACTTAAATTGGAATAAAGACACTGTTGACGATCATATCATATACAATCATTTGCTTGATTTGTCAAAAGGAAAAATCGATTTAGAAGGTAAAAACGAAACTTTGTCGGAAGTTAAAGAATTGATGAAGAAAAGAAAGCCATCCGGAAAAGTTAAAATATTGAAAAAGAAACAATAAACCAATTCATCTACAAAAATAATGGGAACATTTATTATAGAAGGAGGCCATAAATTAAGTGGAAGTATCAAGCCTCAAGGTGCTAAAAATGAAGCACTTCAAGTAATATGTGCAGTTTTGCTAACGCCAGAAAAAGTAATTATCAGCAACGTTCCGGATATTAGAGATGTTAATAAATTAATTTATATTCTAAGTGAATTGGGCGTAAAAGTGGATAAGATAAGTCCAGGTACCTATGCTTTTCAGGCTGATGAATTGGATTTAGATTACTTAGAATCAGAAAAATTCAAAGTTGAAGGTGGTTCTTTGCGTGGTTCAATTATGATTGTTGGCCCATTATTGGCACGATTTGGTAAAGGATATATTCCACGCCCAGGAGGTGATAAAATTGGAAGACGTAGGCTGGATACACATTTTGAGGGCTTTATACAATTGGGAGCCACTTTTAGGTACAATAAAGACGAGCGTTTTTACGGTGTTGAAGCAAAACAGCTTATTGGAACGGATATGCTTTTAGATGAAGCTTCAGTTACAGGAACTGCAAATATTGTGATGGCAGCCATGATGGCGAAGGGAATAACCACAATTTACAATGCCGCGTGTGAACCTTATATTCAACAATTGTGTAAAATGCTGAACAGTATGGGCGCTAAAATTGATGGTATTGGCTCTAATTTATTGCGGATAACGGGCGTTAAAAAATTAGGTGGCTGTACGCATAGAATTTTGCCCGATATGATTGAAATTGGCAGTTGGATTGGGATGGCGGCTATGACAAGATCTTCCATAACCATTAAAGATGTGAGTTGGAATGATTTGGGTGTAATACCCCGTGTTTTTCAAAAATTGGGAATTAATTTAGAAAAAAGAGGTGATGATATTTTCATACCAGAACAAGAAAGTTATGAGATTCAAAATTATATAGATGGCTCAATTTTAACGATATCCGATGCGCCTTGGCCAGGTTTTACGCCCGATTTATTGAGCATTATTTTAGTGGTCGCCACACAGGCAAAAGGAAGTGTGTTGATTCATCAAAAAATGTTTGAAAGCAGGTTGTTCTTTGTCGATAAATTGATTGATATGGGTGCAAAAGTAATTCTTTGTGATCCGCATCGCGCTACGGTTATTGGAATGAACCACGAGTCTAGCTTAAAAGCCACAACTATGGCTTCGCCTGATATTAGAGCAGGAATTTCGTTACTGATAGCCGCACTTTCTGCAGAAGGCACCAGCACCATCCAAAATATTGAACAAATTGACCGAGGTTATCAAAATATTGATGAACGTTTACAAGCAATTGGCGCCAAAATAATTAGGGTAGATTAAATTGTTTAGTTGTTTATTTAGCCGTATTAGTGTGTAACTGTTTATTTGTGAGAATTTAAAGGGTATTTACTTTTATATTTTGTTTTCATAACCTAATAGCAATTAACTTTTTTCTTATTCTTAGCACGATTCATGGATATAGTATTAAATATTCGAAATCTTCATAATTCTTAATTTTTAAATTATCAATTGTTAACTTATAATTATCATTTTTAAATATAGATGTCATATTGGCATATCTCAAAAAATGGCAATACTTTTGCAGACGATTACCAAATAACTATTTTATTGATAAATTATGAGTAAGAAGAAAGACAGCAAAGAATCAAAGCATATAAATGATAAGGATTTAAATCAGCCAGAAACGCAGGAATTGAGTGCTGAAGAACAGTTAAAACAAGAGCTTATTCAAGAAAAAGATAAATTTTTACGGTTATTTGCCGAGTTCGAAAATTATAAAAAGCGGACTTCTAGAGAAAGAATTGAGTTGTTTAAAACTGCCAGCGAAGATTTAATGACAGTGTTATTGCCAATTTTGGATGATTTTGATCGGGCTTTGAATGTGATTAAAAAAGTTAAAAATGAAGATGACGAACTTTTAAAGGGTGTGGAGTTGATAAATAATAAATTACGAAACACTTTAGCACAAAAAGGCTTAAATATTATTAATGTAAATGAGGGAGATGCTTTTGATGTTGATTTGCATGAAGCCATTTCACAAATTCCTGCACCAAATAATGATTTAAAAGGAAAAATTATTGATGTTCTTGAACAAGGCTATAGGTTAGGCGAGAAAGTCATCAGATATCCAAAAGTAGTAACAGGACAATAAATCAAAAACAATGAAGCAAGATTATTACGAAATATTGGGCATTTCCAAAAATGCCACACCTGCAGAAATCAAAAAGGCCTATCGTAAAAAAGCCATAGAATACCATCCTGATAAAAATCCAGGTAATAAAGCAGCAGAAGAAAAATTTAAAAAAGCAGCAGAAGCCTATGAGATACTGAGCAACGAAAATAAAAAAGCGCGTTATGATCAATATGGCCATGCAGCATTTGAAAATGGCGGCAATGGCTACGGTGGCGGCGGAATGAATATGGATGATATTTTCAGCCAGTTTGGAGATATTTTTGGAAGTAGTTTTGGCGGCGGTAGTTTTGGCGGTTTTAGTGGAGGAAGTCGTGGCAGGGCTCGCGTTAAAGGAAGTAACTTGCGAATCAGGGTTAAATTAACGCTAGAGGAAATAGCAAATGGCGTAGAAAAAAAGGTAAAAGTTCGCAGAAAAGTAATGGCCGATGGTGCCACATATAAAACCTGTACTACTTGTAATGGTGCCGGTCAGGTGATGCGCGTTACCAATACCATTTTAGGACGCATGCAATCTGCTTCAACTTGTCCAACTTGTCACGGAGCAGGTGAAATTTTAGACAAAAGGCCGAAAAATGCTGACAGTGATGGATTGGAGTTTAAAGAAGAAACAGTTTCAATAAAAATTCCTGCTGGTGTTACAGAAGGGGTTCAGTTAAAAGTAAATGGAAAGGGAAATGCAGCCCCAGGAAACAATTCGATTGATGGAGATTTAATTGTGGTTATTGAAGAAATACCGCACGAAACCCTAAAAAGAGAAGGAACAAACTTACATTTTGATTTATATATCAATTTTTCTGAAGCTGTGTTAGGAATTTCAAAAAATATCGATACTGTAACAGGAAAAGTAAAAATTAAAATTGAACCAGGCACACAATCTGGAAAAATTTTAAGATTGCGGGGCAAAGGATTGCCAAGCATAGATAATTATGGAAATGGTGATTTATTGGTTCATATCAATGTTTGGACACCCCAATCACTTTCAACGGAACAAGAAGCGTTTTTTGAAGCAAATAAAAAGGATGAAAATTTTAAACCAAGTCCTTCAAAATTAGATAAATCATTTTTTGAAAAAGTGAAAGACATGTTTTCATGAAATTAAATGTTAATTTTTTTTTATAATTTTAAAATAAACTATATTTGAAAAGTTATTGGTGAAATATCCAATAACACTTTTTCTTTTTCATAGCAATTTTCCCACTCATTCTGTGAGTGGGTTTTTTATTGTCATATTTTAGCTTATTTTTGCAAAAAAAAATTAGCAGGTCGTCTTATCGCTTCAATTTATTGGAGAGGAAAGTCCGGACACCAAAGAGTAGCATAGTGGATAACATCCATCCGGCGCAAGCCGAGGACAAGTGCAACAGAAAGCAAGTACAGTTCGGCTGTAGTGAAACCAGGTAAACTCTATGCGGTGAAATGCCATGTATATTGAAATTTTAGTGTGACTCGCATTATTTCAAGGGGTAGGCAGCTTGAGCTATAGAGCAATTTATAGTCTAGATAAATGATAAGAACTTTTCGAAGTACAAAATCCGGCTTACAGACCTGCTTTTTTTTATTTACCATATTCTTAATATCTATATCGTTTTCGTATTCCTTTTTTGCCGTTTTAAAAATAATAGGGTTTGTAAATATCTTATCTATAAAAATGAGCCAGATACTGCCATTTTATTAATTAAAGCAATCATTTTTCGTACCTTCGCTAAATTAAAATAACTTAATTAAAATTATAGATATGGCTTTTGATATTGAAATGATTAAAGGTGTTTACAGTAGAATGACGGAGCGTGTTGATGCTGCTAAAACTGTAGTTGGAAAACCTTTAACTTTGGCTGAAAAGATATTATACAACCACCTTTGGGACGGCAAAGCAAAAACTGCTTTTGTGCGTGGAAAAGATTATGTGGATTTTGCTCCAGACAGAATTGCTTGCCAAGATGCCACAGCTCAAATGGCCTTGCTTCAATTTATGCAAGCAGGTAAAACCAAAGTGGCTGTGCCAACAACAGTGCATTGTGATCACTTAATTCAAGCCAAAATTGGTGCTGATAAAGATTTACAGGCCGCATTAAATAATAGCAGTGAAGTATTTAACTTTTTGGCTTCTGTGTCTAATAAATACGGAATCGGATTTTGGAAACCGGGAGCAGGAATTATTCATCAAGTAGTACTTGAAAATTATGCTTTTCCGGGAGGAATGATGATTGGAACAGATTCGCATACCGTAAATGCAGGCGGACTGGGAATGATAGCCATTGGCGTAGGAGGTGCAGATGCGGTAGATGTTATGGCTGGAATGGCTTGGGAATTAAAATTTCCAAAATTGATTGGCGTTAAATTAACCGGAAAATTGTCTGGCTGGACAGCCCCAAAAGATGTGATTTTAAAAGTTGCAGGTATTTTAACCGTTAAAGGCGGTACCGGTGCAATTGTGGAATATTTCGGTGAAGGCGCAAAATCAATATCGGCCACAGGAAAAGGCACCATTTGCAATATGGGGGCTGAAATAGGCGCCACAACGTCAACTTTTGGGTATGATGCTTCCATTGAACGGTATTTGCGGGCAACCGACCGTAATGACGTGGCTGATGAAGCCAATAAAATTGCATCATATTTAACAGGAGATGATGAAGTTTATGCAAATCCTGAACTTTATTTCGACCAAGTTATTGAAATTAATTTATCAGATCTAAAACCTCATTTAAACGGTCCGTTTACACCAGATTTGGCTACGCCAGTTGGCGAAATGAATGAAAAAGCAACAAAAAATGACTGGCCATTAAAAGTGGAATGGGGATTAATCGGTTCTTGCACAAATTCATCTTATGAAGATTTATCAAGAGCAGCATCTGTGGCAAAACAAGCAGTAGACAATAAAATAGTTGCCAAAGCTGAATTCGGGATCAATCCAGGTTCTGAACAAGTGCGTTTTACGGCTGAAAGAGATGGTTTATTAACCATTTTTGAAGATTTAAACGCTAAAATATTTACCAATGCCTGTGGGCCCTGTATTGGGCAGTGGGCTAGGGAAGGTGCTGAAAAACAAGAAAAAAATACCATCATTCATTCTTTTAACAGAAACTTTTCAAAACGCGCTGATGGAAATCCGAATACCCACGCATTTGTGGCTTCACCAGAAATGGTTGCTGCCATTGCAATTTCAGGTAGGTTAGATTTCAATCCGATGACTGATACGCTAATTAATGCAGATGGTGTGGAAGTTAAATTTGCAGAGCCAACAGGTTTTGAATTGCCCCCAAATGGTTTTGATGTAAAGGATGCCGGATTTGTTGCAGCAATGGAAGACGGAAGCGGAATAGAAGTTGTTGTAAGTCCTACTTCCGAAAGATTGCAACTGCTAACACCATTTAAACCGATTGGAACGGAAGTAAAAGGCGCTAAATTATTGATAAAAGCCTATGGGAAATGTACCACTGATCATATTTCAATGGCAGGTCCTTGGTTGCGTTTTCGCGGACATTTAGACAATATTTCAAACAACTGTTTAATTGGGGCGGTAAATGCATTTGGCAAAGAAACCAACAAAGTTAAAAATCAGCTGACTGGCGAATTTGGCGCTGTGCCAGATACAGGAAGAGCTTATAAAGCCGCAGGCGTTTATTCGATTGTTGTTGGCGACCATAATTATGGGGAAGGTTCATCCCGTGAACACGCGGCAATGGAACCACGTCATTTGGGCGTTGCAGCAGTTATTGTGAAATCTTTTGCACGTATTCACGAAACAAATCTTAAAAAGCAAGGTATGTTGGGATTGACTTTCTCAAATGAAGCGGATTACGATTTAATTAAAGAAGACGACACCTTTAACTTTTTGGATTTGGATAAATTTGCACCAGGTAAACAATTGTCCCTGGAATTGGTTCACGCTGACGGAAGCAAAGATGTTATTCAATTAAACCATACTTACAACCAAAGTCAGATTGAATGGTTTAAAGAGGGCTCTGCCTTAAATTTGATTAAAAAAGAACAAGCAGCTCGAGCAAAATAGCCATAATAGATAGCTTAATTTATTAAAAACAAAAGAGGGAAGTTTTTCAATTTTCCTCTTTTGTTTTTCTGTTTGTTTTCGCAAAATTTATAATTTAAATCCTTTACTTATTAAAGTATTTTTTGTAATTTCATTTTTCATATTTATGAATAAATTCAAGTATTAACAGCATTATTAAAGCCGAATTCTAAAATAGTTTTGATGTTTTGTTTGTGTGTGTATTCAATGATGAAAATTGACAGATACACTTAGATTTTTAACCGCAAATTCCGCAAAGAAAATCCGCAAAGAGCACTAGAAAATATTTTATTATTTATTTTTAATTATTGGTTCAATTTGCGTTAGGGATTGAAATGAAAATCCTGGCATTGCGAGTTTGTGAATCCCGATTGCGTCTGGCGGTTAATATACTCAACAGATTGCCACGCTCTGCTCGCAATGACAGATTGCAATGTAAAGCCCGACCGCTTTTTTAGCGGAAACGCCCAAGTTTTTAAGGCATTTTTTTAAATTGATTAAAAAAATATTAAAATAAAATACGAAGAATGAAAATAACACATATAAGTGCAGAATGTTATCCAGTGGCAAAAGTGGGCGGATTGGCTGATGTTGTGGGTGCGCTTCCAAAATACCAACATGATGCGGGTTTTACTTCGGAAGTAATTATGCCTTTTTATGATAATAAATTCACAAAAAATTCAGAGTTTTCCGTGCTATTTACCTCAAAATTAAATTTGGGGAAACAAGAATATCCCTATCAAGTTAAAACATTGAACAATAATAATTTAGGTTTTAACCTTTATTTGGTGGACATTCCTGAATTGTTGTTCACAGATTATGTGTATTCTTTTGATGATACAGATCGGTTTTTGGCATTTCAAATTGCTGCTTTAAATTGGATGCTTACTTGGGATGAAAAACCAACAACTGTGCATTGTCACGATCATCATACCGGACTGATTCCTTTTATGATGACACAAAGTAAGGATTATTCGGCGTTAAAAAATATTCCAACGGTGCTTACCATTCACAATGCCCAATATCAAGGTTGGTTTTCGCATGAGAAAGTCGGTTTAATTCCCGAATTTAATTTTAGCAATGTTGGTTTGCTTGATTGGGATGGGAGCATCAATCCACTTGCTTCTGCCATAAAATGTGCTTGGAAAGTTACCACGGTTTCCCCAAGTTATATGGAAGAAATGAAAAAAGCAGCCAATGGTTTGGAATCTTTATTAAGTCATGAAAGCGCAAAATGCACCGGAATTTTAAATGGAATTGATTGGGAAGTTTGGAATCCTGAAACAGATCCTTATTTGATAGGGAATTACAACATAAATACAGTTGAATTAGGAAGGGATGTCAATAAAAAATGGCTATGCAGCCAGTATAATTTGGACTTTAAAAAACCGCTTTTTGCATTTATTGGCAGATTGGTAGGGGAAAAAGGTGCCGATTTATTTCCTAAAGCTTTTGAAAAAGCACTTCAAAAAAGTAATATTTCTATATTTTTATTGGGTTCGGGCAATGATGCTGTTGAAGTGAAATTAATTGAGCTAAAAAAAGATTTTGAGGGTTCTTACAACGCTTTTATAGGATATGATGAAAAATTGGCGCATATTGTATATGCGGGCGCCGATTTTATTTTGATGCCTTCAAGGGTTGAACCTTGTGGATTGAACCAAATGTACGCCCTGCGTTATGGGGCAATTCCTATTGTGAGAAGTATTGGCGGTTTAAAAGATACCGTTATTGATATTTCAGAAAAAGGCGGATTTGGGATTTGTCATAAGGAAGTTACGGTTTCAGAAATTACTGAAGCGATTAAAAGAGGGGCGAAGTTGTTTGAAAATAGAGAAAAATATAATAAAATTAGAAAAAAAATTATGGGCATCAACCATTCTTGGGATGCATCGGCATTGGCGTATATCAATTTATATAAATCGTTAAATCAGTAAGTTATGGTAGGGAATAAAGTTTTATCAATTATTTTAGGTGGCGGACAAGGATCCAGATTACACCCATTAACAAAGACCCGCTCTAAACCTGCCGTACCAATTGCGGGTAAATATAGGCTGGTAGATATTCCAATTTCAAATTGTATTAATTCAGACATCAAACGTATGTTTGTGTTGACACAATTCAATTCGGCTTCATTAAATAGGCACATTAAAAACACCTATCATTTTAGTTTTTTTAGTTCTGCATTTGTTGATGTTCTGGCCGCCGAGCAAACTCCGGGAAATAGCACGTGGTTTCAGGGAACGGCAGATGCAGTTAGACAAAGCATGCATCATTTTTTAAACCATGATTTTGAATATGCTTTAATATTGTCTGGTGACCAATTGTATCAAATGGATTTTGAAGAAATGGTTGAAAAGCATATTAAAATGGAAGCTTCTATTTCTATAGCAACAATTCCTGTGAATGCAAAAGATGCCACTTCTTTTGGGATTCTGAAAACAAATGATGAAGATAAAATCACCTCTTTTATTGAAAAACCTGCTGCTGAATTGTTACCGGATTGGATTTCCGAAGTAAGTGACGAAATGAAAAAAGAAGGCCGTAATTATTTGGCTTCCATGGGGATTTATATTTTTAACAAAGATCTTTTGATTGATTTAATGAAAAATCCAGATACCAATGATTTCGGTAAAGAAATTATTCCGCAGGCTATTAATCAATATAAAGTTGTTAGCTATCAATATGAAGGTTACTGGACCGATATCGGAAACATAGATTCGTTTTTTGAAGCCAATTTAGGCTTAACAGATGATTTTCCAAAGTTTGACTTGTACAGCACAAAAAAACGTATTTATACGCATGCCAGGATGCTGCCTACCACAAAAATTTCGGGGACCATTTTGGATAAAACCGTGATTGCAGATGGTTGTATCATAAATGCTGGAAAAATTGAACATTCAGTAATTGGTGTTCGCTCAAGAATTGACAAAGAATCAACCATTATTAACACTTATATGATGGGGTCTGATTATTACCAGTCACTTGAACATATTTTGGATGAAAATATAATTTCAATGGGTATTGGTAAACGCTGCTTCATCAAAAATGCAATTTTGGATAAAAACTGCTGTATTGGTGATGATGTTCGAATTAATGGCGGGAAACATCTTAAAGACATTGAAACTGATACTTATGTGGTAAGAGACGGTATAGTCGTTGTTAAAAAAGCTGCAATAATTCCAAATGGTTTTAGTATTTAATTTATGATAAATGTAATTACACACAGCCTTTTTACAGATTTCGACATCAATTTATTTAAAAGCGGAAAGCATTATCGATTGTATGAAAAATTTGGTTCGCATATTACCACATTAGATGGTGTTGCCGGCACTTATTTTGCGGTATGGGCTCCAAGTGCAAAGCAAGTATCGGTTATAGGAGATTTCAATCATTGGGTTGATGGCGAATTTAACTTAAATGTTCGCTGGGATTCCTCAGGTATTTGGGAGGGATTTATTCCTGCAGTAGGAAAAGGAAACTTATACAAATATAAAATTCATTCAAACATTAACAATTACGTTTCAGAAAAGGCCGATCCTTACGCTCGCAGATGCGAACATCCTCCAAAAACGGCATCTGTAGTTTGGGAAGACACCTATAAATGGAAAGATAAAAGCTGGATGCATACCCGCAAAAAGAATAACGCCTTGGATGCACCTTATTCAGTTTATGAAGTCCATTTAGGCTCGTGGAGAAAAAACACTGAAGAAAATAGATCCTTGTCCTATTTTGAATTGGCAGATGAATTGGTGACTTATGTGAAAGAAATGAATTTTACCCATGTAGAATTTATGCCGATTATGGAATACCCATACGATCCATCTTGGGGGTATCAAATTACTGGCTATTTTGCACCAACGGCTCGTTTTGGTTATCCTGAGGAATTAAAATATTTGGTCGATAAATTACATCAGAATGAAATAGGAATTATTTTAGATTGGGTGCCATCACATTTTCCTGAAGATGCGCACGGACTTGGTTATTTTGATGGTTCAAACTTATATGAACATCCCGACAAACGTAAAGGCTACCATCAAGATTGGAAAAGCCTTATTTTTAACTACGGAAGAAATGAAGTCCGTTCCTTTTTAATCAGCAATGCTATTTTTTGGCTAGAACAATATCACGCGGACGGTTTGCGGGTTGATGCGGTGGCTTCTATGTTATTTCTTGATTATTCACGTGAAGACGGCGAATGGGAGCCAAATATTTACGGCGGAAACGAAAATTTGGATGCGGTGTTGTTTTTAAAGGAATTGAATGAAGAAGTGTATAAATCGTTTCCCGATGTGCAAACTATTGCTGAAGAATCTACCGCATTTCCCATGGTTTCCAAACCAACTTTTATGGGTGGATTGGGTTTTGGAATGAAATGGATGATGGGTTGGATGCACGATACGTTGGATTATTTTTCTAAAGACACTATTTACAGAAAACACCATCAAAATGAAATCACTTTTAGTTTAACCTACGCTTTTACAGAGAATTTTATGCTGCCCTTGTCCCATGATGAAGTGGTACACGGTAAAAAAACCATTTTAGGGCGTATGCCTGGTGATGAATGGCAACGCTTTGCAAATCTCAGATTGCTATATGGTTATATGTATACGCATCCCGGGACTAAATTGTTATTTATGGGAAGCGAATTTGGACATTATGAAGAATGGAATTTTCAAAAAAGTTTAGATTGGAATTTATTGGAGTTTTATCCGCATAAAAACACGCAAAATTATTTTAAGGATTTAAACCTATTTTATAAGTCCACGCCAGCCTTATATGAAAAAGGCTTTATTAATGAGGGTTTTGAATGGGTGAGTTATGATGATTCCGAAAACTCGGTGATATCCTATTTAAGAAAGGGTAATAATCCTAAAGATGATGTATTGGTAATCTGTAATTTTTCCCCGCAAACATTAGTAAATTATAAAATCCATGTACCAAAAAAAGGGAAGTTGCTGGAAGTCTTTAATAGCAATCACGAGAAATATGGAGGAAGTGGCACTATTAATATTGAAAAAATTATTATAAAAAAAGAGCCTAATTTTAATAAATACTTGGCTATTCTTGATTTGCCACCACTTGGTATCTCAATTTTAAAATTCTGTTAAATTTATAATGCGAAATGGCATAAATCTTACATTTATGTTAACAAAACGGCTTTATTTTTAATAAAAATAATATTTATTAAATTGTTTATTTTAGTAGGTTTGCACTTTGATCAAATAATTTAATTTATGATTATAAACACTGAACTTGAATTAAAAGGAAATCAATTTCCTTCAAAAATAATATCTTACAAAAAAGACGTTGACACCCTTTATTTTACAAGTGAAAACAATGTGGTATTACAGCTTACTGTCTTGAGAGATAGTGTATTACGATTTCGTTACACAACTACTTCTATTTTTGAGAACGATTTTTCTTATGCCATTACCCGTTATGCGAGCAGGGGATTTAACCATCTTCAAGTAACCGAAGACGAAATTAATTATATTGTCACAACTTCAAAATTGATTTGTCATATATCAAAAGAGGATATGAGAAAATCAATTTTCGACGCAAAGGACAATACGCTTATATCAGAAGACGAACTTGGGTTTCATTGGGAAGAAAGTTACGAATTTGGAGGCAATATTGTAAAAATGTCTAAAAACTCATTTGATAAAGAAAGTTATTATGGTTTGGGTGATAAACCGGTTCCTTTAAATTTGAAAAGCAAGCGTTTCGAGAATTGGGTAACAGATTCTTACGCTTATGGTAGGGATACTGATCCGCTTTATAAAGCCATCCCGTTTTATACAGGACTTCATCACGGAAAAGCATACGGTATATTTTTCGACAATACTTTTCGCGCCTATTTCGATTTTTGTCAGGAGCGTAGAAATGTTACCAGTTTTTGGGCACAAGGCGGTGAAATGAATTATTATTTTATCTATGGTCCAGAAATGGGTGAAGTGGTATCCAATTACACCGATTTAACCGGGAAACCACATGAATTACCACCACTTTGGGCATTGGGGTATCACCAATGTAAGTGGAGCTATTATCCAGAATCCAACGTAAAAGAGGTTACCAATAAGTTTAGGGACTTAAGAATTCCTTGTGATGCTATTTACTTAGACATCGATTATATGGATGGATTTAGGTGTTTTACCTGGAACAAAGAATATTTTCCTGATCCGAAAAGGATGGTGAAGGAATTGGCTGATAATGGTTTTAAAACCGTTGCTATAATTGACCCGGGAATAAAAATCGATAATAATTACAGTGTTTTTAAAGAAGGTTTGGATAAGGATTACTTTTGTAAACGTGCCGATGGTCCCTATATGAAAGGAAAAGTTTGGCCAGGGGAATGCTATTTTCCCGATTTCACTAAACCTGAAGTCCGAGAATGGTGGTCTGGTTTATTTAAGGAACTTATTGAAGATATTGGGGTAAAAGGTGTGTGGAATGATATGAACGAACCCGCAATAATGGATGTTCCGGGAAAAACATTTCCGGATGACGTTAGGCACGATTACGACGGAAATGAATGTAGTCACAGAAAAGCACATAACATTTATGGAATGCAAATGGCAAGAGCCACTTATCAAGGATTAAAGAAATTCTCTTATCCAAAACGTCCATTTGTGATTACCAGAGCAGCTTATTCGGGAACACAACGTTATACATCAACTTGGACAGGCGATAATGTGGCGTCATGGGAACATTTAACCATCGCAAATTTACAGGCGCAACGTATGTGTATGTCGGGCTTCTCTTTTGTGGGTTCAGATATTGGAGGATTTGCAGAACAGCCAAACGGCGAACTTTATGCGCGTTGGATTCAGTTAGGGATTTTTCATCCATTTTGCAGAACGCATTCCTCGGGCGACCATGGGGATCAGGAACCTTGGGCTTTTGGTGATAATATTACCGATATTGTTAGAAAATTTATTGAAATCAGGTATCAATTACTACCATATTTATACACTGCATTTTGGCGCTATGCCACGGAAGGAATTCCAATTTTGAAATCCTTGGTTTTATATGATCAGGCTGATACGCAAACGCATTACAGAAATGACGAATTTATTTTTGGCGAAAAAATATTGGTTTGTCCAATTACCGAACCAAATGCCAAAGGAAGAAGGATGTATGTGCCGGAAGGAAACTGGTATAATTTCTGGGACGATATAATGGTTAAGGGTGGAAATGAAATTTGGGTTGAGTCAGATTTAGACAGTATGCCAATTTTCGTAAAAGAGGGAGCCATCATCCCAAAATATCCTGTACAGCAATATGTTGGAGAAAAGGAAATTGAGGAACTTCATTTGGATGTATTTTTTAAATTAGGAAAAGAAAAATCAATGGTTTATGAAGATGCACAAGATGGATTTGATTATAAAAAGGGAAGGTTCAGCTTAAGAAATTTCAACCTTCTAGGCAAAGAGGATTCTTTAACCATCCAACAATTTAAATCAGGAAAATTTATTACTTCATATGAGACTTTTGAGATTAATTTAGTGGGATTGCCTTTTGAAATTAAAAAAGTGGAAGTGGACAATGTTGAAATTGATTTGACTTCCAGTCTTAAAGGAAAAGTCTTGGTTATTTCAAAAGAATTTACGGAACTTCATATTATTGGTGAGAAAGCAATAATTATTTAAATGGTTTAATTTATTATTTGTATATCCGCTTTTACTCATCAAGTAGATAAAACTTAATAAATGAGCCGAATTTTTGTTTGCCCCAGCCCTAAAGGGTGCAAAAATTCTTTAGTACTGAGAATAAGCCACCCTTTAGGGCTGGAGTAAGGCTTATTCGGGTTTTAATTGAACGATTTTATTTCTTTATGACCAATTACGGACATACAATATTTATTACTTCATAAAAAAGCTCCTTGTCTCGAGGAGCTTTTTTATTATCGATTGGATTTATCGCATGCATTAATTTCTAAAAAACACAATAGGAATTAAGATCACATTACTTACTGAAATACCGTTTTCAAAAGCAGGTTTCCAGTTTGGCATGTTCTCAACAACTCTTTTTGCTTCTTTATTAAGTATTTTGTTAACACCTTCAACAATATTTACATCAGATATCTTCCCGTCTTCTTCAACTTTAAAACACACAATTACCTTTCCTCTTATACTTGAATTATAAGAGTTTCTGGGGTATCTAAGGTTTTTACTTAAATACTTGGCTAACGCTGCATGACCTCCATGGAATTCAGGTTGGGAATTTATATTTTTTGAAGATAAAGGAAGCTCTATAGAGCTTGACTCTGCATTATTATCTATATCAGTTAAGGTATTTTGTGCATTGATTTGTGTAGCTAAAAAAAACAGCATTATTAGAATTGAAGTAGCTTTCATAGTATTTTATAACTTTAGCCCTTTCAGGAGTTACATTATTTCGATTAAAATAATTACTGCAAAATTACGCTATAAGAGGGGTAAATTAAATTGATAAAAATCATATTAATGTGTTTTATATTGTTTGCTGAAAATGCATTTTTCTTAAAAGCAAAAAACCCATAAAGAAAATATCTTTACGGGTTTTTAAATATTCTAAAATTTATCTTCTATTTTGAAGACAGTTTATTTAGTTATTATTTAAGTATAAAATTCAGCCTGGCAAAAAGGAAACGTCCGCCAATACCAAATTGTTGTGCTCTTCTAGACCAATCGAATCTACCAGAGCTTCTGTTTCCGTATTCCTCACCAGCTCTGTCTGGGTAAATATCAAAAAGGTTATTAGCTCCTATAGTAACTGTTGTACTTTCAGATACTTTATAACCAAATGATAAATCAGTTACCAATTTAGAACCAAAAACCTGTTGGTTGGCAACGGTTGTGGTTGCTTCTGTAACTTCACCGAACCAAACGTTTCTTAAAAACACATTAAACTTATCCGTAGTTAAACTGTTAGATAAATTAATTTTGGTTCTTGGCACAGCTTCTTCCAAATAAACCCTACTGTCTTCAGGGAAATAGGTTCCCACTAAGCCTGCTTTAATCAATACATCAGAGGCATTAATGTCGCCAACTTTTATCGTTTTAGAAAAAGTACCTGATAAGTCAGATTTTAACTTTGCATTGGTGCCTATTAAAGCATCATGAGTTATTACTATATCTAAACCTTTTGATTCCGTATCAATGGCATTAGCAAAAAATGAAGCAGCTGATGCATTTGCTTGTGCCAATAAATTGTCTAATTCAGTTCCAGTTCCAGGCCCTTTAAATTGGCCGGTATACACAACCCTGTCATTTATACCAACAAAATAGGCGTCAACAGTAAAAGTTAAATGAACCTCTGGTAATTTAGAGGTAAAACCAACGCTAATGCTTTCAGAAGTTTCTTCTTTCAACTTAGGAATTCCTAATAATTTTGCAGCTCGGCTGTCGTTAGCAAAAGTTCCTACTTCTTGTGGATTTCCTTGGTTGTCGAAAATAGTAGAGGTGGAGTTAAAATTTAATTGGTGTAATGAAGGTGCTCTAAAGCCAGTATTAAATGCGGCCCTGATATTGGTTTTTTCACCAGCTTTAATTCTGGTGGCAAGTTTAAAATTTAAGGTAGATCCAAAATCAGAATAATCTTCATAGCGTACTGCACCACTTATTAATAAGTTTTCAGTAAAGTCAGCTTCCATATCAAAATAACCGGCAACACTACTTCTGCCTCGAGATAGTTCATTTGCAGGACTAAATCCAGGGAATACTTGAGAGCCTCCCGGTCTTGAATTTCCAAAGAAATCTTTTGCCGGAACCTGTGATGCCAAAGTAATTATTTGTCCATCAGCCGTATATTGCGCATAAGACGCAGGTTCCCCAGCAACAATATCATAATTTTCCAAACGATATTCAGCACCAAAAGCTACGTTTAAACCAGCCATAGTGTCTTCAAAAAACTGGCTAATGTCTAAATTAGTAGTGTTTTGTGCAAATGAAAATCCACCAGCATCAAAAAGAGTTGGGGATGCTTTTTGCATAGAGGCATTAAAAGTATTACCTATAGTATACATAAATGCGTTTTTTCCCCAAGTATTACTAAAATCTACATCCCAGTCAGAAACTTTACCTTTTATACCAACAGAGAAGGATTTATCTGAAATATCAGAATTAATTTCAGGTAAAAATCCATTCATATAAGCAGGTGTATAAGTTCTACTTTCATTAGGTTGTCTGTAAAAACCAGCAGAATTTCCTGTTCTTGAACTCATTCCTGCAAATGAATACAATTCGGTCCCAGCTTCATCTAAAGGAAGTGATAAGTTTGCAAAGAATCGACCACCACGCAATGAGGATTGCCCAACTCTCATATTAAAATCACTTCTTTCTAAACCACGTGCCGCCAGTTCGGCAGTTGTATTGTCATCTTTTAAAATTGTTCGTAATTCTGCTTTTGTTGCATTTGGGTTTAAACCAAAACCTGCTTCATTTCCGTACTTTATTACGTCAGCAACATTATCATCCAATAATTTTGATAAATCATAACCTGCATTATTTGCAAATCTTTCAACCGTATTATATTTATTAAATACAGCACCTTCCCACTCTTTCATTCTGCTGTAGTCTTCTCTAACATCGAAATCACCTGTAAAATTGATAAATCCGCCTTTATCTCCTAATTGAAGTCCGTAATTTGCACTAACATTGGTTGTTTCACCATCCACGCCACCAGTTTGGTCATTTGCGTTTTTTGTGAAGTTTGCTCCTGTTGTAACATTTAGGTTTAGTACGTTAGTACTTCTTTTTAATACAATGTTAATAACGCCGGCAATGGCATCAGAGCCATATTGTGCAGCTGCGCCATCTCTAAGAACTTCAATTCGTTCTATGGAGGCTGCTGGTATTGCATTTAAATCAGTACCAACACTACCGCGACCAAATGTACCATTCACATTTACCAATGATGAATTGTGTCTTCTCTTACCATTAATCAAAACCAAAACTTGATCTGGACCTAAACCTCTTAAAGAAGCTGGGTCAATATGGTCTGTACCATCAGCAATAGTTTGGGTATTGGATGTAAATGAAGGCGCCACATAATTCAAAATTTGATTTAAGTTTACTTGCGGTCCTGCCGTAATTAGCTCCGCTACATCAATAATATCAACTGGAACGGCCGTGTCAACTGCTGTTCTGTTTGGATTTCTTGATCCAACGACTAACACTTCCTTTAAAGCTACCCCAGAAACTAAAACGACATTAAATACTTTTGTGCCGTCCATTTGTAATTTCTTTTCGTTATAACCCACATAAGAAAATATGAGGTTTTCACTGCTTTGCACCATAACGGCATAATTGCCGTCAAAATCGGTTGTGGTTCCCCTTGAAGTTCCTTCAATTGTAACAGAAACTCCTGGCAACGGCTGGTTGTCAGTGTCCGTTACTTTCCCTGTAACTTGATACGATTGCGCAAATATGGCGACCGTAAAAAGTAAGAAAATTCCTAAAATACGTAATTTTTTTGAGCCCATGTATTTGTTATTTAGTTAATTAATAAGACCAATATATAACAAATATCTAACAACTAATAGATAAATATGTATCTTTTGTTGCATTAAGCATAAAACGTGATTAATATCATTTTTTTTATCGAAAAATTTCACTATTAATTCAGGAAAATGATTTTATGGTAAATATTTTGATTTATTAATAGCTTAATATAGATTTTATAATTGATGCAAATTAAGAACGGTTTATTTTTATGCAATTATGTATATTTGAATTGTTGAAAAAATTAAAAAAAACTATAATAACAATACAACATGAAACTTTTAGAAAACAAAACGGCTTTAATTACAGGAGCAACAAGAGGAATAGGAAAAGGAATTGCTGAAACCTTTGCAAAACAAGGTGCAAATGTGGCTTTTACTTATAGTTCATCCAGTGAAGCAGCGGAAGCATTGGAAAAGGAATTGATGACTTTTGGCGTAAAAGCAAAGGGCTACAAATCAAATGCGGCAAATTATGAAGCTGCCCAAGAATTGGCGGCCGAAGTTTTAAAAGAATTTGGAACCATAGATATTTTGATAAATAATGCGGGAATTACAAAAGACAATTTATTGATGCGGATTTCTGAAGAGGACTTTGATACGGTGATTGAAGTAAATTTAAAATCGGTTTTCAATTTAACAAAAGCAGTCATTAGGCCAATGATGAAGCAACGCTCGGGTTCTATTATCAATATGAGTTCAGTGGTTGGATTAAAAGGAAATGCCGGACAAGCAAATTATGCCGCTTCTAAAGCCGGAATTATTGGTTTTTCTAAATCGGTAGCATTGGAATTGGGTTCAAGAAATATACGTAGCAATGTGATTGCGCCAGGTTTTATTGAAACTGAAATGACGGCCAATTTGCCAGAAGAAACGGTGAAACAATGGCGAGATGCCATTCCATTAAAACGCGGAGGAACTCCAGAAGATATTGCAAATGCCTGTGTGTTTTTAGCTTCGGATATGAGTTCATATATTACCGGACAAACATTGAGCGTTGATGGGGGAATGTAAAGCCCCCTAGCCCCCGAAGGGGGAATAAAAAAAATAAAGTAGGGACAGGTCGTGACCTGTCTGTTCTATGGGTTGAAAGGAAAATAGAAAATAGACTAAAAAGGATTAATTTTAAATTTTGAATTTAAGTTTAACAAACGCTTTTTTTACTGAAAGTTTATCTGTGAGAGTAGGGACTGAGCAGGGAGAATATTTAACAATCGATAAATTAAAATGGAAACTGAAAAATTGTTATTGATAATCTTAGCAGCATTTGCGGCGTTATTTATTGCTGTTTTTCAATATTTATGGAAAAATAAAGAGCGAAGCCAATTAGATTATTGGCTTTTCTTTTTTAGATTTTCGACCATTTTTTTGATTTTATTATTGTTGATAAATCCTTCATTAAAAAAAAACAATATTGAAACAATAAAACCAAATTTATTGGTTGCGGTTGATAATTCAAAATCCATTAAATTCAACTCACAAAATGAAGAAGTAGAAAGTTTAGTTAAAAAACTAAAGGAAGACAAAGAGTTAAATAATAAATATAACATCAGTTTTTTCGGTTTTGGAAATGGATTGTATCCGTTGGCTGAACTAAATTTCGAGGAAAGTCAAACCAACTTATCGCTGCCTTTTCAAGAATTTTCTAAACTCTACAAAACAGGCTCAAGTCCAGTAATTTTAATTTCAGATGGCAACCAAACAATAGGAAACTCAGTAGAATTTGTAAATTATAAGAGTCCTGTCTTCCCTTTTATAGTTGGTGACACCACTGTTTTTGAAGATATTTACATCAATCAATTAAATGTAAATCCGTACTCATTTATAAACAATCAACTGCCAGTTGAGCTTTTTATCAACTATACTGGAAGTAAATCACTTACAAAGAATCTTAACGTTTATCATAAAGGAACGAAAGTTTATTCAGAGAGATTTCAATTTTCAGCATCGCAAAATGTTATAACGGCTTCATTTTATTTAACAGCCAATGCAGTAGGGACACAATTTTATACAGCCACTGTCGATCAGCTGGAAAATGAGCAAAATATTCAAAATAACACAAAAAATTTCAGCATCATTGTTATTGAGGAAAAATCTAAAATTCTTATTTTAACAACCATTGTTCATCCCGATTTAGGAATGCTGAAAAAGGCTATAGAAAGTAATAAACAACGAACAGTAACCGTTTCATCTCTTGCAAATTATAAAAACAACATTTCTGATTACCAATTGGTTATACTTTATCAGCCTAATGTGCAGTTTAAAAATATTTTTGATGAAATCAACAAAAAGAAGTTAAATTATTTTGTGATTACTGGGCGAAGCACTGATTGGAATTTTTTAAACAATATTCAGTCAAGTTTTTCAAAAAAGATAAGTACAGAACAAGAAAATTATCGACCGATTTTCAATTCAGATTATGCTACCTTTTTAAGTATGGATATTGATTTTTCAAATTTTTCGCCCATTGAAGATTTTTTTGGGGAGATTTCATTTTCGGTACCTTACCAGTCTTTATTGTTTCAAAAAATTGGAAATATAGCAACACAGAAACCTTTATTGATTACTTTTGAAAATACAGGTCAAAAAGCTGCGGTTTTATTTGGTGAGAATTCTTGGCGCTGGCGGATGAACAGCTTTGTAGAAAATAAAACTTTTGAACATTTTGATGGTTTTTTGGCAGGTTTAATTCACTATTTGGTTTCCACAGATTCAAAAAATAGATTGAGTGTAACTATAAATCCCATTTACTATGCGAATGAAATCATTCAAATTTCTGCAAGTTATGTTGATGAGAATTTCAATTTTGACAATAGAAACAAACTTTGGTTGACGGTTTCGAATGAAGCATCAAATTTCGTTAAAAAAATTCCTTTTGCAGCATTAAATAATAGGTTTGTTGCAGAACTTCCAACCATTCCTTTCGGAGAATATATTTATTCAGTTCAGGTAGAAAATCAAGATAAGAGCGATTCGGGAAGTTTTAAAATTCTGCCTTTTGAAATTGAAGCCCAATTTACAAACGCCAATGACCAGCTCTTAAAAAAAATTTCTAATGAAACGGATGGATTTACTTTCTATAATAATCAGGAACAAAATTTAATGGAATTTTTAAAAAGGGATGAAAGGTTTAAAAGCATTCAAAAAAACACTATAACAAAAACAGCTTTAATTAATTGGGAATGGATTCTTGGATTGATTGTGATTTTATTAAGTTTAGAATGGTTTACCAGAAAATATTATGGTAAGATTTGATTTCTTTTTGGAATAAAACTGTAAAGGCTTATTTTTATTTAATAACAAACTGATTTGCAACAGCTTAATTTCTTATACAAATTTAGCCATTATAATTTTCTTTCGTATATTTGAACAAATACTAAAAATAGAAAAATATGAGCAACGGACAATTACAATTGCCAAAAAATTTAATGCCAATAATAATAGGGGTAATTATACTTATTATCTTTTTATCAAAATCAACGACGACAATCAATTCTGGAGAAGTGGGTGTTTTGTATAAAACATTCGGAGGTGGTGTAGTTACCGAGGAGCCGCCTTTGGGAGAAGGGTTTCATGTGGTTGCACCTTGGAACAAAGTATTTGTTTACAATGTGAGACAACAAGAATTGTTAGAAAGGGAAATGCTGGTTTTATCTGCCAATGGTCTTGAAATTAAGTTGGATGCTTCAGTTTTATATCAGCCCACAGGTGCCACAGTTGGATTTTTACATCAAACAAGGGGTCAGGATTATCTTTCTAGTGTTATAATTCCTGCCGTACGTTCAGCCACTAGAAGTGTGGTTGGTAGATACACACCTGAGCAATTATATTCCACAAAAAGAGATGCCATTCAATCAGAGATTTTTGAAGAAACAAAAAAAATTGTTGAACCTCAATACGTTCAATTAAATGCAATTTTGGTTAGGGATGTTACCCTTCCTGCAACTATTAAAACAGCGATTGAAAGTAAATTGAAGCAAGAACAAGAATCTTTGGAATATGAATTTAGGTTGATAACCGCATCTAAAGAGGCCGAAAAACAAATTATTGAGGCAAAAGGTAAGGCAGATGCCAACCGTATTTTAAGTGCTTCATTAAATGATCAAATTCTTCAGGATAAAGGTATTGAAGCCACTATTAAATTATCTGAATCACCAAATAGCAAAGTGATTGTAATTGGTAGCGGAAAAAGTGGTATGCCAATTATTTTAGGAAATCAATAATTATATCATAAGTATTCATAAAAAATGCACCTTTTTGGTGCATTTTTTGTTTCTATAAATCTGAATTTTATAGAGTAGTTTTTTAAGAAACAAATATTCCATATCTTCTATATTTGTCCCATTGTACGCGTTTGATTGAAGTAAAGTTTGCAAAAGGTACGTTTTTTTTGTTTTTTTCTGATGAGTTTAAATCTGTTGTTTTCATAATATATAGTTTTTTTGTCAGTGTTTTTATTAAAAGACGCATAAAAACATATTTTGTTACAGTACTATGTATAAAACAGTACTATATTAACATAATTTTAACCAATATGTAATTTTATAATAGCCTAGGAGTCCAAATTATTTAGTGGATGTATGGTATTCTATTAGAATTTCATTTAGAACTTCAATAAGAATATTACAACCTTTGTATATTTCATCTTCTGAAATGGTAAGCGGTGGTGTAATTCTGATGGCCCTTCCTTCAAATAATAACCAAAACATAATAACGCCTCTATCGAGGCATTTTAAGATAATTTTAGAGGCCATTTCATTGGTTTCAACCATAGGGGCAAGCATTAAACCTCTTCCCCTTATTTCAGTAATTAAAGGGTGAACCAATAATTTTCTAAATAATTTTTCTTTCTGAAGGGTTTGTTCAATCAAGTCTGAGTTAAGTAATTCTGTCAAAGTTGCCAGTGCCGCTGCAGCAATTACCGGATGCCCCCCAAAAGTGGTGATATGTCCAAGTTTTGGATGTTGTTTTAAGCAGTCCATAATTTGGAATGAGGAAATAAAAGCACCTATTGGCATTCCGCCTCCCAAACCTTTTCCTGCCACAATAATATCCGGAATAACATTATAATTTTCAAATCCGAATAGTTTTCCTGTGCGGCCAATTCCTGATTGTATTTCATCTAAAATAAGCAAGGCGCCAACTTCGGTGCATTTGTCTTTGACCTTTTTTAAATAATCGTTTTGCGACTCAATAAATCCAGCGCCACCTTGAATTGTTTCTAAAATAACGCCGGCGGTTTTTGTGGTAATTTTATCTAAATCGTTTAAATTATTGAACGTGATAAATTTTATACCAGGAATTAAAGGTCTGAAGGCACTATTTTGTTCTTCGGTGCCACAAACACTCATCGATCCCTGGGTATTGCCGTGGTAGCCATATTTTGCAGCAATAATTTCGCTTCTTCCAGTAAAGCGTTTGGCCAATTTCAAGGCACCTTCAGTAGCTTCAGTACCCGAATTTGTTAAATAAACCGTTTCTAAAGGCTTCGGTAAATTTGCTGCCAATAATTTACACAAATCAACTTGAGGCTGTTGCACAAATTCGCCGTAAACCATTACGTGCGTGTATTTGTCTACTTGATCTTTGATAGCTTGTGAAATTTTGGGATGATTGTGTCCCAAGGTATTTGCCGAAACACCAGCAACGAAATCTAAATATTCTTTACCGTTAGACCCATATATATAAGAGCCATTTGCATGGGAAATTTCAATGGCCAATGGGTGCGGGGATGTTTGTGCCTGATATTTAAAAAAATCTTCTTTCAACTTCTTGTAATTTCTATTTCTTTCGTCTCTTCTTCTTTAGCCTCTTTTTCTATAGTTTCTTCTTTTTTAGTTTTTATATCTAGAGTTTCTGCTTTTTTAGCCTCTGTTTCTATAGTTTCTTCTTTTTTAGTCTTTATATCTAGAGTTTCTACTTTTTTAGTCTCTATTCCTTTAGTAATTATTTTTTTAGTTTCTTTTTTATTAATTTCTAAATCGTCATAGATGAAAATGCCTTCCTTGTTGAGTGGTCGTTCTTTTTCTCTCCAAATAAATCCTGTTAAGATTTCCTCAGATTTAGGAAGTTTTGATGGCGGATAGGTTTTCCCCTCAGGTTTTTGAATAAAATCAATTATCTCAATCTCGTTATTTTCTAAAGTGATAAAAATATTTTTACTGCTCTTCATCCTAGTTATTCCAATCAGTTCCTGAAGGTCATTTCTTACATAAAAAACAACTTCACTATTTCCTATAACATCTAATGATTTTAGCGCATTGTTTTTAAATTTTCCGTACATGTTTTTACCCTTCAATTGACTATATCCTGCAGAATCTTTTTGCACCATAAAGGCGTTATTCAATATTTTTAAGGAGTCGAGTTGTTCCGTTTTCGGATTTGAGATTAAATGAATGGTATCTCCCGTTATCTGATTTCCTTGTGTCCACATTACCGGATTTACAAGTAATTTGGTCAATCCTGTTTTTTCGAAAGTTATTAAGGAGTCGCATTTTCCCTGCAAATCCGATTTAAAGAATTTTACGCGATTAAAGGCTCTTACAATACGGTCCTCCACTTTTCCTGTTACCATTAGTTTATCGCCATGGATATAAACAGAATCTTTTTCTATGATTGAAATTGCCACTGCTTTTTTGGTGATAAAAACCGAATCTTTCAATTTAAAATATTCGGCATAACCTCCTTTTATAATTGATTTATTGATGGTATCCACCACAATAATATTGCCGGTTGCAGAAGCAAATTCTATATTTTTATTATAATACAAGCTATCGCCCTCAATTGTTCTGTCGTTGTAGAATATTTTAGAATTTTTTAAAAAGTGCGAAATATTTGTTTTTGAATTGTGATGTCCTTTTTCGGTATAAATAGAATTTTGCTTACTTGTGATGGTTGAAGGTCCGTGTAAGTCGGCTATTCCGGTATTGGTATAATAATCGAGATGGTTTGAAACCACCTTACTGTCCTTACTGGTAACTTCAACATTGGTAAAGGCCTGAAATTTTTTGGTGCGCAAATAATAATCTCCAATTCTGCTTTTTAACACATTGGTCGCATCGGTAATCGTTCCGCCGCTTTTATAATAAAGCTGTTGTGTTTCTCTGTTAAATTTTAAAGTGTCTGTTTGCAAAGTCATTACATCGTCTTTCAAAACCACCTCTCCCCATGAGGTTGCTATTTTTTTTTGGGCATCATAATCGGCATATTTGCTGGTTTGTACAATGGTGTCGCCCTGGTTTATAACAACGTTTCCCATTGCTTTCACCAACTTTTTTTCCTGATAGATATAGGCTTTGTCACAACGCAAAGTTGCACCTTCATGCTCTATGAAAACATTTCCCATAGAAATGGTAGCATCCGGGAATTTGGGATCTGTAAAAGTATTATCAGCTTTAAGGATTTTAATTTTTTTTGTTTGAGAAAACCCTGAAATACTAATAAATATGATAACGACGAGAAGTAATTTTTTCAAACTTATTTATTTTGATACAAAACTAATGAAAAAGTAGGATGTAATTTCCAAAACTGCTTAAAATAAAAAAGCTTCAAATTTTGAAGCTTTTTTATTTTTTATCTTATTATTGTTTGTTTTCTATCTGGACCAACTGAAACAATTTTTATTGGAACTTCAACAAAATCTTCGATAAACTTAATATAATCGTTTAGTTCCTTTGGCATTGTTGCTGCGCTTGTCATCCCGGTTAAATCTTGTTTCCAGCCTTTAAATTCTGTATAAATAGGCTTAACATTATGTTCCTCGATATTGTATGGAAGATGGCTAATTTCAGTTCCTTGATAATTGTATGAAGTGCAAACTTTTAATTTGGAAAATCCTGAAAGCACATCGCCTTTCATCATAATCAATTGCGTAACACCACTAATTTGAACAGCATATTTCAACACTACCAAATCCAACCATCCGCAACGGCGTGGCCTTCCTGTTGTTGCTCCAAATTCTTGTCCTACTCTTCCCATAGTTTCACCGTCTTCATCAAATAATTCGGTAGGAAAAGGTCCCGAACCAACACGAGTGGTATATGCTTTAAATATTCCAAACACCTCACCAATTTTATTTGGTGCAACACCTAAACCTGTGCAAGCGCCGGCTGCTGTTGTGTTTGAAGAAGTCACATAAGGATATGTACCAAAATCAATATCTAACATAGAACCTTGAGCCCCTTCAGCCAAAATAGTTTTTTTGTTTTTGATAGCCTCATTTAAATATTCTTCACTGTCAATAAAAGAAAGTTGTTTTAAAACTTCAATTGCTCCAAAAAATTCCTTTTCTAATTCCTGTAAATCAAATTCAATTTCAACTTTAAAGAATTCAAGCATATTTAAGTGTTTCTCTGTCAGTGCATGATATTTCTCTTTCCAATTATCCAATTCTAGATCACCAACACGCATACCGTTTCTACCGGTTTTATCCATATAAGTTGGTCCAATTCCTTTTAGGGTTGAACCAATTTTGGCTTTTCCTTTTGAAGTTTCACTAGCTGCGTCTAACAAACGATGCGTTGGTAAAATTAAATGGGCTTTTCTGGAGATAAACAATTTAGACTTTATGTCTAAATTAAATTTCTCTAAGTTTTCTAATTCTTTTTTAAAAACCACGGGATCTATCACAACGCCATTACCTACAATATTTATTGCGTTTTTATGAAAGATACCAGAAGGGATAGTGTGTAAAACGTGCTTATGCCCATCAAAAATTAGGGTATGCCCAGCATTTGGACCTCCTTGAAATCTAGCAATTATATCGTAGTTGGATGTGAGCACGTCTACAATTTTGCCTTTTCCTTCATCTCCCCATTGCAATCCTAATAATAAATTTACAGCCATTTACTTAATTATTAATTATATGTGTTAATTGTTTGTTGTTTTCTTTGTTCCATAAAAATAAAGGGAATGTTTGTGAATGTCTACATTAAAAATTTCCTCAATGGTTTTTTTAATAATTTGGACTCTTGGGTCGCAAAATTCAATAACTTCACCTGTGTCAGTTAAAATAACATGGTCATGTTGTTTGTCGAAATATGATTTTTCATAGAAAGCCTGATTTTGGCCAAACTGATGTTTTCTTACCAAACCTGATTCTAGTAATAATTCGATGGTATTGTAGAGAGTGGCCCTGCTTACCCTATAATTTTTGTTTTTCATTTGGATATATAGAGACTCAATATCGAAATGATCGTCTAGATTATAAATTTCTTGCAAAATAGCAAATCGCTCAGGTGTTTTTCTATGGCTGTTTGCTTCAAGAAAACTCACAAAGACAGCCTTTACAATTTTTTGATCTTCACTACTCATAATTATCTTAATTGAGTTTTAAAACTGAACAAATTTAACCCTATTTTTTTAATAAAAGGTCAGGTAATTTGCATATTTATTAACTTTGAATTGTGAACAAATTTAATGTTTATAAATTCTGTCGACCGTATCAATACCTTCAATTTTTTTAATTCGATCACATAATTTTTGAAGCTGTGCCCTATTTTTAACACTAACGGTAATGTTCCCTTCAAAAAGTCCGTCATCACCCGAGATATTTAAACTATGAATATTTACATTCATATTGTTCGAAATAATTTGGGTAATTTCATTTACCATTCCTACATGGTCAATACCATAAATTTTTATGATGGCTTTAAATTCTTGTTTTGTAGAATCAATCCATTTTGCGCTTAGAATTCTATATGCATAATTCGCCTGTAAACTTATGGCGTTGGGACAATCTTGCTTGTGAATTTTAATACCGTCATTTATAGTAATAAAACCAAACACTTTGTCGCCTGGAATTGGGTTGCAGCAGGGTGACATTTTATAATCTAAGTGTTCTTCTTCCTTTCCAAAAACCAAAGAATCATACTTATCGATAATTTCATCTTTTTCAATAACTTCCTGCTTGGTTGCGCTACGTTTAATTCTATTTTTAAAGAAACTTACAAAAGCATTGTTTCGTTTGCTAATAAATTCCTTTAGCATAGGGTTGTCAATAGAACCAATACCTACCCTATAAAATAAATCTTGGCTTGTTCGTAATTTAAAATGCGTTACAAGCTCATTGACCACTTTTTCTTTGAGATCAATTTTTAAATGTTTTAATTTACGCGTTAAAATCTCTTTTCCTTCTTCGGCAATTTTCTTTTGGCTTTCTTTTAATGCATTTTTTATTCTATTTCGTGCTCTTGCTGTTACCACAAAATCTAACCAGCCAATTGTTGGTTTCTGACTTTTTGAGGTGATTATTTCAACCTGGTCGCCACTTTGCAATATATGGCTTATGGGTTTTAATTTTCCATTCACTTTTGCGCCTCTACAGTTCATTCCAACTTGTGTGTGAATGGCGAAGGCGAAATCCAATGCTGTGGCGTTTTTTGGCAATGCTTTTAGCTCTCCATTTGGCGTAAATACAAAAATTTCTTTAGCATAAAGATTTAATTTAAAATCTTCAACAAAGTCTAATGCACTTCCGTTGGCATTTTCAAAGGTTTCTTTAATTTTATTTAACCAATCTTCTAATCCATTTTCCCGCTCATTTGCATTTTTATATTTATAGTGAGCTGCATAGCCTTTTTCGGCAATTTCATTCATTCTTTCTGAACGAATTTGTACTTCAACCCATTTTCCTTGTGGTCCCATTACTGTAATATGAAGCGATTCATAGCCGGTAGATTTGGGCTGGCTAATCCAATCTCTTAATCTGCTTGGATTCGGTCTAAAGGTATCTGTTACAATGGAATATATTTTCCAGGCATCAAATTTTTCATCTTTATCGGTGGACTTATAAATAATTCTTATGGCAAATTTGTCATAAATCTCATCATAAGTAACACCTTGTGAAAGCATTTTTTTATGGATGGAATAAATTGATTTTCTACGACCTTTTATGAAATATTTAAAACCCTCTTTGTCTAAAGATTCGCTAATAATATTGGAGAATGTTTCAATGTATTTATCTTGTTCTTCTTTGCTTTGTGTAACTCTATCTAGGATTTCATTATATACATCAGGCTCTGTGTATTTCAATCCAAGATTTTCTAGCTCTGTTTTTATGTTATAAAGACCCAAACGATGTGCAAGCGGAGCATAAATATATAAGGTTTCTGAAGCTATTTTTACCTGTTTGTCTGCAGGCATCGCATCCATAGTTTTCATATTGTGTAACCTGTCTGCTATTTTTATCAAAATAACCCTTACATCGTCATTTAAAGTTAAGAGCATTTTTCTAAAATTCTCAGCTTGAACAGAAGCGTCCTGATCTTTTTTTAAGTGAGAAATTTTTGTTAATCCATATACAATTCTAGTAACAGTTTCTCCAAATATTCGCTCAATATCCTCTATAGAATAGAGGGTGTCTTCTACAACATCATGCAATAAAGCAGCAATAATTGAAGTTGCGTGGAGCCCAATTTCATAGGCAACTATTTTGGCAACAGCTATAGGGTGAAATATATAAGGCTCGCCAGTTAGGCGTCGTTGCTGGCTATGTGCTTCTAATGCCAACTCAAAAGCTTTTCTAATTTCTTTTTTGTCAGTATCCGTAAAGGATTGGTAGGCGCCCTTCAACAAATCTTTGTAGCGCCTTGCAATCTCTTTATTTTCTTGTTCTATGGATAATTTGTATGCCATCGCCTAAAAATACTTATTAAAATTGATTATTCAATTATTTGTATTTAATTTTTTAAGTTTAAAAAACGCTGTAATAGTGTAGGGTGGGAGTAATGAATTTTTACATATAAAGGATGAGGTGTTAAATTACTCAAGCTATTTTTTGATAATTTTTTTAAGGCTGAGATTAGTGCATCTGCATTGAAATTTTCTTTTGCATAATTATCAGCCTGATATTCAAATTTTCGGGAGAAAGCGTTCATAAATAAACTGGTGATTTCAGAAATCGGACTGTATAAAACACCAAAGGCAATCAGTCCAATATGAAAACTGGCAGTTTCAACGCCCAAAGCCTGTGACAGGGTTACACTTCCCACCAATAATGATAAAATATAAAACGTTAATCCGGTTAGTAGAATTGAAAAAAACAAGTTGTAAATGATGTGTTTTTTCTTATAATGGCCAATTTCATGTGCCAAAACAGCCACAATTTCATCGGTATCCAAATCATTTATCAAAGTATCATAAAGTGTAACGCGCTTTTGTTTGCCGAATCCCGAGAAATAGGCATTCGCCTTTGTGGATCTTTTAGAGCCATCAATCACAAAAACATTATCGAGTTTAAATCCAACTTTTTTGGCAAAATTTTCAATCTCATTTTTTAATTCCCCGTTTTCCAAAGGTGTTTGTTTGTTAAAAATAGGTACAATCAATTTTGAATAAAAAAGATTCATAAAAATAGTGATAACAGTCATTAATGCCCAAGCATACAACCAAAAATCTGTCGTTGTTAATTGGTAAAACCAAGTGATTAATGCCAAAACACCGCCACCCAGAAAAATCAGCATAAACCAGCCTTTTATTTTATCAAATACAAATGTTTTTTTTGTGGTTTTGTTGAACCCAAATTTTTCTTCAATCACAAATATTGCATAATATGAAAATGGCAATGATAAAAAATCACCAGCAAAAATGATAATTCCAAAGAAAATTAAGGTGATGATAATGGTATTGTCTGAAAAACTCCGGGCTAAATTATCAACAAAAGCAAAGCCTTCAAAAATAAAAAACAAGAGTGTGGCAATGATGGAAATGATACTTGTAATTACTGAAAAGTTATAATTTGATTTTTTATAGGCCTGAGATTTTAAATATTCTTCTTCATTATAAATGCCTTCCAACTCAGCAGGAATGGCATCATTAAAATGTTTTGAATTTAAGGAACCCAAAAAAGTGTCAAATAAAAATTTAACAATGATGATGGCGATTAGCAGATAGAATATTGTTTGTGGAGTCATTTGTTATTGATGATTAATTAACAATGTGTGATTAATGATTTTTGGTTTTTTATTCTTTTGACGATTCAATTATTTTATATAATATTTTTAAGATACTTGTAATTTCTCCACTTAAATAGTTGAATTCTTCAATTTCAATATAATTTGTGTCTTTAAGTATTCTCAACCAGTAGTTCGTTTCTCTAGCTTCTTTGTATGATATTGACATTTTTGCTCTAAAATCTTTTTTTGAAATACCTCCAATTGCTTCATCAACATTTGCTCCTATTGAAGTGCCCGATTTTAAAATTTGTCTAGATAACACATATTCATTTTGTGCACATAATTTTTTACTTAAAAGGACTATCTTGATAGCAAAATTATATGTTTTATCGGCAATTAAATTTTCTTACATAACATTTTATTTGTAAAGATTAATTAATCATTATTCATCAATAAATGTTAATTATTAATTATTTGCCGTTGCCTAACAGCTTCAAACAAAATGATTGCTGCACTAACGGAAACATTCATTGAATCGATAGCACCTCGCATAGGGATAATGATGTTTTTTGAAGTATTTCGAAGCCATTCTTCAGTCAATCCGGTTGCTTCTGTTCCTACAATGATGGCGCTTGGTTTCGTATAATCTATGCTTTGATATTCCACGGAAGCCGTTAATGCTGCTGTGTATAAGTTAATAGTATGTTCCTTTAAAAATGAAATAATTTCTGAAGTTGTACCAGTTGCAATTTGCGTTGTAAAAACACAGCCAATGCTGGAACGAATAATATTCGGATTGTAAATATCGGTTTTCGGATTGGCAATAAGCACTGCATCAATCCCTGCTGCATCCGCAGTTCTAAGAAGCGCACCTATATTTCCTGGTTTTTCAGTTGCTTCTGCTACTAGAATTAGAGGGCTCTCACTTTTAAATGTGATTGATTTCAGTGATAAATCTTTACTTTTTGCCACAGCCAAAATGCCTTCGGTAGATTCTCGCAAAGCCAATTTTTGATATACATCATTCGAAATTTCAATCACTTCAATAGGATAATTTACTGAATTTAGCAGTTTTTCAATTTCTTCATTTTGAATAATTGAAGTGGCCGCCAAAATGGTTTGAATGGTGTATTCTCCTTTTATTGCCAAAGTTATTTCACGCAAACCTTCTATTAAGAATGTTTGTGTTTGCTTGCGTAGCCGTGATTTTTCTTTTAGCTGCACAAGTTCTTTTATATAGGAATTATGTACACTTATAATTTGTTTGTGCATATTGCTTAAAATAATTTGTAAAGATACTCAAAATTAAAATTTTAATAATAGTGAGAATTGAAAAAAAAGAAGGGCTAATAGAGAAGCACTTATTTTTTTAACCGCAATGGACGCTAGATTTTTCGCCAAGAACGCAAAGTGTTGATTTTAAAAAATTATCACTTTGCGAACATTGCCTATTCTTGCGAGCATTGCGGTTAAACAAACTTTTTAAATAGCTTTTAAATTATTCTGGGGAGCTATACTTATTATCGTAGCGTTGCCATAATTCGGTTTGATGTGTTTCTAAACTTATTTTTCTTCCTTGAATAAAGGCTTCTGTCAGTTTATTGGTACGCATATCTAAGGCATCGCCTTCAGAAATAAATAAGGTAGCGTCTTTACCAACTTCCAGTGTTCCCGCAAAGGAGTCAATTCCCAATATTTTAGCAGGATTAGAAGTAATTAATTTCAATGCCTCTTCTTTGCCCAATCCAAAAGCAGCGCAAGTGCCTGCATAAAAAGGCAAGTTTCTTGAGTTCATTCGCTCCATATCACCTTCCATACCAATGGCAACAATCACACCTTTTTCTACTAATAACTTTGCTGTTTTATATGGTAAATCATAGTCGTCATCTTCATTATTTGGCAATCGGTGTGATCTTTCAATTATTACTGGAATATTATTTTTAGCTAAAAAATCGGCAATTTTATAAGCATCATTTCCGTTTACAATAATCAAGTTAGAGATTCCCTTTTCTTTGGAAAAATTAACAGCATCGGTAATTTCTTTTACACCGTTGGCATGAACATATAAATTTTGAGAACCATTAAACAAGCCCGCCAAAGCTTCATATGGCAGGTTTTTTGGAGATTTTGAACTGTTTAAATAACTTTTTCCATTGTCTATAAAAGTTGCAATTTTTTCAACTTCTTTTAAATATTCTTTGTTTGGTTTAGTGCCCTCTTCTTCACCCCGCCAAGGTCTCCCTGATGAAAAACTTTGTGGCCAATTTAAATGTATACCGTCATTAAGCTTAATGGCCGCATCTTCCCAGTTCCAGGCGTCAAATTGAACAATTGATGAAGTTCCAGAAATAACGCCGCCTCTCGGTGTTATCTGTCCGAGAAGCACACCATTTGGTCGTACGCTTTCAATCACTTTGGATTCGGCATTGTAGGCGATTAAACTTCTAACATGGGGAATCATTCCTCCAATTTCATTATCATCAACTGTAGCTCTCACGGCGTCAATTTCCCCCAATCCCAAAGAAGAATTGGCTAGGATAAACCCTGGGTAAACATGTTTGTTTTTAGCACTTATAATTTCCCCCATACGAGCGATTTTTACGTTGGCGCTTCCAACAAATTCAAGTTTGCCATTTGAAAACATAATTAAAGAGTTTTCAATAATTTCTCCATTTCCCAAATGCGCGGTTGCGCCTTCAATGCTATAATCAGCAGTTTGTTTGGGAGCCGGAGTTTGCTGTGCTGAATTAGTTATTGTTAAAAATAAAAATAGCAGGTTGTATATAGTTTGTTTTTTCATTTTCTTCAGGTTTTTAAAATTCTAGTACAGTATCACAATGAAGATGTACAGGTGTTTTTTTGCTTGGCGATTGAACATCGTTTCCGTTATTTTTTTCAACCAACATCATATTTATTAAGGAATTTCGTTCATTTTTTACTTGTTCTCTCAACTGTAAATCCCTTTCTGTATCAAAATACACAACGCCTTCAATAAGTGTTTTTTCGGCTTTTGCATAAATGGAAAGCGGATTTTCGCTCCACAAAACAACATCAGCATCTTTTCCAACTTTAACACTTCCAACGCGATTATCAATATGAAGCAATTTTGCCGGATTGATAGTAACTAGTTTCCAGGCTTCTTCTTCTGATAATCCACCGTATTTTATTGTTTTAGCAGCTTCTTGGTTTAATCGTCGGTTCATTTCTGCGTCGTCTGAGTTAATGGCAACTGTAATCCCAACTTTATGCATAATTGATGTATTGTAAGGAATGGCATCGTTTACTTCATATTTATAAGCCCACCAATCTGAAAATGTTGAAGCACCCGCACCGTGTTCTTTCATTTTATCGGCAACTTTGTAACCTTCCAAAATATGCGTAAAAGTACTCACTGTAAAATTGAATTTATCGGCAACTTTCATCAGCATATTTATTTCACTTTGTACGTAGGAATGACAGGTTATAAATCGTTCCTTATTTAAAATTTGTCCCAATATTTCCATTTCTGTGTCCTTTCTGAAAGGTTTTCCGCTCTTTTTGATAAGGTCATATTCTTTGGCTCTTTGGAAATAATCCATATAAACTTCTTCTACACCCATTCTGGTTTGAGGAAAACGCACCTTTTCGGTATTTCCCCAATTGGCCTGTTTCACGTTTTCTCCCAAAGCAAACTTTATAAATTTATCGTTGTTCTTATAAAGTAGATTATTGGCAGTTTCGCCCCACTTCAATTTCACAAGAGCCGCTTGCCCACCAATCGGGTTTGCCGAACCGTGCAATATTTGAACCATGGTAACACCTCCGGCTAAACTTCTGTAAATTTGAACATCATCTGAATCAACAACATCTTCCAAAGAAACTTCGGCAGTAGAATTTTGACCCGATTCGTTAACGGCAACGGTGGCGATGTGAGAATGCTCATCTATAATTCCGGCAGTTAAATGTTTGCCGGTTCCATCAATTATTTTAGCACCTTTAGACACTAAATTTGTACCGATTTTAGAAATTTTGCCGCCTGCAATCAAAACATCTGTATTTTTTAGAATCCCATCATTTTCATTTGTCCAAACCGTTACATTTTTGAATAAAATGCTTTCTTGTTTTGGCTTTTCGGTAAATCCAAAAGCTATATTTGGATAAGTGACTGGTAAAATGGTGATTTTTGAACTTTCTTCCTTTTTTTCTTTTTCTTTGGCCTCACCTTTTTTGATGGCATTCCAAGTAGATTCTCTTCCTTTTTCATCGGTGGCAGTACCACTTAAATTGTCTGAATCTTTATAAACCCTTGCTATAAGTCGGTTAAATTTAGTGGAATCTACCTGACTGTTAATCAATAGATTTAACCAATTGTCATTATAAATTAATTTTGATTTTAACTTGGTTTCTCCTTCTTTAAGAGCAACTTTTAATTTGGGCGATTTACCGGTAATGGATAAATCGTAATTTTTGCCGTTTAGAGAAAGGGTATAATCACCTGCAATTTCTTTAATATCCATTGAATTTACAATATTTCTTGAACCCTGCACCCAATTTTCATACAAGGTCGTTTCCTTGTCAAAAATTTCTCCGGAAGTGATTAAAAAGTTTGCGTAACTGCCTTTTCTTAAGGATCCTATTTCATTTGATTTTCCTAAAATAGCTGCCGGAATGGTGGTTAAAGCTTCTAAAGCAGCAGTTTTATCAAAACCGTAATCAAATGCTTTTTGCAGATTTTTATTGAAATCGGAAATCGATTTTAATTGATTGGTGGTCAGGGAGAAAGGAATTTTGTTCTGATGTAAAATTTGCAGGTTTGCAGGTTCCTGATTCCATTTTCTCATATCGCTTAGCGCAATTTCATCAACCAAATAAGGCTCGCTCACATCATAAGCTTTTCTAAAATTTATAGGGATAATATAGGTTGCATTGGTAGCCTTTATTTCTTCAATATTTTCATATTCGTCGCCACCTCCAACAATAACGTATTGAATACCATATTCATCGCCAACTTTATCGGCGCGTAAATTATTTTGTTTTCCTCCAGCTTCAAATATTTGTACTAGATTTTTGTTTTTGTTGACGGCTTCCAACGATAAATCCTTGCTTTTTGCCAATCCTTTTGAGTACCACGAAGCATCGTTATAAACCTGGCGAATTAAGGCCATGCTACCCATTAATGAATTTGGATAAATTTGTTTGGATTTTGCGCTTTTTTTGAACGATAAATACTGAGCCGAACGCGAATCTATAATGCGATATGCATCAGTTGTATTTGGATTTAAAGCGACTAGAATTCCGTTTCCTCTTATAATTCCGTCCTGTGAATGTGTGTTTACAACACCAAAACCTGCATTTAACAACTCTTCAGCCTGCTTTTTGTCGAACTGAAAAAGAGAAACGGCGTCCGTTTCCGGACGAATGTGGTCGTTCCAATAATAGCCTTCGCGACTGGCGTCATATTGCGGTGCGGAGGTTGAATTTCGCATACTACTTTGAGCTGCTTTAGGAATTTCAATGCCAAAACTTGAGTACAAATCAATAAAAGACGGATAAACAGATTTTCCTTTTAAATCGATTATTTTGGCATTTTTAGGAATTGATATGGCTGAGCCAATATCAACCACCTTTTCATCTTTAACCAGCAAAATACCGTTATCAATAATTTGCGTAGGAGTCACATAAACTTTAGCATTGGTAAATGCGTAGGTATTTGTTTCTGTAGTTTTTACGCCTGTGTTTGCCGGAAAATATTCCTGCGCATTTATGCTGAATGAGCCCAAGAACAGCATAAGTAATAGTGATTTTTTCATTAAAAGAAATTTAAAATTTAGTTACTAAAATTGAATTTTTTAACGTTTGTAATGATTTATTGTGTGGCAATTTAATAAAATATTAATGATTTCATATTTATTTGGCTTTAAAATAAAAAGCAGCTGTTTTTTAATTATCAAACTTAAATTTTATCAAGGATTAATGAAGAGAATAACCCTTATAATTCCATGCTTTTATGATAGTTTATTAAAAGTACCACCACTTTATTGTAGCTTTTCATTCCGTCTAATTGTTTATTGGCTTTTAAAAATGTATCATAAAAAGTTTTAAAATATTGCTCCGACCAGTTTTGGTATGATTCCCAAAAAGCTTCACTCTGCAGAATATCCTTTATAATACCTTTGTTCAATTCAATTTTTAGCGATTCAAATTTTTCAGGATCTTTTTGATAAATTTCATACAAACAAAAACGCAAGGCCATTAAATATCCTGAATAATTATAATAAATGTCATCAGCATTGGTCGACGCCAAATACCCTATAAAATTGGCTTCACTTTCTGAAGCGATGCCAACTTGGTGTGCTAATTCGTGACAAACTATCATAGGATAGGTGTTTTTTGGAATTAAAGAATTTACCTGGGCTTCATTTGTAATCGGATTTAAGTAACCGGCAAAGCCCATGTAGGTTAAAGGCAAACTGAAAATCGAATGTTTTGCCTTTAAATTACCTTGAGTATATTGCGGATAATTTTGTTGAAATTTTTTATAAACGACATAAGAAATATCTTTAATTTGATTTTTAGCTAAGGTGTTTTGAACAACAATTGTGTCGTTTTTGGTGATGGAAAGGTGAACCAGATTGATTTTTGCGATCAGTTTTTCCGTAAAACCTATCAATTCATTTGTGGTGTACTTTTCTCTTTCAAAATTCAATGTTTTATAAACCGGTTGCCTAAAATAATTTAATCCCCAGTTTAAATGAAAAAGAAAAAAAAGAACGGATAAAAATCCGCCAATTTTGAATAAGGTGTTTTTTAAGTTAAATTTTTTATTTTTTATTATGGTAAAAATATTATTAAGGATAACGATTGCCAATATTGCATATAAAATATCTCCTACCGAAAATGGAATCCATCCGAAAAGAAGATTTAGAAATTTTGAAATATAAATATAAAGTCCTTTCGAATAATATTTTTCAATTTTCTCGGGATATTGGACTATAATTCGAAGGAAAGCCCATTGCATTATCAATAATACAGTGAGGATTTTATATGTTTTTTTACTGTTCATGAGTCAAAAATAGGCAATATTTTGTGAGAAAATTGCGTTTAAATAGTTATTAACAAATTAGTTACTTGTTAACAAAATATGTTTAAAAATATAATTAAAAATTCGAGCTAAAATTGTGTTTTAAAAATTACATTTGTCTTTGTAATAATTGCGATTTATATAATTCAGGTATTTCATAAAATTAAAAATTTAATTGATTTTTATGATAAAAAAAGATGTATATTATGGGATTATTAAACATACAAAGAAATAAGATATTGATTAACAAAAAAATATAATTTATAAAAGAAGTGAAAAATTTGCAGCCTGTACAATCTTTTAAACCCAAAAAAAGCACCATTATCAGTCTTGAAAAAGGTAAAATTCCACCTCAGGCATTAGACTTGGAAGAAGCGGTTTTGGGAGCGATGATGATTGACAAAAAGGGTGTTGATGATGTAATTGATATTTTACATCCCGAAGTTTTTTACAAAGAGGCGCATCAATTAATTTATGAAGCCATTTTTGCCTTATTTAAAAATGCTGAACCAACAGATTTATTGACCGTTGCAAACCAGTTGCGCAAAACAGATAATTTAGAGGCTGTTGGCGGTGATTTTTATTTGGTTCGCTTAACACAGAAAGTGGCATCTTCAGCACATATTGAATTTCATGCGCGTATTATCCTTCAAAAATTTATTCAGAGAAAATTAATCACTATTTCATCTGAAATTATAGAGGAAGCTTACGATGAAACCATAGACGTTTTTGATTTATTGGATGATGCAGAAACAAAATTATTTGAAGTTACCCAAGGAAATCTAAAAAAGGGATCTGAAACATCTGAAGGGCTTGTTGCACAGGCGATTAAAAAAATTCAGGAAATAGGAAACAAACAGGGAATGAGCGGTGCTGCAACTGGTTTTACGCGTTTGGATGAGCTTACTTCTGGTTGGCAACCACAGGATTTGGTAATTTTAGCGGCACGGCCCGGAATGGGAAAAACGGCTTTTGTAATGTCTATGGCAAAAAATATGGCCATTGATTTTGATCAGCCTGTTGCCATATTTTCATTAGAGATGTCGTCCGTACAATTAATTACGCGAATGATTTCCAGTGAAACTGGAATTTCTTCGGGAAAATTAAGAAAAGGAAATTTGGAGCCTCATGAATGGGAACAGCTTAACGTAAAAGTTAAAAACTTATCAAAAGCGCCTATTTTTATTGATGATTCTCCTTCGCTTTCCATTTTCGATTTGCGTGCAAAAGCGCGTCGTTTGGCCTCACAACACGGAATAAAAATTATTATTATTGACTATTTGCAGTTAATGACTGCAGGAACCGCACAAAAAGGCGGCGGAAATCGTGAACAGGAAATTTCTACTATTTCCCGAAATTTAAAAGCCTTAGCCAAAGAATTGAATATTCCTGTAATTGCACTTTCACAATTATCGCGTGCTGTTGAAACACGTGGAGGAAGCAAACGGCCTTTGTTGTCAGATTTACGTGAATCTGGTGCTATTGAGCAAGATGCAGATATTGTAACTTTTATTTACCGTCCTGAATATTACGGACTTACAGAGTGGGATGACGAAGAAAGATCGCCTTGCGAAGGTCAGGCAGAATTTATTGTCGCCAAACATAGGAATGGTGGTTTGGACAATATCCGACTTAAATTTACGGCACATTTGGCGCAATTTAGCAATTTGGATGATGGCAACGCAAGTGAATTTCATTCCAAAATGAACAATGCCATTTCGCAACGTAGTTTTGTTAGTGCAGAAGACGCTTTTGATGCGCCCAATACTTATGACGAAGATGATGTTCCATTCTAACTATGTGATTTTTAAAGCAAAAATTTATCTTTTTTCAATCATAAAAAAAGCATTGATAGTAATATTAATGCTTTTTTTTCAATCTTCATTTGCATCATTTATACTAATACCGATGGATGATGTTTCGCAAACGAATCATTTAAAAGCCTACGGAATTACTTATTGGTCGCTTCAAAAGGGAAATACTGCTAAATGGTTGTTAAATTATGAAGGAGGTTCTTTTTTGCTGGAAGATAATGAGGCGACCAGAAACGAGTGTAAAATAAGAGGCGTTACTTTTCATGTGATTTCCGATACCGAAGCAGCAAAAATATTGGAAGAAATCAGCAGTCCGTCGCAAAACATGGAGGCTGTTACGCTTGAAAAAGCACCCAAAATTGCTGTTTACTCACCAAAATCCAGCTTGCCTTGGGACGATGCCGTAACCTTGGTACTTACTTATGCCGAAATTCCTTTTGATGTAATTTATGATGAAGATGTTTTAGAAGAAAAATTGGTGCTGTATGAGTGGCTGCATTTACATCATGAAGATTTTACAGGTCAGTATGGTAAATTTTATGGTGCATACAGAACGGCACCTTGGTATATTGAACAAAAAAAAGAAGCTGAGGAACTGGCAAAAAGACTTGGTTACAATAAAGTTTCTGAAGAAAAGTTGGCAGTTTCCTTAAAAATTCGGGATTTTGTGATTGGTGGCGGATTTATGTTTGCTATGTGTTCTGCCACAGACAGTTTTGATATTGCACTTTCTGCGGAAGGTGTGGATATTTGTGAAACTATGTTTGATGGAGACCCTTCAGAAATGGATTATCAGCAGAAAATAGATTTCAATAAAACATTTGCATTTAAGGATTTTACCTTGGTCAGAAATCCGGTTGAATATGAATTTTCTTCTATCGATATGACCCCAAAACGAAAAATAACCCGTACTTCCGACTACTTTTCATTACAAGAATATTCTGCAAAATGGGATCCAATCCCAACGATGCTTTGCCAAAATCATACCCAGTTAATTAAAGGTTTTATGGGACAAACAACTTCATTCGACAGGGAAACTATAAAGTCGAATGTATTGGTGATGGGAGAAAATAAAACAAACCGCGAAGCGCGCTATATTCACGGTGTAAAAGGAAAAGGAATGTTTACTTTTTATGGTGGCCATGACCCTGAAGATTATCAGCACAAAGTTGGCGATGCAAAAACAGAACTCTCTTTATATCCTAATTCTCCAGGATATCGTTTGATTTTAAACAATGTCTTATTTCCGGCAGCAAAAAAGAAAAATCAAAAGACGTGATGTTAATAACAGCACAATAATTTTTTTATTATTTCAGTGATTCAAAATTCTAAAACAGTATTTTTGCTACTTTAAATTAAAATTCATCAAATGCCAACAACACAACAATTGCAAGATTTCGCGCAACAAGTAAGAAGAGATATTGTTAGAATGGTTCATGCCGTGAATTCTGGACACCCAGGAGGTTCATTGGGCTGTAACGAATTTTTAACAGTTTTGTACCAAGATGTTATGAACTATTCCACCAATTTTACCATGGATGGAAAAAATGAAGATATATTCTTTTTGTCGAATGGCCATATTTCACCACTTTTTTACAGTGTTTTAGCACGAAGCGGCTATTTTCCAGTAAGTGAATTGGCTACTTTTAGAAAATTAAATTCACGTTTGCAAGGACATCCAACAACCCATGATGGATTACCTGGGATACGCATTTCTTCAGGCTCTTTAGGCCAAGGAATGAGTGTTGCGATTGGTGCTGCTCAAGCAAAGAAATTAAACGGAGATTCAAAATTAGTCTACTCCTTGCACGGAGACGGCGAAATGCAAGAAGGTCAAATATGGGAAGCAGCGATGTATGCGGCGGGCAAAAAAATAGACAATTATATTGCAACCATCGATTATAATGGCCAGCAAATAGATGGCGCAACGGATGATGTATTGCCTTTGGGCGATTTAAGAGCCAAGTTTGAAGCTTTTGGCTGGACTGTTGTAGACGTTGAAAAAGGGAATGATATTGACAGCATTAAAAATGGTTTGGCAGAAGCAAAGTCTTTAACAGGAAAAGGAAAACCGGTTTGTATATTATTACATACAATTATGGGTAATGGCGTTGATTTTATGATGCATACCCATGCTTGGCATGGAAAAGCGCCGAATGACGCACAATTGGAAATTGCTTTAAATCAAAATCCTGAAACATTGGGTGATTATTAAGCCCCCTAGCCCCCGAAGGGGGAATAAAAAATCATCAATCATCAATTATTAACTATTCATTATTAAATGAAAATAGGCATAGTTTGTTATCCAACATTTGGAGGAAGTGGTGTAGTGGCTACAGAATTGGGAATGGCATTGGCACAAAGAGGTCACCAGGTTTATTTTATTACTTATAAACAACCTGTTCGGCTCGATTTTCTTTCAGCCAATATTCATTTTCATGAAGTTTTTGTAGAAGAATACCCGTTATTTCATTTTCAGCCTTATGAATTGGCATTATCGAGTAAGATTGTTGAAGTTGTGCAATTGCATAATTTAGAAATATTACACGTGCACTATGCTATTCCGCATGCATACGCCGCTTATATGGCAAAACAAATGCTAAAAGAAAAAGGAATAGACATTAAAGTGGTCACCACTTTGCATGGTACCGATATTACTTTGGTGGGAAGTCATCCAAATTACAAAACAGCAGTTGAATTCAGTATTAATAATTCTGATGTAGTTACCACAGTATCAGAAAGTTTACGTAAAGATACGCTAAGGCTGTTTAACATCACAAAAGATATAAATGTTATTTATAATTTTATTGATTTCGAAAAATACCCTGAAATTCATTCAGAAGAATGTCAGCGACATACCATTGCAAATGAAAATGAAAGCATTATTACGCATGTGAGTAATTTACGTCCTGTTAAGCGAGTTGCCGATGTCATCTCTATTTTTTATAAAATTCAGAAAAAAATCCCATCAAGATTACTGCTGGTTGGCGAAGGACCGGATAGAGAGAGTATTGAACATCAGGCTAAAGAATTGGGAATTTTAGACAAAGTGTTATTTCTGGGAAATAGCAACGAAGTGAATAAATTACTCTGTTATTCCGATTTGTTTTTGCTGCCTTCAGAAACCGAAAGTTTTGGATTGGCGGCATTGGAGGCGATGGCGGCTAGAACTCCTGTAATTTCAACAAATTCGGGAGGGTTACCAGAGGTTAATATTGAGGGTGTTACTGGTTTTCTAAGCAATGTTGGGGATACGGACGATATGGCAAAAAACGGAATTTATATTTTAGAGGATTTGAACCGGCTTCAACAATTTAAACAAAACGCATTGGAACAAGCCAAAAAATTTGGTATAGAGAATGTTTTACCATCATATATGGCGGTTTATAAAAAAGTACTTAATAATTGTTGTTAGGTATTGTAATAATCTAAAGCGTTAATAAGCAAGGCTTTTTCCACTTTGCAATCTAATTTAAATTGTTCAAAATCAGTTAATAAGACAAAATTCACCTGTCCGCCCACATTCTTTTTGTCGTGAACCAAAAGGGCTATAATTCCCTCATAATCAACAGCATCAATATATACTTTATCATAAATTCGCAGTATGGTTTCTTTGATGGATTTTAAATGCGTAGAAGGAAAATTTAATAATTTTTGTGAAATAAAAGCTTCTGTAACCATACCAACAGCGATGGCTTCTCCATGAGTTAAGTTTTCTTTGTCTTTCGATTCCAAAAAGTAAGATTCAATGGCATGACCGAAGGTGTGTCCGAAGTTTAAAATTTTACGCAAACCCATTTCTTTAGGATCTTTTGTAACCACTTCGTTTTTAATTTCAATAGAGCGATGAATTAAATTATTGATGGCGCTGATATTTATTGCCTCAAAATTATTTATCTCATTCCATAAATTAATGTCATAAGTAATTCCATATTTTATAATTTCTGCCAATCCAGAACGCAATTCACGGTCGGAAATGGTTTCCAAATAACGTGAATCAATCAATACCATTTTAGGATCTGAGAACAATCCAATCTGATTTTTTAAAACACCCAAATCAACACCGGTTTTACCTCCAACTGAGGCATCAACCATACTTAAAAGAGTTGTGGGAATATTTACGAAAGAAATTCCACGTTTAAAGGTAGAAGCCGCAAATCCTCCCAAATCAGTAATAACACCACCACCTAAATTAATCATCAGGCTTTTTCTATCGGCACCCAATTCTGTTAAGGCCTGCCAAACACCTGAACAAGTTTCAAGATTTTTATTCACTTCACCGGCTTCAATCTCAATAATTTCAATTTCTGCTTCGGTTTCAAGCTCCTGTAATAAAATAGGTAGGCAATGAAAATTGGTATTTTCATCCACCAAAATAAAGATAGTTGAAGGCTTGTCTTCAGAGATAATAATATTTAGTTTTCTGTAGGCATCTTCATTAAAATTCACAAAGTAATTATTGGATAAAATAGGCGTCATTTCGGATAATATTTTGTGCAAATTAAAGATAAATAAATCAAAAGATAAACACTTTCTGGGTATCTTTGTACAAATAGAATCTACAATGAAAAAAATATTTGACAATACTGAAGTTGCATTTGCTTTAAAATCAAATTCAGAGCTTGAAAGAGCGTATTATTTGTTTGAAATGATTAAGCGAGAGCCTCTTGTTAAAATTGGGACTGCCGTTACCAGATTTGCCCTAAAAACTCATTTGCCTGTTGAAGGTATTATTAGAGCTACTGTTTTCGACCATTTTTGTGGTGGCGTTAACGAAATTGACTGTATGCCAACAATCGATAAAATGTACACTAAAAATGTATATTCCGTTTTGGATTATTCAGCTGAAGGTAAAGAAGTTGAAGAACAATTTGATTTGGCGATGGAAAAAACATTAAACACCATTAAATTCGCCCTCGAAAAACCCAGTATTCCATTTGCGGTATTTAAACCTACAGGATTTGGCCGTCTGAAAATTTACCAAAAAGTAACAGAAGGTATCACATTGGATGACCATGAATTGGTAGAGTGGAAGCGTATTATAGAAAGATATGATACCGTGAGCAAAGCTGCATACAAAGCAAATGTTCCTTTATTAATTGATGCTGAAGAAAGCTGGATGCAGCTTGCTGCCGACAATTTAATTGAAGAAATGATGGAGAAATACAATAAAGAAAAAGTGATTGTATTTGGAACCTTGCAATTATACCGATGGGATCGATTGGACTACCTTAAAAAGTTGCACAGTCGCGCCAAAGAAAAAGGGTTTAAAGTTGGACAGAAATTGGTGCGTGGAGCATATATGGAAAAAGAAAGAGAACGAGCTGAGGAATATGGATATAAGGATCCAATCTGCGAAAACAAAGCTGCCACCGATAAAATGTATAATGATGTCTTGGTCTATATGATGGAAAACATTGATGATATGGCCATTTTTGCAGGAACACATAACGAAGAAAGTTCTAGTTTGTGTATGGATTTAATTGATAAATACAATTTCGATAAAGGTGACAAGAGAATTTGGTTTGGACAATTATATGGGATGAGTGATCATATAAGTTATAATTTGGCTGCAGCAGGTTACAATGTTGCTAAATATTTACCATTTGGCCCAGTTAGAGATGTTATGCCTTACTTAATTAGACGTGCAGAGGAAAATACTTCAGTGGCCGGACAAACAAATCGAGAGCTTGAATTGCTGAAACGAGAACGTGAAAGACGAAAAATTTAATATCCTTTTAATTAATCATCGAAAGAACTGCCTATAATGGCAGTTTTTTTTTACCAATATTTTAAGGATAAAAATTTGTATAGAAATATAAAAAACAGCTAGGGAAGTCTGCATATAATCCATTAAACCAAGTATTTAATAAAATAATAAAATTAAAAAATATAATTGCTATTTGTTTAACGTATGCTCTTACAGGATGTTAGGCGCTTAAAATCAGAGAAATGATTATGAAATTTTTGTGATAAAAAACAAAATAAAAAAACTACTTTCGCATCGCCTAAAAAAATTAGAAAATGCAATCTATCAGAAACATCGCTATTATAGCCCACGTTGACCATGGTAAAACTACTTTGGTCGATAAAATTATTGATCAAGCCCACATTTTAGATGAACGTAAAGTTCGTACAGAATTATTATTGGACAGTAATGATTTAGAAAGAGAGCGAGGAATTACTATCTTGTCGAAAAACGTATCTATTATTTATAAAGGCGTAAAAATCAATATTATTGACACTCCTGGTCACGCCGATTTTGGCGGTGAAGTTGAAAGAGTATTAAATATGGCAGATGGAGTTTTATTATTGGTAGATGCTTTTGAAGGACCAATGCCACAAACACGTTTTGTTCTAGGCAAAGCACTTGAGTTGGGTTTAACACCGATATTGGTAGTAAATAAAGTTGATAAGGAAAACTGCACACCCGATTTGGTGCATGAAAAAGTCTTCGATTTAATGTTTGCTTTAGACGCAACTGAAAAACAATTAGATTTTACTACAATATATGGTTCAGCCAAACATAATTGGATGAATACCGATTGGAGAGAAAAAACTGACAATATTATTCCTTTGTTGGATGCGATATTGGAAAATATTCCTGAAGCACCTTATCATGAAGGTACTCCTCAAATGCAAATTACTTCTTTAGATTTCACCTCATTTGTTGGCCGTATTGCTATCGGACGTGTATATAGAGGGGATTTGTTTGAAGGTAAAGATTACTCGATTTGTAAAGCAGACGGCAGTTTTAAAAAAGTACGAATTAAAGAACTTCATACTTTCGAAGGTATGGGCAAAGATAGAGCAACAACTGTAAGAAGTGGTGATATTTGTGCCATAACAGGTATTGAAGGGTTTGAAATTGGTGATACCATTGCAGATCTAGAGAATCCTGAACCATTAACTAGATTAAAAGTAGATCAACCTACAATGAGTATGTTGTTTACCATAAACAATTCACCTTTTTATGGAAAAGAAGGAAAATTTGTTACTTCCCGTCATTTACGTGACAGATTGTATAAAGAAATTGAAAAGAATTTGGCCCTTAAGGTTGAAGATACTGAAAGTGAAGACAGATTTAATGTTTTCGGACGGGGAATTTTGCATTTATCAGTATTGATTGAAACTATGCGCAGAGAAGGTTATGAATTACAAGTGGGAAGACCGCAAGTAATTATGAAAGATATAGATGGTGTTAAATGTGAGCCATACGAAACATTGGTAATTGATGTTCCTGAAGAATTATCAAGTAAAGTAATTAACTTGGTTTCCTTAAAAAAAGGAGATTTATTAATTATGGAACCTAAAGGTGATTTACAACATTTAGAATTTTCAATTCCTTCAAGAGGTTTAATAGGTTTGCGTAATAAATTACTGACCGCAACAGCCGGTACCGCAATCATTAATCATAATTTTGTTGCATTTAGTCCTTATAAAGGTGATTTTAATGAAGTGGTTAATGGCGCTTTAATTTCTGCGGAAGCTGGAAAAGCAACTGCTTATGCAATTGATAAATTAGGGGATAGGGGGATTTTCTTTATTGACATCAACCAGGAAATATATAAAGGACAAGTTGTTGGCGAAAATAATCGACAAGATGATATGTCTATTAACTTGATAAAAGGTAAAAAACTAACCAATGTTCGTAAATCTGGAACAGATACCGCCGTAAACATCGCTCCAAAGAAAGAGTTCTCTTTGGAAGAATGTATGGAATATATCAAAGATGATGAATACTTGGAGGTAACACCACTTAGCTTACGGATGAGGAAAATTAATTTTAAATAATTAATTTTAAATTTTATAAAAGCGCTTTCATTAATTTGAAAGCGCTTTTTTTTATGAGCATAATTAAATAGCATTCAATTTATACTTACGATTCACTTAAATATGCTATTTATTAAATGAATTGGGTAGGGATAGTAGTTAATTTTTAGTGTTTTACATTAAATAATTACCATACTTATCAACAATTTTAGATATCTGCAATAAAAATAACTAATTGTTTTTCCTCTTAAAAAATATAGGTCTTTATAATTAACAAACAGCTATAAATTGCAAGCAGACTATCTTAAATGTAGCATAAACAAAGGGGTTTTGATTAAGAAGGGATTTAACTAACGAACAATTAATCAAACGAATACATATAAATTTTTTGATATTTAGAATAAATTTTTGAAAAAAAATTGAAAGTTTTTAACAAAAATATTTGGTAGGTTTAATTTTTGTACATACATTTGATGTATATACAATAGTAGTATAGATAATTGTTGTCCCCCCGAAGTTGAATAAAAATGATAAAAAGGATGAGATAAGCTTACCTGATTATACAATTGAGAATATATTGCATACAGGTAATTGGATGAATGAAAAGTTTTCAGATCATTTAAAGCAATATGCATTATCCATTCAACAATATCAAGTTTTACGTTCTTTAAGAGAATTGAAAGGAGAACCGGCAAATCTTTTGACTTTGCAAGCCGAAATGGTGAGTAAAAACAGTAATACAACGCGTTTGGTTGAAAAATTGCGGTTAAAAGGTTTGATTAGCAGAATTCAAAGTGAAGAGAATAGGAGGATGGTTGAAATTAGGATTACGGAAAGAGGATTAAGCTTGCTCGAAGAAATTGATGATGTTCATTCAGAATTTAAGAATGACATTGTTGCAGGCTTAACTGAGGATGAAATTATGACGCTAAACAAATTATTGGAAAAGATTAGGAATAAATAAATCAACCCCGAATAAATAAGTTATTTAAAATGATGAGTTGTTAACCCCCAGCAAGTTATATTAAAGAACCTGAAATAAACAATAAGAATTAATTACGTAGTAAGAATTAATTAAGTTAAACAGTAAGAATTAATAGTAAGAAATTAATTTATTAGTAAGAAAAAAAGTATGAACCTTTAAACCTTAAAGAATTTATGAAAAAGTAAATCAACCCTAGGAGGTGGTATCACTGTAGTCACATACTTAAAAAAGCAATCCGAAAATGCTTTACAAAGTTAGATGGTTAGTAAGAACTTTGATGCTACCTCTTTTTTATTAAATAAACGTTAGGAATATATAAATCAACCCCCAAACTCCAAAACCCCAAAAACATGAGTTCACTATTATTAATCATATTAATAATAATTTCTCTAAGTGTTACATTCTGTAACAGTTTGTCTCAAAGCAGAATTAAAAACTCAAAAGCTTTGGATTCTTTATACAATATGGATTTATCTGATTTCAAACAATTTAATTTGCTGGATTCAGATAAATTTTTTTGTATAATAAAAAGCAGCCGCAACACTTTTATCCTAAAGCAACCATTCCCACAACGGTAACTGGAAGATAAATTCTGCGGCTGTATTTTTAAAAAAAAAGCTATTCCAAATAAAGTGGATAAATGGCTGACGTTTTAAAAAATAGAAGTTGAGTATTCCTAAATTGATTTAAAGTATTGATTATAAAATATTAAATTTTTTGATTATGATATTAACAAAAAAAGCACCTATCATAAAAAAATATGTTAAATTAAATCGTATCTATATAAATACATTAATTCCATATTTCAAATTTAGAAATAATACAGGAAGCATCATTACTCCAAAAAAGTGCTGTATTACATTATAAGGCGAGAAAATATGTTGTCCGCGCAAATAAAAAAACAGTTGTAACTATCTTTTAATTGTCGTCCCCACAACGGTAGTATAGAAAAGATATAGGCGTTACAACTGCCAATTAAAATTTTATTTTTTTAAACAGCCGCGAAAATCTCGAAAAAAAAATTGTCGTCCCCACGAAATTTTTTTACTGCAAGCATCACGACTGCAAATTCTTTAACCAATATTATAATTGGGATAAAAAATTACTGAATATTTTTAAAAACGTAAATGTAAAATATAACATTTATAATTCCAATTATTTTTAACTTTATTTTTAAGATAGAATTGTCCTTATTATTGCTAAATATATTTAAATTTAATGTCTTTTAAAAATTACTTAATGAAAAACATGAACTTCTCATCTACTTTAATTGTCTCAGAAAATGACATTGATTCCTTAAATCATGTGAACAATGTGACTTATTTGAATTGGGTGCAAAATGCCGCGCAAAAACATTGGGAAATGTTGAGTAATCCCGCTATAGACAACAAATATGTATGGGTTGTTATTAGACATGAAATTGACTATTATTTGCCAGCTATTTTGAATGATGTTATTACGGTAACCACCTATATTGGCGATTCTTACGGAGTAAAATCAGAACGGTTTGTTGAAATTAAAAGAGATGCTAAAATATTGGCAAAAGCAAAAACAATTTGGTGTTTGTTGGATAAAGTATCAATGAAACCCATTAAGTTTCCTGCCGATATATTAGATATTCTTCAGTCTAATAAAGCGTAAATTATTTCTTACAAGCTACTATGGTTTGTTTTTTGCTTCTATCCATTTCGACATATATTTAGTGCTTTGAAGACTAGAATGCAATAAAATGGATCCAATAAAGTTTTTTGTTCGATGTTTCACAATATTTTTTTGAATGTATTCAATTTTATTTCTTATTTGTTTTTCAAATTTTACTTTTGAATAGCAGGTATTAATAATCATAATTCCGTTTTGTTGTGCATTATTCCATAGATGTTCATCAGTATATAATTCAACCGATTTTAAAGCAAATTTTATTGGGTCATCTTCGATAAAACCATTCCAAGGCAACTTATCATGCATCGCTTCAGCACCAATATTTGTGGTAATGCTCGGAGTTCCATATTTCATAGCATCAATGAGTTTTCCTTTTAAACCCGCGCCAAATTGAAGTGGGGCCAAACAAACTCTAGCTTTTGTAAAAACATCATCAACACTTTCAGCCCATCCTTTTATGATAAATCCTTCCTTTTTATTATCTAATTGCAATACTTTTTCTGTAGGATAAGCGCCATAAATATGCAATTGCGCCTCAGGTAATTTTTCCCTTATAAAGGGCCATATAATTGTTTTTAAATATTGAACGGAATTCCAATTGGGTTCGTGCTTAAAATTTCCGATAGCAATAAAATGATTTCGATCTTGAAAGGAAGGATAGGAGTGAATGGCTTCCAAATTTATATCATCCAATAAAAATGGCACATAAAACAATAATGATTTGTCGATTTTGAATGTCTTTTTTAATAGTTTCATTTCGTATTCCGAAATAATAAGTGTTAAATCACATCTATAAATACTCGCAATTTCACGTTTTGCCAAATCACTTGTCAAATGTTTTATGGTAAGTTCTGTCTTATTTTGATAGGCAATTTGCCGTGCCTGCCTCAAAAAATGTAAATCTTCAGTATCTAAAATTCTGAGGGCATTCGGACAGTTTTCAGCAATTCTCCAGCCAAATTGCTCTTCTGTCAGAAATCGGTCAAACAAAACTAAGTTGGGATTAATTTTTTTTACCAATGAATCAAATCTGGAATCATTAAGCAAAACATCAAATATTTGAATGTCCAATTTCTCTAAATCTAAAGAATTTTTTGTTTTTGATGCAGCACTGATAAAAGCAATTGTAAAATTATTTTTTTGAAACAACTCAATCAATTGAAGCATTCGGGCTCCAGCTGCAGTTGATTTTGGTTCAGGCCAAACAAATCCGATAATTAGAAGCTTTTTCATTTTATCTCAAAAATAACTATTTATTGTCCGGCTTACACTTTATTGCTTATAAAAAAACCTGAATGTTGTTTTCAGGTTTTTAAGTTTTTAGAATTTATTTTTTAAGAAATCCAACCTTTTCTTTCCGATTTTATTGAAAACCAAGCTAAGAAAAGGGCAATGATAATAATAGCAGTTGGCATAATTATTTTATTTCCTGACACTTCCACAAAAGTTTGCATAAAGAAGTTGTAAATAAATTGGACAATAACAGCAATTAGTGATATTATAAAAAGTGTAGTTGCCCATTTTTTTCTCATCAAAAGGCCCACACAGGCAAATATGCCGGCAAAAACTGCTATGGCAAAAGCAGCGGTAACCCAGGCGGGAACATTATTATAATAATTTTGTTCCGCTTCCGGTAGTGCTAATAAAACCTCATCGGTCATATAAGCCTGTCCTAAATAAGCAACAACACCAGAAATATTCCATAAAAATGCGGCAAAGCTAATTATCCAAAAAGCGCTTGTAGGTTTGTTAGTTGAACTACTCATAATAAAAAGTATAGGTTAGTTTGGAGAATAGCCTCCATAATAATAAATTAAAATTAAGTAAATTATTGAATATAAGCAAATTATTAGTAATTATGGTTTTTTTTAATTTTTATAAGTGAAAAATAAAAGTGAAAAATGAATGTGCGGTTGAAATTAAAATTAGTAAAAACAAGAAAAAAATAGTTTATTGAGGGCTTATCTCTGATTGATACAATTTCCGATAAAATATTGTGAATTTCTAATTTTTTTTAAAATTATATCACCAAAATTATCATTGAACTATTTGAGCCATCCTAATACATTGACACTCAAAAATTAAATTACTCAAAAGTTTCGCCAAAATTAAAAAGGAAAGGCTATATTTGCAAAAGTTTCAGTAAAAATTAAATAGCTATATTTAGTTCATTAGGAGACGAGTCATTGCAATATTTGAATAAATCATAATGTAAATCAATCTTAAAAAATTGTCATTTTACAATCTATCATTTCATATTTAGATGACAACCTTTACTGTTTGGGGTAAAAAACAGGTTTAACAATAAACTATAACATCAATAAAATTAATGGCTGGATCGCAAGAAACCTTTGGTAAAAAAGAAAGAGAAAAAAAACGTTTAAAAAAGAAACAAGATAAACTTCTAAAAAAAGAAGAACGCAAAGCCAGTGGGCAAGAGAGCGAGTTTATTTATGTGGATGAGTTTGGACAGCTTACAGATACACCAATGGACCCATCTAGAAAAATAAAAGTAGATGCTTCATCTATTGAAATAGGGATTCCTAAAAAAGAAGATAGAGAAGAAGAAGAAGTTTCCGAAAAACAAGGTAAAGTTTCCTTTTTTGATTCCTCAAAAGGATTTGGTTTTATAATAGAAAGCTTATCCCAAGAAAAATATTTCGTTCATGTTAGCGGGGTTTTGGAGGAAATAAAAGAAAATGATAAAGTTAGTTTTGAACTTGAACGAGGATTAAAAGGATTGAACGCCGTACGAGTAAAAAAGATCTAAAAAAAATATAATTTGAATTAAAAGCCGCTTATTAAGCGGTTTTTTTTATGACATTTTTTAATTAATAGTTTGTTTGGATTATATTTAGAGTCAATCTTTATAATTTAAAAAACGATCTTAAGTTCATTTTTTGTAGAAATAATAAATACATAAAGCCTTATAAATAAGCGTATATTTGCACCTTTCAAAAAATAAAATTATGTCAACATTTTTAGCATTAGGAATTCGTAAAGAATATATAGAAGCATTAAAAGAGCTTGGAATAAAAACTCCAACAGAAATTCAAGAGAAAACGATTCCTGTATTATTGAATTCTAAAACTGATTTTATTGGCTTGGCACAAACTGGAACCGGTAAAACAGCTGCTTTCGGATTACCAATACTACACAATATCAATAGTGCCTTACCTTATACGCAAGCTTTAATTTTGGCGCCAACGCGTGAATTGGTGCAGCAAATAAAAAAACAACTGTTTAAATTTACCAAATATACCAACGATAAAATTTTTGTGGAAGGTGTTTATGGCGGTGAAAAAATTGATATTCAAATGAAATCTCTGAAAAGAACCACGCATATTATTGTGGCTACGCCTGGCAGATTGTTGGATTTAATTGAAAGAGGAGAAGTTGATTTAAAGAAAATATCGACCTTGGTTTTAGATGAAGCGGATGAAATGTTGAGCATGGGTTTTAAACAGGATTTAAACAGAATTTTAAAATTTACGAGCGGTTCAAGAAATACCTGGTTATTTTCAGCAACGATGCCCGAAGAAATTTTAAAAATAATCAAAACTTATATGGCAGCCAATACGCCTAAAGTTGCCGTAAATAAAAATGATTTGGTGAATGTAAATATTACCCATCAATACATTAAAACGGAAGTAAAAGACAAGGTTAACTTGTTAATTAAAATATTGGAACGAAGGAGTACAGACCGAGGAATTATTTTTTGCAGAACAAAAGCAGGCGTGCAAAATTTAACAGCACAATTAAAAGAGGAAGGATTTTCTGTGGAAGCTTTGGAAGGCGATATGCAACAAAAAGAACGTGATAAAGTGATGCGCGCCTTTAAAAATGGTAATTTGCAGGTTTTAATATCAACAGATGTTTCTGCACGTGGTATTGATGTAAATAATTTGGCTTTCATTATTCATCACCAATTGCCTGAGCAATTAGAATATTACACTCACAGAAGTGGCAGAACAGCCAGAGCTGGTAAAACCGGATTTTCTATCGCCTTAATTATTCCTAATGAAGTGCAGAGAATCCACGAAATTCAGAAAGAATTGGGTATTAAATTTATTGAAATTTCAATTTAAATAATAGAAATTGGGAATTTATAATTTTATAAATGAAAAGCAATAAACACTGTAATATTCCTATATTTATTCCACAATTGGCCTGTCCGCACCAATGTGTATTTTGTAATCAGGAAAAAATAAGCGCCACTTTTTCGGTACCAAAACCAAATGAAATAGCTGCTATTATTGATACCTATCTAAAAACAATACCCAATAGTACGGAAGTAAATATTGCCTTTTTCGGTGGTAGCTTTACAGGAATTCCCAGAGTTGACATGATAGCCTATTTAGAATCAGCTTATACCTATGTAAAAGCAGGCAAAGTTCATGGCATCCGTTTATCTACTAAACCGGATTATATTACTGATGATATATTGGATATTCTTGAAAAATATGGAGTAACTTCCATAGAGTTAGGAGCACAATCAACAAATAACAAAGTATTGTTAAAATCGGGGAGAGGTCATAAGTTTGATGCTATTGAAAATGCAGTTAGTCTAATTCGTAAGAGGAACTTTGAACTTGGATTACAGATGATGCTTGGACTGCCCTATGATACTTTAGAACTTTCAATCCAAACTGCTAAGGACATCGTTAGGCTGGGCGCAGATACAACACGTATTTACCCAACAGTTGTCGTAAAAGATACAGTATTGGAAAAAATGTATGAAAGAGGGGATTACAAAGTGCTTTCACTAGATGAAGCCATCCACTGGAGTAAAGAGGTTCTGAAAATATTTAATGCCTCATTAGTTAAAGTGCTTCGAGTTGGGTTGCATCCTTCAGAAGAACTTGAGCTTGGAAAGTCGCTTGTAGCTGGCCCAATTCATCCATCTTTTAAAGAAATGGTGTTAACGGATTTATGGGGTGATATTCTATGTGAAAAGCTTGATAAAAAAGGACAATCAATTATTCGTGTTTCCAACAAACAATTAAATTATGCCATCGGCTACAAAGGAAAAAATAGAAATGATTTAAAAATAAAAGGTTACAATGTCAATTTTGTTGTTGATCCCTTACTTAAAGATTTTGAATTAAATGTATGCTATAGTTGACCAACGCTGCCCCGAAGTGGTGAAAAAAAATTTGGGCAGATATGTTGATGATATATTTGAGTTTTCCAGCGAAAACATCACTTACAATTCCATTTCTTGTCACCCTGATATTTTTATGTATCAGGATTTAAAAAAACTAATTATAGCACCGAATTCTCCTAAAAATCTAATAGATTTCTTAGATAAAAAGAAAATAAGTTATGATTTAGGAATAAAAAATGTTGGTGAATCATTAGAAGAAAGCACCAGATATAATTGTTACAGTACCAAAGACTATTTTTTCTGCAACAGAGGGAAAGCAGATAAATCAATACAAACTCACTGTTTAAACAAGCAATTAATTCATGTTCCTCAATCTTATGTGAGATGCAGTATGTTTAGTCTTAATAACCAAAAAATCATTACTTCTGATTTGGGAATTGTTAAGGTGTTGGAAAACAACAAAATAGATTATTTTTATTTTGATCCGATTGAAATTGAAATTATAGATCACAAATATGGATTTATTGGCGGAACAATGGGGGAATTAAATGAGCAAGTCTATTTTTTAGGAAATGTTCTAAAACATAAAGACGGAAAGGAATTACATCGCTTTATTACTTCAAACCATAAGGAGGTTATTTGTTTGGGAAAGGATTATTTGTATGATGGCGGCGGATTGTTTTTTGTGGAATAAAATAAACTAATTCAATTACTTGTTGTTTATAAAAATCTTTGCCATAAATGACATTTTTTTAATGTTCATATTATAAATCAACCATTTTTAACTCGTTCTTTTATATTTTAAAATAAACCATCTAATCCCTAATATGTGGCGCTAAAATTTCTGTCCATAATCTATATTTCATGATATTTATGTGCAAAAGTAGTTATGGAAATAAATAACAGTAGGGTAAAAATATTCTTTTTTAATTTTCATGATTATTACAATAAATTAAAAACATTAGGTCTACAATATTACAATTTTTATTGAGATTGTTTTTTTTGAGAAATTTAAATAATTTGAAATATTTGTGTTTTCTGAATTAAGTATTTCAATATCTTTATTTTAATATACATAAAACTTCAACAATCCGTTTAGACAATGAAAACATTTATAAGCAGTATTTCTCAAAATGAATTTCCTGAAAGCGAAAAAGTTCATGCCAAAATTATCAGAAAATCTATTTTTGACCTCATTCAAAATGACCATAAAGCATTTACGCGCAACAGTTTAATATCTGTATCAGAATTAAATATATATCGCGAAAAATATATTGCCGACTATTTAATGAAAGAAGTTGGTGAATTGACAACATTGGAAGATGATGTCTTAAAAACTTTGCAGAATCACGAAATTCTAGCTTCAAAAGTGGGTTTAGATTCCGAAACAACCAATTTCACGTTTGGCCAACGTTTAGCAGATAAAATTGCTTCATTTGGTGGCAGTTGGAAGTTTATCATCATTTTTGCAGTATTTATATTGATATGGATTTCTGGCAATATCTATTTTTTGATGAACAAAGGTTTTGATCCGTATCCGTTTATTTTACTCAATTTAATCCTGTCCTGTTTGGCCGCATTGCAGGCGCCTGTAATTATGATGAGCCAAAATAGGCAGGAAGAAAAGGATAGAGAACGTTCCAAACAGGATTATATGGTCAATTTAAAAAGTGAACTCGAAATTAGAATGCTTCATGAAAAAATCGACCATTTAATCATTCACCAACAACAAGAATTGTTGAACATTCAGCAGGTACAAGTTGAAATGATGGAAGATATTATGAAACAATTAAGCACCAATAAAAAAGGTGAAAAATAAAATTGAAGTAATATTTTGCGCGTTCCCTTTCAGGTCAGGCTATCGCTACTCGCTTTTTTAGCGGTGAAAAACCGCCAATAAAGAACTCAAACATGCCGCTCTATCCTTAACGCAGCTTGAATTAATAATTTCAAACCGTGTATTCGTGTATTTTGATTTTCTTCTGAAGTCTTTAAAACTTTTGCCTTTTATGGCTATATTTGCCGCTTGAAACAGCGTTTTATGGAACCTATAAATGAGCAGTCAACCAATAAAGTAAGTCAGGAACAAATTGATTCCTGTATTGCCGTATTGGAGCAATTGGTTGGCAATACCAATCAGGTTTTTGAGCTTTCAGAAGAGAAAAGGATTGCTTTATTTAAAGCTGCAGGAATGTTAACGCGTCCAAGTCGTGAAGCGTTTTCCCTTCGTAAAAAAGACGCCAAAAAATCTATCAAACGTAAAATGATTGCACGCGACAAACATGCGCGTAAAGAAACTGGTATTAGAAAAGCGCGTGAAGCTGTTGTTTTTGAAGCACCAAAGTTGATGGCGCATATCGATACCTTAAAAAATAAAGAACTTGAATTGGAATCCCCTAGAAACTGCTACGTTTGTAAAGCAGTTTATACTAAATTACATCACTTTTACGATACCATGTGTACGGAATGTGGCGATTTTAATTACGCGAAACGTTTTCAATCAGCCGATCTTACCAATCAGGTTGCCGTAGTCACAGGCTCTCGTTTAAAAATAGGCTATCATATTACCTTAATGTTGTTGCGTGCAGGAGCCACAGTGGTTGCCACCACAAGGTTTCCGGTCGATTCGGCATTGCGTTTTTCACAAGAACAAGATTATTTCGATTGGGCCGATCGTTTAAAAATACACGGACTCGATTTACGACATATTCCAAGTGTGGAGATTTTTTGCAATTATATAGAGCAGCAATATGACCGATTGGATATTCTAATCAACAATGCAGCGCAAACTGTTAGAAGACCAGCCGGATTTTACCATCATTTAATGGCAAAAGAAGAAATGGATTTTGAGGATTTGCCGCAATTTGCCAAAAGGTTGCTCAGCAACCACCAAAATTGTTTGCAGGAATTACGGAGTTTATCTTCAGAAATTGCCAAGAATCAAACCAATATTCCGGTGACTTGGCACGGATCTGAACCTGGAATCGGACTCAGTTCTTCAGCAAAATTGTCTCAAATACCTTATAGTTTCGACAATTCTTTGGCAGCCAGTGAAGTTTTTCCTGAAGGAAAACTGGATGCCGATTTACAACAGGTCGATTTAAGAAAAACAAACAGTTGGCGTTTGAAATTAGGAGAAATTGAAACCACAGAAATGATTGAAGTGCAGTTGGTAAATGCCGTAGCGCCTTTTGTGCTCTGTAACCGCTTGTCCAATTTAATGAAAAAGGAAAATACCGGACAAAAACACATCATCAATGTTTCTGCTATGGAAGGCAAATTTCATCGCTTTAAAAAACAAGATCGACATCCACACACTAATATGGCCAAGGCAGCCTTGAATATGATGACACATACTGCCGCCTCAGATTTTGCCAAAAACGGCATTTATATCAATGCGGTAGATACGGGTTGGGTTACCGATGAAGATCCAGTGGATTTGTCCAAACATAAAATAGAAGTCCACGATTTTCAACCGCCTTTAGATATTGTTGATGGCGCGGCACGTGTAATGGATCCTTTATTTGATGGAATCAATACAGGAAAACATTGGAGCGGAAAGTTTTTAAAAGATTACCGACCAATTGATTGGTAAAAGCCCCTAGCCCCCGAAAGGGAACAGAGCGTTAAAAAATGTCCAGTGGGCATTTTTAGCGATGGGCCAGATGATACGAAGGGCTTTTAAAGTTAGATATTAAAAGTTAAAAACTCACCACGATTAACACCCCTCTAATGGGTGTGTAAAAAATAAGGAAACCATTTAATTTCATACTATGGAAGAACAACCAAACAATCCGCTTCACGGCGTTAAACTAGCAGAAATTCTTCAATTTTTGGTGGCCATGTATGGCTGGGAAGAATTGGGAGAAAGAATTAATATCAATTGTTTTAAATCGAATCCTTCCATAAATTCGAGCCTAAAATTTTTGAGAAAAACACAATGGGCGAGGGATAAAGTTGAAAATCTTTATTTGCGTTCCATTAAATAAAATTTTGTGATTTCAACAATGTACTAAAGATTGTTGAAGAAGTCTTTTTATAAAAAATTTCTTTTGAATTCTTTAAGCCAACTAATTCCTGAATAGTTCTGCTTAAAATATTGGAAATCGTTTTTTAACTGTGTTTTGGCAATAAATAAACAAGAATAAACTTTTTTAGAGATAAATATTAGTTGAATCTTTTTCTCTTAGATGCTTATTTAGATAGCTAATAGTCAGCTATTTATCAAATTCCTCAACCACCACGAATTTAGACTGAATAAAAATAATTTTAAATCATAGGGAAAAAACCCTTAAAAGGCGGTACTTTTGTTGGTCATAAAATTAAAAAACTTGTCCATAACAGCCATAGAATTAGAGGAAAGAAAAGTCGGTAAAGATTTATACAGCTATCAAAAAGAAGCAATTAACAAGATTTTTAAATGCTTTGAAGATAAGCCAGAAGATTATCATTTATTATTCCAATTGCCAACAGGCGGAGGAAAAACGGTAATCTTTTCTGAGATTGTGCGACAATATTTGAAACATCATAACAAAAAAGTATTGGTATTAACGCATCGTATTGAATTGTGCAAGCAAACTTCAAACATGCTTACTGAATTTAACGTTAACAATAAAGTCATCCACAGTAAAGCAAATTTAGACGATCAGGAAAATTATAGTTGCTTTGTGGCGATGGTGGAAACGCTGAATAATCGCTTAAATGATAATAAACTTAATATTTCTGATATTGGTTTGGTAATTATTGACGAGGCACATTACAATTCCTTCACAAAACTTTTTAAATTTTTTGAAAAATCGTTTTTTTTAGGCGTTACCGCTACCCCCTTAAGTTCAAACATACAATTGCCTATGAACGACAATTATGATGAGTTAATTGTTGGAGAAACGATAGAGTCGTTAATTCAAAATAAATTTTTATCGAGGGCAAAAACTTTTTTGTATAATGTAGGCTTAACTTCTTTGGTTGTTGGTGCTAATGGTGATTATACTGTAAAATCATCAGAAGATTTATATTCCAACAATGATATGTTGGGCAAATTATTGTCGTCTTATGAAGAGCATTCCAAAGGAAAGAAAACCTTAATTTTCAATAACGGAATCAGCACTTCTTTACACGTATATGAAATGTTTAGGGCGGCAGGTTATACTATTGCGCACCTTGACAATACGGCGACAAAAAAAGAAAGGGAATTTATTTTGAGGTGGTTTAAAAAAACGCCTGATGCCATTTTAACTTCGGTAAGTATTTTAACCACTGGTTTTGATGAGCCAACAGTAGACACTATTATTTTAAACCGGGCTACAAAATCGTTGACCTTATATTACCAGATGATAGGCCGTGGTTCTCGTATCTTAAAGACAAAAAATACGTTTAACATCATTGATTTAGGGAATAATTTCCACCGTTTTGGTCCCTGGGGAGCCGATTTAAATTGGCAAAGCATATTTACCTCCCCAAATTATTATTTGGATAAATTACTGAATGATGAAGAATTGGAAAGTAATTTTGAATACCAAATGCCGAAAGAACTAAGGGCCGAGTTTTCTAAGTCGGAAGTGGTGCATTTTGACATCAAACAAACCTATAGAGATGCCATTAAAATAGGGGAGTCATCAAAAGTGGTTTTGGAACGTTCAATTGCGCAACATGCCAAAATATGTGTTGAAAACAGCGAAGATGTTTATGATGCCTTAATTTTAGCAAACAAGTTGGGCGAAGATATTGAATATCGAATCCATCATTACACCAAATGCATCAGCAAAAGCACCACAAATTTTGCCGATTGGCTTAAAGATGATTACGGAAAAAAACTCCGTTTATATTTACGCGATAATTTTGACACTATTTTTGAAGAAGTGTTTGGCCATCCGCCAGAGGATTAGTCAATCTTTAAAACTATTTTTTTAGATATTTTCGGCCAAATAATTTTATTCCTAATTAATTTATTTTCTATAAAAAATATAGCTGTAGATAAATATATTAGCCATAACTAATTTAATCAATAGAATTCCCCGACGCTTGCGTCGGGTGTAGCGTAAAGATATGTAATTTTGGATTTATGAGTGAGCATATTCATAAAAGCCATAATAAGAGTTTGTTGTTGTATCATTTGGTTTGTCCAATTAAGTATAGGC
>DATCTJ010000033.1:0-81773 GCA_036568005.1 Lutibacter sp. | reverse complement strand
AATTGGACGAATGGGAGGGTGGAAAGGATACGATTCTCAAGGTCCCCCAGGAGTCATCGTTCTAAAGCGAGGATTAGATCGGCTAGGATATATTATTGAAGGAATAAACCTGTCAAAAGATGTGTCCACACGGTAGCTACCGGCAGGCAGGTTTACCTATCGGTAGGTAGGCAGCATCTGTATCAACAAAAAAATAAAATTTAAACAGATGAAAGAATTTAAATTTAAGACAATTTCTAAAACGCTTTTGGCAGACACCATTACGCCGGTTGGAATGTATTCGAAAATTAGGGATAAATATGCCAACAGTTTGCTGCTGGAAAGTTCCGATTATCACAGCAAAGAGGAAAGTTTTACCTTTATTTGTGCCGAACCGATTGTGACCTTAAAAGCCGATAAGAATGTATTTACGTACCATTATAAAAACAAGGAAATTGACCGCAAAGAAATAAATCGCGATTTTTATCCAATTTTCGAAAGCTACACCAATACGGTAAAAGTGGATTGCGTTGCCACCATAAAAGCGTTCAACGGATTTTATGGCTATATTTCGTACAATGCCATTCAATATTTTGAAACCATCAAACTAAATGCTAAAAAAGCGGCTTCTGAAATTCCTGATTTTCAATTTAGTTTTTTCAAATTTATCATTGCCATCAACCATTTTAACAATGAACTTATTTTAATTGAAAATATGGAAGAAGGCGAAGAATCAAGAATCCGCGAAATCGAAACGTTAATCAATGCGCGCACTTACGGATTGTACAATTTTGAAACGGCCGGCGAAGAATCTTCGAATTGTACCGATGCCGATTTTAAAAATTATGTGGTTAAAGCAAAGGAGCATTGTAAACGCGGCGATGTTTTTCAACTGGTGTTGTCGCGTCAGTTTCAACAATCATTTACGGGCGACGAATTCAATGTTTACAGAGCATTGCGCTCTATAAATCCGTCGCCGTATTTATTTTATTTCGATTATGGAAGCTTTAAATTGATGGGATCTTCGCCCGAAGCGCAAATTAAAATTGATGAAGAAAAAGCCATCATTAACCCAATTGCAGGAACTTTTAAGCGCACCGGAATTATGGCGCAGGATATTTTATTGGGAGAAAAATTATCAAAAGACAAAAAGGAAAATGCCGAACATGTAATGTTGGTCGATTTGGCGCGAAATGATTTAAGCAAACACGCCAGTAATGTAAAAGTGGAGATTTTTAAAGAAGTGCAATATTTTAGCCACGTTATTCATTTGGTTTCAACAGTGCAGGGAAAACCGATTGGCAAAGCCATTGAGATTGTGGGAGATACTTTTCCTGCCGGAACTTTAAGCGGCGCACCAAAGTTTAAGGCGATGGAATTAATAGACAAATATGAAAACCAAACTCGCGGATTTTACGGCGGCGCGGTCGGATTTATAGGCTTAAACAATACGGTGAATTTGGCCATTGCCATTCGCTCTTTTGTGAGTAAAAACAATACCTTGTTTTATCAGGCAGGCGCGGGAATTGTGATTAATTCAACTGAAGAAGGAGAATTACAGGAAGTAAATAACAAATTGGCTGCTTTGAAAAAGGCATTGATCTTGGCAGAAAAGATTTAATATAAAAATACGATTAAACGATTATACAAATTGTCACCCTGAGCGCAGTCGAAGGGAAACAATTCAACGTTAAAACAATTAACATGAAAATACTCATCATAGACAATTACGATTCCTTTACCTACAATTTGGTGCATTTGGTTGAAAGCATTACGGGCGAATATCCTGCAGTTTTTAGAAATGACGAAATTACGGTGGCAGAAGTAGGGAAATACGATATCATTATGCTTTCTCCCGGACCAGGAATTCCGGATGAAGCAGGAATTTTAAAAGAAGTGATTAAAACCTATGCCACAACAAAACCAATTTTTGGTGTTTGTTTGGGCTTGCAGGCCATCACCGAAGTGTTTGGAGGTTCGTTAGAGAATTTGGAAAATGTTTTTCATGGCGTTGCCACCACTATGAAAGTTAAAAGTTCGGAGGCGGTTATTTATAAAAATATTCCTGCAGAATTTGAGGCTGCACGTTACCATTCTTGGATTGCTTCTTTAAAAGATTTTCCCGAAGAACTAGAAATTACCGCGGTGGATGAATTTGGATCGGTGATGTCTTTACAGCATAAAAAACACAATATTTGCGCTGTTCAATACCATCCAGAATCTATTTTAACCCCAATTGGCGAGCAAATTGTCAGAAATTTTATAGAAGCGAATACTATATGAAAACGATATTAAACAAATTAATTGAACAGCAATATTTAACAAAAGTAGAGGCCAGTGAAGTGCTGGTTCAAATAGCAAACAATAGTTACAATGCAGCCCAAATGGCGTCATTTTTAACCGTTTTTATGATGCGACCGATTTCTGTGGAAGAACTTTCAGGATTTCAGGAAGCGTTGTTGGATTTGGCGGTGAAAGTGGATTTATCTGAATTTAACACAATTGATTTATGCGGAACGGGTGGTGATGGAAAAAATACTTTTAATATTTCAACATTAACATCATTTATTGTTGCAGGTACAGGAAATAAAGTGGCGAAGCATGGAAATTATGGCGTATCCTCGGTAAGTGGATCTTCAAATATGTTGGAGTTTTTAGGCTATAAATTCACCAATGATGAAGTAGTTTTAAAACGCCAGATGGAGCGCGCCAATATTTGTTTTTTGCATGCGCCATTATTTCATCCCGCAATGAAAGCCGTTGGGCCCGTTAGAAATGAGTTGGGCGTAAAAACCTTTTTCAATATGTTGGGGCCATTGGTAAATCCGAGTCGCCCACAAAATCAGATGGTAGGTGTTTTCAATTTGGAAGTGGCAAGAATTTACAATTATTGGTTGCAAAAAACAGCCACAAATTACGGAATAGTTTACAGTTTGGATGGTTATGACGAAATTGCGCTGACAAGCGGATTTAAATTATTTACCAGAGAAAACGAACAGATAATAACACCTGAAGAATTGGGATTAAAAAGATTGGATCAGTCGGATATTTATGGTGGAAATACTGTAAAAGAAGCTGCTAAAATTTTCAGTTCCATTTTAAATGGCGAAGGAACCGATGCCCAAAATAATGCAGTTTTGGCAAATGCCGCCTTTGCGTTGAAAATAATAGACAATAACAAATCGTTTGAAACTGCTTTTGAAGAAGCCAAAGATTCCCTGTTCGGATTAAAGGCAAAGGAAAGTTTACTTAAATTGGTAAACCTTTAATATTTCAATTTTAATCTTTAAAAAAAATGAACATTTTAGACAAAATAATAGCCCATAAAAAGCTGGAAGTCGCCAAATTAATGCGCGAAGTTTCCCTGGAAAAATTGGTGAAAAGTCCGAATTTCAATCGTACCCCAATTTCCTTAAAAAAAGCGTTAACTACTATAAATTCAACAGGAATTATCGCCGAGTTTAAACGAAAATCTCCTTCAAAAGGAATTATCAACGATAAAGTTTCGATTGGCGAGGTAACGCAAGGCTATTTGGATGCCAATGTTGCCGCACAATCTATTTTGACTGAAACCCAATTTTTCGGCGGAAGCATTGTCGATTTAATTCAGGCACGCGCCGTGAACGAAACCATTCCAATTTTAAGAAAGGATTTTATTGTGGACGGATTTCAGATTGTGGAGGCAAAAGCAATTGGCGCAGACGCGATTTTGTTGATTGCAGCGTGTTTGACCAAAGAAGAATTGAAAAACTACGGCAAACTGGCCGAAGATTTAGGACTGGAAGTATTGTATGAAGTGCACAATCAGGAGGAATTGGATAAAATTGAATTAAGCCATAAAATTATCGGAATTAACAATCGAAACCTTAAAACTTTTGAGGTCGATTTAGAGCACTCTATTGATCTGATAAAAAACATACCCGAGAATTGCATCAAAGTTTCGGAAAGTGGCATCGGCGACCCAAGAATTATTACCGGACTTAAAGAATACGGGTTTCAAGGGTTTTTAATTGGTGAAACTTTTATGAAAACTGAAAATCCCGGTTTGGCTTGTTTGGAATTTATATCTCAAATCAGGTAGAAAAAATAATGAGTTACAATTAGGGTAGGATGTGGCGTTTAACATTGAATAAATTTGCGGACTTTGCGTAAATCTTCGCGAGCTTAGCGGTTAAAACATTAGAAACCTGACTATTAAAGTCAAGAGATAAGCATCAAGTTAAGGCAATAAGTAAATAAAAAATAAATCTTTCAATCTTTTAATTATTTAATCTTTTAATATTAAATAAAATATGAAAATCAAAGTTTGCGGCATGCGGGACAAGGAAAATATTTCAAGTTTATTGGCTTTGAAACCAGATTATATCGGGTTTATATTTTACGCGCAATCAAAACGCTTTGTGGCCGATATTCCGCAGATTGAAATTCCTTCATCAGTAAAAAAAGTGGGGGTCTTTGTCGATGAAACCATTGATAAAGTTGTAGAGAAAGCAATGCAATATAACTTGGATTTCGTGCAGTTGCATGGAAATGAAACTCCTGAATTTTGCGCAGAATTATCAACTAAAAACATAAAAATTATCAAGGCGTTTTCTGTTGATGAAAACTTTGATTTTTCAGCAATAAAATCTTTTGAAAAGCATATATCTCTTTTTTTATTCGATACAAAAGGAAAAAATTACGGGGGAAATGGCATCAAATTCGATTGGGATTTGGTTCAAAATTATAAAGGAAAAACACCTTTTTTATTGAGTGGTGGCATCAGTAAAAATGATGCAATAGAAATTAAGCAATTTAAACATTCCGCTTTTTTTGGAATCGACATCAACAGCGGTTTCGAACTGGAACCCGGGTTGAAAAACATCAATGAAATTAAAAAATTTAAAAGTTTATTAATATGAGTTATTTTGTAGACAAGAAAGGTTATTACGGAGAATTTGGCGGGGCTTTTATCCCGGAAATGCTGTATCCGAATGTGAAAGAATTGGAAGAGAATTATTTAAAAATTATGCAAGAGCCTTCTTTTCAGCAAGAATTTCAAGACTTGTTAAAAGAGTATGTGGGTCGCCCAACGCCGCTATTTTTTGCTAAAAGACTGTCGGAAAAGTACAACACAAAAATTTATTTAAAGCGAGAAGATTTATGCCATACCGGCGCGCATAAAGTCAACAATACGATCGGACAAATATTGGTGGCGAAAAGGTTGGGAAAAACCAGGATTATTGCGGAAACTGGCGCAGGGCAACACGGCGTTGCGACAGCCACGGTTTGCGCTTTAATGGGCATTGAATGCGTGGTGTATATGGGCGAAGTTGACATTGCACGCCAAGCGCCAAACGTGGCTCGCATGAAAATGTTGGGCGCTAAAGTGGTTCCGGCTTTGTCGGGCAGCAGAACTTTAAAAGATGCCACAAATGAAGCAATCCGCGATTGGATCAACAATCCGGTAAACACGCATTACATTATTGGTTCTGTAGTTGGACCGCATCCGTATCCCGATATGGTGGCGCGATTTCAATCAGTGATTTCAGAAGAAATAAAAAAGCAGTTGTTGGAAAAAGGACATACCGAAAACCCGGATTATGTGATTGCCTGCGTTGGCGGAGGAAGCAACGCCGCAGGCGCGTTTTACCATTATTTGGATGAGGAAAAAGTGAATTTAATCGCTGTTGAAGCAGCAGGTTTGGGAATTCATTCCGGTGAAAGTGCCGCAACCAGCGTTTTGGGAAAAGAAGGCATAATTCACGGTAGCAAAACCTTGTTGATGCAAAGTACAGACGGACAAATTACGGAGCCATATTCAATTTCTGCCGGATTGGATTATCCGGGAATCGGACCTTTACACGCCCATTTATACAAATCCAAACGCGCTGAATTTATCTCAATTACCGATGCAGAAGCGATGAGAGCTGGATTGGAATTGTGTGAGTTGGAAGGCATTATTCCAGCCATTGAAAGTGCGCACGCATTGGCGGTTTTCAACATGAAAAAGTTTAAGGAAAGCGATGTTATGGTGTTAAATTTATCGGGACGTGGCGATAAGGATTTGGATACCTATGTTAAATATTTTAAACTTTAGCCCAATTTCAATACCATTGGAGAAGTTGAAGTGATTCTTTGTGAAACTCTGTGAATCTTGGTGAATCTTTGTGTAATAGCCATTTCACAAAGCTGCACAAAGAAAATACGCAAAGACTCACAAGGTGGCATGTTATAATTAATTTGCGGTAAAGAAGCGAAAAATGGATTTTGATATAGCTTAGAATAATAATATGATGAGACCCTGAAACAAGCCTGCCTATGGTAGGCAGATTCATGGTAACGAAATCGAAAAAAATATTAAAAATGAACAGAATCAATCAAAAATTACAGGAAAATAAAAAATTGTTGTCCATTTATTTTACGGCTGGTTTCCCAAAAATAAATGATACTGTTAGTGTTATTGAAAACTTGGAAAAAAGCGGGGTCGATTTTATTGAAATCGGTTTGCCTTTTAGCGATCCGCTGGCCGATGGTCCAACCATTCAGGCGAGTTCCACAAAAGCATTGGACAACGGAATGACTTCAGAAGTCTTGTTTAATCAACTAAAAGATATTCGTAAAACAGTCAAAATTCCCTTAATAATTATGGGTTATTTTAATCCGATGATGCAGTATGGAATTGAAAATTTCTGCAAAAAATGTGCTGAAATTGGCATCGACGGATTGATTATTCCCGATTTGCCTGATGATGTTTATAACAACGATTATAAAACTATTTTTAAAAAATATGGATTGATCAATGTGTTTTTAATTACGCCACAAACTTCTGATGAACGTATACAGTTTATCGACAAAATTTCCGACGGATTTATTTATATGGTAAGTTCGTCGAGTGTTACGGGCTCTCAAAATGCTTTTGGAAAAGTACAAGATGACTATTTTAAACGCATTGCCGACCTAAATTTGAAATCGCCCCAAATTGTTGGTTTTGGAATTTCCAATGCCGAAACTTTTAAGCAAGCGACCAAATATGCTAAAGGCGCCATTATTGGCTCGGCATTTGTAAAATATCTGGATAAAAACGGTACGGCCAACATCAATAATTTTGTGAGTGGGATTTTAGATTAAAAACTTTAAAAAAATCTAAAAAAACCTTTTGTATTGTAAAACCCTAAAATCAACCGTATTGAATTTAGGGTTTTGTTTTTTTAATAATTGGTAATAAGGATTGCTTCCAACTGCACGATTTGCGCTTCCTGATGGTGCTGTTAACGAAATCACTTTTATTTTTCTGATGATGTCATTTTCTAAGAGTTCAAATTCGTGAATTTTTGGCGTTTCCGCAGAAATTAATTTGAGTGTTATATCTTTTTCTTTTAATTGTTTCCTTAAATGATATTCAGGTCCGTTTTTACTGTTTCCTCCTGTTAACAATAGCGTTTGCACTAAAGAATTATTATTGATATAAAACAACAAATCCCGCAATACAATTTTTGACATTCCCAAATCGGAAGCATCCATTTTTTGGCGTTCGCAAGATTCAACAATGTCGCAAATGCCAATGTTATTAGCATTTAAAAAATCTTTGCGCTGCTGAATGGCAAAATCTGAAGTTTCAAAATGCAACCCCAAGGAAAATATTTCATCTAAAATTCTCCATAATTGTCCGTCTATGCTGCCATAACAAAAATTAACATCTCCTTTTTTTAAATTTCCCATTGAAAATCGTGGCGGAGGTAAGGTGCCTACAATGAGCTTTGTCGCATTTTTGGGAATGAAGGGTTTATATGGGTGTTTATGGACAAACATAGATGGTTTTAAATTTTATTTAGATTGATATGTATATTCTACCAATATAAAGACAAAAAGTAAATGATGTGAAAAATACAATGTAAATTTGACATCGAATTAAATTTTATGCAAGAAACAGTAAATAGGTTTTTAAAAAGCCTAGATTTTCTTAAGGGAAGTGTTTTGGCTGTGGCCATGCTTATTCCCGTTTTGTTAAGCCAATATTTTTTTAACAATATTCATATTGGTTTTAGCGTGGCGCTTGGCGTGTTGTTTTGTTCACCAACTGATGTTCCAGGGAGCAATAAACACGTGTTTTTTGGAATTTTAATCGCCACATTTTTATCCTTTGGTTTAACATTGCTTTTTGGCGCTGTTGCAAATATTTTATGGCTGTTATTGCCTTTATTGGTCGTTTTTGTGTTTCTGGTCTCTTATATTTCCGTTTTTGGTTTTAGGGCTTCATTAATTTCCTTTGTGGGTTTGTTGGCCATCGTTTTAGTTTTTATTCACGATTATTCAGAAGAAAACTTGCTGATACATGCTTCATTAATTGCCTTGGGTGGCCTGTGGTATTTGTCGCTGACTTATTTAAAATTACTGCTATTTCCAAAAATACAGGTCGATCAATTGTTTTCAGGAACCATCGAAAAAACAGTTGAATATTTGAGAATTCGGGGCGAATTGTTTGTGAATTCAACCAACAGAGAAGCATTGCAACACAAATTATTTGAGCTTCAAATTGAAATAAATGGACTTCACGAAACACTAAGAGAAATCATTTTAGAAAGCAGAAGCAATTCCGTTCCTTCAAACAGAAACAGAAGGCAACAATTAATTTTTACCGAGTTAATTGACATTTTGGAACTCGCCATTGCAAATCCTGTGGATTATGATAAGTTTGATGCAGTGTTCAAAAAACACAAAGAGAAAATTGAAGCTTTTCAACAGCTGGTTTTTGAAATCGCAAATCATCTGGAGCACATTTCTAGAGTAATCAGAAAAGAAGAAAAACTTAAAGAGAACACCAAAATTCAAGAGATTTTAAGAACTATTGACAAGCATATCAATTCTTATCGCATTTTTGAGGGCCTACCAAAGGCCAGGGTGGGTGCCTTGATGTTGCTAAATCTTAAAAATTATCAGGAAAAACAGGCGCAAAACGTAACTGCTATAGAACGCGTACTGAATAACTATAGGAAAAATGATGAAATTTTAAGTTCTAGGGAAGCCAACAGATTTATTACCCAACAGGATTATGATCTTAAAAAACTAGTCGAAAATTTTAGCTTTAATTCTCCAATTTTCAAACATTCATTGAGGTTGGCGGTGGTTGTTTTGGTGGGTTTTGTGATTGGAAAATCATTTTCCATGCAAAATCCCTATTGGATTTTACTGACCATTGTTATCATTATGCGTCCAAATTTTGGTTTAACAAAATCAAGATCCATCAATAGGGTTGTTGGTACATTAATTGGCGCTGCAATTGCAAGCGTTGTTATTTTAATTACCCAAAACACCATTATCTACGGTATTATTGCCGCAATTTCTCTGCCTTTAGCCTATTCTTTGGTTCAATTAAATTTTAGGAATGCCGCGGTTTTTGTAACAATCAATGTTATTTTTGTCTATGCTATTTTTGAACACAATATTTCAACGGTCATTCAGTATAGAATTTTCGACACTTTAATTGGCGCTTCCTTGGCATTTGCATCAAATTATATTTTGTGGCCAACTTGGCAATTTCAGAATATTCAGGAAGAGTTTGGCAAAGCCATTACATCCAATCAAAATCTGTTAAAGCAGGTAGCCATTTTTTATCGAGAAAAAGGTGTCGTTACCACTGCTTATAAATTATCCAGAAAGGAGGCCTTTTTAAACATAGGCGATTTAAATGCGGCATATCAAAGGATGAGCCAGGACCCAAAATCTAAGCAATTGGAGCATGCTACAATTTATGAAATTGTTATTTTTAACAATACTTTTTTGTCGTCTATCACCGCTTTGGGAACGTTTATCAAAAATAATAAAACCTCTGAAGTGCCCGAAGAATTTAATATTTATGTAGAAAATATTTGTTCAAATCTTGAATTGGCAAAACAGATTTTAGAAAAAAGTGAAACTATAAAAAAAGTAAATCCAACCAATGTTGATGACGCAGAAAATTTATACAACACTTTTTTTGAGAATCTATCCAAAAAACGCGATGAAGAAATAGCTTTGGGCGGCGAGCATTCTATGACAACCCGAGTGAAGTTAAAAGAAACGTTCCTGATTTCTGAGCAGCTGAAATGGCTCTATAATTTGTCGGAAAAACTAATTGCCTCAGCAAAAAAATACCAGTCAACTATCTAGTATTAGGATAAAAATTTGGGTCTGCCCGCCTTTTTGGAGGGCGTTTCCCCCCGCCAACTGGCGGGGGGTTGGGCTTTTGCGGCTCGCTTTTTTTAGTTGCGAAAAGCAACAAAAAAAGAGCTCAAACAAACCGCTCAATCCCTAACGCGAATTGATTTACGTCCAGAATCTATCGGGATTAAGATTTACGATTTTAGAAGAAGAAATCTTTAGATTCTGGATTTGGTTTTTAATATTTTACTAGCTTTTTATAATAGAATATGCAAGATGATTTATGAAATTAGAATTTAAAAGACTTAAAACTTTTTTGCGCGATTTGCGGTTTTTATTTGTGTGCTTTGCGGTTAATAAATTTTTGGATTGGCGTTTTTTTATAATTTTTTCTTGCTTTTTATCATAAAATACGCATTAGGAATTACGAATTTGGATTTGGACAAAAATTCAAATCTGAAACTTCTTCGTACGGACAGGTCGAGACCTGTCCCTATCGTACAGATAGGCCCCGACCTGTCCCTACTTCACTTTTACGCCGCCAACATAAGTTTCATCAATTTTTATTTTAGGAATTTCTGATTCCTCAACTTCCATAATGTTTTTATCAAGGACTATAAAATCAGCCATTTTCCCCACTTCAATACTACCTTTTTCATGTTCCTCAAAATTGGAATAGGCAGCCCAGATAGTCATCCCTTTTAACGTTTCTTCTCTTGTTAAGGCATTTTCCATTTGAAAACCATTTTCAGGATAATTGTTTAAATCTTTGCGGGCAACTGCTGCGTAAAAAGTTAACAATGGACTTACTTTTTCAACCGGAAAATCGGTTCCCAAAGCAACTTTCCCATAGGTGTTCAACAAATCTTTATAGGCATAGGCACCTTTTATTCTTTCTGCACCAACCCGGTCTTGCGCCCAATACATATCAGAAGTTGCATGTGTAGGCTGTACAGAAGGCAAAATATTTTCGAAATAATTAAAATCTGCTTGGTCAATAATTTGTGCGTGCTCAATCCGCCATCGGCTGTCTTTTTTTCCTTTTAAAACTTCTTTATACGTTTTTAACATCACATAATTTGCAGAGTCACCAATAGCATGTGTATTCATTTGAAAGTCGAACGCGGCAATTCTTTCGGCAAATTCCTTCAATTTTTCCAAAGGTGTCACCAAAGCGCCAAAATGGTTGTGTTGGTCGCTATAAGGTTTTTTCATTGTGGCACCTCGAGATCCCAGCGCACCATCTGCATATACTTTAAAAGAGCGAACGTTTAATCGGTCGGTTTTAAAAATGCCTTTTTTTGCGTAATAATCAATGCTTTCATCACTGGCCGAAACCATGGCGTAAATTCGCATTTTTAATGCGCCCGCTTGCTGTAAACTATCTATTAATTCAATGGTTCCTATTGAAAGTCCCGCATCATCAACAGTTGTTAATCCCAAATCAAAACAAATTCTTTCTGCATCTTTTAAAGCTTCTATATTTTCTTTTTTGGATGGGGCCGGGATTTTAATTTCAATTAATTCCATCGGTGCATCAATAAAAACACCTGTTAATTTACCGTTTTTCTGAAGAATCTCTCCTCCCGAAAATGGCGTTTTTACAGTAATTTCCGCTAAATCAATGGCGGCCTGGTTGGCCAATAGCGCATGTCCGTCTATTCTTGTAATAGCAATTGGCGTAGTTGGAAATAATTCATCCAATTTATCCTTGGTCGGATATTCTTTTACTTCCCAATCGTTTTGGTCCCAGCCACGACCGGTGATATAGGCTGCATTATTTTCTTTTTGAAAATTAACTATTCGTTGTATTACTTCATCAAAACTTTTGGTATCTGTTAAATCAACTTTTTGTTGCTGTAATCCCAATCCAAAAAAATGGCAGTGTGCATCAATAAATCCAGGTACAATTGTTTTTCCTTTTGCATCATTTACATAGGTTGCGGCGTATTTTGCCTGAATTTCCTGCGATGTTCCCACCGCAACAATTTTACCGTCTTTTATGGCAAAGGCTTCAGCCTTGTCGAAATTATTATTAACCGTATAAATATTGGCGTTGATAACTATGGTGTCAGCATTTTCTTTTTTTGTGCACGAAATTCCTGCAATTAACAAGAGTGCTAAAATTGTTTTTTTCATTTCTTTTATTCTAAATAATTATCCAATAAATAAACCAAGGAAGCCATAGAAGCAGCACCAAGTTCAAGTTCTCTTTTATTTACTTTATCAAAAGTGTCGGTTGCGGCATGATGATAATCAAAATAACGCTGGGAATCGGGTCTGTAACCAACTAAAGTAATGGTTTCAGATTTTAAGGGCCCAATATCCGCTCCACCATGTCCCTTATTTATATCGTGTAAGCCGTAAGGTGCAAGCAACGATTTCCAACTTTTAATCAAGTCCGAATTTTTACCGTTTGCATCTATAGAAAATCCTCTCGGCGTAAATCCGCCAGAATCAGATTCTAAAGCTGCTATGTGGATTTCATTATTATTTTTTGCTTCCTCAGCATATTTCCTTCCGCCCCTTAATCCGTTTTCTTCATTCATAAATAACACAGCGCGAATGGTATGTTTTGGTTTGATTCCGTTTAATTGGAACAGTCTTAAAACCTCAATAGATTGCACAATTCCTGCGCCATCATCGTGGGCACCATCACCCAAATCCCAAGAATCTAAATGTCCGCCAACGGTAATATATTTATCGGGATATTTGCTTCCGGTTATTTCTCCAATCACATTAAATGAAGGAGCATCCGGCAATGTTTCGCAACTTTGTTTGAAGTAAAATTTTAAGGTCGGATTTTCTTTTAGTTTTTCGCTCAATAAATTTGCGGCTACTGTGCTGATTGCTGCAGCTGGAACTTTTTCATTTTCTGGAATATCACCGTATCCCATTGCGCCAGTATGAGGAAAATTATCTATACTGTTTGTCATGGAACGCACAATAACGCCTAAAACACCAAATTTACCGGTCACTTTAGCACCAGCGCCCCTTTGGTCAACGCACCCACCATAAGCTTTAAAAGTTTCAATTAAGGTGTCATCGAACGGACGGTTAAAAAAGACGATTTTTCCTCTTAACTTCTCGCCCAAAGCTTCTGCTTCTTCCAAGCTATTTACTTCAATCACTTCACCTGAAATACCGTTTTCTGGTGTTGCAACCGAACCGCCCAGAGCGCAAATAGCTACATCATATTTAATTTTGTCAACGGTAAAATAAGCGACTTCTTTTTCGCCTCTCACCCAATGAGGAACCATAACAGGTTGTAACCAGACTTTGTCAAAATGCAAGTCTTTCATTAATTTTTCGCCCCATTCAACGGCTTGTTGTGCCTGTGGGGAACCCGACAGTCTTCCGCCAATATTATTGGATAAATAATCTAGCCATTGGTACGATTTTCCATTGCTTAAAGCTTTGTTAAACAGATTTTTAACAACAATTGAATCGGTTTTGTTGACTGTTGGTTCAGTAATTTTTACAGTTTTAATACTGTCAAAAGAGGAAAATGCAATAAGTAAGATTATTGCAATAAAAAAATGTTTCATTCAAGGTAGTTTATTAAAGTGTCTAAAACTACGTAAAAAAGTTTAATTTTTTGGCTCTGATTATATTTTTATGGCAGAATTTATGTAAACATAGCTATTCTTTGTGAACCTAATTCTGCTTTGAGAAATAATGTTTAAAAACTAGGGCGCATAGGCTCACAGAGAAAACTGCGTAATCCTCACAAAGTTAAAATTCGAATATTTTAGGGACTTCGGTTTTTTTATAAATCAAATTTATAGGTGAGTCCAGCCAAAATTTGCAAGGATTGTACCTGATAATTTAAAAATCGGTGGTATTTTTCGCCAAGCGCATTGTTGATTTTTGCGAAAACAGTTAGCCTATCAGAAAAAATATAGCCGCCGTTTAAATTTAAATCAATATACGAATCGTTTGTTACTATTTTGCCATTTTCAGAGGTTAAACCATAAGGAATCACAAAATCTTCGGTTTCGCCATTGTAAAATAATTTTGCGCCAGCAAACCAATCTTTATTTTGATAATCTGCTGAAATAATTGCCGTTATTATTGGTGTATTCCAAGCTTCCAATTGGGTGTTAAGTGTGTGATGTGCATAGTTAACAGACCCACTAAAGTTAAATTCTTTGGAAGCATCAATGGTTATTTCGCCAAAAAATCCAAGGGTTTTAACATCGTCGTAAACAAGCCCAAATGAATTTCCGGCTTCATAGGCTTTTTCAACCACAATAATTCCATCCGTTTTGGTCTGATTTTGGATAAAAAACGGTTTATTTTTTTCAGAAGTATGGCTCACATTGAAGATATAGCCAATATTTGAAGCCAATTTACCTTTTGTGCCAGCATAGGCCCTGTATTGTTGGTCTGTTTGCAGAATGTTTAAAGTAGGGGAAACATACGGATTTTCATTTGCGAAATCTTTATAGGAATTTTGCTCCAAATCACCGGTAACGCCAGCCACCAAAATAAGCACATCATCAACCAGTTTAATCGAAGCCTTAACATTTGGATAGGCAAAATAGTCGGTGTTTTTATGCTCTAAATCGTTTATATAGTACAATTTGGCTCCTAAATTAATGGTTAGATTTTCCCTAATAATTTCAAAATTTGGACTAAAACCAAGATTTAAAAAACTGTAATTTACATCGGTTCCTTCTGTATAAGATTGTTTAAACCTTCCAGAAATAAGGTCTATTAAAAACTCGCCATTGATTTTTTCAGATGAAATAGGAAATTCCAATTTTGGTTTTACCATCAATCGTATTTCATTGGTATTGTAATCGTCTGCAAAATTTACGATTTCGGCTGTGGCGCCTTGAAAAAAGGAATCTTCAAAGCTAATTTTTCCGCCGCCATAAACGGTATTGTAGAGTTGTTTTGGATTCATGGCATTGATAAAAGCATCCGTATAGGTGATGTCATCAGACAAGCCATAATAATTTTGCGATTTCAGTTGCATACCCGCATTGATTTGCCAATTGTAATCACGGTCAAATTGTTTGAAGTAAACATCAACTTTAGAATCGGAGAAATTATCATCCAACAATACATCATCTATTCCTCCTTCTGATGAAAGATGATTTAAAAATATTCCGAAATCGTTGTTCTTTTTGTCGCCAAAGTGCATAAAAGCATCAAGAAACGGGCTGTTAAAATTTCCATATCCCGCTGAAATATAATTCTCATACAATCGTTCTTTTGGCCCTCTCGCGATGCTTTGTGCTTTTCCTTTTGAAGGCGTAAAAGTGGAAGCCACAGGAATAGAAAAAATATTATAATTGACTTTTTCTTTTCCTGAATTTTTAGTTTCATTTTCAATATTGGGATTGGACCTAACTTTAAATGCATCTGAAATAGTAGGGGCGTAGGGCTTTTCAACAGTAATTTCTTCAGTTTTTAAGGTGTCCTTTTTCTTTGTTATTTGAGAAAAGGAAACGCTTGTCACTAAAATTAAAAATGAAGTTATAAGGATTTTATTATGCATTTTTTTATTGTTTAATCGTTGAATTGTTTAACTTTTTACTCGTTTAACCTTGTAATCGTATAATCGTTTTCAGCCCACATTGCGGGTTAATTATTAATTGATTCATTGGTTTTTGCCTGTTCCGCTTTAATTTTAGCAAGCGCTTCGGAAGCTTCCGCAACCACATCACTAAACTGGGCAAAGTTTTTTATCACGCTTTCTAAAATATAAGTGGCCTGGTAAGCATCTTTTAATTCGTAATTATTGTCGGCCATCAACACCAATCCTTTAGCGCCCCAATATTTGTAAGCAGAATATTCGGCGGCGATTTTTTGAACAATTTCATTGGAGATTTTATAGCTTCCGTCTTTATTTTCAAAATAGGCATTGTAATATAAAGCTTCTGCTTTTAACTCGCCAGCGGCAATTTTTTCAACAGTTGCATAGGCGCTTCTGGCCTTAGTTTCGTTGTTGGTTTTAATGGCTGAACGTGCAATAATAATATGTGCATCAGATTTTACACGGTCTTCCAATTTGTTATTTTTCAAAACCAATTCGGCATAATCTACAGCTTTACTATAATTTTTATCGGCATAATAACCTTTCATTAAGTTTGATTGTGCAAATACAACATTCTGTGGCAAATTGGCTTCGCTTTCCAATCGCTCTAATAACGGAATCGCTTTTTGCCAATCGTTATTTTGCAAATGAATTAGCGACAATCGCGATATGGCGTCTTCAGTAAACTCATTTTGAGGCTGATTTACAACATAACTATAATTAGAAATTGCTTCGGAATGTTTGTTTTCGGAAAATAAAGATTGTGCCAAATAGAAATTGGCATTTAAGGCATGCACGCCGTTTGGAAAGCTTATTAAATACTTTTTTAAGCCCTCAATCGCTTTTTTATGATTGTTTTGCAAGTATTGTTTTTCAGCCGATTCATAAGTATCATTGTCTAGTTCCGCATCGGTTATATTCACAAAACCTATTGTTTTTACCCAAGAGGCATACTCATCAACCCTGCCTAAATCGACATAAATTTGTCGTGCATTTTTAACCGCTTGTTTGGCATCGGCAGAATTTGGGAATTGTTGCACCACAGCTTTATAGGCAGTTAAAGCTTGGTCATTTTTATTGGTGTTGTAATAAATCAGCCCTTTTTTAAGCATGGCTTTTGAAACCAGCGGACTTCTTTTATAATTTGTAATAAGTTTGTCATAATTCTCTATGGCCAATTCATTTTGATTTTTTTCGAGATATGAATTTCCCAAAACATAATAAGCATCATCTTTATAGCCAGATTTTGAGGAGGAATTTAAAAAGGCATTCAATTCCTTTATTTTGGCATTTTCGTTACCTGTAAGTCCGTAGCTAATTGCTTTTTGAAATTGCGCATAATCAGCGTCAATTCCTCTCATGTCAATGGCTTTACTGTAATAGTCTATAGCGTTTTTATAGTTACTGGTTACAAAATAGCCATCACCAATTCTTAAATACGTGTCGTTTTTTCTAAGGGCGTCATCCGAATTATTTGTACTGTATTTTTTAAAGGCTTCAATGGCATTTCCGTAATCTTTTTGTTTAAAATAAGCATACCCTAAATTATAATACAGCTCTTTATACTCGGGCGTTTTAGAAGCTGATGAATTTGCTGCGAATTTTTGGAAATCTGTTGTGGCTTCCCTAAAATTGTTTAAAAGATAATTTGATTCGGCTTTCCAATAAGTTGCTCTTGCCGTAATATTGGCATCTAAAGGAACGGAAAGTGAATTATCAAAACTTTCTTTTGCTAAATCATAATTTCCTTCAGCAAAAAGCTCGGTACCTCTATAAAATGCCACTTTTTGGAAAAGTGTACGTTCTTTCGTGCTTTTTTTATCTTTTAAATATTCTAAGGCCCCTTTATAATCTTTTGAAGTAATGTAGGCGCTGATAATTAATTCGTTAATTTCATCCCGATGGGTAGAATTCGGGTACAACTCAATATATTCTTTTAAAACATCGGGAACACTTTTATACGGATTTCCAATTTCGTAACTTAATTTGGCATAGTTTAACCAGGCGTCTTTCTGAATTTCTGGTTCAAACTGCATTTGCGAAGAATTCCTGAAGGCGTTTAAGGCTTCTTGTTTTTTATCAGTTTTCAAATAACATTCTGCCAAATGATAGTAAGCATTTTGAGCAACAGCATTGTTTCCACCAATTATTTTATTGAAAGTGCTTATCGCATTTTCATAGTCGTTTTGTTTGTAATAGGCATATCCCAACAAATAATAATCGGTATTGTTCCATTTGCCGCGTTGTCCTTTATAATTTTTTAAATGAGGAATCGCTTCTTCAAATTTTTGGAGATTGAAATAACTTTCACCCACTATTTTAGAAATTTCAGAATGTTCAATTCCTTTTGATTTTGGCAGCAAAGGCAAGCCATTTTCAATCGCTTTGTCAAAATTTCCCAATTTAAAATTCATATCAGCCAAATAATAGGAAACATTGGTTTTAAATGAGGAGTTATCTGCCACTTCACCCAAATAAGTTTTGGCAGTTTCGTAATCATCCTGATTGTAAGCGATATAGCCGTAATAATATTTGGCCTGAACGCCATAGGCTGGGGAATCCAACAAATTTAAAAAATAGGGTTTTGCTTTTGAGTACTCTTTGTTGGCGAATAAAGAGTACGCATAGTTAAAATTAAAGTTTTCTTCCTCCCTAAAAGTTAAATTGGTTGGGTTTACTTTTGCATACCATTTTGCTGCATAGCCGTATTTTCCAACTTTAAAATAATAGTCGGCAATATCGATAGAAGCCCTGTTATGTTTAGTACTGGTTGGATATTTCTCAACAAATTTCTGCATTAACTCATCAGAATTCGGTTGTTCTAACCGAATGGCGCAATTGGCAATATAATAGTCGCAATTGGCTTCTAATTCATCTGAATTTTCGAACTGGGGTTTTATGTCAATAAATTTTTCCTGGGCAGCTAAGTACGCTTTGTTTTGGTATAATTCAACCGCGTGGTTATAATTGGCAAGTGAGTTTGTGTAAATTGACGATTGTTGTGCTGAAATTGAAAGGGTTGTAAGAAACACAACTAACGGAAGTACAATTTTTCTATAATTCATATGTAAGTATTATTTGTTTTTAATCAGTCATACCTTGTCTGCCGATAGGCAGTTGAAATTGCTTCGCCTGTTCGCAAAAACTCGCGTCGCATATTTATATTTCTATTCGAAGTATATTTCCGTTTTATTTATTTCATTTTAATAAAATTTGAAGGTTTTGAACTACCATGTAATAACGCATTTTTTTCTCTAAATTGTCTTAGCAAAAAATAATTTTTTTAACAAAGTTGTATCAAGAAGTGTTCCTTGTTTAATATTTTGGGTATAACAAACTACATATTCGAAAAACCAGGGGTATTATTAATTGCATTAATGTTGATACTTTACTTTAAAATATCTAGTTTTGTCAAAAACAGCGCGTACTATGTCTGAAGTTATTCTTTCCTTACAAAATGCACAAATATATCAAAGAGAAAACTTGGTTTTGTCCGATGTTAATCTGCGCATAAACATGGGTGAATTTGTTTATTTAATTGGAAAAACAGGAAGTGGAAAAAGTAGCTTGATGAAAACATTGTATGGAGATTTACCTTTGGAAAAGGGGGAAGGGAGTATTGTTGGATTTAATTTAAAAACATTAAAAGAAGGTGAAATTCCTTTTTTGCGTAGAAAACTTGGTATTGTTTTTCAAGATTTTAAGCTGTTGAATGACAGAAATGTCCACGACAATTTGTTGTTTGTGTTAAAAGCGACCGGGTGGAAAGATGCCGTGAAAATCAAAGAGAAAATTAATGAAGTTTTGGTAAAAGTAGGCATGGAAACAAAAGGTTTTAAAATGCCTTATTTATTGTCTGGCGGTGAACAACAAAGAATTGCCATTGCCAGAGCCTTGTTAAATGATCCCGATCTTATTTTAGCTGATGAACCAACAGGAAATTTGGATCCCGCAACTTCCGTAGATGTTTTAAATGTATTGAAAGACATTCACGACAGCGGAAAAACCATTTTGATGGGAACTCATGATTATGCGCTTATTTTAAAATTCCCCTATAAAACCATTAAATGTGAGGGTGGAGAGTTATTTGAAGTGGTACAGCAGCACAAAGCGTCTCATTAAAAGCGATAATTTTAGGGAATTATTCTTCTATAACAGCAACTTTTCTTTTGATTGTCAAATAATAAATATTTGCCATTAAAATAAATCCGTTTGTAATAATAATTGGATAAGAAGTTTGCAATAGTATTCCATAAACCACAAAAAGTATGGCTCCCAAAGAATTGATAATTCTGAGGGTATTTATATTTTTCATCATAAACGAAATTATCAGCGCTAAGGAAGCCGCGTACCCAACCCATTCTGTAATAGTAATTCCTAAAAACATAATATATATTTATATTCGAGCGGGCAAATATACTGATAAAATTGAAATAGGAAAGTGTATAAAAAAAGAAACCTCACTCAAGGAGAGTGAGGAAAATTGCTATGAAAAAGATGGTAAGCTATGAAACTTACCGAAGCAAAGATACGAAATAAATCTATCTGCCAAAAATTAATATGTTAAAATTTTGTAAATATTTTAAATTATTTATTTTTTCTGAAATTGATTTATTTATCCATTCATCATTTTATATAGCTTTTAACATTAAATTTCTTTAAAAATGTCGCGTATTTTCTCTTTGTTCAATCTGCTCCTTTTAAAGTATTTCGGCATTACCATTGTAAATTTAAAAATCGCCATACTGCATTTTAAAACACAATTAGTATAACATTTGTAAAATAAATACTTTAAGATGATTTTTAATAGCTATAATGGTTATTTTTATAGAAGCAATTCAGCGCCAGTTCCTTTTGTATTTGAATATAAAATATTTCCGTTTTCTATTTTTACACCCGAAGCCACATCATTTTTTAACAATAAAGCGCCGTCCATATCAACATAATCTAACATTGGAGCTAAGTGGGCAATGGCTGATATCCCAACCGAAGATTCGGTCATGCAGCCAACCATGGTTTTTAATCCCAATATTATAGCCTTGTGAAGCATTCTTTTGGCGGGTGTTAATCCGCCACACTTCATCAATTTTATGTTGATGCCGTGAAAGTGATTGTAACATTTTTCAACATCACTTTCCACAAGGCAACTTTCATCGGCAATAATGGGCAAATATGAATTGTCGAACACTATTTTAGCACCTTTCCAATTGGTTGGCGCAAGTGGTTGTTCTATAAATTCCACCCCTAATTTTTGCAACTCTATGGAGTTTTTGATGGTTTCATTGACTGTCCAACCGCAATTTGCATCAATTCTAAAAATGGCGTCAGTGTGTTTTCTTAATTCAGCCACTATTTCAAGATCGTTTTTTGTGCCTAACTTGATTTTATAAATTGGCCAGGGCATTTCTTTCATTTTTACCACCATATTTTCTATGGAGTCAATTCCTATCGTATAATTTGATAAGGGAAGACTTTTCAGTTCTAAATCCCAATATTCATACAATTTAAGACCCTTTTTTCGCGTATATAAATCAGTATACGCTTCATCTAAGGCACACAATAAAAACATGTTGTCTTTAAAATGGGGAAACAAATAATCCCAATATTCTTCGGGGGTTTTGGATGTTACGATTTCAACAATTTCGCGTTTTTGAATCAATTCCTTTTCAAATTGTTCAACGGTTGTATGATAAAAGGGGTTTTCTGTTGCTTCCCCAAAACCAGAAAATCCATTTTCCTGAAGTTCAACAATGATTGATGGAATCACAGTTCTGGTACCTCTTGAAATGGTAAAAGGATGCTTTAATTGGAGTTTATAGGTTCTGATTATTAGTTTCATTTTAAACAAGGGCTTCTCTTAAAATAGTAATGGGATGTTTTGAGTTTCTTCCTGTACCATCTTTTATTTGATGACGGCAACTTGTTCCTGAAGCCGAAATGATAGTGGAGTTTTCTGTATTCCTGATTTTTGGAAACAAGGTGTCTTCACCAACTTGCATGCTTAAGTTGTAATGTTCTTTTTCGTAACCGAAAGAACCAGCCATGCCGCAACATCCAGAATTTATGATGGTCACAGTATAATTCTTCGGAATTGAAAGCATTTTAAAAGTTGGTTCAGTGCTGCTCAACGATTTTTGATGACAATGCCCATGGATTTTTAATGTTTTTTCTTGGGTTGTGAAACTTGTTGCCGAAATATTATTTTTTTCAAATTCCAGTTTGATGAATTCTTCAATCGTAAAGGTGTTTTCTGCAATGTTTTTTGCAGCCTCCTTGTTATCGGCCAATCTTAAATATTCATCCCTGAAAGTTAAAATAGCAGAAGGTTCAATTCCTACCAATGGGGTTTCTTTGGAAATTAATTCTTTAAAAAAGTTCACATTAAAATTCGCTTTTTCTTTAGCTTCCTTTAAGAATCCTTTTGAAATATAGCCGCGCCCGCTTTCTTCATGTTTGGTAATGTTAACTTTATAACCCAGTTTTGTAAGTAGTTCAAGGGTGTCTATTCCAATATTGGTATCATAATAGTTGGTAAATTCATCCACAAAAAGATAGATTTCCCCAAATTTATTCGGCTGGCTCAATAATCGTTTTTTATTTTTCAGATACCATTTAAAAACGGTTGTTTTAGCCAATTTTGGAATGCTTCTTTCGGTAGCAATTCCCATGAGTATTTTCGTGATTTTGGTGTTTACTACCAAGTTTGTAAAAGTAGGCGTGAGGCTTCCCAATTTATTCCATTTTACATTTTTAGCAAATAGTTTGGTTCTAAACGGAATGCCATTTTCTTTGTGATATTGGTATAAAAATTCCGCTTTTAAGGTCGCTACATCAACATTGCTCGGACATTCACTGGCGCAGGCTTTGCAACTTAAACACAAATCGAAAACATCATACAGTTCTTTGTGGTTGAATTTATTTTCTTCTTCTGAATTTGTCAGAAATTCCCGTAAAGCATTGGCTCTGGCTCTTGTGGTATCCTTTTCATTTCTGGTTGCACGGTAACTCGGACACATGGTTCCGCCAGCGGAAGGTAATTTTCTGCAGTCGCCTGATCCATTGCATTTTTCTGCTGCCCTAAGTATTCCTAAACTGTCGGAAAAATCCATAATGGTTTCAATTTCTGGTTCTTCTCTGTCTATTTTATACCGTAAACTTTCATCCATTGGGAAAGCATCTACAATTTTCCCATTGTTAAAAATATTGTTAGGGTCAAATGTTTTTTTAATGCGTTTTAATAATTCATAATTTTTTTCGCCAATCATAAGCGGAATAAATTCTGCACGAACAATGCCATCACCGTGTTCTCCGCTAAAAGAACCGCCGTATTTTTTGACAAGTTTTGCTGTTTTTGTGGTTATTTCACGAAATAAAACGACATCTTCTTTTTTCTTTAGATTCAATATCGGGCGTAAATGCAATTCTCCGGCACCGGCGTGGGCATAATACACCGCATCTTGTCCGAATTCCGCCATCATTTTGGTAAATTCAGCAATATAATTTGGCAAATCGTTTAAGGCAACAGCGGTATCTTCAATACAGGCAACTGCTTTATCGTCGCCAACAATGCTTCCTAGCAATCCCAATCCGGCTTTTCGAAGTTCAACAGCTTGATTTATTTCACTGCCAATTAATTTTGGATAGGTATATCCAAAGTTGTTTTTTTCTAAATCTTCGATCAGTTTATCTGCTAGTTTATTGGATTCTTCATCTGAATTTGTGCATATTTCAAACATCAACAACGCTTTTGGATCGCCTTCAACAAAAAACCTATTTTTTAGCTGCTCCCGGTTGTTTTTAGTGCAATCCAAAACAGTTTTATCCATTAATTCACAAGTATATAAATTGTGTTTCATGGCAACAACTACCGCTTCCAAACTCTCCTGAACACTATTAAAATGTGCGGCGACCATAATGTTTTTTGCGGGTGGTAAATCATCTAGCTGAATGGTTATTTCAGTGGTAAAAGCCAAAGTTCCTTCGCTTCCAGTAAGTAATTTTGCAAGGTTTACAAAGTTGTTCGTTCCGCCAAAAAGTTCAAAATTCAGCAAAGCATCAACCGCATAGCCGTTATTTCTTCGGTGGATTTCCTTTTTTGGGAATTCCTTTAAAATTTCTTGCTGATTTTCGATATTCGAGAGTTCATTGAAAATTGTTTGGTAAATTTTGTTTTCCAAAGAACTGCCTATCCTTTTTTGATTGAATTCAGCTGTGGATACTTCATTAAAAACAACCTCTGAACCATCGCTTAGAATTGTTTTGAGTTCAAGTACTTTATCGCGGGTAACGCCATATTTTATGGAAGTTGTGCCAGAGGAATTGTTGCCTACCATTCCCCCAATCATACATCTATTGCTTGTGGAAGTATTTGGACCAAAAAATAATCCGTAGGGTTTTAAAAAAATATTGAGTTCGTCACGTATAATTCCAGGTTGGACAGTCACCGTTTTTTTATGCTCGTCAAAGCCTAAAATTTTAGTAAAATGTTTGGAAACATCTATAATTAAACCTTCTCCAACACATTGTCCGGCCAATGAGGTTCCTGCTGTTCTTGGAATTAGGGTTATTTTATTTTTTGTGGCGAAATGAATAATTTTTTTAAGGTCTTCATTGTTTTTAGGGTATGCAACACCCAATGGAATTTTCCGATAAACCGAAGCGTCGGTTGCGTAAATGCTTTTGTGCAAATCGTCAAAATGCACTTCACCTTCAATAATTTTAGACAGTTCTTCCAGATTTATGTTGGCTAATGACATTATTTTAATTTACTATTTTTGATTTATGATTATTTTCCTATCCCTAGCCTCTACCGTGGCAGACTGGCTTTTCCGTCCCGATAGATCGGGAGAAAGGGAGTTTGTTTAATTTAAATTTGAACTTTTGACTTTCATTAAAATCGAGATTTTAAAATATTTCATTTAATAAGCTAATTTACAATCTACACTTTCAAAATTTTAACTTTTAGAACGTTTTAGAACGGACAGGTCGCGACCTGTCCCTAATTCAACTTCAAAACTCATACATCACCCCGCTGCTGTGATCTTTACTTGCGCCAGTGACACTTTTCAAACAGTTATTTTTTCCTTCGTCTTTTAAATGTCCTATTAGCGCAAAAATCAAAGCCTCTTTATAATTGATAATGGTTTCTTCAGGAATTATCAATTGCGTTTTTGTATAGGATTGTAATCGATCAATAAGAAAAGTGTTGAAAGCACCGCCACCGGTAACTAACATTTTTTTAGCTGAATTAGAATCAATTTTTTTTGAAATTTGTAGGGAGATGTGCTCCACAAATGTTCTTAAAATGTCTTTTATGTCAAGGTTGTATTTATCAATGATGGGGAAAATAGTTTCCACAATAAATTCGTATCCTAAAGATTTTGGTTTAACATTGTTATAAAATGGTAAACAATTTAACTCTTCAAGAAGATTTTTATCTATGTTTCCTGCCGAGGCAAGTGAACCTTTATCATCATATTCCATATTTAAAGAAGCAACATAATGGTTTAGAACGATGTTTACCGGGCAAATATCGAAAGCAATTCTTTGCTGATTTTTATTGAACGAAATATTTGAAAATCCGCCTAGATTTAAGCAATAATTGTATTCAGAAAACAACAATTCATCGCCAACAGGCACCAACGGCGCTCCTTGTCCGCCAAAAGCAACATCCTGAGCCCTAAAATTGCAAATGGTTTTAATGCCGGTTATTGAAGTGATATATGGGCCGTTTCCAATTTGAAAAGTGTATTTTTTTTCTGGATTGTGAAAGATGGTATGTCCGTGAGAAGCAATAAAGTCAAGTTTTTCAATCCTGTTGTCTTTGATGAAATTTGAGAGAATATTTCCTAAAAGTATGCCGTAATCGGTATCTAATTTTATCAATTTTTCTCCGGATAAGTGAAAACCTTCTTTTAATGCAGATTTCCAATCATTGCTGTATGAAATTGTTTCAGCTTTAATTATTTCGAAGCTGTAGTTTTCGGCAGTATTTATTTTCACATAAACAATGTCAATTCCATCCAATGAGGTTCCGCTCATTACACCAATAATATATTTGCTTACTCGTTTCATTTTATAGAATTATTTTTATAAAGGTCTAAAACTTTTTTTACACTTTTATGTTTTTTTAAAAGAGTAGAAGCCAAATCTTGGTTAATATTAAGCTCATCCATTAGCATAAGTACGCCGCGATTTACCAATTTGATGTTAGATAATTGCATGTGAACCATTTTATTTCCTTTAACCCTTCCTAGTTTCACCATTACAGCGGTAGAAATCATATTTAATGCTAATTTTTGTGCTGTACCAGCTTTCATTCGAGTGCTTCCGGTAACAAATTCAGGGCCCACAATTAATTCTATTGGATAATCTGCAACTAATGATAGGGGGCTATTTTCATTGCAAACAATGCAACCTGTAACAATATGGTGCTGTTTTGCTTTTTCAAGACCTCCAATTACATAAGGTGTAGTTCCAGATGCTGCAATGCCAATCAAAACGTCACTATCGGTAATATTGTAATTTAATAAATCTTCCCAAGCTAAGTTAGGGTCATCTTCAGCATTTTCAACTGCTTTTCTAAGTGCTGAATCTCCTCCAGCAATTAAGCCAATTACCCAGTCGTCAGAAACACCATAAGTAGGAGGGCATTCAGATGCGTCAAGAACTCCCAGTCTGCCACTTGTTCCAGCTCCAATATAAAATAAGCGTCCGCCTTCATTCATTTTATTATAAATAATATCTACTAACTTTTCAATTGAAGGAATGGCTTTTTCTATTGCAAAAGGTACTGTTTTATCTTCAGTATTTATATTTGTGAGCAACTCAAAGGTGTTCATTTTTTCAAGATTGTTATAACTTGAAGCTTGCTCAGTTGTTGGTTTATTAGTCATTTTTATTTTTTACAATTATTAAACTTAAAATTGTTAATAGGGCGTTTACCAAGATATTCATAAAACCGAAATCAAATGAAAATTCGGTTAGGAACAGATAATTTAGGCAGTATGTTATTATTGGCATTAGGACGCATATATAAGGAACCGCAGCGTCTTTAATTTTTATTTTTGTGAAAATTCCAAATAAATAAAGTCCTAATAAAGGGCCATAAGTATATCCTGCCACAGTAAATATTGTTGAAATTACATCTCCTTTGCTTTCAGAAAAGAGCATTATTATTAAAAATATTACTGCTGAAAATCCTAATAAAACGAAGTTTTTTAAACGCTTTTTCTCTTTTGAGCTTTTATGTTGGATATCTAAAAAATCATGGGTAAAAGATGTAGTTAAGGCAGTTAATGCAGAATCTACACTTGAAAAGGAAGCGGCAGTTATTCCTAAAATAAAACTAATGGCAGCCAGTGTGCCAAAATGATTTAAAGAGAGCATTGGAAATAAAGTATCGGTATTAATAAATTTTCCGTTTTCAACCTCTAATTTAATGCCGAAATTTTCAGCATATAAATAAAGCATTACACCTAATCCTAAAAATAGAAATTGGGCAACAGCCAGAAATAAACTAAAAGTTAAGATGTTGTTTTGGGCTTCTTTTTTGTTTTTGCAAGTAAGGGTCTTTTGCATCATATTTTGATCCAAGCCTATCATAGCAACAGCAATTAAAATTCCTGAAATGAATTGTTTGAAAAAATTGCTTCCCGAATTAAAATCCCAGTCAAATATCCTAAAATATTTGTGATTAGTTACTGATGTGATGGTTTCAGAAAAACTTAGGTTTAAGGAGTCTTTTACAATATATATGGTGACAATTGCTGCCAGCAATAAGAAAAATGTTTGAAGGGTATCTGTCCAAACAATTGTTTTAATGCCGGATTTGTTTGTGTATAACCATATTAGTACTAATATAATAAGTACAGTTAAATAGAATGGAATATGAAATGCCTCAAATACTGCGTATTGTAAAATTTTAGCAGCAAGCAATAACCGAAGTGCAGCGCCAAAAGATTGAGATAGTAAAAAAAACAGGGATCCTGTTTTGTATGTTTTAATTCCAAATCTAGTTTCTAAATAGGTGTAAATTGATACTAGTTTTAAATCATAATAAATTGGGATGAGAACATACGTTATAAATATGTATCCAACAACGTTTCCAAAAACAAATTGTAAATAATAGAAATAATTGGTGCCAACCATACCAGGAATAGACACAAAAGTGACTCCAGAAATAACTGCGCCAATCATTCCAAACGCAACTATTTGCCAAGGTGATTTTCGATCTCCAGTATAGAAAGAATCATCACTTGTGTTTTTTGAAACAAAGTGAGAAATTAACATTAATACCCCAAAATAAGAGAGGATGATTATTAAGATTAGTGTAGCGTTCATTTATTAAATTCAGGGATTATTAATAGATTTTTATTTCGTTAAGTTGTAATTTATAATCGTGTAAGTTTTCAAAAGAATCTAACATATCAATATCTTTGATTATTCTCCATCCAATACCTAAATTTTTTGCATCCAATAATAATATCAGTAGGCTATTATATTCAAAAGGCAATTATTTTCATTTAAAAATATCCTCAAAATGATGAAATAATTTGGGTGTAATTTACCCAACTCTTCATGGTTCAATTTTTTTATTATTAATTATTGATGATGCGCATAAAAGTATCAAAAAAAGGCGAATACCAATGGCTAAAAACGCAATAACCGAAAAGAATGACATAATTTTAAAGTGTCCAAAGAATTTTAACACTCTTTTTTTTGAAGTGCTTAACTATTGAATCATTTGGATTTATTTCTATTAATATAGTGTCAATTTTATGAATAGGAGCTACAGGGTATCTTTTAATGTGATGCTGCCGTGAATAATAATGATTTGGCCATCTTTTAAAAGTTTTACAGTTTTTTTAATTTAAATTATCCAATAAAATACTAATTAAACCATGTTTATAGGGATATAAATTTCTTGCCTATCGCCAATAATTATTGAAAGAATCTAATGAGTATTTTTTTTGATATAAGTAAATGAAATGAGTAATACTTAATTGAGTGTTTCACGATTTATTGAGCAATTCAGTATATAATTGTAAAATCACAGATAATTTGTTCGTAAACATGCGTATACTTAAAAAAAAATTTATATTTGTTAAAAATATTATAAAATTAAGACATTATGAGAAAAAAAATTACCTTATCTTTTCTTGTTTTTTTTACAACAGCGTTTTCTTTATTACTTGCACAAACTATTACAGTAAGCGGTAAAGTTAGTGATGTCTCGGGTAATGAATTACCGGGTGTAAGTATTCAAGTAAAAGGAACCAAAATTGGAACAGCCACAGATTTTGACGGAAAGTACCAAATTACTGCAGCACAAGGCGATATTTTAGTTTTTTCCTTTATAGGATATAAAACTAAAGAGCTGTCTATTACAGGAACATCCTTAAATGTTTCTCTTGATGAAGATGCCAAACAATTAGAAGAAGTTGTGGTTACGGCTTTTGGGGTAAAAAGGGAGACAAGAGAATTAGGGTATTCTTCTACAATGATTAATGCAGATGATGTTAGCGCCGCAGGGAAAAGCAATGCTATTTCTTCACTCCAAGGTAAAGTTGCGGGCTTAAAAATATCAAAAACTTCTGGATCCGTAGGTGGTGGTTTTGATATGACTATTAGAGGTCTTTCTTCTATGAATCCGTCGGTTAATAGCCAACCCTTGATTGTTGTTGATGGGGTCGCTATAAACAGTGATAATATTGTTCCTAATTTAACAGGCAGTAGTGAAAATTCATTTGTGTCAAGTAGTGAAAAATATTCTTCCACTTCAAAATCAAATGACCTAAACCCTGATGATATAGAATCATATAATATATTAAAAGGAGCCGCCGCAACGGCATTATATGGTACCAGAGCAGCCAATGGAGCTATTATCATTACTACTAAAAAAGGGAAAGAAGGTAAACCGTCGATTAATATTTCAAGTTCTCTTACAAGCAGTAAAGTAAATAAAACGCCTGATTTACAATATGTGTTTAGAGAAGGACGATATGGAAGACCATACAGGCTTTACACACCTGAAGCCGAAGGTGGTTATACACTAACTGGAGTTGGTAGCGGTAATGGTCCATACTCATGGGGTGTAAGATATAGTGATAATAGTTTTGAGTATAATGGTAAAACGGTTGATTTAACCAACGATCGCGCCTATAATCCTTTTGATGCTACTTTTAGTACCGGAATGGATAAGAACATAACTTTAAATATCTCAGGAGCATCAGATAAATTTAATTATTATGCATCTGTATCTGATACTAAAGAAGAAGGGATTATTCCTGGAACAGATTATGAAAAAACAACATTTAGATTAAATTCTGGATATCAAGCAACAGAATCTTTTAAAATAGATGCATCTGTGAGTTATTCAAAATCAGATTCACGTAAACCTACTGGTGGGGATAAATCTATCATGAGTGCATTAGGATATTGGACCCCTACTTTTCCAATAGCTGATTATCTAAATCCAGATGGTTCCAGAAGAAATCCTTATCCTGGATTTATTGATAACCCTTTGTACAATGCTGCTTTTAGCTCATTAAATGAAGACTCAAATCGTTGGATTGCCAATACAAATCTTATTTGGACTCCAACAGAATGGGTTAGTGTAAATTATTCAGCCCAAATAGATAATTACAATTCAATTTTTAATCGTTTTGTAGCACCAGATTTAGATGAAGGTGCTGGTGAAAATGGGTTTATTGTTAATGAAAACATTAATTTTACAGGCTTAGAATCTAATTTTCTAGTTAATTTTACTCATGATTTTTCAGATGATATTACGACTTCATTACTTTTAGGTAATCAAATCTCCGATAAAAGTTGGGAATCTAATAGACAGTATGGTCAAGATTTGTTATTTCCACGTGTAAATCACATTAGCAATACGCAAGGAGGTTTTGCTGTTTCAAATAACCTTACCACATTGAGAGAAATTGGTGTTTTTGCTGAACTAAAAGTAGGATTATACAACAAACTGTTTTTAACAATAACAGGAAGAAATGATTGGTTATCCACATTGCCTTTAAAAAACAATTCTGTTTTTTATCCTTCTGCTAGTGTAGCTTATGATATTAGAAGTTTATTTTCAAAAGAAAATACTGCTTTTTCTTTTGGTAAATTAAGAGTAGCCTACGCAGAAGCAGGTAATGGAACTGGTTTTGGTTTAAGTGGACGGCCATATTTTTCTCCAGCAGGTGATTTTCCTTGGGGAGGAGTTGGCGGTTATGGATTAGATGATAAATCAAGTGATGCTAATTTATTACCGGAAAGAACTAAAGGATGGGAGCTTGGTGCTGACCTTAGATTTTTAAACAACAGACTTCGTCTTGATTATGCCTATTTTACAAATAAAGTAACTGATGCTATTTTTCCGGTGAACACACCTCCAACTTCAGGCTATACATCTTTATTGAGAAATGCAGGAACCTACACAACCTATGGGCATGAATTATTATTGAGCGGAGATATCATCAAGAGTAAAGACTTTACTTATTCAATAGATTATACCTTTACAACAAATGACGGTAAAGTTACCGATTTACCCGATGATGTTCCTTATATTGACTTTATAACTCCTGACCCAGATCCTACAGGAGCAAATTTATATCTTCAACCAAGAGAAGGTGACCATATTGGTGCTATATATGGGTATCTTTCTAACAGAACTGCTGACGGTCAATTAATTCTTGGCAGTAATGGATTGCCAACAACTAATTTTAATGAAAAAGTAATTGTGGGTAATTCAACGGAAGACTTTACAATGGGGTTTGGCAATAATATAGAATGGAAAGGTTTTAATTTAAACTTCTTATTTGAATGGAAAAAAGGAGGAGATAAATATACATGGACTAGTTATATTAATAACAGAATGGGAAGTTCTGAATTTACTTTACAATATAGGGAAAATGATACTTATGTGTTTGATGGGGTTATGGCAGATCCTAATAACCCAGGCTCTTATATTCCAAATACTACTGTTGTGGATACATCACCTACATCTGCATCACTTTACAATCTATTTAATACTACAGCATATTGGAGAAGAAATGCGGAGGTGCTGCTTCAAGATGCATCTTGGGTTAAGTTGAGAAATATAAGTCTTTCCTATAATTTAAAAGGTAATCTTGTAAGTAAACATATTGATAATATTAAGATTGGCGCAAGTGTTAATAATATTTTACTTTGGACTCCTTTCGATGGATACGACCCAGAAGGAAGTGATTATAGTGCGGGAAGTAATATCAATGGATTTACTGGAAGAGGTATTCCTTTAACCGAATCATATTCGTTTAGTCTTTCATTCAAATTTTAAAATTAGAAAATATGAAACGAGCATAACAAATTTTGATACTCAGAGGAATGATTAATGGCGAACTGCATCTGTACCAATAAAAAATAAAATGTAAACAGATGAAACGAGCATAACAAATTTTGATACTCAGAGGAATGATTAATGGCGAACAGCAGCTGTACCAACAAAAAAATAAAAATTAAACAGATGAAAAACAATATAAAAAATTTAATACTCATCATTTCTGTTATCTTTTTGATTAATGGATGTGATAATTACTTAGATGTAAATACTCCTTCTGGAGCTCAAGAAGAAAGCACTTTAGAAATGAAGGACATTATAGGGCCTGTAATGAAAAATACCGTGATGGCTAATTATTATGCATCTACTGTATTTAGTAATTATGCTCAAAATTTTGGCAGCTATGGTTATGGTGCCAGTGGATTTACTTCACTTGGAAGCACCTGGAATATAATATATACTGATATACTGCCAGATATTAAGGTGTTGGAAGCTAAAGCGGTTAAAAGCGAGGCGCATCATTATGGGGCTGTGATTAAAATATTAAAAGCAATCAATTTAAGTTTTGCTGTAGAATGTTGGGGAGATGTTCCGTATTCACAAGCCAGTGATCCAACAAATTATCCATATCCAGCTTTAGATGATGGGAAAATTGTGTACAACCAAGCCTTAGCTATATTAAATGAAGCTATTGCAACTTTAGAAGCTCCCGATTCTTCTGGCAAATTTCTAGGCAATGAAGATATAATATATGGTGGAGGGGCTAATGCTTTTAATAAATGGCTAAGGGCTGCTTATACTTTTAAAGCAAGAATGCAACTAAAAATGATAAAAAATGGCGGTACCACCACTGCTGATGTTTTAACTTCCATATCTAAAGGATTTACTTCAAATGCCGATGATTTTCAATTAAATTATCCATCCGATAAAAACAACCCTTATTATATTACTAATGTAATACAAAGAAGCACTTCTAATTTTTACTATGCGCTTAATGATCAGCTAATAAGTTTAATGAATGGCAAACAGTATCCATTTATTGGATCTATTACAGAGGATCCTAGACTTTCATCAATGTTTGTAAAAGAAACGGGTGTTGGAGTTCCTTCACCTGCCGGAACTCCTTGGAGAGGTTTTATGAACGGGGGAGATGGTGAATCTTCTGATGGCCAACCAGGGAACGTTTATTATAAAGATGGTGGATTTTATACATCCAGTACTTCTCCATTATTGTTGTTAACTTATTCTGAGGCTTTGTTTATTAAAGCAGAAGCTGAGTTCTTGGCAAACGGTGGTTCAATCACTAGTGCTGGAACTACCGCGAGTGGATATGGAGCTTATTTGGCAGGAATTCAGGCTAATATGACTAAATTAGGTGTAAATGGAGCTGCTTATTTAGCTGATGCATCTGTTAATGTAGGACAATCTAATTTGAAACTGAATAATATTATGAGAGAAAAATACATTGCGAATATTCATAGTACGGAAACCTTTAGCGATTTTCGTAGATATAATTTTTCACCAAATGTATTTAAAGGATTGGCCTTAAGGGTACAACAACCTAATGATGAATACCAAGGAAAATGGTATACTAAAGCCATCTATCCATCTACAGAAACCAATACAAATTCTAATATCCCATACAACGAGAGTAGCTCAGTAACAAACATTTGGCTATTTGAATAATAAATGGGTAATATTAATACACTTAAAAAAGCTGTCTCAGACAGCTTTTTTAAGTGTTGAATGTTAAAACTTGTTTTAATTTCATTAAATCTTCTGTGGTGTGATTTGCCGTAATCACTATTCTGCTCATGTAGTTTTCGTAAGTTGGATATTTAAATCTGGCAATAACAATATGTTCCTTCAGCAAAGATTTGTATAGGTTATCGCCTGTTGCATATATTACTGGATAAGCTTTATTAAATTGAAAATCTCTTTTCGGTGCTAATATTTTATCTAAAAAGTCTAAGTTTTGCATAAGGAGCTGTCTCTGTTTTTCATATAAGTAAAGCCCTTTAATATAGGCTTCCAAATAAGCGGGATTCGCCCCAGAAGAAGATACAAAAATAGGTTCTTCCTTTAGGCCATCAATAAATTCTTTATCCGATGCAATAATACCTCCCGAGAGCGCAAAAGCCTTTCCTAAAGATGAAATCAAAATTTTTCTATATAATTTTTCAGATTGGATTGTTGAGAATATTCCTTCTCCCAACTTTCCAAGAATACCTAAACTATGTGATTCATCCACAACCAAGGTGATTTTCTTTTGGGATGAAATTTCATTTAAAAAATTGAATGGAGTAGGTGTTGTTTCCAAAGGTAAAATAGCGTCAACGGTAATCACGATCTCTTCCAAAATAGCATCTTGAAGTTTGGGATGTAGCTTATTATTAATAAATAAAGGCAGGCTATTAGGCGCTAAAATTGCTGGATGTGTTTTTGGATAATGAAAAAAAACAACCTCGGATTTCGACAAATTATCGATGACCATTTTACCTGCTAAGGTTCCTGAGGATACTGTTAAAGCATTTTCTGCTCCCAAAAATTTAGAAAAATAGCTTTCGAACTTATCATAAATGGCTAATTTTACATTTGCGTTTCTAGAGCTTCCATAAAAAGTACCCCATTTTTTTATACTTTCAGAAATTATTTTATGAAATTCTTCATTTGTTGCCATTCCCAAGTAAGAAGTGCCTCCAAAATATAGATATTTCTCTCCATTTACGGTAATTTCCCTGTCGGGGAATCCATCTACAATCATTCCTGTTATATTAAAGAAACGCCTATTCCATTTAAATCGCTGTATTTTACAATCCCATCCTTAATGGTAACGCCTTTTGCGATGTCTTTTGCCAATAAAAGAGCACCGTCCATATCTACATAATCCAATAAGGGTAATAAATGGGCGATTGCCGAAATACCCACGGAAGATTCCGTCATACAGCCAACCATAGTTTTCATGTTAAGATCCTTTGCTTGAAGTAACATTCGTTTGGCGGAAGTCAACCCGCCACATTTTACCAATTTTACATTCACGCCATGAAAATGATTGTGGCATCTTAAAACATCTGCTTCCACCTGACAACTTTCGTCTGCAATAATCGGTAAAACCGATTTCAAGAAAACTTCTCTTTGCCCATCCCAATGGTAGGCTTTTAAAGGTTGTTCAATAAATTCTACCCCCAACTTTTGCAATTCAAAGGCATTATTTATTGTTTCCTCTACCGTCCACCCACAATTTGCATCTACCCTAAAAATGGCATCTGTATGTTTGCGGAGTTCCTTTATTATTTTAATGTCTTCATTGGTCCCTAATTTTATTTTATAAATTGGCCAAGGGCGTTCCTGCATTTTTTCCACCATTTTTTCAATAGTATCTATGCCTATGGTGTAATCTGTCATTGGATTATGGTTAATGTCATAATTCCATAACTCATACAATTTTTTTCCTTTTTTGCGGGCAAACAAATCATTGTAAGCAAGATCCAATGCGCATAAAGCAAACATATCATGTTTTAAGTGAGGATATATTTTGTCCCAAAACGCTTCTGGCGTTAAATTTGAATTTTCTGAGATAAAGGACTCCAATGATTTTAAATGCTCCATCATTTTTGGAACCGTTATATGATAATATGGGTTGGAAGTAGCTTCGCCATAGCCCGAAAATTTACCATCTTTTAGTTCAACTATTAAGGTTGGCTGAATGTCATAGGATTCTCTGGAAATTGTAAAAGTGTGTTGTAATTTTAAATTATAGGGCTTTAGAATTAATTTCATGGCATAAAATATTAAGAGGTGAATTTATTGATTTTTTACAAGAAGTGTATGAGCTAATCATAATTTATGTGGAATGCTTATTTAATCTAAATTTTTAAAAACAAGGGTAGAATCATTATTTCCAACGGCCAGTTCAACAGTTCTTCCTAAAATTAATGTCAGGTTGGATTCTTCATGGCCGGCAGGGAAATTAAATAATATCGGAAAATCGTACTCTTTAACAGCATCTAAAATAAGCTGCTCAATGGGTTTCCCCCAATCCTCTATGATGTTTCCCCTAATTTTACTGATAGAGCCAACAACAATTCCTTTGCAGTTTTCAAAATAACCAGCTCGTTTTAAGCTTTGCAACATTCGGTCTATATGATAGGCTTGCTCACCAACTTCTTCAATAAACAAAATTTTTCCGCTGGTGTCAATACTGGTTTTTGAGCCCAACATTGTATGTAAAAGTGTAAGATTGCCTCCAACAAGTTGCCCGGTCGCACTTCCTGTCCTGTTGTATGCAGATCCTTCAATTTTATACGACAATTGTTTCCCGAAAACGGCATCTTTAAATGAAGCTGCATTTTCTTCTGGGTATTCACAGTAAATATCTAAACTTATGCCCATAATGCTATGGATAGACTCGTAGCCGAGGTTATGAATTTGATTGTGAATGGCAGTTATGTCGGAATAGCCAATTACCCATTTAGGATGTTCTTTGAACGCTTCGTAGTCTAATTTATCTAAAATTCTGACAGACCCGTAACCGCCACGGGCACACCAAATGGCTTTTATGTTTGGATTGTTCAATGCTTTTTGAAAGTCGGCTGCGCGTTCTTCGTCAGTGCCGGCAAATTCATTATTTTGGTTAAAGACATTTTCGCCTACAACAACATTTAAATTCCAGCCATTAAGTAATTTTATCGCTTGCTCAATTTCAGCGACCTTATTGTTTAAATTTCCCGCTGGAGAAACAATGGCAACGGTATCGCCTTGTTGCAGGTAAGGCGGTTTTATCAAGTTTTCTGATTTTGCAACGATAATGGGCTCCGTAGGAATATTAACGGGTGCTGTGCTTGGTGGGGGTATTGATTTACAGCCAACATTCACCAAAGCCATAAAAAGGGTAAAATAGATTATTCGCTTTAAAAACATCATAAAAAGATTTGTTGTAAATATATGTTTTTTGGTAATTTATTGGCCAATGAAAGCGCAAAAATTTAGTTATTATGACTAGTTATTTTTAATCTTTAAATAATTGATGTAAATTTTTGGGATACCATATTCTTATCCAAATAATTTTATGCTAAATTTGAAAAAAACATAATGAATTTTAAAATGAGGTATTTCACGGTTTTTATAAGTTTTCTGTTATTAATGTCGTGTGCAACTTCAAAAAAGATTGTTGAAAGGCCAATTACCTTTAATGAAGAACGAAATCAGCTTACTTTAGAATACCTTTCAAGCCGTTATGGCCTTGAGCAAGAATCGCCCTTCATAACACCAAAAATGATTGTTTTGCATTGGACTGAAATTCCAAACTTACAAAAATCGTTTGAGGCATTTTATAATCCAAAATTACCCGATTTCAGGTCGGAAATTAAAAGTTCAAGCGGGTTAAATGTGTCTTCGCAATTTTTAGTGGATCAAGACGGCACCATTTATCGTTTAATGGATGAAACCACCATGGCCAGGCATGTAATTGGTTTAAACCATTGTGCTATTGGTATTGAAAATGTAGGAGGAACAGCACAAACGCCTTTGACAAAGGAACAAATTATCGCCAATATTTGGTTGGTAAAATATTTAAGTAAAAAATATGGTATTGAATATTTAATTGGGCATTATGAATATACCAATTTTGAAGGGCATGAACTTTGGCTGGAAAAGGATGATGCTTACAGAACAAAAAAAACAGATCCGGGCGCAGATTTTCTAAATGCAGTAAAAAAAGGCACTAAGAAATTTAAATTTAAGCCAACGCCTGCACCACTAAAGCATATTTAATTATATTTGTGCATAACGATTATTAGTTACTGATACTGATAAAGGTTTACATAATATTTATCGCAATGGAAAAGCAAATAATCACTTATAAAATTTATGGACAGCTAGTCAAACTAAATAATAAATAGTCACAAATGAAACAATTTTTTACCTTCATAATTGCATTTATTACCATAAACGTTGTTGGACAAAACAGCGAAATCACTGATCAATTATATGAAACTTATGATAATTATAAAGAACCTAGTCTGGTTCATCGCAGAATAAAACATAATGATATACAACCATTAATTACACGGCTTAAAAATAATTCAAAATATACCGTACAAAAAGTAGGAGCGTCTATTGAGGGCAGAGATTTAACGCTAATTAGTGTTGGCACAGGTAAAACCAATGTATTTTTATGGTCACAAATGCATGGAGATGAGCCAACGGCCACACAAGCGATTTTTGATATTTTTAATTTTTTGGACAGCCCTGAATTTTTAAGCGAAAAAGAAGCGATATTAAATAATTTAACGCTTCATTTTTTACCTATGTTAAATCCGGATGGAGCAGAACAATTTACAAGACGCAATGCATTGGGAATAGATATGAATCGAGATGCTTTGCGTTTGCAGTCTCCTGAGGGCCAGACTTTAAAAAGGGTAAGGGACAGCCTTAATGCGGATTTCGGATTCAATTTGCACGATCAAAGTATTTATTACAATGCAGAGCGTACCGATAAAATGGCTACAATTTCTTATTTGGCTCCTGCATATAATTATGAAAAGGATATTAATGATGTTCGGGCAAACGCCATGAAAGTTATAATCTTTATGAATAGCATTATCCAAAAATATGTGCCGGGACAGGTAGGTAGGTACAATGATGATTTTGAGCCACGTGCATTTGGCGATAACATACAAAAATGGGGAACAAGCGCAATATTAATTGAATCGGGAGGTTATCAAAATGACACAGAAAAGCAAGAAATCAGAAAGTTGAATTATGTGTCTATTCTTTCGGCGATTTACACTATTGCCAATGGAGATTATAAAAACATTCCTATTGATGGATATGAAAAAATACCGGAAAACGACCGTAAATTATTCGATTTAAAACTGAGCGGATTAACTTATAAGTTGTTGAATAAGGATTATATAATTGATTTGGGGATCAATCTTTTGGAGGTTGACAATGCCAATCACACCAATTTTTACAACATAGGCAAAATTATTGACCAAGGAGATTTATCCACCTTTTACGGTTATGAAACTTTAGATGCTGGTGGTTATACTATTTTGGAAGGAAAAGTATATCCAAAAACAATAAAATCCGAAAAAGATTTGGCAAAACTAGATATTTATAGCCTGCTACAAACTGGCTACACCTATTTACGAGTGGAAGAATTGCAGGTGGGAAAAAAAGAAGTGTCTGTACCCATTAACTTAGTAAGTCCAAATTTTAAAGTTTTAAAGCTTGCGATAAATGTTGGGGGCGATGCTACTTTTTTACTGCAAAAAAATGGTAAAATTGACTATGCGGTAATCAATGGTTTTCTGATAGATTTAAACACAAAAAAAAGCAACTTTAAAAACGCGTTAATTTATAGGAGGTAGTGTTTTAATAACCAAGCAGGATTTATGTAATGATTGACTTTAGTTATTCAATTTAATTCAATTTGCGTAATCTATGATAAAAAGCAAGTATAATATTAAAAACCAAATCCAGAATCTAAAGATTTCTTCTTCTAAAATCGTAAATCATCTATCGTAAATCAATTTGCGTAAGTGATTGAAACGCAAATCCTTTTTTGATTCGCCGATAGGCGAAGAAAAAAAGATTGCAGTGAAAAGCACGACCCCCCGCCTTTTCGGCGGGGGGAAACGCCCACCAAAAAGGCGGGGCAGGTTCATAATATTATTTAAATTTGGTCTTTAATAAGTATCGCGCAGCAATTCGAGAATTGATTGCATGTTGCTTTTAACCTCAACGGTGGGTTTTGTGAAATGATTATTCATAAAACTAAAAATTAATGTTTTTCCCGAATTTGTAATTAAATAGCCACTTAATGAATAATTATTGCCAAGTGTGCCTGATTTGGCATAAATATAAGGTTTAGGGTTGCCGGCATACCATTTTTTTAGTGTGCCAAATTCTCCGCCTGTAGGAAATAAATTAAACAATCTGGCTCTTGGTACGTTGGTGTATAATTTTGTGAGTACCTGCACAAAAGAAGTGGGTGTAAATAAATTATACCTGCTTAAACCAGATCCGTCAACCCAGCGTGGCTTTTGTTTTAAATCCTTTAGATGATTTTCAAGAATAAGATTTCTTATTTTGCTTGTACTCAAGGTGTCAGAAAGAGTGGAAGACGACAGTATCAGTATTTGTTCGGCTAAAAAATTATCGCTTTCGTGCATCATTTGCTTATATAAGGAATCAGACGGAATGCTGTAGGCAATAAGATCCATCTTTTTGGGGGAATAATTTGTGATAAAGACTTTGCCAGGCAGTAAGGCATTCCATAGTTCGGCAATCAACAGGGAGTCAATTACCATAGGAATTTCAATAGCTTTATCGTTTTTCGGATTGTAATAAAAATGATTTGTATTGAGATTTCTGTTATGGGGTATTTCAGAATATTGTATCTGTTTTTCCAATACTTTTGGAATGCTTTGCAGGGTAGGTTTATTATTAATAGTCACCACATTTCCATACATAGGAAAACTGCTACGTTCCGGACTAAAATAAGTGTCGTAGTCTTCCCAAGCCCATCCCGGACCATATTTTTCATCAGACAAATTACCGAGGATTAAATTTACCTTTTTAAAATTTTGCGCCATTTTTAGTGCTGTACTGTCTTGAAAAAACGGATGTAAAAATGTGGGATCTCCTGTTCCCAGAAGGGTAATAGTATCTTTATCTATATTATATTTAAAAGCGGGTATTTTTTCAGGCAATAGTTGCAGTGCCGTATATAATGTAAATATTTTAGTGTTACTGGCTGGGGTAAAGTATTTATCAGCATTGTAATTAATAATGGTATCATTTGATGTGGAGTCATATACAAGTAGACCGGTAAATTGGCTGTCGTAAAAATCAGCCTCAAGATGTTTGGTTATTTTTTTAGTTACTTGTGCCGATTTACATCCAAAAAAAAGCAATATTGAAGCTAAAAAAAAGAATGTTAGTTTTGACATGACCTTTAGAATTTTGAAGTGATTTTAAGTAAATTTAAAGATATTAAACAGCCGTAACACATAAGGAAAATACGACATGATAAGTAATTGATTAACATCGAAATAGTTTTTTATCATTTTTCTATATTCATTCATCTGGTTAATAGCATAAATGTTTTCATTAATCTAAGATGGTAGCCATAGTTGGGAAATGAAATACTAACTAATTGTAAAGCCTAATATTAAATAGAAAATTATCGCAATTAGTCCACCAATCAAAGCATAAGGCAGTTGTGTTTTAACATGGTCAATATGGTCGCTTGCAGATGCCATTGAAGAAATTATGGTTGTATCGGATATTGGAGAGCAATGATCGCCAAAAACCCCGCCGCCCAAAGTTGCGGCAATAACAAGTGTTGTGCTAACTTCATGGATGTTGGACATAGGGATGGAAATTGCCAACATAATGGCAAAAGTACCCCATGAGGTTCCTGTTGAAAATGCAATGAAGGAACTAACTACAAATACAATTGCAGGCAAAAATTCAGGAGAAAGCCATTCTTTTGACCAGTTGGCAACAAAATACCCAGTGCCCAGTTGATTACAGGCATCACTAATGGCAAACGCTAACAACATTAATAAGGCCAAAGGCATTAATTCACTTATTCCCTTTAAAACTAAATCAATCATTTCTTTTATTTTCATAATTCCTTGTGCCCGATATAAAATCATGGCAACAAAAATAGAGGCAGTTACAGCGTATAATACTGAGGATGAGCCGGATCCTTTTCCTATTGCTTGCGATAAATGATCTGAAAAAGAGCTGTATTTTTCAACGTTATTCCAACCGGTATATGCTAAATTTATGGGCATCATTAACACCATAGTTAACAATGGAATTACCATATTATAAGCCTTTGGCCTAACACCCTCCTTTGGTTTATAGGAGGTTATTGTTTCAGAAATCATTGGCTTAGCATTATCGTTTAAAAGTTTTCCTGTTTCTTTTGTTCTTTTTTCAGCCTTAGCCATAGGGCCGATATCTTTTTTAGTCAGGATTACAACAAATACTATTATAATGGCTATGAAAGGGTAAAAATTATATTTAATTGAAGACAATAACATTGAAAAAGGATTGTCAATACCTTGTGTAAGCAACAAGCCCATAATAAAGGCTCCCCAAGCATTAAATGGTATTATAATAGACGACGGCGCGGAGCTTGAGTCGGCGATATATGCTAATTTTTCCCTCGGAATTTTTAGCTTGTCAAAAATAGGTCTGTATAAGGTACCAACAGTCAAGGAACTGATACTTGTTTCCACAAAAAGAAAAATACCTGTAATTAATGCTAAAATTTGTACAATTACCCTGCTGTAACCGCTTTGTTTTTTTTCAAAATATTCAATGAGGACATTAATTTTGTTTATAAAACCCTCTACACCTCCAGAATACTGGATAAATAATAAAAGAGCACCAACTAAGGCACTAAACATGATGGTTCTGGTATTTCCTTCCGACTTAAATACATCAACCATGCCTTCAATTGCCGCTATGCTGCCTTTAAGAAAATTCCAATCGTTCATAATTACCCATGAAAACCAAATTCCAAAGAGCAATGCTATATATACTTGCTTTGTTCTTAAAGCAAGAATGATTGCAATAATTGGCGGTAAAATTGATAAAAATCCATAATCATCCATAGGTGTTAAATTTAGAAATGGTCAGTCTTTATTTTATTGAATGTGGTGAATATACTAAAACTAAATAAATTTTTTATTTTTTTATTTAGACAGTTTTCTGTCTTTTACTGATTAATAAAATTTCAATGCAATATAATTGCAATTATATAAATAAAATGGAAGAAATCGTAAGTCATCTGAGGTCTTTTAAGAAAAAGTTACGTCTATGAAAAAAGGAAGTAATCTTTTTTAAAAAGGATAATGATTTTTTAAGGGAACACTTGGATAAAAATGAGAACCCAAAAAAAAACAGCCATAGCAACACAACGCTTCCTTTCAAGGGTAAAAATCACACAAGTTTAACCAAAGTTTGTATACATCTTCGACAAAAAGTATTGAAGGAAAGAAGGGTGGATTAAAAGGCGGAAGTTATTTTATTGCCGGCCAATAAAACTAATTTAGCAGGAAGAATGACTCCTTTACAAAATTAGGATTGAAATGGGCGGATATGTTGATGTAAATAGCTTATGTCTGGAATCTTTCAATCTATATTTCCGGAATTTCCAAAAAATATATTTTGGGAATTGAATCCCAATTATGGACTGAAACAGTCACAAACAAGGAAGAACTGGAATTTATGGTTTTTCCGAGAATTATTGGGCATGCAGAAATTGGATGGACACCCAATTCATTAAGAGGTGGGAATGACTATAAAGTTAGATTTAAAAAACATTCAGAAAGGTTAAAATCAAGGGTATTAATTATTATGCCTCTGATTTAATTTTTAAGGTGGCGCAAGAAACGAAAAATTAATTTATGAGAATAATAACTGTTTAATCTAATTAATCTGAAATTAATAAACAGAAATAATCAACGCCTCTTAAAAATGAAAAATCCAAAGAGTTTTATAAACGATCTCCATCTACTACATCAATGCCTAGTTCATGGAATAAATTAAGATAATATTTTTTTATCCTTTGTTTATGGTTGATGCCGCCTTCGACCATAATTGGCCATGAGTACATTTGTTTTTCTTCCACTTTGTTTGCCTTAGAAACCCGTGTATTATTATTTGCTAAATAAACTTTAGTAGTGGTTCCTCCTTTTTTAAAATTAAGAACAATACCTCCTAAATCGCCTTTTTTATTCGGTTCAGAAACGCTAATACTGCTCACGTGTGCCGGATCGATCTCTGTTACTTTTCTAAATTTAAAAGGAGCGGAATAATTTTTATATAAAAGCAATTTATGGGTTTGCGAATTATAAGCTACGGCATTGCTGAACATGCTGTTAGGGGCGCCTGCATTATTTTCAATCCAATTTGCAGTCTCTTCAAGAGTTTGTGTGTAGCCAATATGACCTAAAATTAAGAGACTGATTATTAAAATGGTGTTTTTCATTGAGGTTTGTTTTTTTAATTTAGATAGAAAAAACACATAAGAGGGTTTAAATGTGTTTTTCTGAATTGGATATCTATTAAATAACAGCGTTTTTAATTTTTTATTATCTAAGCAAAAAAAAATAGTGGAGACGCCGGGAATCGAACCCGGGTCCAAACAAGCAACCAAAATACTTTCTACATGTTTATTTTTCGTTTGGTTTTCGACTTAAAGCTGACCGAAAACAGCCCACTTTAAGCTTAGTTTCTTAAGTTTCAAAATGCTAACGAAACAATAGCAGATCTATGTTAACATTTACGATGCCCCTATATTGACCGCCGCTAACCAAGGCTTTCAAGAGACATTTAGCTTTCGCACCTAGTGCGACAAGGCTCATCCTACTGTGATTCGGATTAAGCAGCTAAAGCGTAGTTATCTTCGCCGTTTAAATTTTTGAAATTGAGATTTACGAGTGCTATTTCATTACTCGACATGCTTATACCTTAATTGACCTTGCAGTCAAAACCAGTCGTCCCCAATAAATCAAAGAACCGATTCTTCTTAGAAGAATGCAAAGGTATAAAAATTCAATCAGATTATTGTTTGCAATTTTCTTTAATTCCTAATACCTTTGAAGCAAAACTTATACCAAATTACATTATGAAGATTGGAATCCTTAAAGAACGAAAAAATCCGCCAGACCGAAGAGTCGTATTGTCTCCAAAAAAATGTGCTGAACTCTTAAAAATATATCCACAACTTGAAATAAAAGTTGAAAGTTCTGATTCTCGATTTTTTACTGATGAAGATTACAAAAAGGAAGGAATAGAGGTTTTTGAGGATATGACAGATTGTGATGTTTTATTGGGTGTAAAAGAAGTACCTATAGAAAATTTAATTCCAAATAAAAAATATTTTTTCTTTTCCCATACCATAAAAAAACAAAAATACAACCGCGATTTATTAAAAGCAATCTTGGCAAAAAATATTGTGTTGTATGACCATGAAACAATTATCGACAAAAACAATGTTAGATTGGTGGCTTTTGGATTATATGCCGGTTTTGTTGGTGGGTACAATGCTATTAGAACTTATGGTTTAAAATTTAATTTATACAATATACCAAAAGCTGAAGTATTGCACGATCAAAAAATGCTAATTGAAGAATTGAAAAAAGTGAAATTGCCAGCTATTAAAGTAGTTTTAACTGGGAAAGGTAGGGTAGGAAATGGCGCAAAAGAAATGTTAGACGGCATGCAAATGCGCGAAGTTACTATTGATGAATTTTTAAACCAAACTTTTGAAGAACCTGTTTATGTTCAAATAGATGTGTTGGATTACAATAAAAGAAAGGATGGGATTGTTAAAAACCAGAGGGACTTTTTTAATAATCCGCAAGAATATAAAAGTGATTTCATGCGCTTTGCCAAAGTGGCAGATTTGTATATAACTGGTCATTTTTATGGAGTTGGGGCCCCTTATATTTTTACAAAAGAAGATGCCAAATCTCCAGATTTTAAGATAAAAGTAGTAGCCGACATTAGTTGTGATGTTGACGGACCTGTGGCATCAACCATTCGTTCTTCAACCATTGCAGATCCTATTTATGGTTATAATCCGAAAACGGAACAAGAAGTAAATTTTATGGATAAAGACGCCATCGCTGTTATGGCCGTTGATAATTTGCCTTGTGAGTTGCCAAAAGATGCTTCTGAAGGTTTTGGGGATAATTTTGCAAAACATGTGATTCCAGCCCTTTTCAATAATGATGAAGATGGCGTGCTTCAAAGATCCAAAATGACTGAAAATGGAAACCTAACGGAACGATTCAGTTATTTGCAAGATTATGTAGATGGAAAATAATCAGCAGCATTTGTTGGAACAACTCGCAAACACCAAAATGCCTTTCGGGAAATATAAAGGAAAATACTTGATCGATTTACCTGAATTTTACTTGGTTTGGTATCGTAATAAGGGTTTTCCTGCTGGTAAACTTGGTGAAATGATGCATCTGGTTTATGAAATTCAATTAAACGGATTGGAAGATTTGGTGAGGAGGCTTAAAGTTTAAAAGGCCCTCTAAGCCCCGAAGGGGAGGATTGAGCGTAAAAAAATGTATGGTATACATTTTTAGTGAAAAGGCCAGATGGCCCGTTGGCAGTAAAGTTAAAAATTAAAAGTTTGAAACAAATTCCCCTCTAAAGAAGCCAGTCCCGCTTTTTCAGCGGGAGGGATAGGGGTGTGTAAAAAGCATAAAGGAATAAAATAAGTAATAAAAATTGGTCAACACCAATCTGGGAAGTTCAAAGATTTATTTGTTGAACTTTTTAAATTTTCCAACTCGAAACTTTAAACCAACAACTTAAGTTTTTACCTTTTGTTTTTATAATAAACCAGCCCGTATATTATATGACAAATCCCGAATGCAAATCCCCATAAATAAAATGCAAATTTTGGGAATAATATGGCTAAAAAACCGAATGTAAGGAAAACGAATCCCAAAAAGGCGGTAGCGCCAATTGTATGTTTATTTGAGACAAGACCTCCAATTCCATAAAGTATCAAGGAGCAGGGAATGATAATTTTCAAGAGTCCGTTTGCCATCAGAAAATATAAAATAATTCCGCCTAGCAGTAAAATAACCAAATAAATAAGCCTAATTTTCTTAGCGTTAAAGCTCCAATTTTTTAAATATAGCTTTTTTCTTCTTCTTTTATTGATGATTGTAATTGTAAAGTAAGAAATTAGAATATAGAGAAAAGAAATCCCAAATAGCAATATTTCAAAAAAAGAAATGGGCAATACGGACACGCCTGATGAGCTGGTAGCGTATTGAGACAATAAAAATTGGATTCCAAAAATGAAAATTAAAGAAAAAATTCCTAAAAAAATACCAGGGATCCCCCTTAATGATAAGTTGTGAATTTTCTTATTCAAACTCTCTATAAATTTAGCAAAAGCTAAAACTACAAAAAAAAAGGATAGAATAATTAGAACTTTTCAACAATGAAATGTTATTAACTAATTTAAATTTAACACAACTTAAGTTTAAATATTATATATTTTTAAAATCTATATTTTACCTAATAATAAACCTACCTAAAAATGACAGAAGAATTAGTGTTCCCAAAAACCTTTACCTATAACGATTTGTTAAAGAGTAATTTAGCTTATTTTAAAGGTGATGAGCTTGCTGCGACTACGTGGATGAATAAGTATGCGATGAAAACCAAAACCGGCGAGTTTTTAGAGTTAACACCCGACGAAATGCATAAGCGGATGGCGGTTGAATTTGGCCGGATAGAAAAGAAATATCAGGAAGGAGAAAAGAAAGGAGAAGGTCTTTCTGATTATGGAAAAAAGCGAGAATTTTTGTCTGAAAATGCAATTTATAACCTATTTAAGGATTTCAAATATGTGATTCCACAAGGAAGCGTAATGTCTTCTTTGGGAAACAATAATGTGATTGCCTCATTGTCAAATTGCGTGGTTGTGCCTCCGGTTTTTGATTCTTATGGAGGTATATTTCATACAGACCAGCAATTGGCCCAGTTGTTTAAAAGACGTTGTGGCGTTGGTGTGGATCTATCTAATTTAAGACCTGGTGGTGCTCAAGTTTCCAATGCAGCGGGTACCACAACAGGAGCGGTTTCATTTATGCACCGATTTTCAAATACAACCAGAGAAGTCGCTCAAAATGGACGAAGAGGGGCATTAATGCTTACTATGGATATTGCGCATCCTGATATTGAGGATTTTGTGACCATCAAACAAGATTTGACAAAAGTAACCGGCGCAAATATTTCTATCCGCTTGTCCGACGAATTTATGGTAGCGGTTGTAAATGATGACGATTTTACCCTGCGTTGGCCAATTGATAGCAAAGCACCAACCTATAAAAAAGTAATTAAAGCAAGATCACTTTGGAATATTATTATTTCTTGCGCCCACAATACAGCTGAACCAGGTTTGATATTTTGGGACCGTCAGCATTATTATTCTACATCCTCTATTTATCCAGGATTTAAAAACAGTTCTACAAATCCTTGTTCTGAAATTGCCATGCAAGGTGGTGATAGTTGCCGATTAATAGCAATTAACTTATATAGTTTTGTTGAAAATCCGTTTACTGAAAATGCTTCATTTGATTTTAAAAAATTCTATGAAGTTGTGTATGAATCACAAAGGTTAATGGATGACTTGGTTGATTTGGAATTGGAAGCCGTCGATAAAATTTTCAATAAAATAATGCACGATAAAGAGCCTAATGAAATTAAACAGGTTGAAATTGATACGTGGAAGTTATTGTTTAAAACAGGTAAAAAGGGCAGAAGAACCGGATTAGGATTTACCGCTTTGGCCGATGCAATGGCAGCTTTGGGCAAAAAGTTTGATACTGATGAAGCGCTTGTGATTGTTGATGAGATAATGAAAACCAAATTGAGAGGCGAGTTCGACAGCAGTATTGATATGGCTATTACCCGAGGTAAATTTGAAGCATTTAGTCCTGAAATTGAAAAATTCTCTGAGTTTGTACAGATGATGGAAAAAGAATTTCCTGATGTTTATGAACGAATGATGAAATACGGCAGAAGAAATATTTCCATCAGTACCGTGGCACCAACAGGAAGTTTGAGTATGTTGGCTCAAACATCATCAGGGATAGAGCCAGTATATTTATTGTCGTACAAGAGAAGAAGAAAAGTAAATCAAGAAGATACAAATGCCAAAATTGCTTATGTTGATGATATGGGTGATGCTTTTGAGGAATTTGAAGTTTATCATCCTAAGTTAAAACAATGGATGGAAGTTACTGGTAAAACTGATATTAAGGAAAGTCCGTATAGCGGTGCAACAGCACCTGAAATTGATTGGAAAAAACGGATAGAAATGCAGTCTTTGGTTCAAAAATATACTACACATTCCATCAGTTCAACCATAAATTTAGCAACAGATGTTCCGGTTGATTTGGTTGGTGATATTTATATTGAGTCCTGGCGAAAAGGATTAAAAGGAATCACAGTTTACAGAGATGGTTCCCGAAGTGGAATTTTAATCGCCAACGATAACAAAAAGCAAGATAAAAAACCAGATTGTTATGCAGAAACTGTTTTTCCAAAACGCCCTAAAAAAATTGCGGCAAAAGTAGTCCGTTTTCAAAACGATTATGAGAAATGGGTAGCGGTTGTTGGTTTAATAAACAACAGACCTTATGAAATATTTACAGGAAAAATTGAAGACGCATTTCTTTTACCTGCTTGGCTTGAAGAAGGCTGGGTTATTAAAAACAGAGATAAAAGCGGGGAATCACGTTACGATTTTCAATTTTTGGATAAAGATGGGTATAAAGTTACTTTTGAAGGATTGTCCCGTACTTTTGATAAAGAATATTGGAATTATGCCAAATTAATTTCAGGCGTATTGCGTCATGGAATGCCAATTCCTTATGCAGTTGACCTTATTAACAACTTAAATATGTATGATGAAAATATCAATACATGGAAAAATGGGATTGCGCGTGCACTAAAACAATTTGTGGAAGACGGTACGCAAGCAGTTGATAAAAAATGCCCTGAATGCGGTGATTCTGACGGATTAATTTATGAAGAGGGTTGTTTGAAATGCAAAAGTTGCGGACATACCAAATGTGGGTAATAAAGCATTGAAACACTAAAAAAGCGACAAAATTTTAAAATTTTGTCGCTTTTTTTATAAGCATTGGGTAAGCTTATCTAAATTATTTACTAAAAATTGTTAATCGTTTTTCTTATGGCTGCCAAACGCGCCAATAAATTTTCTAAATATCTTAAATCCAACATATTGGCACCATCACTTTTTGCGTTTGATGGGTCAAAATGGGTTTCCAAAAACAAGCCGTCAACGCCAACAGCAATTCCGGCTCTGGCAATAGTTTCAATCAGTTCTGGTTTTCCTCCGGTTACGCCACTGCTTTGATTTGGTTGTTGTAAAGAATGCGTAATGTCTAAAATTGTTGGCGCAAACTGTTGCATTTCTGGAATTCCCCTAAAATCAACAATCATATCTTGATACCCAAACATTGTTCCTCTATCAGTAATCCAAACTTTTTCATTATTACAATCTTTAACTTTTTGTACGGCATGTTTCATGGCACCCGGACTCATAAATTGTCCTTTTTTCAAATTGACAACTTTCCCAGTTTTTGCCGCTGCCACTACCAAATCGGTTTGGCGCACCAAAAAAGCCGGGATTTGCAACACATCAACATATTCAGCCGCCCTTGCTGCATCTGAAACTTCATGAATATCAGTAACTGTTGGGATGTTAAAAGTTTCGGAAACTTTCTTCAATATTTTTAGCGCTTTTTCATCTCCAATTCCGGTAAAGCTATCGATTCTTGATCTGTTGGCTTTTTTGAAACTTCCTTTAAAAATAAAAGGAATTTCCAATTTATCGGTTACTTTTAAAATATGTTCGGCAATTCTCAATGCCATTTCTTCCCCTTCAATGGCACAAGGGCCAGCCAGTAAAAAGAAGTTTTTGCTTTTGGTATGTTTTATGTTGGGAACTAGATTTAAATCCATAATTTAAAATTTTTTCAAAGATACTATTTTATATAGCTGATTAAAACAGAATTATTCTTAATTTTATAGGAAGGATTTACCATTATTTTAAAAATATTAGGATGAACTATATGAAGCTAATAGTGTTAATTGTTTTTTTAGGATGCACTTCCCCTAAAATCCTATATGATTACGATAATCAAGTTGATTTTAACCAATATAAAACATTTCAGTTCTATAATGATGTTCTGCTGAATATTAATGAGATAGAAGCAAACAGGATTCTTACACAATTGGAAAAATCCATGATTGGAAAAGGTTTTGAACTTAGTAATCAACCAGCAATATTTGTTGATGTTCAATTAAAACAGTTTGAAGCTCCAAGAAATTCGGTAGGTATTGGGTTTGGCAATTATGGAAGACATTCAGGAATAAGTATTGGAGGACAATTACCATTAAATAGCAATGTTCTTACAAAACAATTTACTGTTGATTTTGTTGATGCTAAAACTGATAAATTAATCTGGCAGGGTATATATGAAGGAAATTTTCAAACCAATATTGGAATTATTGAAAAAGAACAGCTTTTAGCCGAAGCATTTCAAAAATTACTGAGTAAGTATCCTCCAAAAAAACGATAGTAATTAATTTATCTTGATGCGAACTCCTTCACTATGACTGCTGAATTCCTGCGCATACATACTTTGTATGGTTGTGATTCCATTGCTGAAGTTCCCGACATTATTAACACGCAAATCATATTCAAAAACATAAACGCCTTTTGCTAAATTCTCAAAAAAGAAATTTGTTGAAGCATCTTTAGTACTCTCATAATACCCCAATCCATCTTGCCATTTGTATTCCGATAACACATTGATGGGTTCCAAACCACTGGCGCGCAGATCTTTCATATGCACAAATTCCATTGGTCGGTCAACTTTTAATTCAATTCGTACCGTAATTAAATCACCTACTTTTAAGGGCGTATCTTGGGTTATTTCAGTTAGCAATTTTCCTTTATCAGCATTCGATTTTAAGAATAGTTTTTTACTTAATTTAAGTGGTGTTTCCGCGAAAGTTATTTTGTCTAAATCCTCAAAATATTGCCAATACAATCCGCCCCAGGCAATACCTTCGTCTTTTTTTGAAATGGTTACTTCTCCCATTTCTGATGTAATTTCACTTCCATTCCATGAAGTTTTAAAATAGCCTGTTCCAGCTTCAATTTTTACATTTTCTTCCCGCTGGCTATCGGGATTTGATGGTTCAATTTTTTGATTGCCAACAGTGACTACAACAGATTCGTTTATGGACAGCCAATCACTTCCTTGCAACAATAAAGCATATACGGCTTCGGTGGTTGCCTTTGTTGTTTTCCAGCTATTTGTTTGCTTATTTTTCAACAACCAAACTTTTAATTCATCAACCGTTGCGGTTTTATTTTCAATTTCAGAAAAAACTTCAATTAACAAAGCTTGCGTTTCGATAGGCGCTTGATGCCAAAACCAGCTTGGGGTATTTTCTTTCCAATACATTCCCAATTCCTCACTAACAATGCTATTTTCTTTTAGCGATTTTAAAATAGTTGAAGCCATGGTTTTATTTTGCGTTCTATGTTGCACCAAAGCAATCATTCCTTTTGAGTACAAATTGAATTCCTTCCAATAATTGGCCGATTGTTTTGTGTAATAATTTATTGCTTTTTGTACATTTTCAGAAATTTTCACATCCTTATAAAAACTGCGCATATATAAATAATGCAATTGAATATTTCCTAAATGATTTTTAGCGAGATAGTCGCTTTCAGCTTTCAGTCCTTTTTCTTTAGATTTCTCTTTTTCTTTTAGCCTTTTGGCTTCTGATAAAAGCTTATTGTAATCGTCTAAAATTTCTTCATCTAAAAAGTTTAAGGCTTTTGAAATTACTTCAGAAGCAGTTTTTTCGTTTATGGCAACATTTAATTGTTTTAAATGTCCAAATCCTGCAATAATATGTTGGGTGATATAACGATTTGGGTACTTACTTCCTTTAAACCAAGGGAAACCGCCGTTGCTAAATTGTTGTTCTTTTAATTTATTGATGGCAGTTTGCTGGTCGTTGGTCATTTTATTTAAATCGAACAACAAAGCGATGCGTTTTTTCTGCTCGGTTTCACTTTGCGCATCGCGCAACCAAGGCGTTTCCTGAATAATAATGGATTTCAATTCCTCATTTTTTTCCAAATTTGATACCAGGGCATCACTAGATTTCCACTGATTGAAGACTTCCTGGATGCGCGGGTTTGAATTTACAATATGCGAAGCCAGCGAATTTGCATAGTAACGAGAAAATGTTTGCTCTGAACATTCATACGGATATTCCATTAAATAGGGTAAACTTTGTACAGCATACCAAACGGGATTGGAAGTGATTTCTAGTGTTAATTTATGATTTTTAAGCGTAGCCGAATGGTTGCTGAGCGGAGCCGAAGTATTGTTGCTGAGCGTAGCCGAAGCATTTTTTAACTTATCTAAAGTGAAAGTTTTGGTTTGCTTGCTGCGAACCCACATAGGCAAGGTTTCGGTTACCAATAGTCTGTTTGACAATACAGGCAATACATTTTGTTCACCGTCACTAAAATCATTTGCTTTCGCTATGATTTTGTATTGCACGGCTTGAATGCCTTCCGGAATTTGCAGCTTCCAGCTTATTTGTGTATTTCCTTTTGCATCAACTTTAAAATTTTGAGAGGAAAATTTGTTTCCCAATAAATCATCAATTTGTTTTCCTGTAATGGCATCGGTTAAGTCTAAAACAGCAGTTCCATTTAATATGTTTTCTGTTAAATTGGATATTTTGCTTGATAACACAATGGTGTCGCCTTCTCGTAAAAATCGTGGCGGATTTGGTAAAATCATCAGCTCTTTTTGTGTAACGGTGCTCAATGTTTTGGTTGCTGAAGCCAATTCTTTGGTATGTGCCAATAATTGCAATTTCCATCGAGTCAACGCCTCAGGAACGGTGAAATTAAAACTAACATTTCCGTCTTTATCAGTTGTTAAATGCGGATAGAAAAAGGCTGTTTCCTGAAAGTTTTTTCTAATTTTAATGGAAGACGGATCTAGTTTTTCAAAGCTCTCCTCTTTTTTGGGCTCTTTTTGTTTTCCATAACCAACAATGATAACTTCCTCTAATGATAAATTTTCAGAGATTTTATAGAAGGGTATATCTTCTAATAGTTCTTCATCTTCAACAACCTGAATAACATCATTATTCTTTTGCATCATTTTAACAGCGCCCACTCCTCTAATCCTAAAAGAATTATTAAAATGAAATCCGAACCAATTTAACTGGTCAAATAGGTGATGCACATAATAGTCATAAAATGCTGGGATATTCACGACATTAAAATAGCTGTTCCCGAAACTGTTGTTCGCATTTCTTTGGTTATATGAATAATAAATCGGTTGTTCCATTGGATTAAATTCCCAACGATGGATTTTAAATTCATCCAAAGAAGCATCATACATACTTGCCAATAATTCGGCGGCAACTTTATCGCCTTTTTCTCCTTTCACTTTAAAACTCCAGGTTTGATTTTCTCCAGGTTGCAATTTATCCCTGAAAGTTACGGTTTCAATTTCCAATGCTGTTTTTTCATAAGGCACTGAAATAGGCAAAGTGCCACTTTTAAAAGCATTAAAATTGCTAAAACTATAATGAATTGCAAATCCGCCCAAATCTTTTTCGGTAACCGGAATTTGGATAAATTTCGAGCTATTTTCCAGATGAATAATTTGCGTGTCAATTATTTTATGGTCTTTTTCAATGTCTATTGTTACAAAAATATTTTTTGAGGCTGAACCAATTTTGAGCACTGCATTTTCATAGGGTTTATAACTTTGTTTATCGGTCGAAATTACAAATAACTGATTGTCGGAAACCTGATTTTCGGTTTCGCTAAAAACGGTGAATAGCTTTTTATCGGTGACTTTTTGTCCAAATTTATCTGTGGTTTCCAGTTCAACAACATACTGACCCGATTCCCATTTCTGAATTTTTTTCAGCTGAATTTTAGTTTCTTTTGAGGTATCAAAATTTTCTTCAAAAACCAAATTTCCCTTTGGCCAGTTTTTAATTTCATTTTCATTGGCATAAGCTTCGTTTGGAAATTTATTTCTGAAGACTTCCTCGCTTATTTCCTGATAATCCGGCGCATTCCAAGGGCGTGCCCGCAATACATTTTTAGGTGCCTGTAATTTGTGAATTTTTAAACTTCCTTTGGCGGAAACCGTTTCATTGTTGAGGTTTTTGGTTTCAAGAATGATTGCGTTTTCCTTTTTGTTTTTGTCAATAGCATCGGCAATTTTAATTTCGGCAATTATAGTGTGATAACCAACTTTTATTTCTGTAACAGCACTGCGGGTTTCGCCATTGACATCCGTAATAGCTGCAGTAACTTCATAAATAAATATCGGCAAATTTGCTGCGTCAACACTTTTGTCCGGAATTGCTTTAAAAGTAATATTGAAATTTCCCTGAGCATCTGTCATGGTTTCTCCGTGGCTGATTTCCTGACCTTGCGAGCTCGGAAAATTTGGTCGATACCAATAATACCATTTTGGATATTGTACTTTTCTGTGCACCCGATACGCTACTTTGGCATCAGTAATATTGCTTCCTGCAAAGGCGAGAGCACTACCATTTACAGTAATGGAATCATTGATTTTATAGGTTTCTGTAATGGGTTCAAACTTAGCTTCAAATTTTGGGCGTTTGTATTCTTCAACCAAGATTTCTGTGGAAGAAAAGTTTAAATCATCTATTAAATCATACAATTCACTTTCTTGTGAACCTTCTTCAACTTCAATAAAATAACGCCCTGTTAAACCAGTGGTTGGCAATATAAATTCGCCGCTAAAGGAACCATAATCGTTGGTTTTCAATTCAACAGATTTTACGATTTCCCGATTGACGTTGTACAAAGTGACTTCCACAAATTCATTTGCAACAACCTCCGATTTATTTTTCAGGCTTTTGAGCACAATTCCTTTGTAATAAACGAGTTGCCCCGGCCTGTAAATACTTCGATCCGTAAATAAAAAAGAATTGATTGCGGTGTTTTCAGTTTCCGAATTTATCTCACGGTTTTCATTCAAATAATAGTCGCCAAAAGTGGCGATTTCCTCGTTATAATTCACCGTGAGCACTACATTTCTATAATTACTTTTTGTAGTGAAATTTATTTGGCCCTTGTTATCAGTGATATAATTTTCATTAATTGGCGCATTATATTTACCAGTATTGTAATTTTTGATGTTCACTTTAGCGCCAACCAAAGGTTTACCGGTGTTTCTGTCGATAATTTGATAAATTTTGCTGTTATTTTGGTTGTTTTCAATCACGGCAATGTCCGTTGCCTGAATAATTGCCGTGGCGTAAAGGCTATTCGGATTTAAGGTTTCAAAGGTTGAAGCATAAATCAAATAATTTCCGTTGGCAAAAGGCGGAATTAAAATTTCGGTACTGTGTTGTTGAAAATCATTCTCTGTTTTTAAAGTTTGACTGAAAGTGGTCACCAAATCAAGTTTTTTAATAAAAGCAATTTTCGCCGAATCGTTGTAAATTCTTGCGAAGTCAAATTTTTCTTTTTCAGTGATTTTAAAAATGTGAAAATATAGCTTAGGTACATTTTTATAGGTAACCAATATCTTGTTATCTTTTTGATTGGGTACCAGTTTTTCTGCAACAATATTTAATGACAAGCTGAGAATTTGCTGTTTTAGCGAATTGCACTTTTGAGCGCCAAAACTTTTTGGGAATTTGGCGATTGCCTCTTCACAAATTTCAAGTGCTTTTGCACGTTTAAACTGATTTTCTATTTTAGAAATAGGTACATAATCATTCGCCTGATTGTTATAAACAGAGGCTATTTCAAAATCGATTAAGGTTGATGCTTCGTGTGCTTTAAATTCGTTTTTTAGGCTGATTAATGAATTTAAAAAGGACCTTTCTTTTTCACTAAATGTGGCATATTGTTTTACAAATGACAATCGTTCCAGTTCAACCGCAATAAAAGCGTTGTTGTTATTTTCCTTTTGATGAAATGCCGCTAATTTTTGATAAATTTTTAAGGCATTGAATTGAAGCGATAAACTATCCCGAGTTTCTAATTTTATTGTTGAAAACTCTTCAAAATTGGCGAGATATTTTTCGTCGGATATTTCAAATTTGTATGCCGGATTTGGAATGGAATTTTCAGTTGTTTTGTAAAAATCCAAGGCATTGTGCAATAAAAAATCAAACAGCGTTGGACGCAATATTTTGGAATCCTTCTGCAAATCTAAAATATCATTAAATTCGTTCAAATCCGTTTTTTGTGTCAGCAGCCCATCTTCTAATGATTTTTGAAAATGCAAATGAATTTCAGTAAAGAGCGTTTGTAAATCCCAGGTTCTAAAATCGGATGTGTCCACTTTATTTTCAGTAGCGGTTCTATTATAAAATTTCCATCGGTTTAGTTGAAAATATTGCCAATATAAATTGGCTAAAGTACTTTCAAGAATATTTTTAGTTGGGGATTTGGCTGTTGAAATTTCTGTTTTGAAGGAATTGATGATGTTTAGTTGTGCGTCTTCTTCAAGTATTAAAGCATATTTGGATTTAAACAACAATGTTTTTATAAGCTGTGGTGAATTATTTTCTTTTTTAGCCCTTATATATATTTTTTCAACTTCATTTAAAGCAGATTTTGGCAGCTTGGCTTCTTCAAATTTTTGTACTTTTTTCCACTGATCATCATAGTTTTTATAGTGCTGCTGAGCTTTGGCATTCACCGAAAATAAAATAATGGCAGAAAGTATCACTGCAATTTTTCTCATAATACCTGTTTTGTTCTTGTAAAGCTAGCAAAAGTTGTACCTAAAATTTATTGCATCACTTGAGGCAGTTATTTAAGCAAAAAGGTTTATTGTTGAAGTACTGTATTTATTCAAAAAAGATGCTGTCTAAAAAAGAACTCATTTTTTAACCGCAAGGGACGCTAGGTTTTTTCGCAAAGTTCGCAAGAGTTACTATTTTTAAAATCAACATTTTGCGAACATTGCGCCTTCTTTGCGAACATTGCGGTTAAACCGACTTTTTTGACAACCTTCATTTAATTTTAAATTAATGTTTGATTGTTAATTCGCAAGCACAAATTCGCATCTTCTATTAATGCTGTATTGTTTACTTGTGCACATTTTAGGTTTGACACAGTGGTTTAAAGGTTGCGATTCCCCAAAGCCTTCAGATTTTAACCTGCTTTCAGAAATCCCTTGGCTAATCAAATAGTCCATAACAGATTTCGCACGTTTGTGAGATAAACCCATATTGTATTCATCACTTCCTCTAGCATCGGTATGTGCGCCAATTTCAATGCTTATTTCAGAATATTTTTTCATAATATTCACTACATTATTTAGCTCAAGAGCAGCATCTTTGCGAATATTCCATTTGTCGAAATCAAAATAAATTGGCTTGATTTTGATTTGGGTCTTATTGTTTTCTACAACAATATCTTTTTCAACTGCTGTATACAATTCCATTAATAACTGAATATTTTTATCAATGTCACCTTTTTCATTTGTTGTAAAATCGATTTCAGAAGGGACGTATAATTTACGCGTTCCAATAATTTTATATGTTCTATTATTATCAACATCAAAAGAATAAGAGGCATCTTCGCCCACAATCATTTTGTTGATTAAAGCATTATTTTTATCGAATAAGGAAACCAAGGTTCCCGAAAGTGGCTCTAAACTATTTTTGTCCTGAACCAATCCATGTACTACATAAATTTTCTTTTGGGTAAAACGGTAAATATCATCATCGCCAATGCCGCCTTCTCTGTTTGAAGAAAAGTAACCAGTTTCATTTTCTTCGTCAATTACAAAAGCGAAATCATCTAAATTGCTATTGATGATGTTGCTTAGATTTATAGGTGCAGAAAATTTTTCATCAGAAATCTCACTTTTGAAAATATCCAATCCGCCCAAGCCAAAATGACCATCTGAGGCAAAGTACAAAATGTTTTTAGCGCTTACAAAAGGAAATTGTTCCCGATGTTCCGTATTGATTTTAGGACCTAAATTTTGTGGAATTCCGTATGTTCCGTCTGCATTGATATCCACCACAAACAAATCGAAAGAACCAATGGTTCCAGGCATATCAGACGCGAAATACAATTGATTTTCATCTTGGCTGAGTGCAGGATGTTCAACGGAATAGTTATCATTATTGAATGGAAGTTCCGTAATGTTTGTCCATTCATTATTGATAAATTGGGCTTTGTAGATTTTTAATTGGGTCACTTTATTTTTATCCCGAATTTTTTTGCCCGAAATGTAATTATTTCTTGTGAAATACATTGTTTTTCCATCTTTTGTAAACACGGCGTTTGATTCATGCATTGCAGTGTTTATGTTTCCCGAAAAAGGAACCACGTTTTTTAAATCCATATTTTCTTCAACATCTGCCTGGTATAAATCAAGATAAGGCTGATTGTTCCAGTCATATAATTTTCCGTTGTTTCTTGCGGATGCAAAAACCGCTTTGTCTCCAAAAAAGGATGCTCCAAAGTCCGAAAATTCTGAATTTACCGAAACTTTATGAACGATATACGGTTTTTTAATCTCACTGTTTAAAGCTTCAAAAAAAGGCAGTGTTTCCTGTTTTTCGGTGATCACAATTTGTTTTTTCTCTAAATATTTTTGATACCATTTATCAGCTTCTTCAAACTTTTTAACGCCTTTAAGCGCTTGTGAATATCGAAACAAATAATTTGGGTCAACCTTGCCTTCATAAGTTTGAAGCAGCATCTTGTACCACGGTTCGGCCTCGCTCATTTTAGTGTTAAAATAATAACAGTCGCCCAATTTCTCTAACACTTCCTGTGTTTTAGGTTCTTCATTTAAAAACAACTCTGCAGCGTTTAAATACGCTCTTTTTTCAAATAACTGGTTTGCGCGCTTTAAATTTTGTGCAACTGAAAGTTGTATTGAAAAAGGGAGAATTAAAAGTATAAGTAGTATTTTTTTCATTTTGAAAATCGTTTTTAAAAGAATCTTGGGGATTTGTCGAAACCTTTGTTTTTGTTTAAAATATCTAGGTTATATAAAATAAAGAGTTCATGTGAACCTGAACTGAACGGACCTAAATTAGAAATTGTATGGTCGTAAGCATAGCCAATTCTCAATTCGGGCGTGGCTTTAAAATTTACCATACCGCTAAAAGCATCTTCCAATCTGTAACCAACACCTAACTCAACTTTATTGTCGAATAGAACATTGGCAGTTAAATCAAGTGAAATAGGCGCTCCTTTTACAGCTTTTGCCATAAATGCTGGTTTAAATTTAAACAACTCATTGATTTCAAAAACATAACCTCCAGTTAAGTATGTATGCGCTTGCTCGGTTCCTTGATATTTTCCGTTGTTTCTATCGAGATGATCAGCATTTAGAAGTGCAGGAATAGACAATCCAACGTAATAATGATCGGTATTGTAGTAAATCCCGGCTCCAAAGTTAAAAAACGACTGATTGATGTTTTCGGCAAAATCCGGATCGGTAAAAACATCTCCAGATTCTAAAACAAATCCATTAAAATTAACATCAAAAAAAGTGACTCCAGCTTTTAAACCAAAAGATAATTGGCCATTTTCTTCTAAATCTAATTTATAGGCAAAATCTGCATAAAGGTTATTTTCTTTTACCACGTCACCAATGTTATCATTGACCAAAGAAAATCCGACTTCAATTTTTTCATTAATTGGGGTATGTGCAAAAATATTGGAGGATTTAGGAGCCCCATTTGCGCCAACCCACTGGGTTCTGTGCAAGGCGCCCAAATTTACAACCCCAATATTACTGGTTGTATAGGCTGGGTTTATAACACTCATATTGTACATATATTGTGTGTATTGTGCATCTTGTTGAGACCACATTACTACGGTTGTCATAAGTGCAATAAATAATATTAGTATATTTTTCATTTTCTGGGTTTAAAATGTATTTGTTTAAACTATTGGTTATCTGCTTAAATATAAGCTGCGTTGAATAGGTTTTCTGTCGTTTTTATTGAAATGAATAATAAAGAAATAAACACCGGTTGGCGACAATTCTCCATCTCCATGCAATCTTCCGTTCCAATCTGGTTTTGCGGCATTGGCGGTATAAATTAAATTCCCCCAACGGTTAAAAAATTCCACTTTAAAATTTGGATAAAGCTCTCGAAGATTGGTTATTTTAAACGTGTCATTTATGCCGTTTCCTGTTGGTGAAAAACCATCATATATTTCGATGTCGTACTCGTCACAGGCTTCTAAAGTAACGACAACTTCAAGCGGATTTAAGCTTTTGCATCCATTAGCAATAGTTTCTATGGCATAATAGGTTTCGCCCTCAATCAATGCGGTAGATGCATTTAAAAGATTTCCATTTGGATAAGAATCATACCAAGAAATTGTGCCGCCATTATTTGCGGAAACCTTCAGGTTTAAATCGGAAATAGTGGGATTATTAATTTTGCAAAATTCATTTCCTTGTGAAATTATGCTTGGTGTTCCAACAATAGTCAGCGTAACATTCGCAACAACCCTCACAGAACTTTCGCATCCTGTTGTGGCGTTTGATTGCGCTGCCCAATAAGAAGCGCCATTTATTAATAGACTTGTTGCTACTAAAGGCTTTGTATCTGTTTGGGTAGCATACCAAACAATTCCGTTTCCTGTTACTGCTAAATCTGCAATTGTTGCTAAATCAGATTCGCAAAAAGTTTGTGAAACCTTGACAATTGTAGCAGGAGGAACATCAGTAATGGAAACTATTATTCTTAAACGTGCAATGCTTTCACATCCTGTTGATGCATTAGATGCCGCTGCCCAATAGTCTTCACCATTAATAAGAGAATCTGTACGGTTTAAAGGTGTTGTGGCAGTTTCGTTGGCATACCAAATAATTGATGTGCCACTAACTTGTAAATCTGCAACCGTTGGCTTATCCGCTAAACAAAAAGTTTGGTTGAGCTCTGTAGTTATTGGTGTTGCCGGATTGATAACACTTACATCAACCACCAATCTTGAAGCGCTTTCACAACCCGTAGTTGCATTGGTCTGTGTAGCCCAGTAAGTGCCATTTACCAATATGTCTGTTGAATTTAATGGTGTTATAGAAGTCTCAGTTGCGTACCAAAGTATATTATTTCCACTTGCAGTTAAATTTGCAACGGTTGGATTCCCCGGTAAATAATCTTTTATGCAAAATGATTGATTTGCATTGGTTGTTGTTGGTGGTGGCGTTGTGTTTACAACAACGGTAACCATCAATCTTGTAGCACTTTCACAACCTGAAGTCGAAGTTTGACTTGCCCAATAAGATGCTCCATCAACCAATAAATCTGCAGGTTTTAAAGGTGCAGTGGAAGTTTCGCTCGCATACCAAAGTATTCCTGTTCCACTTGGGTTTAAATTATCAACAGTAGGAATGTCATTAGCACAAAAAACCTGACTTTGTTCGCTGGTTGTTGGTGGTGGCGGACTAATAATTGAAACGGTAACAACCGTTACGGCATCACTATCACAGTTGGTTGATGCTGTTTGACGACTCCAATAATCTTCACCGTCTATCAATAAAACTGAAGGAGCTATTATTGTTTCAAAAGTGTCGTCCAAATACCAAACAGTTCCGTTTAAATTAGTGATGGTTGGCTTGTCAATTTCACAAAAAGTTTGCGTAATAGATGTGATGGCAGGTTCAAGTGGAACAATGAATGAAACTTTTACAACCAATCTTGTGGCACTTTCACAGGTGGAAGCTGGGTCTGTTTGGCTAGCCCAATAATCGTCGCCATCAACCAATGCTTCTGAAGGAGCTAAAGGAATGGTTGAGAATTCCGTATCATACCAAAGTATTTCAGGACTGTTTGGACTTAAATTTTCGACCTTCGGATTATCAAATTCGCAAAAGGCCTGATTTGATTGAGAGATTGTTGGAGGTGGAATTACAATAGTTGTTGCCGTTATTTTTAACCTGATGGCACTTTCACATCCAGAAGTGGCATCAGGCAGAGCGCCCCAATAATCTTCCCCATCAACAAGTGCTTCTGATGGGTCTAATGCGATTGTTGAAGTTTCGGTATCATACCAAATAACATTGTTTTGGTTTGTACTTAAGTCGGCAACGGTTGCTTTTTCGATTTCGCAAAAAGCCTGAGAACTATTTGCGGTTGTTGGTGGAGGAATCACAGTTATTGTTACGCTAATGTTTGCTGAATCATCTGGGCAAATACTTGAAGTACTTGAAACAGTATAAGTATAGGTTCCTTCGGTATTCGTTTCAGGGTCAAAAGTTCCTAAATAACCATTTGACAAGGCACTTGGTCCAGTCCAAATTCCAGTTGTATCTGGAGTACCACCTAACAAATCAAATAGATTTGTGGTAACTAAATCAACTTCACATACTGTAAAAGAGCTGCTTTCTCCTGCATTTGGAGCGGCATCTATAACTACAGTTGTTTGGGCTCTTTTAGAGCTCACACAAGGAAAAGTAACTGTAGCAACCCAATAGTCTTCGCCGTTAATTAATACCTCGGTGCTTTTTAAAGGCGTTGTTGAAGTTTCTGATGCGTACCAAAGAACCGATCCACTTGAAGCTTTTAAATTTGCGACAGTTGGGTTTGGCGGATAACAAAATGATTGTACAGGCGCTGTACTGGGAGTAATAGGGTCTATTAAGCTAACAGTTGTTGGAAACCGATCGCTGGTACAGCCATTTTCAGTTTGTTGAACCCAGTATGTTTGACCGCTCACAAGAAATTGTGAAAGCGGAAGTAAATTTCCACCAGTTTGTGCATTATACCATGCTAAATTTTGTCCGGTTGCGCTTAAATTGCCGATTGTTGGATTGTCAATGGCACATTTTGTAACAGCGACATCGACGTTAGTTGGGAAATCACCGTAAATAGTGACAGTTACAGGTAATCTACTAGGGCTACAGTTACCTCCCGAAACATCATCAGCATAATAAGTTAAGCCTTTTACAAGAACTTCCTCATTCCCATATAATTCTCCTCCTGAAGGCGCATCATACCAAACAATAGTGCCTCCAGAGGCAACTAAATCTGCAATTGTGCTGTTATCAGTTTTACAAAAAGTTTGAGAAGAGGCCCCTGTAGGAGTGGGATTTACACACTGTGAAAAACTTGTATTAAAGGTAAATAGTAAGGTAAAAAAGAATGAGAAGCCAATTCTTATTGATAATAGGGATTTTTCTTTTTCCATTAATTTAGGGTTTGTTGATTTTTTTATGTTTCAACAATAATTGTTGAGTTTTGTTTATAAATATAATAATTAATCTCTTTCTTTTTAAAAATGAATTAAAAATATTTGAGTTAAGACTTGAATTCAAATGGATTTGTTTTATTTTCCTTTTTTATTTAATAGTTTCCTTACATTTGAAATTATAAAAATTCTTTACATGAACTATCATTTTATTGCTATTGGCGGCAGCGCGATGCACAATTTGGCACTGGCTTTACATCAAAAAGGAGATACTATAACAGGCAGCGATGATGCAATTTTTGAACCCTCAAAATCCAGATTAAAAGCAAAGGGTTTATTGCCGAAGAAAGAGGGGTGGTTTGAAGATAAAATTACGCCGAAATTAGATGCCATAATTCTTGGAATGCATGCAAAAGCCGACAATCCAGAGCTGTTGGAAGCAAAAAGTCTGGGGCTAAAAATATATTCTTACCCTGAATTTTTATATGAGCAATCTAAAAATAAAACAAGAATTGTCATTGGAGGCTCACATGGAAAAACTACCATCACCTCCATGATTCTACACGTGCTTAACTATCACGAAATAGCTGTTGATTATATGGTTGGTGCTCAGTTGGAGGGTTTTAACACTATGGTGCATTTAACTGATGAAAATGAATTTATGGTACTTGAAGGTGATGAGTATTTATCGAGTCCTATTGATATGCGTCCGAAATTTCATTTGTACAAACCAAATATTGCCCTTTTAAGCGGAATTGCTTGGGATCATATCAATGTTTTTCCAACCTATGAAAATTATGTGGAGCAGTTTTCAATTTTTGTGAATTCAATCACCAATGGCGGTATTATAGTGTACAATGAAGAGGATTCCGCAGTGAAAAGTGTGGTGGAACAAGCCACAAATCCTATTCAAAAATATCCATATCATACACCAAATTACAATATTAAAAATGGCAAAACGCTAATTGAAACTTCTTTGGGTGAGATGCCCTTGGAAATTTTTGGAAAGCACAATTTGCAAAATTTAGCTGGCGCAAAGTGGATTTGTCAGCATATGGGTGTTGATGAAGCCGATTTTTATGAAGCCATTGCAAGTTTTAAAGGTGCCAGCAAGCGTTTGGAGGAAATTGCAGAAAGTGAATCAACAATAGTTTTTAAAGATTTTGCGCACTCACCAAGTAAAGTTGAAGCAACAACAATTGCAGTAAAAAATCAATATCACAGTAAAAAGTTGTTGGCTTGTTTGGAATTGCATACTTACAGTAGTTTAAATGCCGAATTTTTAAAAGAATATAAAGGCGCATTAAATAGTGCCGATAAAGCTGTTGTTTTTTATTCGCCACATGCCCTTGAAATAAAACGACTCGAAAAAATTACTGAACTACAAATTAAAGCCGCATTTGAGCGCGATGATTTGATTGTTTATACAAATCCAGTCGAATTCAGGGACTTTTTATTCAACCAAAATTTTGAAAATACTGTTGTTTTACTAATGAGTTCAGGTGATTACGGGGGCTTGGATTTTAATAAATTTAAGGAGTTGATTTAATTTTTACTCCAAAAGAAAGGCGTAAATAATATAAGCACCGTAAATAATTCCAATCTTCCAATTAGCATCAAAAAGGAGCAAATCCATTTTGCGCCTATGGATAAATGCGCATAATTATTCACTGGGCCTAAAGTTCCAAGAGCTGGTCCAATATTCCCCAATGAAGAGGCGGTTGCACCTATTGCTGTCACAAAATCTAATCCAAAAAATGTTAATATTATCGAGCTTACTATAAAAATTAACATATACAATACAAAAAAAGGCAAGATATTGTAGATAATATTTTTAGGAACTCCCACACCGTTATATCGAACTGGAATAATGGCATTTGGATGCAATAATTTTTTAAATTCAAAAAAGGTGTTTTTAATCATAATGATATGACGAACAATTTTAATTCCACCCGAGGTTGAACCTGCAGAACCTCCAATAAAAAACAGCGAAAATATCAGCATTGTTGCCAAGGAGTTCCACATCGTGAAATCGGCAGATACAAATCCTGTGGTCGTTATAATTGAGGTAACTTGAAAAACGGCTTGTCTAAAAGCGCTTTCGGTTTCACCCCAAGGCTTTGGATGACTTATGGAAGTCACCAGATTAGGATCTTGAAAGTTTACGATGATAATCGTGATTACAATAGATAAAGTTATTGTCCCAAATAAGTAATATTTAAATTCTTCATTGTTAAAAACCCTGCTAATTTTTCCTTTTAACGCAAAATAGGACAACACAAAATTGGCTCCAGCAATAAACATAAACAGAGTTATAATGTATTGTATGATTGGGTAGCCGTTCCAATAAGCAACACTTGCATTTTTTGTTGAAAATCCGCCTGTACTCATAGTTGCCATGGCATGATTAAGTGCGTCAAACCAGTTCATCCCCGCAATTTTAAGCAGAAAGAATTCTGTAATGGTTAGCGAAAAATAAATAATCCAAAGTCTTTTTGCCGTTTCTGTAATTCTTGGGTGCAATTTATCTGTTGATGGTCCAGGCGCTTCCGCCATAAAAAGTTGCATTCCGCCAATCCCCAACATGGGTAATATAGCCACTGTTAAAACAATAATTCCCATACCGCCAATCCAATGTGTGGCACTTCGCCAAAATAGGATACCTTTTGGCATTGCTTCAACATCGGTTAAAACAGAAGCGCCAGTTGTAGAATATCCAGAAATAGTTTCAAAAAAGGCATTGGTATAAATGGGAATGGTATCGGTAAAAACGTATGGTAAAGTTCCGGTAAAGGAGAGCATTAACCATCCTAAAGTAACAATGAGATATCCTTCTTTTTTGCCAAGGCTTTTCTTAGCATTTCTATTGAAAAACCACAATAAAAAACCAATGGCAATTGTTGTAATTCCAGCATACAAAATATCCCATTTTTCAAATTCATCATAATAAATGCTAAAAGGCACCGCAAATAACATAAATAAACCATTTAACATGGATGTCAATCCAAGAAAGCTGATTATTATTTGAATGTTGAGATTTTTCATTTTAGTTGAAGAGTTTTTCAACTTTATTGATGGCTTCAGGCAAGCAAAATACTACTGCTTTATCACCTGCCAATATTTGAAAATCGCCAAAAGTCATTAGCGCAACTCCATCTCTTATTACACCACCAAAAACTGCTTTTTTAGTAAGATTTATATCCCTAATTAATTTTTTTGTAACCAAAGAATTTTCTTTCACCCTAAACTCTAACACTTCTGCATCTACATTGTGAAGGTTTGCGAGTTTTAATACATCACCTTTGCGAACATATTTTAAGATGGCATTTGCCGCCAATAATTTTTTATTGATTAGGGTGTCAATTCCTATGGTTTGAGAAATGTTGATGTAATCCATGTTTTCAACCAAAGCGATTGTTTTTTTAACACCCTTGGATTTTGCAATGAGGCACGACATAATATTTGTTTCCGAATTGCCTGTTACAGCCACAAAAGCATCCATTTCAGAGAGATTTTCTTCATCCAAAAGCTCAACAATTCTTCCATCTCCCCAAATGATTAATGCATTTGGAAGTTTTTCTGCAACTTCTTTAGCTCTTTCTTTTTCTATTTCAATCAATTTGACATTAAATTTGTTGCCGCATAGATTTCGGGCAGCTTTAACCCCAATTTTACCGGCACCTAAAATCATCACATCCTTTACTTCAAAGGGCATTTTTCCCATTAACTTATAGAGTTTTTTTAGGCTTGCTTTTGGTGCGGAGAAATAAATTTGATTCTTAGCTTGGTAAACGGTATTCCCTCTTGGAATTATAGTTTCACTACTGTTTACAGGTTTTATGGCAATTGTAATAAACTCTATATCCGAAAAGCGTTCTCGGGCTTCTTGAACCGTTAAATTTATTAATGGAGAATTATAATCTAAAGTGCTTCCTAAAATATTTAACTCGCCATTTTCAAATTCAATGGTATCATTAAATGCCGATTGATTCAACAGCATTTTTATTTCATCGGCGGCCAATTCCCCTGGAGAAATCATACTGTCAATGCCCAACTCAGCAAAGTCAATTTCAGAATTTACAGTGAATTCATGATTTGAAACACGAGCAATTGTTTTTTTTGCACCTAATTTTTTTGCCAGTACAGCTAAGGTGAAATTTGTGTTTTGTGATTCTGTTACCGCTAAAAAAATATCAGCTTTGTCTATGTGAATTTCTTTTAAAAGCTTGATAGACGTGGCGTCGCCTTTTTTGGTAATCACATCAATATGGTTGCTGGCGTACTCAAGTTTTTCGGCATTTAGATCTACTAAATAAATATCTTGAGACTCATAAGAAAGCAGTTTTGCCAAATGGAAACCAACATCTCCGGCACCAGCAATAATAATTTTCATATACAGAATATTTAGGCAAAGATATAATCTTATATTTGATAAAAAAATATGCTATGGTATACAATAATAATTCAATGTCCATAAAATCTTGGGCCGAAGACGATAGACCTAGAGAAAAGCTTTTATTGAAAGGAAAAGCAGCATTGTCAGATGCTGAATTAATCGCAATTTTAATTGGTTCGGGCAGTAGAAATGAGACGGCTGTGGCCTTATCTAAGAAAATCCTAGCTTCAATCGACAATAATTTAAACCAACTAGGAAAAATGTCGGTTGCCGATTTACAAAAATTTAAGGGAATTGGTGAAGCAAAAGCCATTTCTATTATCACCGCGTTGGAACTTGGCCGTAGAAGAAGGCTTGAAGAAGCAACAGAAAAACCTCAAATTACAGGTAGTAAAGCCGTTTTTGAGATTATGCAACCGCTAATTGGAGAATTGCACCACGAGGAGTTTTGGATCGTTTATCTAAACAATTCCAATAAAGTGCTGCACAAAGAACAGTTGAGTAAGGGTGGGTTAACAGGCACTTTGGTTGATGTGAGGCTCGTGTTTAAAAAGGGAATTGAATTATTTTCAACCGCTATTATTCTATGTCATAATCATCCTTCAGGAAAATTGCAGCCTAGCCAAGCCGATAAATCAATAACCAGCAAATTAAAACTTGCCGGAGAAACCTTAGACATAAAAGTGCTTGATCATATAATTATTACCGAAAATGCGTATTTTAGCTTTGCCGATGAGAATTTACTTTAAGCCACAATTTATTTCGTAAGCTATAAGTTTAATAGATGTCACAACAATTACATAATTAAACACATCAACAAATAAACAACATCATTAATGCTACTCATTTATACGCCTAAAATAACGCCAAGAATAAACTATATTTTTAAACATTTTTTTGGACGAATACTTAAAATACCCGTAACATTTACAACAAAAGTTAATGAATTTGTGGCACATAACGGGCCAAAAATAACCTATTCAAAATCTCCTTTGGGTTCTGAATTTTTTATTTGGAGTCATGATTTGCTGTTTGAGCAGGGTATAAATGATATTGATATCAAGATTTATGAATGGGATAATGTACCTTGTTTTTTTCCAACCAAGGAATCCTCAACAATTCCATTTGATATTTTTGCCGCAAGTTTTTATCTTATAAGTAGGTATGAAGAATATTTACCCTATGTGCAAGATGTGCATGAACGATTTTCAGCTGTCGAAAGTTTGGCCTATAAAAATGGGTTTTTAGAAAAACCTGTTGTTGATATTTGGGCTTTTAAGTTTTTAGAATTACTGAAAATTAAATTTCCAAATTATAATTACGTCAATAGGGAATTTAAATTGCTGTCAAACATCAATGTTGATATGGCATTTGTTTATAAGAATAAAGGTGTGGTGCGTACAATTGGTGGGTTTTTAAAAGATTTGTTTAATTTTAAATTCATAAATTTAAGAAACCGGCTGCTTACCATTTTAAATTTCAGGGAAGATCCTTATGACACTTTTTCAACACTGTTAAAAATTAAAGCGGAACATAATGTGGATACCATTTTTTTCTTTTCAATAGGAGACTATACCACCTTCGACAAAAATATTTCTTCATCAAATATTAATTTCAAATCCTTAATAAAATCGATGGCGGATTACGCAAAAGTCGGTCTAATACCTTCTTATTTTACATTAAAAAATGCAGAAAAGCTAAAAAAGGAAAAGCTGCGTTTAGAATATATCATAAACAGGCCGGTAACTTGTTCCTGTCAACATTATTTGCGTTTAAGTTTACCCGATACCTACCAAAATTTACTGGATATAGATTTGAAAGAAGATTATACAATGGGTTATGAAAAATCAGCTGGATTTCGGGCAAGTACCTGCACGCCATTCTATTTTTACGATCTGGATTTTGAAATATTGACACCCTTAAAAATATTTCCTTTTGCAGTTACAGATGTTACTTTAAAGCGACATATGCAACTTTCCAATAATGATAGTTTGGCTAAAATTTTAGCATTAAAAAATGAAGTGCAAAAGGTTAACGGCACATTTATTTCAGTTTTCCATAACGAAACTTTATGTGAAGACGAGTATTGGGCTGGCTGGACAAATATTTATAAAGCAACCGTTATTTAAGAACTTGTTTATTTTAAACTTTTTTGATATAATACTCTTTGTATATTAAAACATAAATTATAAAATTAGTGTTTGGTATTTTTTAATTTTAAGCACAATTTAAGTACATTGTGCAAAATAAGATAAATGAAACAAATTAAGCATATATTTTTCGATTTAGACCATACTCTTTGGGATTTTGAAGCCAATTCGGATGTTGCCTTTAAAACGGTCTTTAAAAAACATCAAGTAAAAGCCGATCTTCAAAAGTTTTTGAATTACTATCGGGGAATTAATGAACATTATTGGAAATTATATCGCGAGGAAAAAGTAACCAAGGAAGAACTCAGATTAGGCAGGCTAAAAGACACTTTTATAAAAATAAAGGCAAATTTTGACATTCAGCTTTTAGAGAGTTTGTCTGTCGATTATATCAAGGTTTTACCACAACACAACAAATTATTTGAAGGAACACATGAGATATTGGAGCATTTATATGTGAATTATAAACTCCACATTATTACAAATGGGTTTAATGAAGTGCAGTATAAAAAGATTAATAATTCTGGCTTAACAAAGTATTTTGATAAAATAATTACTTCTGAAGATGCTGGTGTAAAAAAACCAAATCGCATTATTTTTGACTATGCATTGGAGCTTACAAAAGCGGTTTCCGAAGAATCAATTATGATTGGCGACAACTGGGAAGCCGATATTATGGGTGCAAAAGATGCAGGATTTGATGTTATTTTCTGCAATTTTAACGCACAACCAGTATCGGAAAATATTATATCGGTCACCAAACTAATTGAAATAAAACGTTATTTGTGATATTTGAATAAATCACAAATCCAATCATCTTTTATGAAAATCACAAAATTTATTGCATCTGCACTTGTACTTTTATTTTTTCAAAGTTGTACAAAGGAGGTCGATTTTAACCAATTGGACGATGCCAACATCAACGCTAAGTATATTTCTACTTTGGTGTATTTGAATTTAACTGCACCAAAATTTTTGGATCAGTTTAACCAGGAGACAAGAGAGATCTCTGATTTAATCGAAGCTCCGATTTCTACAGATTACAAGGATTACTTGGAGAAATTGGAATTTACCATTATTACCAAAAATAGTTTCAGCAGAACTTTTAGGGTTAGAATCATATTTTATGATGAATTTAATCAGCCAATTTACGAGTTACAGCCCATTATAAATGTGCCTAAAAACTCACCTGAATTAACAACAATTATTGAAATTCCAAAAGAAGATATATCCGTTATTTACAATACACAATATTTTGGGTTTCATGTTTTTCTTACACCAAGTACCGACGGAAGCGTAATTTCCATAAACGACATTTCAACTTTAGATTTAAAATCATCAGTTAAATTATTTTTTAACTTCCGCAAAACATGAGAAAATTAAGTTTTTTTATTTTTCTTTTATGCGCAATAGGTTACTCTCAAAATAAACAGATTTTATACGATTTTGCAGGTTTACCCCAAACATTATTATTAAATCCAGGGGCAGAGATAAGCCAAAAATTTCATTTTGGAATGCCATTGTTCTCCCAAATAAGTGTACAGGGAGGGTTTACCGGATTTTCAACTTATGATATTTTTGCCGATAATGGAATTGATATCAATGACAAAATTAAGGCAGCTATAGACAATTTTGGTAAAACAGAATTTGTGGCATTCAATCAGCAATTGGAAGTTTTTAATGGTGGATTTCGGTTGCCGAACAGCAATTATTTAAGTTTTGGTTATTACCAGGAATTTGATTTGTTGGCGAAAATACCGCGCGATTTGGTTGATTTGTATTATGAAGGCAATACTGATCTAAATAGGCGTTATTCCAGCAAAAAAGCCGCTTTTAGAACTGAACTCTTAGGTGTACTTCACGTAGGATTGTCAAAAAAAATTAATGAGAAATGGAATGTTGGTGCACGCGCAAAAATATATTCAAGTGTCTTTAATGCAAGCTCAAAATCTAATTCTGGATCGTTTTATACAGAAGATGGATCCCAAAACATTTATAGGCAGCATTTGGATCATATCAACTTTTTGATGCAAAACTCGGGAATATTTTTTGAAAATGACGAAGAATTTGATGCTTCCTATGTGAAAAGCAAACTGCTTTTTGGAGGAAATCTAGGTTTGGGAGTTGATATGGGGTTTACCCATCATATTAAAAAACAATGGGAAATTAGTGGAAGCATACTAGATCTTGGCTTTGTAAATAATACGAAAAATGTAAGATCTTATAGTTTAAAAGGCGATTATGAACTAGAGGGACTTCAACTAAATTTTAACCCCAATAATCCTGAAGACTATTGGACAGATTTAAAAGAGGAGTTTGACAACAGCATTGTTTTAGATACTTTATACAAAAGCTACATTTCTTTTAGACCGGTTAAATTACAGAGTTCGGTAAGCTATGCATTTGGACAAAAGTATGATGATTGCCGCTTTCTTATTGGTCCTGATTTATATGTTAATAAAATAGGTTTTCAATGGTTCTCAACAGTTGGCGTTGTACATTCTTATATGGCGGGAACCTTGTTTTATGAAAGGTGGATTAACAAATATTTACAAACTAAACTTACTTACACGGTTGATCCATATTCGTTTTCAAATGTTGGTTTGGGTTTGTCAACTACAATTGGGATGTTTAATATGTATTTTGCCGCTGATAATTTATTGAGTTTGAATAATATTTATGATGCGAAAAGCGTAAGTTTTCAACTCGGCATAAATTTTATTTTTAAGGATAAAAATTAGTACATTTACAAAATTTAACAATATTTAATACGTTTACAGTAATAAAATCAAATTAATTATGAACAAATCTTTTTCTATTAGCCTATTTTTTATGTTCAGTTTTTCTGTGCTGTTTGCCCAAAAAAACATCAATTCATATAAATATATTTTAGTGCCAACCCAATTTGAATTTCAGCGATCGACAGACCAGTATCAAGTGAATTCATTGACAAAATTTTTATTTGAGCGTGCTGGTTTTACTGTATTGTTTGCTGATGAAAATTTTCCTTCAGATTTGGCCAGCAATTCTTGTTTGGGATTAAAAGTGAAGGTTAATAATGATTCTGGAATGTTTAGCACAAAAATGAATATAGAACTGATTGATTGTTACAACCAAATTATTTTCTCAACAAATGAGGGGAAATCAAGAGAAAAAGATTTTAAAGCAGCTTACCATGAAGCATTAAGAATGGCTTTTATTGATATTGATAACTTGAAATATTCATATGATGAAAATACAACTGGCAATGAAAAAATTAATGAAACTAAAAAGGTTGAAACAGAAAAGATAGCTGTTACGGAAACAATTCCGACGGTTGAGGTTAAGGAAACCCCACAAGTACCAAAGGTTAAGGAAACTCCTCCGATGGCAATACTAAAAAAAATTGAAGAGAGAGAATCCAATAAAGAAAAATTAGAGACTGTAAAATCAACAGTAAAACCATTGGTAAATTCATTAGAAGGCAAATATTTTGTGGATAAATGGGGAGAATGTGTTATTTCACAAAAAGAAGGCTATTATTCCTTTGTTGGTGGTGATGAAAAATTTGAGTTTGCAGTTATTTACAAAACTTCCGTGCCCAACTTATTCATCATAAAATGGGCAGCTTTTAAACAACCACGATTACTTGAAATGGACTTGCTGGGAAATTTGAAAGTTGAGGATGAAAGTGGTGAAAAAACGTATAAAAGAGTACAATAGTTTATATGGAAGTTCAGTGATTATAGGCTGGAGAAGAGAATCCTCTAAACCAATACGTTGGAACCTTATTAGAATAAGAAAAGCGCAGCAAAAAATCACTGCGCTTTTTTATATTGTTATTTTAATCGTGCAACATTTGCCATAAAGTATCTTTTAATTCCAATAACCCTTGTTGGGCAACTGATGAGATAAATAGAGTTTTAATTCCTTTAGGCAATTCTTTTATAATTTCGGTTTTTAATTCTTCATCCAACAAATCGGATTTCGAAATGGCTAATAACCTGTTTTTATCAAGTAATTCAGGATTGTGTTTTTTTAATTCATTCAATAAAATATTGTACTCTATCTGAATATCTGCAGAATCAGCAGAAATTAAAAATAATAAAATAGAGTTTCGTTCAATATGTCGTAAAAAACGATGCCCCAAACCTTTTCCTTCTGCCGCTCCTTCAATTATTCCAGGAATATCAGCCATTATAAAAGTTTGATAATCTCGATATTCCACAATGCCCAAATTGGGTTTTAAGGTGGTAAAAGCATAATCTGCAATTTTTGGTTTGGCGGCTGTAATTACCGAAAGTAAGGTAGATTTTCCTGCATTTGGAAAACCAACCAATCCAACATCAGCCAATACTTTTAGTTCTAATTGAAACCAGCCTTCTTTATAATCGATACCTGGCTGCGCAAATCTTGGCGTTTGGTGGGTTGAAGATCTAAAATTCCAATTTCCCAATCCCCCCATTCCGCCTTCGAGTAAAATTTGCTCTGTGTTTTCGTGGGTAATTTCAAATAAAATATCCTGTGTTTCACCATTTTTTATGATGGTTCCCATAGGAACTTCAATATATACATCTTTCCCGTCTTTCCCGGTACTTCGTTGTTTGCTACCGTCGCCACCATGCTCGGCTTTGAAATGTTTTTTAAATTTTAACGGAAAAAGTGTCCACATATTTCTATTTCCACGTACTATCACGTGTCCGCCACGACCACCATCTCCACCATCAGGGCCTCCTTTATCAATGTATTTTTCCCTATGTAAATGTGTAGATCCACGTCCTCCTTTACCGGAAGATGCATAAATTTTTACATAGTCAACAAAATTTTCTTCAGTCATTTTTTTGCGGGTTTAAGCGTGTAATTGTTTAATCGTGTATATGAAACCTAAGATTTTACTAGGGTTTATTTGTTTAATTCCCAGCTGTTTGCAAACTTATTGATTCCCCCATCGGGGGCTAGGGGGCTTACAGTTGGTCAATTATTTTTGATAAACGCTTGGTAATATCATCAATGGATCCAACACCGTTTGCGCCAAAATATTTACCTTGAACTTGGTAATAATCTTTTAAAATAGAGGTTTTTGTATTGTATTCGTTAAACCTGTTTCTAATTTTACTTTCATCTTGGTCGTCTGTTCTTCCACTTATTTTGCCGCGTTCCAATAAGCGGGTTACCAATAGATCTTCTGGTACTTCCAAAGCGACCATGCCGCTAATGACTTCCCCTTTCTCTTCTAAAAAATCATCTAAGGCTTTTGCCTGTGATTCTGTACGAGGAAATCCGTCAAAAATAAATCCGTTTGCAGTTAAATTTTTATCAACTTCAGCTTTTAACATATCAATGGTAACTTCATCTGGAACCAAATCCCCATTGTCCATAAATGATTTTGCCAGCACCCCAAGTTCGGTTTTGTTATTGATATTAAAACGAAAAACGTCACCTGTAGAAATATGGACAAGGTTGTATTTTTCTTTAAGCAAATCGGCTTGTGTTCCTTTTCCTGCCCCTGGAGGTCCAAATAAAACAATATTTTTCATTTTTGGAGGTGTTGTTAATTGATAAATGCTTGCAAGATTTCTAGCCAAACCATCATAATCTAAACCATATCCTACAATAAATTTATCGGGAATTGAAATTCCAATATAATCTATAGGTAAATCTTTTTTAAATACGTCGGGCTTAAAAAATAGGGTAGCTACTCTAAGTTGTTTTAATTTTTTATCTGAGAAAATATCAAAAATTTCTTGTAAGGTGTTTCCCGTATCAACAATATCTTCTAAGATAATAACAGTTTTTCCTTCCAAATCCTCATTCAATCCCACCAACTGTTTTATTTTTCCTGTTGAATTAGTGCCTTCATAAGATGCCAATTTCACAAATGAAACCTTGCAGTTGTAATTATATTTTCGCACCAAATCAGCAACAAACATAAAGGACCCATTCAATATTCCAATAAAAATAGGTGTTTCGTTTTTACAATCTGCACTAATTTGTGTCACCATTTTATCTATGGCTTCTGCAATTTTTTCTTCAGAAATATATTTTTTGAAATAATTATTGTGTATTTTAATAATGCTCATGTTTATGCTTTGTTACAAATTTAACAATCAATAAGTAAAATTAGCCTATAATGATGATTTAATTGCTAATTTGAAATACAAAAACCGCTTTGACTACTCAAAACGGTTTTGCAGTTTTTAGTTGAACTAGGTATTACTTTGTTTTTTTTTCTTTATCTAATTTTTTTGTTGCATCATATAATATTGAAGAGGCAATAAACCAAGAGGAATAAGTACCAATACCAATACCAACAATTAAGGCAAACATAAATCCTTTGATAGAATCACCGCCAAATAAGAATATGGCAACCAACACCAACAATGTGGTTAATGAAGTATTTATTGTTCTACCCATTGTACTGTTTAATCCAGTATTTATAACCTTATAAAAACTCCAAGAAGCATGGGTTTTTGTGAACTCACGAATTCTATCGTAAACAATCACCGTATCATTTATGGAATAACCCAATACCGTTAAAATAGCTGCAATAAATGATTGTCCAATCTCCATATCAAAAGGCAATATTTTATAAAAAATAGAGAATATACCAAACACAATTATTACGTCATGAAATAATGAAACAACAGCTCCTAAACCATATTGCCACTTGCTAAATCGAAATAGTATATAAAGAAATATAACTAAGAGGGAACCTAAAACGGCCCAGCCAGCAGCGGTTTTTATATCATCTGCAATGGATGGTTCAACTTTCATGGCGCTCAAAATACCAATGGTTTTTGTGCCATCATAACCAGGTTTAAATTCTTCTAAAGAAAGTTCTGTTGGATAGTATGGTTTTAAACCAGTATATAACAGCTCTTGTACTTCATCATCAATCGTCTTGTCTTCTAAATCAATTTTATATTTGGTGGTAATTTTTAACTGACTTACTTCTCCATAGGTTTTAACTTCAGGGGCATCACCAAATACATCTTTTAATGAGTTTGCAACGTCAGTCGCGCTAGTGGCGTTTTCAAATTTTACCACATAAGATCTACCACCAATGAAATCTACCCCGTAGTTTAATCCATTTGTAGAAAGTGACACAATACTCATTACAATTAAGACACCGGAAAAAATATAAGCTGGTTTTCTCAATTTTAAGAAATCAACATTGATTTTGGTAAACCATTTTTTTGTGATCTTCGTATTAAATGTGAAAATTTTTCCTTTGGCTGCATACCAGTCAATTAATAAACGTGTGATGAAAATTGCGGTAAACAACGAAGTTAAAATACCCACAATAAAGGTATAGGCAAATCCTTTTACCGGACCTGTTCCAAAAACATATAAAATGATACCGGTTAACAATGATGTAACGTTTGCATCCAAAATAGCTGAAAATGCCCCATCATAACTAAATCCGTATTTTATGGAGGCTTTTAAACCTTTTCCATGACTCAATTCCTCTTTAATCCTTTCGTAAATAATTACGTTTGCATCAACAGCAATACCAATGGTTAAAATGATACCGGCAATTCCTGGCAAAGTTAATACCGCTCCAAAAGCCGTTAGGATTCCGAAAATAAACAAGAGGTTTACCATTAAAGCAAAATCGGCTATTACACCAGCTTTTCCATAGTAAAAAATCATCCATCCAAAAACAATTAACAAGGCTAAAAAGAAAGAGTACATACTGCTGTCAATCGCTTTTTGTCCTAATGAAGGGCCAACAATTTCAGATTGAATAATATGTGCGGCGGCCGGTAATTTACCAGCTTTTAATACGTTTGCAATATCTTGTGCTTCAGCAACAGTCATACTTCCACCAGAAATAGAAGTTCTGCCATTTAATATAGCGGTATTTACTGAAGGTGCGGTATAAACATAATCATCCAACACAACTGCAACAAATTTACCTACATTTTCAGTGGTCATTTTTCCCCACAATTTTGTCCCGGCGGCATTCATGGTCATACTTACCTCAGGTTTCCCTGTTTGTCCGTATTCCTGGCTCGCATCTTCAATTACATCACCTTCAATTGGGGCAATATCTTCACGATTTGATTTAATCCCATATAAATAAATTAACTCTGTACTTGCGTTTGTTACAGCAACAGTTGCAGAAAATGATTTGGCATCCCAAAGAAATTTAGCATACTTCATGTCATTAGGAAGCAATGCTCTAACTTCTGTCATCGCCAAAAAAGCATTTACCTTAGCGGTATCAGCAACTTTAGCAGTTCCAATTACTGAGGAAATTTGATTTTCAGATTGAGGAACACTTGGTGTTAAATAAGTAAATAAGTTAGTTGCTTGTTTTGTCACTAAGGAATCAGAAACTGCACCCAATAAATCATCGATACTTTCTTTTGGAGCTGCCGTTGAATCTACTTGTGTTTCTGATTTCAATAAATTTTCAACAACTGAATTGGCTTGAAAAAAGAAATTTGCTGTTTCTCTATTTGAATATACTTCCCAAAATTCTAATTCAGCAGTACTTTGCAATAATTTTTTAACACGGTCAATATCTTTTGCTCCTGGCAATTCAATTAAAATACGTCCTGAGTTTCCAATTCGTTGAATGTTTGGCTGCGTAACACCAAATTTATCGATACGACTTCGCAATACTTCGAAAGCGGTATTAATTGAACCGGAAATTTCTGCTTCAATAATTGGTTTTACTTCTTCGTCTGTTAATTTGAAGTTTATTTTTTCACGCAATGATTTGTTTCCAAAAATGCTTGGGTCACTTAATTTAACTTTTCCGTCGCTTAATTTCTTAAACTCATTAAAAAATAAATTTAAATAGGTGTCATCGCTGCTTTTTTGTGCCAAATCTGCTTTTGCCAATGCCTCATTAAAGACAGGGTTTTTTGAATCATTAGACAATCCAATTAAAATATCCTTAACTGAAACCTGTAAAATTGCGTTGATACCTCCTTTAAGGTCCAATCCTAAGTTTAATTGTTTGTCTTTAATTTCATTATAGCTGAATTGTACAAAACCCAAATCAATCACCGGATAATTTGCAACAGAGTCTAAATATGCTCTTTCCAATCTGGCTATTTCACGGCCGTCATCAGATTTAGATTCTGCATACATTTTTGCTTTATTTTCAACACCACCCGTAAACCAAGTAAATGATAATTGATATAAACTTACTAATCCGAAAAGAATAGCGAATAACTTTATAAGTCCTTTGTTTTGCATTTTAAATTTATTTTTATTTAAAAGTAGTTTGAATTAACGTGCAAATATATAATTTCAATTATGAATTGACAATTCTTTTTTTCTTTTTATATAGCTTAATTGTCATATCCCTATTTATATCAATTCTGAAGAATGAATTTTATATATTTGTGCTCAAAATTTATAATTTATGAAACATTTATCAGATATAGAAATCGCACAGAGTAAAAAATTAATACACATTAAAGAAATTGCTGCTAAGTTAGGAATTGAAGAAGATGATTTGGAAATGTATGGGAAATACAAAGCGAAGTTGCCACTGCGTTTTATTGATGAAGAAAAAATTAAAAAAAATAATTTGATTTTGGTTACGGCCATTACCCCAACACCAGCTGGTGAAGGAAAGACAACCGTCTCTATTGGGTTAACAGAAGGCTTAAATAAAATAGGAAAGCAGGCGACCGTGGTGATACGCGAACCCTCTTTGGGACCCGTTTTTGGAATTAAAGGAGGCGCAGCCGGCGGCGGTTATTCGCAAGTAATTCCTATGGAAGACATAAACCTTCATTTTACAGGCGATTTTAACGCGGTGGAAAAAGCAAACAATTTATTGTCGGCTTTGATCGACAATAATTTACAAAGCACCGTCAATAATTTAAATATTGATGCCAGAACGGTGGTTTGGAAACGTGTTATCGACATGAATGACAGGGCTTTGAGAAATATTGTGATTGGATTGGGAGGCATCGCTAATGGTATTCCGCGTGAAGATGGCTTTAATATTACTCCAGCTTCTGAAGTGATGGCTATTTTATGTATGGCTACTGATTTTGAAAATTTGAAAAAACGTTTGGGTGATATTTTTGTTGGGTTTACCTTCGATAACAAACCTGTGTTTGCCCGTGATTTAAAGGCAGAAAATGCCATGGCGATTTTATTGAGAGATGCCATTAAGCCAAACTTGGTACAAACTTTGGAAGAAAATCCAGCCATCATTCATGGTGGTCCGTTTGCTAATATTGCGCAGGGCACAAACACCATTATCGCTACTAAAATGGGGCTTTCATTGTCAAATTATGTGATTACCGAAGCCGGTTTTGGTGCCGATTTAGGGGCTGAAAAATTCCTAAATATCAAATGCGTTGCCGCTGATTTAAGTCCGAAAGCTGTGGTGTTGGTTGCAACAATCAGGGCCTTGCGTCACCACGGAGGTGCCAAAAAAGAAGAATACAATACGCCAAACATGGCATTCATTAAAAAAGGTTTTTGCAATTTAGAAAAGCACATTGAAAACATCAGAAAATTTAGTATTGAACCAGTGGTGGCTATAAATTCTTTTATAAGCGACTCAAAAGAAGAAGTTGATTATATTATTGAAAAATGCGCTGCAATGGGCGTTCAAGCAGTTGTTTCAGAAGGTTGGGAAAAAGGAGGAAACGGTACTATAAAATTAGCGGAAGCGGTGGTGAAGGTTGTGGATGCAAACAAATCTCAATTTAAACCTTTATATGACTGGAATTCTCCAGTTAAAGAAAAAATTGAAACAATTGCCAAAGAAATCTATGGAGCCGATGGTGTTAATTTCGCCAAAAAAGCACTGTTGAATTTAAAAAGAATCGACAGATTGGGCTTTAATGATTTCCCAATTTGTATGGCGAAAACCCAAAAATCATTTACAGATAATGAATCCATTATAGGAAGACCAACAGGATTTACCGTAACGGTTAGGGAAATTGAGATTTCTGCAGGTGCAGGCTTTATCATCCCAATTTTGGGTGAAATGATGCGCATGCCTGGATTGCCGGGCGTTCCAGCTTCTGAGGGAATGACAATTGATAAGAATGGTTTGATTTACGGTTTGTCTTAATTGTTTAAGAATACCCTACAAATTAGATGATTATTTCATAAAAGAAAGGCTTCTGCAAATTTACTGAAGTCTTTCTTCTTATTTTCTTTGCCAATCTTAATAAGTATTGTTGATGGCTATTTTCATCTGTTTATTTTTTATTTTCTATTGGTACAGCTGCGACCTGCCTGCCGCAGGCAGGCCTACCTATCGGCAGGTAAATTCGCCATTAATCATTCTGCTGTGTATCAAAATTTGTTATGGCTCGTTTCATCTGTTTATGATTTATTATTTTAAGTGCTGATTATCAATATTTTAATTTTTATTATTTATTTTTTAGCCAATAAAAAGCTACCCCTAAAAATAAGGGTTTTTGTAATTTTAATATTTTAGTTGCTCAACGCTAAGT
>DATCTJ010000032.1:0-2973 GCA_036568005.1 Lutibacter sp. | reverse complement strand
ATGTACATCAATGCCACAGCCTCGTTCAATAACTTGTTCAAATACTACTTCATTTTTTGTGTCCATTTTATTTAAGTTTAATTATCCAACAAAGATAATCATTCCCCTGTGTGTCTAAAATGTAGTCATGGATGTTTCATCTAATTATTGCTTGGAATGGCATTAGGATTTGTGTCACACATTAATCGGGGATTTTTCCGCAGCGCCATATTTATATTGAATATTCGTTGGTTTGTAATAGCTCAAATTTAAGCATAATTGTATACGGCTTGTAAGCAGTGTTTAATCGTTAAAATATATATCTCTACTATCCATTAATTGTTTAATGTTTGGATATTTTCTTTCTCTTGTTGTGTTTAATTCCTTTATAAGATTTTCTCTAAATTCTTTATTTTCAAGGTTTTTTATACTTGCGCTATCCTCAAAATATTCCAATTGAATTTTATATCTTCTAAAAAATTCATTTTCGAAATCTTTTGAAATCAGTCCGTCGTAAAATTCTATTAAATTTTGATTTTCTATTGTGTTATAAAACACAAATCCGTCAAATACATCTTTATATTTGATGTCATTCATTCCATTCCACATATCGAAATTATCATTTCCGAAAACGGAGTTTTCAAAATCAAACCCTATATTTTCTATGTTCTGTTCTTTGAATGCTGCATCCCATTTGCCTTTTTGGATGAGTTCATACACATAGTCTTTTTCTTTTTTAACAAAAATGGGACGATTAGACAAAACACTTACGGCACGATTATCAAAATAGTCAGATAAATATTTACCTGCATTTTGTTGCAATTCTCCATTGTTCCGAATTGTATGGATTTTGAATGCGTGTCGATAGTTCAAAATAATAAGTGCTTTTCTATTATTTATAGATTTTATTTTTTCATATTGATTTATGATGTTATAAGCAATAATACTATCTCTTGGTTCAATTTCAAAATCTTGTTCTCTGGTATATTCTTCAACTGTTTTTACTTTTTTCCAATCAAATTCAACATCGGAAGGGAAGTATGAAATTTGATAATCTGATTTGTTATTTATATCATAAATTGTTCTCAATAAAAAATGAAAATTAAATCTTTCCCAAAAGGCCCAAAAAGTAGAATTTTGTTGAAATTCATTTAGTTTCTTGTCTACATATACACTGTCTAAATCCTTAATTTTTAAAAATTCTGTTATTTCTGGTTGTAGATTTATTAATCCATTTTCTGTAAATACGTTTTTTACATTTTCTTTAAAATAATCGTCAGACAAAATTTCTTTTATCAATTCATATTGTGAAATTTCACTGTGGTCTCTTTCACAAAGAATTACAATGTCATGAGTTTCAAATTTTTTCAGGATGTAATCTTTTGCTGATTTCATTTCTGCCTTATTTAAGAATTTTACATAAGGCTCAATTTCGGGGTTTTGTGCAAAACTGTAAATTGTAGAAAGCAGAAAAAGTAAAATCAATGTATTTTTCATAATATTCAGTTATTCATGTTTCTTACAATGTGTTTGTATTATGAATTGTGGGACATATAAATCGGAGATTTTTCCGCCAACGACATAGTTTTATTGAATGTTTGTCGGTTTATTCTAATTCAAATTTAAGCATAAATTTTATGAGGTGTTGGCTGATGTTTATTATTTGATCAGCCACTTGTTAACTTGCTCGATGATGATGTCATAATCATCATATTTTGATTCATAATAATTATAATTTTTTTTCAAATTTTCTATTGTAACTTCTCCGTTTTCTGTTGCTTCTGAAAAGAATTTTTGTTGGTTATAAAACTCATCTATGAAATCATCATCTATATAATTAGGAATACCCCAAGCTTCATAATGTCTTTTTAAAGGTAAATAAAATACAAATCCTGTAAATATGTCTCGGTATTTATAATTGTGTTCGGCATAAGGGAAAATATCAAAGAAATCATTTCCAAAGGGACTCTTTTTAAAGTCAAAACCTAAACTCTCTTTATTTACAATTTCAAAAGACGCATCCCATTTTCCATTATGAACAGGTCGATGCACATAATCTTTAGATGCTTTATTTTTATCTGACTCGATTTCTTTTAAAGTTGGCGCTAATCCATTTAAATATACATTTGCTACTTTTCTTTTATAATTGTCAAATAATTTATGTCCAACATTTTTGTCATTGTTTTCAAAAAAAGTTTTTGAAAAAGCATGTCTTGAATTCATAATCACTAAACTTTTTTTTCTTGAAGATTTTTGCTTTATACTATCATAAACATAAATGATGTTTTGCGCCATTTCACGATCTCTATGTCTATAAATGCCATTATAGTAGTTTAAAAAATTTTCTTTACCGGAAAGATTTTCTTTAGAAGGGCCTTTAACATCAGAAACAAATAAATTGATTTTTTGATCAGCTTCTAAGGATGAATTAAGCGTATTTATTTTGTCTATAAAATAATAGAAATTAGCGGCACTCCAGCCATTCCATTGAATTTTTCTGTAAAGATTAAGAAGTTGTTTTTCTTTTTCTTTAGAATCTGCAAAATGAGTTTTGGTAAAAGCCAACACATCCTGTTGCTTACTTATTGAGCCTATTTCCGTAAAAATATTTCCTACATTTTTTTTGAAATAATCAGAACTTACAACATCATAAATCAAATCATATTGCGTCATTTCTCCGTGAAATCTTTCGCATAAAATAACGATATCATATTTTTGCCATAAGTTAATTATATAGTCTTTTGCACTTGTGTTTTGTGTTTCTAGAAAAGAAACATATTTTACTAATTCAGGATTTGTATCTTGGCAAAATGCAAAAGTACTTGTCAAAATTAAACAGCAAATTATTAATTGTTTTTTCATCTGTTTATGATTTATTATTTTAAGTGCTGATTATCAGTATTTTAATTTTTATTATTTATTTTTTAGCCAATAAAAAGCTACCCCTAAAAATAAGGGTTTTTGTAATTTTAATATTTTAGTTGCTCAACGCTA
>DATCTJ010000031.1:0-33162 GCA_036568005.1 Lutibacter sp. | reverse complement strand
AGCACCGCTCCGCAAAGTCTCCCGACTTTGAGGAGGTGTTTACCAGTCTCCGACTGACCGATAAAAAGGAACAAATGAATGACAAAGAAGGATATTTAATTCGCGATCAAGCAAAAACGTATTTTATTACAGCACCGCTCCGCAAAGTCTCCCGACTTTGAGGAGGTGTTTACCAGTCTCCGACTGACCGATAAAAAGGAACAAATGAATGACAAAGAAGGATACTTAATTCGCGATCAAGCAAAAACATATTTTATTACAGCAACTGTTGTTGATTGGGTGGATGTTTTTTCCAGAAAATCGTATAAAGATTGTATCATTGAAAGTCTGGAATATTGCATAAAAAATAAAGGAATGATCTTGTATGGATATGTAATAATGACAAATCATATCCATTTAATTATCCAATCAGAAAACAATAAATTATCCGATTTGATTCGGGATTTTAAGAAGTTTACTGCAAAGAATATTTTAAGTAAGATTGAAACTGCGCCAGAAAGCAGGGCTGATTGGATGTTGAAACGTTTTGAATTTGCTTGTAAAAGCAATAGCAGAAACAAAAAATACCAATTTTGGCAATATGGGAACCATCCTGAGGAAATTTTTTCTGAAAATTTTTTCTGGTCAAAATTGGATTACATCCATTTGAATCCCGTCCGTGCCGGAATTGTTTTAAAAGCATCACATTATGTTTATTCCAGCGCTTCAAATTATGTGGATGATAAAGGAATAATAGAAATTACAAAAGTTGACAATCCAATAATTGATGTTTTAAAGCCACAATCAATTATCAGTATAAATAATTGGTAAGTTAAAAAGGTCAGAGACCTTTCATCACTACCTCAAAGTCGGGAGACTTTGCGGAGCGTGGTTTCAAAAGCCTCACAATGTTTTAAGGCCACAATCAATTATCAGTATAAATAATTGGTAAGTTAAAAAGGTCAGAGACCTTTCATCACTACCTCAAAGTCGGGAGACTTTGCGGAGCGTGGGCACAAAAATGGAATTGGGAATGCTCATTAATTTTGGAACACCTTCTTTAACTTATAAAAGAATATTAAATTCATCCAATTCGTAATAATTCGCATAATTCGGATCAATTCGTATAATCTAAAAAAGCAATGAAAAAAATACAAAACAAAACAATACTCGTAACAGGAGGCGCAGGCTTTATAGGCTCAAACCTCTGTGAATACCTGTTAAAACACAACAACAAAGTACGCTGCTTGGATAATTTTTCCACAGGTAAAATGGAAAATATAGCACATTTAATGCCCGATCCAAATTTCGAATTAATTGGTGGCGACATCAGAAATCCGGATGATTGTGCCAAAGCTTGTGATAATATTGAGTATGTGTTACATGAAGCCGCTTTAGGCTCCGTACCACGTTCCATCATCGATCCGGCAACTTCAACAAACGTGAATATCTCAGGTTTTGTAAATATGTTGGTAGCTGCGAAAGAAGCCAAAGTAAAACGCTTTATTTACGCCGCCAGCTCTTCCACTTACGGAGACTCAGAAGCCTTGCCTAAAGTAGAAGATACCATTGGCAAGCCCTTATCACCTTATGCCATCACCAAATATGTAAATGAATTGTATGCCGATATCTTTTACAGAACGTATGGATTAGACACCATTGGCCTGCGTTATTTCAATGTGTTTGGAAGAAAACAGGATCCCAACGGCGCTTATGCCGCGGTAATTCCCAAGTTTGTAATTCAACTGATGAAACACGAAAGTCCGGTAATCAACGGCGATGGCGAATATTCAAGAGACTATACCTATATAGACAATGTAATTCAAATGAATGTATTGGCTATGGCCACCGAAAATCCGGAAGCCTTAAACACCATTTACAACACAGCTTTCGGAGAACGCACCACCCTAAACGAATTAATGGCTTCCCTTAAAAATCAGTTAGCCGTTTTTGACCCAGCCATTGCAAGTATTGAAGTCATTTACGGTCCCAACAGGGCTGAAGACATTCCACACTCTTTAGCCAGCATCGATAAAGCGAAAATATTACTGGGTTACGATCCGAAATTCTCCATACAACAAGGTTTGGAAGAAGCAGTGAGTTGGTATTGGGAGCATTTAAGAGAGGTGAAAGTTTAAAGTTTTTTAAAAGATTTCACGGATTTACGCGGATTACACAGAGATTAGATGAACAAACTACTATTCGAACAAGAAACCTACAAAATAATTGGCGCTTGTATGTTGGTACATAAAAATTTAGGTGCCGGTTTTCTGGAATCCGTTTACCACGAAGCTTTAGAAAAAGAATTTGAAACGCAGAAAGTGAATTTTGACAGCAGAAAGAAACTTCAAGTCTTTTACAATAATGTGCCTTTGAAAAAATATTTTATAGCCGACTTTATCTGTTTCGATAAAATAGTCATAGAAATAAAAGCCGCTTCGTTTTTACACAAAGACACAGAAGCCCAAACCATAAATTACCTTAAATCAACAAATTATCCAGTAGGCTTATTGATAAATTTTGGACAATCCAGCTTAACATGGAAAAGATTCATCAACACAAAATAATCCGTGCAATCCCTTTTAATCCGTGGAATCTTTTTAAATAATCCGCGAAAATCTATATTTACATGAAAGAACAAATAAAAATCGCAATCATCGGACTCGGTTACGTTGGCTTACCATTGGCCCGACTTTTCGCCACAAAATACCCTGTAGTTGGATTCGACATCAACCAAACCCGGATCAACGGTCTCCGTTCTGGAACCGACAGCACACTCGAAGTCTCGGATGAAGTCCTAAAAGCAGTTTTGGTAAATGAAAATCCAATAAAAAGTGATAAAAACTCCCCTCCTTCGGAGGGGTTGGGGGAGGCTTTTCGGGGAGGTCGGGAGGGGGCCCTGTTCTGTTCTTCAGACATATCCGATATTTCCAATGCCAACTACTACATCGTCACCGTACCAACCCCAGTTGACAAAAACAACCGTCCTGACTTAACGCCATTATACAAATCAAGTGAAACCGTTGGGAAAGTACTTAAAAAAGGCGATATCGTCATTTACGAATCTACCGTATACCCGGGCGTAACCGAAGATGAATGTGTGCCAGTTTTGGAAAAAACATCGGGCTTAAAATTCAATGTCGATTTTTTTGCAGGCTATTCCCCGGAACGCATCAATCCGGGCGATAAAGAACATACCGTAGAAAAAATACTGAAAGTGACTGCAGGTTCTACCCCTGAAATTGGCCAAAAAGTAAACGACTTGTACAAAAGTGTCATTACTGCAGGAACGCATTTGGCACCTTGCATCAAAGTGGCCGAAGCTGCAAAAGTGATAGAGAATTCACAGCGCGACATCAACATTGCCTTTGTAAACGAATTGGCGAAAATATTCAATTTAATGAATATTGATACCCATGATGTGTTAGAAGCAGCAGGTACCAAATGGAATTTCCTGCCCTTTAAACCGGGATTGGTGGGCGGACATTGCATAGGCGTTGACCCTTACTACTTGGCGCAAAAAGCACAGGAACTGGGTTACCATCCCGAAATTATTCTAGCTGGCCGCAGGCTAAACGACAGTATGGGCGAGTATGTGGCTTCACAAGTAGTAAAACTGATGATTAAAAAAGGCATTACCGTAAATGGCGCCAATTTGTTAATGTTGGGCATCACCTTTAAAGAAAACTGTCCCGATGTGCGCAACACAAAAATTGTGGATGTGGTGGCCGCTTTGGCCGATTACGGCATCAAAGTAACCATTTACGATCCTTGGGCAAACCCGGCTGAGGTAATGCAAGAATATGGTTTGACTTGTCATTCCAAGCTTGTTTCCCCTTCTCCTTCGGAGAGGGGGTCAGGGGGAGAGGCCTTTGATGCAGTGGTTTTAGGCGTAGCACACCAAGAATTTTTGAATGTAGATTTGGCTTCTCTATCAAAAGAGAAGGGCGTTATTTACGATGTGAAAGGGGTTTTAGGCAATAAAGTTGATGGAAAGTTATAATCGATAAAAAAGACAATTATCAGGCCAATGCCCGAAATAAATTGCTGGTGGAAGCCTTCTATTTAACTGGGGATATAGAAAAATACGGCAGTGGATTTATTAGAATCCGTAAGGAACTTAAACAATATCCCACCATGAAAATGGAGTTTAGCGAAATACCCAATGGTTTTTTAGCCATTTTAAGTTATACCAAGCAAAAAACAAGGTTGGGAGAAAGTGAAAAAGGAAACTTACACAATCAATTTTTTACCCCGACCCTAAAGGGTGAAAATTGATTTAGAATAAAAAAAATAAAATCATGTGCTTTTACATTAAATTCAAGAAAAAAATACAGAATTTATTTGGATTTTTTGGCTCCCTTTAGGGCGGGGCGAAACAAAAAATCAACCTTAAAACACAATCAATTTTTTTACCCCGACCCTAAAGGGTGAAAATTGATTTAGATTAAGTTTATAAGTTTAGAGTCGCAATAAACATGGCAAAAAATAAATTGCAGCACAGTGACAGTATGTGGAAAGGTGCTTCCCCAGAAATTTTTTCTAATGCAGAAGATATGAGAAATAACCTTACAGAAGCGGAGAAATTATTATGGGAGCAATTAGAATCTAACAAATTTCATAATTTAAAATTTCGCAGGCAACATCCTATCTTAAATTATGTAGTAGATTTTTATTGCCATAAACTTAAATTAGTAATCGAAATTGATGGTGGCTATCATGAAAATAAGGAACAAATTGAGAAAGATAGAGAAAGGACTGAAAATTTAATATTTAATGAACTAACAGTCATTCGATATACAAATAGCCAAGTGAAAGAGGATATTACTGCCGTGCTAACTGGAATTGAAGAATTTATAGGCGAATACAAAAAGAAAAAAAAATAAAATCATGTGCTTTTACATTATATTCAAGAAAAAAACACAGAATTTATTTGGATTTTTTGGCTCCCTTTAGGGCGGGGCGAAACAAAAAATCAAGCTTAAAACACAATCAATTTTTTTACCCCGACCCTCTAAAGGGTGAAAATTGATTTAGAATAAAAAAAAATAAAATCATGTGCTTTTTCAACACCCTTTAGGGTTGGGGGAAAGTGAAAAAGGAAACTTAATCAATCAATTAAAAAAACAACATAAAATCGAATTTTAAGGTGCACCTAAAACGAGAGGCTATTGGGAATGGCACAGGCAGTTTTTTTTCAGAAACCAAACAAATTGTCAATATTGCATAAATTGCAATTAAATTATAATAGAAATCATAGCATAGCTTATGGAACAAGGTGAAATCGTTATATATAAAGCGCTCGACAATGCTGAATTTCAAATTGAGGTTAGGGTTGAAGATGAAACTGTTTGGCTTAATCGAAATCAAATTGCAATTTTGTTTGGCAGAGACATAAAAACAATTGGTAAACATATTGCAAATGCCCTGAAGGAAGAACTTGGCTCTTTTTCAGTTGTCGCAAATTTTGCGACAACTGCAACCGACGGGAAGGTATACCAAGTTGAACACTTTAGTTTAGATATGATTATCTCAGTAGGATATAGAGTAAAATCAAAAAGAGGAATTCAATTTAGAGTATGGGCAAATAGCGTTTTAAAAGATTATTTATTAAAAGGCTATGCCTCAAATCAACGTTTTGAAAGGATTGAAAACGATGTTGATTATTTAAAAAAAAAGGTGAATGAATTTGATTTTCAAATAAAAACAAATTTACCTCCAAATGAAGGTATCTTTTATAATGGACAAATTTTTGATGCGCATCTTTTAGTGTCTAATCTTGTTAAAACAGCCAAGAAATCAATCGTACTTATCGATAATTACATTGATGACAGTGTTTTAATGCTTTTGACGAAAAGAAACCCGAATGTTGCGACAACAATATACACAGCAAATATATCAGCGCAATTAAAACTTGATATCAGTCGCCATCATGCCCAGTACCCAAAAGTTGAATTTAAACAATTCACCAAATCACACGACCGTTTCCTAATCATTGATGAAACAATCGTTTACCATATTGGAGCATCTCTAAAAGATCTTGGAAAAAAGTGGTTTGCTTTTTCAAAGATGGAAATAAATGCCATTGAAATAATTGAAAAATTGCAAGGAAACTGATGATTAAAAAAGGCATTACCGAAACCATTTACGACCCTTGCCTGTCCCGAATAGTTGGAAAACTGTTTCGGGAGGCAAATCCGGCTGAGGTAATGCAAGAATATGGTTTGACTTGTCATTCCAAGCTTGTTTCCCCTTCTCCTTCGGAGAGGGGGTCAGGGGGAGAGGCCTTTGATGCAGTAGTTTTAGGCGTAGCACATAAAGAATTTTTGAATGTAGATTTGGCTTCTTTATCAAATGAGAAGGGCGTTATTTACGATGTGAAAGGGGTTTTAGAAGGGAGTATTGATGGGAAATTATAAAGAAAAAATATGAGTAAATACTTTGCACACGAAACAGCAGTAATAGATAAGGGTTGTCAAATTGGCAACGACACTAAAATATGGCATTTTTCACACATCATGCCTAATTGTACTATAGGTCAGAAGTGTAATATCGGCCAGAATGTAGTTATTTCACCAGAAGTTATTTTAGGTAATAACGTAAAAGTTCAGAATAACGTTTCTATTTATACAGGGGTTGTATGTGAAGATGATGTTTTTTTGGGACCATCTATGGTCTTTACAAATGTCATAAACCCACGTAGCGCGGTAAACAGAAAATCTGAATATTCTAAAACCACAGTTAAAAAAGGAGCTTCAATAGGCGCAAATGCGACCATAATTTGTGGAAATGATATTGGAAGCTATGCCTTTATTGGAGCAGGAGCTGTCGTTACTCGAGAAGTTCCTGACTACGCTTTGGTGGTTGGTAATCCTTCAAGGCAAATTGGATGGGTAAGCGAATATGGACATAGATTGGCATTTAATGATGGCGATTTAGCTGTGTGTCCAGAATCTAAAGAAGAATATGAATTAAAAAATAATAATGTCACTCGTATTAAATGAAAATAGATTTCGCAAATTTAACAAAAGCCTATTTAGATCATAAAACAGAATTTGATCAAGAAATAGGTAAGGTAGTCCACGATGCTAACTACATTATGGGTAAACCGATACAAGATTTAGAAGAAGGTTTAAAAGCCTTCACCGGTGCAAAACACGCTATTAGTTGTTCCTCGGGTACCGATGCCCTGCTATTGGTTTTAATGGCATTAGACATTCAGCCTGGAGATGAGGTAATCACCACGCCATTTACATTTATAGCCACTGCCGAAACTATAGCCTTTTTAAAAGCAGTCCCAGTTTTTGTTGATATTGATGAAACAACATTCAATATGGATACTTCTAAAATTGAAGATAAAATAACTTCCCGAACAAAAGCCATTATGCCTGTTTCTTTGTATGGACAAGTTTCTGAAATGGACACCATTAATGCCATTGCCAGTAAATATAATTTAGCAATTATTGAGGATGCTGCGCAAAGTTTTGGAGCAACATACAAGGGTAAAAAGAGTTGTAATGTGAGCGAATTTGCCTGTACCAGTTTTTTTCCGGCAAAACCTTTAGGATGTTTCGGAGATGGTGGTGCTGTTTTTACTAGCAATGATGCAATGGCCGAAAAGATTAGAAGCTTGCGCTTACATGGCCAGACCAAGCGATATCATCACAAATATATAGGAATTGGAGGGCGGTTAGATACCCTACAGGCAGCAATATTAAATGTAAAATTAAAATATTATGAAACTGATATTCTAAATCGTCAGCGGGTTGCAGCACAATATAACGGTTATCTAGAAAATTTTGTAAAAACTCCAGAAATTTTACCAGAAAACACCTCCGTATGGGCTCAGTATTCTGTGCGAGTACAAAATCGTGATGAAGTACAGCGAATTTTGTCTGAAAAGGGAATTCCAACAGCCGTTCACTACCCTCAACCTTTACATTTACAAGAATGTTTTGATTACTTGAATTATAAAGAGGGTGATTTTCCTATTTCGGAACAAGTATCTAAGGAAATAATGAGTTTACCAATGAATCCTTTTTTAACTGAAGAGGAAATAAAATATATATCCAATACTTTAAAAACAATAATTAAATGAAAAATTTTGCATTAATAGGTGCCGCAGGTTTTATCGCACCAAGACACATGAAGGCTATAAAAGATACCAATAATAATTTGGTTGCTGCTTTAGATAATTTCGACAGTGTGGGCATTATAGATAGTTTTTTCCCAAATGCCGACTTTTTTACCGAGTTTGAACGCTTCGATAGACATGTGGATAAACTCCGTAGAAAAGGAACAAGTTTAGATTATGTAAGTGTTTGTTCTCCTAACTTCTTGCATGATTCTCATATCAGATTTGGTTTGCGTAATAATGCCGATGTAATTTGTGAAAAACCGATAGTGCTTAATCCATACAATATAGATGCGCTTGAAGAAATTGAAAAAGAAACTGGAAAGAACATTTACAACATTTTACAGTTGCGCCTGCACCCGAGTGTAATTGAACTTAAGAACAAGATAGAGAATGGTCCCAAAGATAAAATTTATGATGTTGACCTTACTTATTTAACTTCACGGGGGCACTGGTACTACACCAGTTGGAAAGGCGACATAGACAAATCAGGCGGTGTGGCAACCAACATCGGTGTACACTTTTTTGATATGCTTACTTGGATTTTTGGTGATATTAAAGAAAATATAGTACACGTTCATGAGCACGATCGTGCATCTGGTTTTTTACAATTAGAAAAAGCACGAGTTCGTTGGTTCCTTAGTATTAATTATGATACCATACCTAATGCTATAAAAGAAAAAGGAATACGCACATTTCGTTCCATCACAGTTGATGGCGATGAGTTTGAATTTAGTGGAGGTTTTACTGAATTACACACTAGGAGTTACGAGCATATCCTAGGAGGTAATGGCTTCCGTATTGGTGAAACAAAAAAGGCCATTGATGCAGTTTACAATATAAGACTAGCAAAGCCAGTTGGCTTAAAAGGAGAATACCACCCGCTGGCTAAATTGCCATTGAGCAAACACCCGTTTTCTAACGCACAGTAAATTTATTATTAGATAGTGGGAATAATGTCAGTATTATATTCTAGGCATAGATTAAACCAATGAAGAGTTTAAGTTAAAAGAGTATTTTCATACTAAGATAATTAGGCAAATATTAAAAAATGGTAGTAATTTCTTTACCATCAAAGGCAAAGTAAATTTTAAATTTTAAAAAAAATAGTAAAATGAACATTACTAAAGATCATAATAAAAACAGAAATATTATGCTACAAAGGATATTGCCGAAGATACCATATCAGATGTGCACAAAAACTGTAATGGATAAAACTGATCCGGCGATTACATTTAATTAGGATGGAATTTGCAATCACGCCCTTAATTATGAAGAATATTTAAGAAAAAGGAATTCCTACCGCTGTACATTACCCAATGCCATTGCACCTTCAGGAATGTTTTAAGTATTTAGGATATGTAAAAGGTGATTTTCCTATCTCAGAAGTTGTTTCGAATGAAATAATGAGTTTACCTATGAATTCTTATGTGACTAATGAAGAAATTGAATACATTTCACAACACTTAAAATCTACTATTTAAATGAGAAATTTTAAATTAATTAGGGCGGCAGGATATATTGCTCCCCAGACACATGGTTGTTATTAAAGAAACAGGAAATAATGTTATAGCAAGAAAATAGAATAAATTATTGATAACTATTAAAAATATTATGAATAAACAACTAAATCATATAAAAAAGGTAATTATATTAGCTCCTCACACAGATGATGGAGAGTTTGGGTGTGGCGGTACAATTTGTAAACTTATTGAAGAAGGTTCAGAGGTGTATTATGTTGCATTTTCGTCTTGTGAAAAGTCACTTCCAAAAGGAATGGATCCTAACACATTGAAATATGAGTTAATGAACGCTACAAATATTTTAGGTATTAAACCTGATAACGTAATTATATATGATTTTCCAGTTCGTGACTTTCCTCAATATAGACAAGACATTTTGGAAAAAATGATTTTACTTGCTAAGCAAATTGAGCCTGATCTTGTTTTCGCACCTTCAATAAATGATATACATCAAGATCATCATACGGTTGCTTCAGAAGCAATGAGAGCTTTTAAAAATACTAGTATTTTGGGATATGAGTTACCTTGGAATAATTTTGTTTTTAGAAATCAAGTTTTTTTTCAACTTAGCAAACAGTTTGTCGAGCAAAAGATCAAAGCAACTGCATGTTACATTTCACAGAAAGAAAGAGCTTATGCAGATCCAGAATATATTAAAGGTGTTACACGTGCACATGGAGTACAAATAGGTGTTAAATTCGCTGAAGTTTTTGAAACAAATCGTATGATTTTTAAATAATATTTATGAAAGTAGCAATTCATCAACCTCATTATTTCCCTTGGCTAGGTTATTTAAATAAAATGGCAAAAGTGGATAAATTTATATTAATGGATGACGTTCAAATTACTGATAGTTCTAATATGTACCGCCACAACTTATTAACGATGAATGGTGTAACTAAATATATTACGATTCCTTTTCTTAAAGCTAATTACAAAAATAAATTTTTTAATCAATTGTTAATAAACAAAACTGTTGACTGGCAAAAAAATCACACAAATTTTATTCGTGAGAATTATCAAAAAGCTCCATTTTATGAGGAAATATGGCCAATAATTTCATTCATTTTTGAAAAGAATTATATATATTTAACAGAAGTAACGGTCGATACAATAATCCTATTAAAAAATATCTTTAATATTTCAACTGAAATAATATTACAAAGTCAATTGAATTATCCTAAAGAAAGCAAAAAAAACCAACTTGTGCTTGACCTTTGTATTGCTATTGATGCCGATTATTATCTATCAGGTAATGGAGCAAAAAAATATATGGAATTAGAACCATTTATTAATCACGGGATAGCTGTAGAATACCAAAACTTTAAATTAAACGAATATCACCAATTTACGAGCCACAACGAATTTATTTCAGGATTAAGTTCATTGGATATACTTTTCAATCTTGGAATAGAACAAAGTAGAGCTTTTTTTTGGGAAAATATTCACTAATTGCAACCATATCACATAAAAAGAGTTTAATACCTGAATTTTAAATATGCTACTTCCAATAAATGTATATATTTATGTACATTCTTTTAATCTAGTTAAAAATAGCCTAATAAAAAACGAAAGATTCTTTAATTATGGTTTTTAATATAATAGTTTTATTAGGTATATTTATAGTATTTAAAACACTAATTCATGTCCTTAATTACAAGGAAAATGTATCAGATATAAAAATTGTACAATTATTAATTGTTTCAATTATTTTACTACCATCAATTAAAGTATCAGATTCATTACCATTTATCAGATTTGATGATATTATAATTTTGTTGACAGTTTTTACTTTAATTAAAAGATTTCCTACTAATATAATTACACATATCTTAATTACCTTTTTTTTCATAGTATTATTTTCAAATATTATAGGCGCTTTTAAGGGTAACGTGAATTCTATTAAAGATTTTTTTGATTTAATTTTTATTTTTAAAATAATCGTAGTTTACACGCTGTTTTATAAGATTAAAAATGAATTGGATTTTCGTAAAATTTTTATAATAACAGCAGTCTGTTCTTTAATGTCATTTATGATTGCTATAATGCAATATTTCAATCTTTTTGACATAAATGAAAAATTAACACTACTTTATACATCAACACAAACGGAATCTTTATTAAACGAGGACATATTTTATAGAAGAGTTATTGGCACATTCAGCAATCCAAATATGTATGGTATTTTTGCTACTATAATTTCGTCAATAACTATTACATATTGGTTAACTAAAAAAAGTAAATATGTTTATCCGTTATTAATATTAGTATTTTCTATCACTGCTTTATTTCTTACTGCTTCAAGACAGAGTTTAACTACATTTTTCATTATATTTTTTATTATAGTTATATTCTCATTGATAAAAATAAAATTTACATCAATTAGCAAAATTAAAATCATATTTATAACTAGTGTAATAATTATGGCTATATCTTTTATGGTGAGCTATTCATCAATATTTAACGACAGGCTCACAAGTATAGGAAATGCTACTTCGACAGGTTCAGTCGAATCTAGAATTTTAGTCAAGTGGCCATATTATTTAAATAAAATACCTGAGAATATATTTTTTGGAATTGGTACACATAAGTTTGATAGCATTTTAGGATCTATAGATTCAGAGATTATTTTAATGGTTTATTCCTACGGACTTATAGCTACATTTTTATATTATTTGTCAATTTTTTATGTAATTAAGATAGCCTATCGTAATATTCAATTATTTAACCTAAGTTTGAATAAAAGAGTATTGTCTGTTTTTACTCTAAGTCTCTTCATCGTTTTAGTTGAAATTAATCTTTTCAGCGGTACATTTTGGGATATGCAATTATCTCTTATTGTATGGGCTATTGCGGGTCTTAACTCTGCTATTATTAAATATAATTATAACTTTAAACATTATCTAACCAAAAAATGAAAATTTTAGTTGTAAGTCATTATTATACCCCTTTTACAGGTGTGGGAGCAAAAAAAGTTAGTTCTCTGGTAAATTTTCTTTCAGAAAAGGGAGATAACTTATTTGTTCTAAGGGCTTCTAACCATCAATATAATTTGCAAGTTTTGGAAGAAGAAATTAGCCCAAACATTGAAATATTTAATGTAAAAGATATTAAATCGACCAAATCACAATTTCTAGACTATATTCTATGGAGGGAAAATTATAAAAATAAAATAAGGAAAATTGTTGAAAATGAAGTAATTGAGCTAATTATTTTTTCAGGAGGACCATTCTTCTATTTTTCTCTTGGTGAATACTTTCTCAAAAATCACAATGTTAAATATATTCTTGATTTTAGAGATCCATGGATAATTGGATCCTCATTTCATTACAAAAAAAATCATAATATAATATATGCAATAAAATGGTTTATTATTAGTATTTTATATAAGTATAAAGAAAAGAGATCTGTAATTCATGCAGATTTAGTATTAGTTCCAAGTAAGGAATTCTTCACTATTATGAGAAAAAATTATAAAACTATAATCAGCAATAAGATTCACGTTATAATGAATGGATTTGATGACTCAAAGTTAGATGATATTCCAAAAACAACAACAAAAAGAACACTAGATGTTATGACTTTAGGTATTTTTGGCTCTTTTTCATATTACTCAACTAGTTATATAAAGAATTTTCTCCTGTCCATTAAAGAATTAATTAATGAGGGATTTTTAATAGAAATTCTTCATCTTGGAAAACAAGAACAATATATGCAAGATGTAATGAGAGAATTTGGACTATCAAATATTTATCATGCATATGGTAATATAGAATATAATAAAGGAATGAAATTACTTAGTAATGTTAATGTTCTGTTGATAAACGATAATTCTATAATTGGTCATGGAACAAAAATATTTGATTATATTTATTTGAATAAACCTATTGTTGCATTTGTTCCTAAACAAAGTGCTATAGCAAGTTTACTTTCAAATTTTGAGAATGGATATATCTGTAATAGTAAAAACGAAATATCAAGAATCCTTAGAAATATAATTTCTAACAATATTAATTATTTGGATTTTAATTTGGACAGAACAGAGTATTCTAGATCATTTCAATTTCAAATTTTATTTAATCAAATTCATAATCAACTTCAAACCCATTTGATGATAAACAGTATCACTAAATAGTACATTTAATTGTATTAGTATCTGTCAAGTTTAAAAGTTTATGAATTAAGTTAACTAGTTTTTTAATACAAATATGTTCTTTAAAATTTGTCTTTATAGTTTCAATTTTAATGATGTTGCTCCTAAAAATTTAATTTACTAATATGAAGAATATTTTAATATTACTTACCAATTCATTCCCTTTCGGTAATGGCGAATCTTTTGTTAAGAATGAAATTTCTTATTATTCAAAGTTTGATTCCGTCCTTATTATACCAAAAATGGAAGAAGGGGACTTAATTAATACTAAATTCCAATCAAATACAAAAATATTTTCGCCTATTGTCTTAGATAAAAACCGTAAATTAGTATTGTTAATTCTCGTTTTTTCTAAAATATATTTCTGGAAGGAATTCATTGAAATTATATTTTCTAAAACATCTATTTTTTATAAATCGAGACAATTGATTTTATTTTGTATTAACGGTTTACATTATTCTAAATCAATACAAAAAGCACTTGAGAAGATGAAAATTAATTCGAATAATTCATCAATGACTTTTTATAGTTATTGGCTTATGGAAGGTGCTTTTGCGGCTACTCTACTAAATAAAACACACCCAAACTCAAAAGTAATAAGCAGAGTTCATAGATATGATTTATATACAAATCGTCAAGTAGGTAATTACATACCTATGAGAGAATTTATTTTAAAAAATATAGATGAAGTATTTTCAATTTCTACCGATGGGCTGAATTATTTAAAAAATAAATACCCAAGTTTTGAAAATAAATTTAGTTTATCAAAGCTGGGAACAGACGACTTTGGGTTTAGTACAAGTGTGAAATTACATCAACCACTAAAATTAGTGTCATGTTCATGGCTAAAGTCCATTAAGAGAGTTGATCGAATTATTAGTGCTCTGTCATTAATAAAAGATGTGGAAATTGAATGGACTCATTTTGGAAGTGGGGCTTTATTTGATTATATCAAACAAAAAGCAGTTTTAGAACTATCATCAAATATTAAAACTATTTTTTTAGGGTCATTAACAAATGAAGAAATTATAGAAGATTATATTTCGAACGATTATCATGTATTTTTAAATGTGAGTGAAAGCGAAGGTATTCCTGTATCAATAATGGAAGCCTTATCATTCGGCATACCTATCATTGCAACAAATGTTGGTGGGGTAAATGAAATAGTTAAGGATGGAATGAATGGATTTTTGTTAGAAAAGGATTTTAATGATAATGATTTAGTTGATAAATTGCTGTTAATATTCAACTTTAATGAAGAAGAATATCAAAATATGAGAGAAAGGGCACGTAAATTTTGGGAAAATAACTATTCTGCGCAAATGAATTATTCGGAATTTAAAGAATTTCTCTAAATTAATTCTTTTTAATTAAGCCAAATACTATAGAAATCTTTTTATGATAGCAGTACTCCGAAGTATATCATTACTTAGTAGATGAATGCCATACTATGTACTTAATTATAAAAATTCTTAACTTAAATGAAAATATTACCTGAAGGTCTAAATTCTAGTTCTACAACAAATACGTTTATTAATAAACTGCTTGGATTCTCTGTTGTTGTTTGGGTTTCTTTAATTGTAAGTTTTATTTCTGCACCTATTTCTACCAGACTATATGCCCCAGAGGAATTAGGGAAAATTAATCTTTTTAGTGTCACTACTAATTTCATCTTGTTATTTGCATATATTGGGATAGACCAAGCATTTGTTCGATTCTACTATGAACCTCCAGAAAAAAGAAGCGTCAAATACCTTTTTTCATTTTGTTTTTATTTTTCTCTTTTAGCTGCATTATTGTCTGGAATAATAGTACTTATAGTCGACAATTTTTATCCTATTATAAATACAATTCAGAATAACTACTATATATTGGTTTTATTATTTATTAATACAGCTAGTTTAGTAATTTTAAGATATTTAAATTTGGCATTTAGAATGCAGCAAGATGTGAAAATGTACACATTTTTGGGCATTTCAATGATTATAGCATCTAAGTTTATTTATTTATTGATAGGTTTAAAATCTCCTACTTATATACCTGCTCTTACTGGAACAGTATTAATTCAGGTTTTAATAATTCCTGTATTTTTTTTTAAAAAGAAATTATTAATTCCAATTCAAAAGTTTAAGCTAGATAAGAAATTCTCTTTAATAATACTTAAATACGGGGTTCCACTTTTTCCTGTTACTTTGCTAGTATGGGTTGATAATTCTATAGCACCTATATTGTTAAAGAAAATGCTGAGTTTTGAAGCTATTGGGATCTATTCTGCAGCTGTTGCAATTGTATCATTAATTAATATCGTGCAAAACGGTTTTAATACCTATTGGCAAGCTTATATCTATGAAAATTATAAAACACAAACAAATCAATTTTACCGTGTTCATAAATCAATTACTTTCGTTATAGTTATTTTTGGATTGATATTGATTTCTTCACAGGATATCATTTTTTTAATATTAGGTGAAAAGTATCGTAGTGCAAAAGAGTTTTTTCCTTTTTTATTAGTAGCCCCTATTTGCTATACAATAGCTGAAACTACTGGTTTGGGAATAAATATATCAAAAAAAACATATCTTAATACAATACCTTTCTTGTTTTCTATCATAGTTAACCTTAGTTTGGCATTTTTTTTAATACCCTTTTTAGGTATTAGTGGCGCAGCAATTGCTTCAGCCTCAGGATCAATTTTTTCACTAGCAATCAAAACTTATATTGGAGAAAAATACTACGTAGTTGTTTCAAACTATTTTTACATGATATTTGGGCTATTTGTTATTATCGCCGCTTCATCAATTTCTATGATTTCCCAAAATGCTCCTTTTATAAAGTTCCCTTCACTATTTGTTTTATTTATTATTACTCTAATAGTTTATCGAAAAGAGTTTTTTGAGTTATTAAAAATCCTTATTAATACATATTCAAGATTCAATAATAAATTTTAATTTAAAACTTGAATATGAAATGTAATATATGCATACAATAAAATGGTTTATTTCTAAGCTTATAGCGGAGCAAAAAAAAAGGAAGCATTGTCTTTGCATATTTTTTATAATATAATTGAATATTAGGATTGCCTATTACCATATCAGAAAGTTGTAGGGTTTGTTATTATAGAAGCAACGACTTTAATTTACCTTAATCAAATAAAAGAACTTAAAACAAGGTAGCTGATTGTTGTTCAATACTGTTTGGGGATAGAGATTATCCAAGTAAATAATTTTGAATTCAATTAAATTAATTTCAATGTAGTTATACACATTTTTTAAATTTGAGTTATAATTAGTTTTATATTTATTTATCAATGTATATTTTAATAGTATCAAGAGGGTATCCAACCCCAAAAAACATACTAAGTGGAATTTTTGAATTTGATCAAGCCAAAGCTCTTCATAGTATTGGACACAAGGTTGTTTTTGCTGTAATTGACTTTCGTTCTTTAAGGAGATATAGAAAATTGGGTTTTAGTTATCTTGTAAAAGATGGTATAAAAATTTATAGTTTGTCTATACCTTTAGGGAGAATTCCATCATGGTTAATGCTTTTTATTGGCAAGATTGGTTTATCCTATTTATATAAGAGGATTGAAAAAAATGAAGGAAGACCTGATGTTGTCCATGCGCATTTCACGATAATTGGAGCTTTCACCTCAATTTTAAAAAATAAATTTCATTTGCCAATAATATTAACTGAACACAGTAGCCTAATAAATAAGGCAAAACTAAAAAAAAGCACTTCCTTTTTTGGTAGAAAAGCTTTTAACAGTTGCGATAAAATTATTTCAGTATCTTCAGCACTTTCCAAAAGAATTTATCAACACTTTGGGAAAGAAAGTCATATAATACCAAATATTGTTGATACAAAAGTTTTTAAATATAATAATAAAATCCTTAAAAGGGATTTTCGATTTATTTCAGTAGGAAACTTGATTGAAGGTAAAGGACACGGCTTATTAATTGATGCGTTTATAAATTCGAAATTTAATAAAAATATTTATTTAGATATCATAGGCAATGGGCCATTACATAAACACATGCAAATAAAAATAGATAAGGCAAATGTAAGCAATCAAATAAAACTTTTAGGAAGATTGAGTCGAAGTGAAACTGCAAAAATTATGCAACAAAGTGATATATTTGTTTTAGCATCAGAAACTGAAACTTTTGGTGTAGTTTATATTGAGGCTCTAGCTTGTGGGTTACCAGTGATTGCTACTTTATGCGGAGGGCCAGAAGATTTTATAAATAAAGATAATGGAATATTTATTCCAATAAAAAATATTGTTGCACTTAAAGAAGCTCTGTTATATATGTATTCAAATAATCATATTTATAACAATAAAGAAATTTCGAGTAAATGTAAAAAAAAGTTTAATTCTGAAACGATAGCATTGAAATTGACTCATTTATATGAGACTATATTATAAATAACATAGAGATAGTATACTATGCCAAAAATTTGTCACCTTACATCCGTCCATCCAATTGATGATGTTCGCATTTTCACAAAAGAATGTACAAGCCTTGCTAACAATGGTTTTGATGTAACTTTAATTGCCTGTGGTGATACAGCATTTGAAGATATAAAGAACAATGTAAAGCTTATTTCCTTAAAAGTGCTTGTAAATAACAGATTACAACGCTTTTTTAAGCGATCGACAGCTATTTATAGTAAAGCTGTTGAAGTAGATGCAGAAATTTATCATTTTCATGATCCAGAATTGATTCCAATCGGTTTAAAGCTACATAGGAAAGGGAAAAAAATTATTTATGACTCACATGAAGATACGGCTGTACAAATAAAGACAAAAAAGTGGATTCCGAAGATTTTTCGTAATTTGATCTCATTTGTTTTTATGAAATATGAAGTATTTGCGATTAAAAGATTTGATGCAGTTATTTCAGTTACTCCATTAATTGTTGAAAAGTTTAAAAAAATAAACAGTGAGACTTATCAAATAACTAATTATCCATTTATAACAAATGATTGTGAAATAAAAAGCAATATCAAAGAAAATATTGCTTTTGCAGGTGCAATTAATCATGCTTATATGTTTGAGAATGTCCTTAAAGCATTAGATCAAACAAATGGGACAAAACTTATACTTGCTGGTGAACCAATTACAGAGATATATTTAAACGAGCTTAAACAGACAAAAGGATGGGGTAAAGTAGAATACATTGGGCGAATTCCTCACAATCAAGTTAAAGAGTTATACAGTCACAGCGCAATTGGTATCGCTTGTCTCGACTACACTTCTAATGTTGGTTTTAAAGAAGGTTCACTTGGTGTTTTGAAATTTTTTGAATATATGAATGCTGGTATGGCTCTAATTTGCACAGATTTTAAATTATGGGATGAAATTATTAAAAAATATAATTGCGGAATTAGTGTCAATCCTCATAACTTTCAAGAAATTAGAGATGCAATACAATATTTAGTTAATAATCCAGAAAAAGCTATAGAAATGGGCGAAAATGGTAAAAATGCAGTTAAAACCGAGTTCAATTGGGAGTCCCAAGAAGCCATTCTTGTCAATCTTTATAAAAACTTACAGTGTAAATAATCAAAAGTGGTGATGTAAGAATAATATCTTTTGAAAGTACAAATACGATCAATTTATAGATATGCAGTAAAAACATATTTTATGAACCTTTTTGTGTTTTTTGGATAAAATCGCCAACCTAATTTTTAAATTGTTATATGAAAATCTTCAATTTTGTTTTAGAAAAAATAGTTATGCCGTTAGGTGACTTATTGACTGGCACTACCGTGATGAAAGATTTAAAAAAATGGCGTATGATTGTTTCACTTTCTGAGCAAGAAATTGAAACTTATTCACAGGCCAGATTACTTAAAGTTCTCAATTTTGCTTCAACAAATATTCCTTTCTACAGAAAACACAGTCAATATAGAGATGATAATCCATATATATGGATAAAACAGTTTCCAATTATGCGTAAGAGTATAATCAGGAATAATATTGACTCAATGTTAAGTAAGCCAAAGTCTAAGCTGATCAAGTCTGTTACTAGTGGATCCTCTGGTGAGCAAGGGATTATTTATAAAGAGAAAAAGGATATATCAAATGGGCAGGCTCTGATTTTATTGCTATGGGGCTGGGCTGACTTTTATCCAGGGAAAGCGATTCTTCAAACTGGAATGACCTCTAAAAGAGGGTTTGTAAAATCTTTGAAAGATTTTTTGTTAAGGACTAAATATTATGTTGCATTCGGTCTATCTGATGATGAGGTTGAGAAGTTACTGATAAAACAAAAAGGGAAAAAAAACTGGCACCTTGCCGGTTATGCTTCCTCACTATATGTACTCGCTGATGTTTGCTGCCGAAAAAACATCACCGGGGTTACATTCGACAAAGCAATAAGCTTTGGCGATAAAATGTTTCCACATTACAGAAAAAGAATAAAAGAAGCTTTTGGTTGTGATGTTATTGATACATATGGCCTTTCAGAAGATTTAACCATCGCTACTCAAAAAGACAATCAATATTATTATATATTATCGCCCCATGTCTATGTTGAGATTTTAGATGATAATGGTAATGAAGTTAATGATGGCGAAATGGGTCATGTGATTGCAACATCTTTAGATGCCTACGCAATGCCGTTAATTAGATTTGATACTGGAGATTTAGCTATTAAGCTACCCCGTGAAAAGTATCCTCCAAAAAGAGATTTAAACCTCCCTATGATGGAAAGAATAATTGGAAGAGATACAGATATTGTGAAAACTTCTTCGGGTAAATATATGATAGTTCATTTTTTTACAGGAATTTTTGAATTTATTCCACAAATTAAGCAATTTAAGGTTGTTCAAAGAGATTTAAATGGGATGGAAATAGAATATATTCCTGGTGAAAATTTCACTTCTGATATATGTGTAGATATTGAAAATAAAATACAGGGACATCTGAATGAAAAGTTTCCTATTAAATGGATTGAGGTTAAGGAATTCTTACCGACTCTTTCAGGTAAACCGCAAATAATTCAATCTTATATAAAAAAATCTTTGCAAGATTAATATTGCTCTTTTTTTAAGAAACATGAAGTAGAATCATTTTAAGTGATATTTTATTAAAAATTAAAAATAATTGTTATGTACTTGGATATTATAAATTTCAAGATGCTTCTATATATAATAAATAATTTTCAAACATGATTTTTATATGAAAATCCTCATCATTTCAAAATATGCGCTTTCTAAAGAAGTTGGTTTTGAAACACGATTATTTGCAATGTCTAGAGTATTCGTAAAAAAAGGTCATGCCGTAACTATAATTTCTTCGGTAGATAACTATTTTGCGAAATTTCCGAAATTCAAAAAAATATATAACCATCAAATTATTGATGGAATAAAAGTAATTTGGATCAAGGTTATTAATTACCAAAAAACAGTTTCTTTTAAACGAGTGCTAAGTTGGCTCGACTATGAATGGAAATTGCTCTGGATAAAGAGGGAGTTACTAAGTAAACCAGATGTGATTATCGTATCTTCTCTGTCGCTTTTGTCAATTATTAACGGTATGCGACTCAAGAAAAAGTTCAATTGCAAGCTCATCTTTGAAATTAGAGATATTTGGCCATTAACACTAATTGAAGAAGGCGGTTATAGCCCCTCAAATCCAATGGTGAAAGTTCTTGCTTGGATTGAAAGATGGGGATATAAAAATTCTGATCTTGTTGTAGGAACTATGCCAAATCTTGTGGCTCATGTTAATAAAGTTACTGGCCAAGAAATCAAAACTGAATGTGTTCCATTTGGGTTCGACTTAAAACACTTTCAGGAAGATTCGTCTAGCGCCTCGGTAAATACTGAATATAACATCCCCAAAAATAAGTTTATAATTGGATATGCCGGCAGTATTGGCCTTTCTAATGGCTTGGACACTTTTATAGCAGTTATTAAAAAGTTAAAAGATTACAAAAACCTGCATTTTATAATTCTTGGCGGGGGTGGCTTACGCGAAACCTATATGAATGATTTAAAAGAATGCAGTAATGTTCAATTCATAGCTAAAGTGGAACGCCAGGAAGTTAAAAAAATACTTGCACAATGTAATCTTCTGTACTTTGCAACACTTAAAAGTAAAGTGTGGGATTATGGTTGGTCATTAAACAAACTTACTGATTACCTGATGGCAGCAAAACCGATTTTAGCTTCCTATAGCGGCTTTCCATCAATGATCAATGAGGCAGATAGTGGAATAATTGTTCCGGCTGAAGATGAAAAATCTTTAATAGATGCTATCACAATGATTCATTCCATGCCAACAGAAGAATTAGAAGCTATGGGTGAAAGAGGCAAACAATGGCTAATACAAAACAGACAATGGGAAAAACTGGCCGATGATTATTTATCCCTGATACATAACTTAGTAGCATCAGAAAAATACACTTAGCTCAAAAGTAGTTTAGAATAACTCTTAAATTAATTATTAATACATAACAAAACAATGTGCGGAATTTTTGGAATTATATCAACAGCGGGTATAAAAAAAACAGAACTTAAAAATTTGGCTGAACATGCCCAACAGAGAGGTAAAGACTCTAGTGGGCTTGTCTTTATCCAAAACAATACCTATCAGGTACATCGGGCAGATTACCAAATAACCAAGTTGCTTAACAAAGTTAATCCTTATGCCAGTTCTTTGGCTATGGGGCATAGTAGATTAATTACTAATGGATTGTCAGATAATCAACCAGTTGTAAGGGATGGTATTTGTGTTCTTCATAATGGAATTGTTGTTAATCATGAAGCAATCTGGCCAAAGCTCGATAAAAAACCTAATCTTCAAATTGATACAGAAGTTATTGCAGCCATCGCAAGTTATTATCTCGATAATGGTGAAGATTTAGAGAATATACCAAATAAAATATTAGAGCTGTGCAAAGGAACAGTTTCTTGTGCTTTGGCAATTCCAGAATTAGGTAAACTTCTTCTCTTTTCAAATAACGGGAGTCTATACCTCGGCAAGAAGGACCAAAACCTCTATTTTTCATCTGAGAGTTATGCGTTAAACCTAATTGAATGTCAAGAGGTTAGGCAAATTAAAGAAGCAGTGATAATTGACATTGAGTCTTCTGATAAAACAATTAAGATTGTTGATAACGCCAATAGAAAAACGAATCTAATTTCTGCGCTACCCTTATTGTCCTCAGAAGAAAAATTGCTTGAATACCCAAAACCTGAGTTGAAGCGATGTACAAAATGTATTTTGCCGGAAACAATGCCTTATATTAATTTCGATTCAGATGGCGTTTGTAATTATTGTAGAAATTATAAATTAAGAAATGTTCCAAGGCCTAAAGAAGAATTATTTAAACTAGTAGAGTCTTATCGTCGCACAAATGGGAATGATTGTATTGTGCCATTTTCAGGTGGTAGGGACAGCTGTTATGGCTTGCATCTTATAGTAAAAGAACTTAAAATGAATCCTATAACCTATACTTATGATTGGGGAATGGTTACAGATTTAGGCAGAAGAAATATTAGCCGGATGTGTGCTGAATTAGGGGTGGAAAATATAATAGTTGCTGATGATATTGAGAAAAAAAGGAAACATATTGAAAACAACCTACGTGCATGGTTAAAATCACCACATTTAGGTATGATAAGTATTCTTACTGCTGGTGACAAACACTTCTTCCGCCATGTTGAAACCGTGAAAAAGCAAACTGGCATCAGTTTAAATCTTTGGGGGATTAATCCACTTGAAGTTACTCATTTCAAATCAGGCTTTCTTGGTGTGCCACCTGATTTTGAAGAAAAAAGAGTTTACAGTCATGGCGCTATGAAGCAAATGCGTTATCAATATCTTCGGTTAAAAGCAATGCTTGAAAGTCCGGGGTATTTTAATGATTCACTATGGGACACGCTATCTGGTGAGTACTACCGTAGCTTTACAAAAAAAAGCGATTATTTTCATATTTTTGATTATTGGAGATGGGATGAAAATGTATTAGATGAAACCCTTGAACTCTATGATTGGGAAAAATCGCCCGACACAAATACAACCTGGCGGATTGGTGATGGAACGGCAGCATTCTACAATTACATTTATTATACAGTTGCTGGCTTCACAGAACATGATACTTTTAGAAGTAATGAAATCCGAGAAGGGCAAATAACTAGAGAACGCGCATTAGAATTGGTTGAAGATGAAAATCAGCCACGTTACCAAAATATAAAATGGTATCTAGATGCAGTTGGAATCAATTTTGAAGAGGCGATAAAAATTGTTAATTCTATACCTAAGTTATATAAATTGTAAACAAGCAAAGCTTTAAAATTTTCCAAATTTTTAAAAGCTCCTATTTTATTAATACTATAATTTATTTTCAAGTATTTGATCTCTAGATTTATACTCTCAATTAAATGCAGCTGGAGTGTGTTTAATTACCTAGGTTTTTAAAACCTATATTCCATTGGTATTTTCTATTCTGTTTCAGAAAGATTGTTACCTGGTGTATTTTCTCTCTCGTCAGTTAAAATCATTGAGTTTTAATAGTATCAAACTAAAATTGCTATCTAAAAATAATTGATGAACATCGGATGAATGATTTATAAATTATAAATAAAATTTGCAGTTATAAATATAAAAACAAATGTACCCTAAACCTGCTCCGCAAAGTCTCCCGACTTTGAGGTAATGTTTTTCAGTCTCCGACTGACTATTTTTAAAAAATCCCACAATAATTAAAGGGCAATTAATCCCAATCACGCGAGCAAATAATTACATGATTAAACGCATCAACAAATTAATAAATCAATGATTGAACAATTTTATGTATAAAACCTTCTTTAAAAGAATACTAGATTTTATCATAGCTCTACTAGGTTTACTCATCTTGAGTCCATTGTTGTTAATGGTAACCATTGGTTTAACACTAGCCAACAATGGCAAACCTTTCTTTTTCCAATTACGTCCGGGTAAGGATGAAAAAATCTTCAAAATTGTGAAGTTTAAAACCATGAACGACAAAAAGGATGCGCAGGGAAATTTATTGCCCGATGTACAACGTTTAACCAAAATAGGCGCTTTTGTGCGCAAAACCTCTTTAGATGAATTGCCCCAATTAATTAATGTGCTAAAAGGAGAAATGAGTTTGATAGGTCCACGGCCCTTATTACCGGAATATTTGCCTTTGTATAGTAAAACTCAAAACCGCCGCCACGAAGTAAAACCGGGAATCACCGGTTGGGCACAGGTAAACGGAAGAAATGCCATAGGTTGGAACCAAAAATTCGAATATGATGTGTGGTATGTGGACAACCAGAGTTTTTTAGTAGATTTGAAAATAATATTTTTAACCATAAAAAAGGTGGTGGTACGAGAGGATATTTCTTCAACAACATCAGTCACTATGGAAAAATTTAAAGGAGAATAAGATGTATATTTTTGGAGCGAGTGGCCACGGCAAAGTAATTGCAAGTATTTTATTGGCAAAAAAAAGAGATTTGAAAGGTTTTATAGATGACAACCCAAAAGCGACAAAACTTATGGGATTGCCTGTATATCATTCCTCAGAAATTAAAAACATCGCATTAGAAAAAAGCATCATCGCCATTGGAGACAATAGGATTCGAAAGCAAATTGCAGAAAATTTTAAAGCCGATTTTTTTAGCGTAATTCATCCATCTGCGGTGATTTGCGAAAATATTATAATAAATAAAGGAACAGTTGTTTTCCCCAATGCCGTAATAAACGTAGATACGGTTATAGGCGCTCATGTGATTATCAATTCGGGAGCTATTATTGAACATGACTGCATATTGGAAGATTTTGTGCATATTTCTCCAAGCGTTTCAATTGCAGGTGGTGTAAAAGTTGGAGAAGGCACGCACATCGGTATTGGAGCTTGTGTTATTCCTGGCATCACCATTGGTAAATGGGCAGCTATTGGCGCTGGAACAGTAATTATTAAGGATGTGCCTGATTTCGCGGTTGTTGTTGGCAATCCCGGCAAAATTATAAAATACCAAGAAAGCCCCCGCTCTTCGAAGTCTCCCGACTTCGAAGCCCCAGTTTGAACTAACAAAAACCATCGAGCTCACTTAAAGTTAAATCAAAAACAAAAAAAGAATTCATATTTTATTATTTCAAAAGATGGGCAACTTATTTCAAAAAGATGGACAACTTATTTCAAAAGATGGGCAACTTATTTCAAAAGTCGGGCAACTTATTTCAAAAGATGGGCAACTTATTTTAAAAATTAGGGAAGTCTGATTAAAAAATGGGACAAAAAAAGAAGGTAAGCGAGCTTACCTTCTGTTAGAACTTGGAAAAAATATACAGTTACACTTTTTCGAACTTTACGGAAGCCAATAAATTTCTAAATTCACGGGCTGGCCTAAATCTAATATTTAACTTTTTAATTTTAGTTGCCGTAAACTCTCCTTCAGTAGCTACACCATCAGCAGACAGGGTAGTTCTAAAAGTGCCGAAATCGCCCAATTTAATTATTTTGCCATTCACGATTTCGTCGGGAATAATTTGCAATAAACCTTCAAGTACCGCCATAGTATCCATCATACTTATGGTACTTTCACGACTGATGCGTTTTGCAAAATCTCTCAGGGTTAATTCTTCCTGGGATTGTTTAACGGGATACAACTTTTTTGGCGCAGTCAAATCCGTAGGATTGATGCGTTCTTTTAATGAATATTTAATCATTTTATTAATATTAAATTTAAAAATTATGAAAGGACTTATAGACGCCTCTCTAAAGACTTCGCTTTTGAACACACCTTTAACGTATAAACAAAAAAATCGCGACTTGATTGATTCGCATAGCAATCTATTAAAAAGAAGTATGGGTGTTTTGCAGGTTTTATTATGTCATAATAGCTACCGGGCACATAATTTGATATGTGCTAAAATTTTTTGTTAAAATTTTAGGTAGGCTTAAAGAAGTAATGTAGATTTGTGTATTGAAAAAAATCTGATGCTTCTTTTAGCGTTACCACATTTAAAAGTCTTAAAGTTGACGCTTTAAGACTTTTTGTTATACAAATATAAGTGTTTATGCTGCTTCTAAATGTATTATTTATTAACACCTTATCAATATAAAAACTGAACTTTAATAATTTGAATTCGTTTTAGCACTAAAAAAACCATTTTGTTTCAGTTTTACACACACTAATCATCTGCATTACAAAGATAAAAGGAATTTAAATGTGAAAAAAGAAAAGTTTTTAACAATGCAGGATTATTTATTTTAAGATAACAACCGCTCTTCGAAGTCTCCCGACTTCGAAGCTGCATCTCTGAACTAACAAAAACTATCTCCCATCACTAAAGTTAAAATCAAAAAAAAAAAGAATACATATGCTATTTTTTCAAAAATCGGTCAACTTATTTCAAAAGCCTGTGCCGATCCCGATAGATCGGGATTTCGGTACGGCAACCTGTCAACGAACTAACGAAATCTTAAATAGCAACAGATTTCTTAATTCCACTGGTTTTCATTCGCAAAGACAATTAAAAAATGAATAACAGTATGAAAAAACTGGCCTATTATTATTTTCGTCTTAAAATATCAAATACTTTAGCGTGGGGCGAAGCAGCAATCCAAAGAGCCGACTGAAAAAGCCAATACTTTAACGTTACATCTCGGCGGTCTAGGGCGGAACGTTAAGAAAACAGCTAGTAGCTGTTTTTAGAGAACGAGCCAGACGGTGCGTGGGAGTGGTAAAGCTAAAACGGACTAATTTTAAAGAAAATTATAATCAGCCTAGTCTTTTTTGTTTCTTTTTTGGGCGATGCAAAAAAGAAAAACAGCGTTATATTTCTTAATTTAGACATGGAATATTAATGTTAAATCATATAATAACGAAAGTTTAAATGCCAAAAAGACTGTTCGATATCCTCTTCGCCATCACTGGCTTGTGTTTATTGGGTTGGCTCATTATAGTATGTTGGCTTTTGGCTTCCATAGACACCAAATCCAACGGACTTTTTATTCAAACAGCATAGGGCAATTTGGCAAGTCTTTTATGGTTTAAATAAAAGGGTAATTTATATTTTAGTTTAAATAAATATATATATTTGTACTATGAGTACATATATAGAGTCTAAAATAAACCAATTACTACAAGATATACCCCAAGGAGTTGTTGTATTGGCATCGTGGTTGCATGCCAAAGGGTACTCTTATGAATTGCAGCGACGATATAAAGAAAGCCAATGGCTGGAATCAATAGGCAATGGGGCACTCAAAAGAAAAGGAGATACCATTGATGTATATGGAGCGCTTTATGCTATGCAGCAAGCCGCTAAAAATGTGCATATTGGAGGCCCAACTTCTTTGCAGTTGCAGGGATTTTCGCATTATATTAAAATGGGTGATAAAAAAGTTTATTTGTTTTCTGAAAAAAAATTTAATATACCAAAATGGTTTAAGCAATATGTTTGGCGTGAGATACCAATAATGATGAAGCGAAACCTATTGCCTCCCAATTTGGGATTGGTTGATTTTCAACATCAAAAATTTTCAATTAAAATTTCAAGTCCGGCAAGAGCCATTTTAGAGTGTTTAGAGATGAGCCCTGCACAATTTGACCTTGTGGAAGCCTCCCAAATTATGGAAGGTTTAAACACCCTAAAGCCAAATGATGTTCAGTTATTGTTGGAGCAATGTACCTCCATTAAAGTGAAACGATTGTTTCTTTTTTTGGCGGAAAAAAGTGGTCATAGCTGGTTCAATTATTTGAAATTAGAGCGCATCAATTTAGGTGCGGGTAAGCGAAAAATAGTTGAAAATGGCGTGTATAATGCCAAGTATCAAATTACAGTACCTAAATCATTGATGCTATGACATTAAGCTATATGAAACAAGTTTCATTGCTGTTGCGCTTATTGCCCGAGGTGTTAAAAATTGAGTCGTTTGCCTTGCACGGCGGAACCGCCATTAATTTATTTCACCACAATATGCCAAGGCTATCCGTAGATATTGATATTACCTATATCCCTTTCGGCCCGAGAGAAACCGATTTGGAGCATATTCAATTGCGTTTAATTGATATCGCAAATAGACTTGTTGAAATTATTCCGGGAATTGTGGTATCTCCACCCTCACTTCAAAAAGAGGAATATAAATTGTTTTGTCAACTAGGCGAATCAATGGTAAAAATTGAGGTCAATACCATAAATAGAGGTATTATGGCTCCAGTTGAATTGATGCCGTTATCCATCCTGGCACAAGATACATTCAATCAATTTGTGGAAGCGCGCATTGTTCCTAAAAGCCAATTGTTTGGCGGTAAGATGATAGCTGCGTTAGATAGGCAACATCCAAGAGATATCTTTGATATGCATCAATTTTTGTTGAAAAAAGAACAGCTAAAGGATATTAAAAGTGGTTTATTATTTTGCTTGTTATCAAGTAATCGTCCAATTCATGAGTTGCTGTCGCCAAATTTCTTAGATCAAAGGCAGGCATTTGTAAATCAGTTTGATGGAATGACCGACAGTCCATTTACCTATAATCAGTTTGAAGAAATCCGATCTCTGCTTGTTATGGAAGTGAAAAATTTACTTTCTGCTCAAGATAAATCCTTTTTGATTGATTTTATGCTTGGCAACACCAATGACACAGATTATCAATTTCTAAATTATCCGGCAATTACTTGGAAAAGGAAAAATATTGATTTGCTAAAAAGAAATAATCTCGCAAAATTTAAAAAATTGATGAAGCAAACGGAATTGTATTTTGAAATGTGATTCTTAAATTTAAATAATTTAATCATTAAAGTTTAAATGCCCAAAAGACTATTCGACATCCTATTCGCCATCACTGGCTTGTGTTTATTGGGCTGGCTTATTATAGTATGTTGGCTTTTGGCTTCCATAGACACCAAATCCAACGGACTTTTTATTCAAACAATAAGGTAAACGCTCTTTGAAGTCTCTAGAAATTAAAGCTGGAAAAAAAGTATAAAAATAAGTTCAAAACATTAACGCACTAAAAAAACTCTTACAATTATGGAATCGTATTCCATAATTGTAATATATTTGTAGTATGATACAAAGAGAAGCTGAAAAAGAAATCATATTATTGGCCGCCCAGTTTAAGGCGGTAGCGGTAATTGGGCCTCGGCAATCGGGCAAAACAACTTTAGTGCGCCATATTTTTAAAAACAAAGCCTATGTAAATTTTGAAAATCCCGATGTGCGTTTGTATGCCTTGGAAGATCCGCGGGGTTTTTTAGCTAATTATCCCAATGGGGCAGTGCTGGATGAGGCCCAAAGAGTCCCCGAACTTTTTTCTTACCTGCAACAAATATTGGATGAATCTGCCGTTAACGGAATGTTTATCATCACAGGGTCAAACAATTTTTTATTACAGGAATCTATTTCACAAAGTTTGGCAGGCAGGCTTGGCTATCTTCATTTATTGCCATTAACGCTCAACGAAATAAAAATAATCGACAAAGAAAGCAGCAGCAACGAAATCATTTTTAAGGGCTTTTACCCATCCTTATATAGCGATGAAATAGGCACAACACTTTGGTATGCAAATTATATAAGAACCTATATTGAACGAGATGTTCGCTTGCTAAAAAACATCACCAATTTGGTGACTTTTGAACGATTTGTAAAGCTTTGCGCCGGAAGAATTGGCCAGTTGTTAAATATGAACAGCTTGGCGGTAGAAGTTGGAGTCGACACAAAAACAATTGGGGCATGGATTGGTATATTAGAAACTAGTTTTGTGCTATTTCGTTTGCAACCGCATCATAAAAATTTCAACAAGCGCGTTGTAAAAATGCCTAAGCTCTATTTTTATGATACAGGTTTGGCATCGGCACTATTGGGCGTTCAAAACAGCGATCAATTGGAGTTGCATCCTTTTAAAGGGGCGCTGTTTGAAAATATGGTGATTGTGGATTTACTTAAAACCCGATTCAACAAGGCAAAAACAAACAATCTTTATTTTTGGAGAGACAACACCGGCAATGAAATTGATTTGTTAATTGATAAGGGTTTAGAAATGATCCCCATTGAAATTAAATCGGGACAAACAATTACCAATGATTATTTTAAAGGATTATTATATTGGAACAAATTGGCTAAAACAGAAGGCGGATACATTATTTATGGCGGCAATAGCATACAAAAAAGAAGCAATGCCATTACAGTAATGCCTTATAATCTTATAAATACACCCGGGAATGAAATTGTATAAATTTTTTTTTAAACCCGTTATGGATTTTGTTGTTGCATTTACAGGATTATTGCTATTAAACCCAACTTTCCTTTTTGTCACTTTAGGTTTAGCTTTTGCCAACAACGGAAAACCTTTCTTTTTTCAGTTGCGACCAGGAAAGAGCAAAGGGCCGAAAATTCAATTATTTTTACCCTAAGCCTAAAGGGAATAATTGAATTTTCTACGTTCGAATCAACTTGAAACCTCCGAAATATGGATTTGAAATTAAATATCAACACTCAATTAAACTAGAGCCAAGCAATATTAAAAAATGAATTATATTTTTTGAGTTGCGTATAGTTTATATTTTATTGAATTGGCATATTCAGTGTATTAAAATTAGGTTTTTTAAACCAAGTAAGGGTTAATAGTTTGTATTTGGCCTAATATATATACTGCAGGTATGGAATTTTCATCTAAAATAAACAAGCTGTTACAGCTTCAACCGCCTGGTGTCGTATTTACCAGTAGTCCACTCTTCGAAGTCTCCCGACTTCGAAGCCCCGGTTTGAACTAACAAAAACCATCAAGCTCACTTAAAGTTAAAATCAAAAAGAAAAAAAGAATACCTATTTTAGCTTAAATTAGATAGGACAAACAAATCCTATTCAAATTAAATCAAACAAAAGCTTAAGATTTTAATGGCTAAACGTATTTTCGACATCCTCTTCGCTTTACTTGGCATTGCTTTATTTGGCTGGCTCATTATGGTATGTTGGCTTTTGGCCACATTAGATACCAAATCCAACGGACTTTTTATTCAAAAAAGAATAGGGCAATTTGGAAAGTCTTTTAAGATCTACAAATTAAAGTCAATGAGAGAACATGGGGGTGAAAAAACAATTTCGTGGTTTGGCAATTTTATCCGAAAAACCAAAATAGACGAATTCCCACAGTTATTGAATGTGCTTATCGGCAATATGAGTGTGGTGGGTCCGCGCCCTGATATTCCGGGCTATTACGACAAGCTGCAGGGAGAAGAAAGAAAAATTCTCGAATTAAAACCCGGCCTTACCAGTTTGGCCACTTTAAAATACGCCAACGAAGAAACCTTATTGGCACAGCAGGAAAACCCGCTAAAATATAATGACGAAATTATTTTTCCCGATAAGGTACAAATGAATTTAGTCTATTATACACAACAGAATTTGTGGTTAGATATTAAAATAATTATGAAAACAGTGTTGCAAATTTTTAAAGGGAATGAAATGAGCATAATGGAAACACGATACAAACACCAATGAAGATATGCGAAACAAGGTTCGGCGACACTAAATCAAAATAATAAATAGTCGCCAATTACATATGACCAATTAAAAACAATAAATATCTACATATGAACAAAAAAATTTGGCTGTCATCTCCGCACATGGGTGGTACAGAACAACGCTACGTACAAGAAGCTTTCGATACAAACTGGGTAGCGCCTTTAGGCCCTAACGTTAACGGTTTTGAGCAGGATTTAGAAACCTATCTTAAGCAAAATGTTTTTGTCGGCGCCTTAAGTTCAGGTACGGCTGCCATACATTTAGGTCTTATTATATTGGGCGTAAAAGCCGGAGATGAGGTAATTTGCCAAAGTTTAACCTTTTCAGCTTCTGCCAACCCCATAAAATATCAGGGCGCCACACCGGTATTTATCGATAGTGAAGCCGACACTTGGAATATGTGTCCGAAGGCGCTGGAAGATGCGATTATTGACCGCATCGCAAAAGGAAAAAAGCCCAAAGCCATCATACCTGTACATTTATACGGAATGCCCTTTAAAGCAGAAGCTATTTTGGCGGTGGCCAGCAAATACCAGATTCCGGTGATAGAAGACAGTGCCGAGGCACTTGGAAGCACTTACAAAAACAAGAAATGCGGTACTTTTGGTGATATTGGTATCCTGTCTTTTAACGGCAACAAAATTATCACTACTTCAGGTGGTGGCGCTTTGGTGGCCAAAAGCAAGGAAATAAAAGAGAAGGCCGTGTTCTTTGCCACCCAATCCCGTGACATTGCCCCACATTACCAGCACAGTGAAATTGGTTACAATTATAGAATGAGCAATATTGTGGCGGGTATTGGCCGCGGACAAATGGAAGTGCTGGATAAGCACATCGTATTGCGCAGGGCTATGCACGATTTTTATATGGATTA
>DATCTJ010000030.1:0-7371 GCA_036568005.1 Lutibacter sp. | reverse complement strand
TACATCAATGCCACAGCCTCGTTCAATAACTTGTTCAAATACTACTTCATTTTTTGTGTCCATTTTATTTAAGTTTAATTATCCAACAAAGATAATCATTCCCCTGTGTGTCTAAAATGTAGTCATGGATGTTTCATCTGTTCAATTTTTATTTTTTTGTTGGTATAGCTGCTGCCTGCCTGTCGGCAGGTAAACCTGCCTGCCGGTAGGTAAATTCGCCATTAATCATTCCTATGTGTATCAAAATTTGTTATGGCTCGTTTCATCCTAAAAGATTTAAACCTAAATTAATACCATTATTTGTGTAAATTATAAAGTGTTTATCTGCTAAATAAACCCTTTTTCCTGACTTCCGAATTTTAACACCCAGAATCAAAAATCAAAGATTCTAGCAATAGTTTTGTGTTCATCTGTTAGTAACAATGTCTTTTTAATGTACGCATTTAGTTGCAGATTATAAACTTCCAAATGCAATATAATTTGTAAAATATCGATTACTTTTTTCACCAATAAATCAGTTTTTAATTTGTGTGAGGTAATGTTATTCAAAATCTTTTCAATGGCCCATTGGAACAGAAAAAATCAAACTCTCCTGTTTTCCTCTGATTTTAACCGCAAGGGACGCCAGGCTTTAGCGCAAGGAACGCAAAGTGCTGCTTAAAAATTTAAAACTTTGCGAACACTACGTATTTCTTTGCGAGTTTCGCGGTTAGGCTAACTTTTCAGCAATAAAACATAATAACGATGGTAAAAATAATTTAACACCCAAAATAGAAAAATTAAAAATATTAAAATGCTGAATTACAGAATGTTAAAGCCTTTCAAAATGAAAAATCTAAAAATGTGCGGAAGTCAGGTGATAAAGTCTTTATCTGCTAAATAAACCCTTTCTCCTTCGCTTTTATAACCAATTCCCTGTCTTCTTTATCGGGAACATTAAACATTTCTTTAAGTTGTCTTTTTCTTTTTTCGATTCCGGCTATTGACATAAAAAGGACATCGGGGAGATCTTTCATTTTAGTGCCAATAGACAACTCATGCAATAATTGTCTGTCAGTTCTGTCCAATAAATAGTCACTTGAGATTTGTTTGCGCAGTAATTTTATAACAGATTTGCTGTAATATGGTGGATCAAAAATTACAGTCTTAATCGCTTCAATTAATTCATCGGTATCTATATCGTTTTTTATTAAAAACCCATCAGGATTTACATTTTTCAATATATTTTGAACCCTATAATTATCATTAAAAGTTGTTGAAACAATTATTTTTGCATTGGGAAGCATTTGATTTATTCTCACACCAATATCTTCACCCGATAAAACTTTTCCATCAGAGGAAGCCGGCAATTTGATGTCTAAAAAAATAATGTCGAAACCATCCGATTTTGAAGCAATTGCTATTTTTTGAAGAGCAATGTCAGAATTGTGGGCGGTTTCAATTTCAAAAGAGATGTTCTCAATAACAAAACTGGTATTTTTTAAAGCCATTTTATAAACTTCCAATATTATTGGATGGTCATCAATCAATAAAACTTTATAAACTTTTATCATAATTATCAGCATCAACAGGAACAAATATACTAATTTTTGTGCCCTTATTTATAGTAGATTTGATTTCGAAATTGCCATTTAGTTTAGAAACTCTGGATTTCATATTCTTCAAACCGATTCCGGCACTTTTATTCTTACTGTCAAAACCAAGGCCGTCATCTTCAATATTAAGGGAAATATCGTTATCAATTAAATCGAATTCTATTATAACATTCTTGGCTTTTGCATATTTATTGATATTTTGAATGGCTTCTTGTATTATTCTGTAAAAATTGATTTTAATTTTATTATCAATTGTATCCCAAGCAGCTTTATTATTAACGATTCTATATTTAAAGTTGCTAATTTCACTTTGTGTTTTTAATAAATCTTCCACTATTTTTATGAAATCGGTTTGTGACGATAATATTTCATTCTTTAATTCGTGTGAAATTGTTCTTATTTCCTTTTCAATATTTTGCAATTCATCTACGTAAAGTTTGTGCTGTGTAAGAATCTCATCATCACCTTTAATATTTAAATACCCCAGTGCCAGTCTGGTTCCAAAAATTTTACCCAACACACCATCATGCAAATCTTCCGATATTCTTTGACGCTCTCTTAATCGCCCCTCTTCCAAAGATGACTGCTGCTTTAACATTAAAGAATAAATTTCTTCGTTTGCCTTTTGTTGCTTTTTTTCAAAAAGAAGCTCCTTGTTTTTACCATGTTGCACTTTTAGAAAATACAGCAATGAAAGGATCAATACCGCTATAACAGCTGCAATAGAAATCTTCAATTTTTGCTCTGAAAGCATTTCTGTCTCTTCAATATAAGCATCCGTTTCAAAGCGGATTCTTGTAAACTTATCTCTTATTTTACGTTCTTCTATTTGGAGGCTGTCACTTAAAATCGCATAATTTTTAAAATAACGGCTTGCGTTTTTGCTGTCTAATGTTGAAAGTAACTGTAATGACGCCAAAACATCCCTGTTATTGCTGACCTCTTTAGCCAATGTATGGGCTTCTTCAGCATTTAATAAAGCTTTAACTGTATCGGCATATTTTATGTAAAATTCTGCCAAATGCAATTTGCTCATTATAATTCCAGAGACATTATTAATACTGTCTCTTAATTTTAAGGCGAAATAAAACTCTTGTGGTAAATTAGTATTGTCACCATTTAAAAATTCAGTGTAAGCAAGGTTGTCAATTAGTCGAGAATATAAAATAATATTTTGACGTTTTAGATCACTAGATTTCAATGCTGTATTAAAATATTCAATCGCTTTTATATAATTCCCTTGTTTTTGATATACCAAACCTAAATTGTTTAAACTAGATTCTTTAAATGTCTCTTTTTGTGCTACATTTTCTAAGTTTTCCAATGCTTTAATATGATACAGAATGGCTTTATCATATTCTTGAATTTCATTATAAATAATCCCCAAAAGGTTGTAACACAAATAAAGCTCATTATACTTGTCTAATTTTTTAAATATAGAAATGGCTTGAAAGGTTAAAACCTCACTCCCTGTATAATCCTTTACATCTTTTTGTATTATGGCCATATTGTAGAGCATTTTTCCGGCAAAAAATTCATGCTTTGCTACTTGAAAGTACTTATAGGCTTCATAATAATGGTAATAAGCACTGTCATTAAGCTCCTTTTCCAGATAATACATGCCATAGCTCCAATGTGTATCGGCAATTCCAAAAGTATCTCGTAGTTTTGTCGATAATTTCTGGGCCTCGAGATTAGCTTTTAAAAAGAATACAGAATCCTTTAATTGATACCCTTCATAAGCTAGTTTTGCTAAATTGCGATTTTTAACGGAATCATTTCTTTGGAAACTGTTCTGTTCGTATGCTTTATATATTCCTTGTTTCCTGTTTTCAAGAGTAATCGATTGATTCTTCGCATTTTGAATCCAGATGGAAATACTGTCAACTTCAACTAATTTGGTTGTAGGATCTTGATTGGGTGCATGGCATCTTGTTACTGTAGTTGCAAGCAACACTAAAAAAAATAATTGAAGTATGCGTTTGTATGTAGGTAGTATTGTTTTCAATGCAGTTAAGATTCAAAAAACAAATCTACTAAAAAAAAGGCTTCTAAAAAGTTTTGAAAATCATCAATCTGAACCTGTTTAATCATTTAAACAAATTCAGATTGGTAAAATATTTTTATGACAGTTTCTTATTATAATTATGTTAAAGAATGCTGGTTTTGGTATAAACTTAGTACATTAATTCTTAATTTCTCCCCATAGGAGGTGCTTCATCTTCACCCGTAGCAAATGTATCTTGGGTTGTAATTGTTAATTGGTCTTCTTCAGTGTCATTTGAGGTGCAAGAAGTGAATGTGAATGCATTAAGCATTACAAAAAGTGCAATAAAATATTTAAAAGTTTTCATAAAATAGGGTTTTTAAGATTTATAACAGTATTATTTGCCAAATATTGGCTTTAATTAATTTTGTGAATGGTAAAAAGTATGGGATCCATAAATGTAATCTCCTTATACTCCAGTAAAAGCTTTTATTATTGCGAAGATATTATTACAATAAGCACTTAACCAATTAATAAATCCACTTTTAGTGAAAGCACTATTTGCAGGAGTAAAACAGCAGGGCTTGAAAGGAAAACTTAATTTAGCGATTGGAAGGAATTGTGCGACAATGCCTTTTTCATAATTTCAATATTGTCAATATAGGTTTTGGTAAACGGAATATCGTAGCTATTTTTTTTAATAGTGCATATTAATTTGCCATATTGAATTCTAGAAACAAAGTTTTTATTTATGATATAACTTTTGTGAATTCTCAGAAAATTTTCGGGAAGCACATCTTCAAAAGTTTTTAGTGTTTTAAAAGCGCTTATAATATTACCATCACTCATATAAAAATCTGTGGTATTGTTATCGGCTTTTAAAAAAAGAATTTCATCTGTATTTAGGTATTGATAATCTTTATTCGATTTTAAACAAATATTCTTGTTGATAATGGCAGGATTTCTTTTTTGAAATTTTAAAATGGACTTCCTAATTTCCAATTCTGACAGTGGATTTAATATAAAATCAAAAAAACCATTTTTTATTGCTTCGTATGCTTTTTCTTTTGAAGAAGAGATTGCAATAAAAACCGGGAAATAATCACTAAATAGTAAATTCAGCTCATTTATTAGTTCAAATGGTTTTTCAAAAGTGTTGTCTAAATCAAAAAACACCAAATTGGGAGTTTCCTTTAATATAAAGTTTAACGCGTGATCATACTCATCGGAAACACCGATACAATTAAGTTCATGATAATCTTTCAACACATTTTTAATGCATTGAATTGAATTTGGCTCTTTATTTATGATGAAATAGTTACGCAATTTCAAGTAAAATTTAGTGAATAAATCTACGGCAATTTCCATTACTAAAAGTAAGGATAATCCTTACTTTTAGTAAGGATTATCCTGCGTTTTTTAAAACTCAGATTGTTAACTTTGAAGATATTTCCAATTAAATATATAATTATAGAAAATTATGTTATCAATAGCGCAACCTCCTATATCCAAAATAGTTAAAATAGTTAAAAGCCAAAATATAAAAAAAAACATGGGTTCTGCAAAATATAATCATCGAACTGCCATACTGGAATCAAAATTTGAAGGAAATATAACCATAGAAGAATTAATTGAAAGTAGTCTTGCTATAAAAGAGAATAAGTCCTATCCTAGGTTTTTGAAAATATTGATAGATTTTAAAAAAGCCTTTGCAAATTTTCATTCAAATGATTTAACATTACTGGCAGAAGAATACCTCAAAGTTATTGAAAAATACGATTTTATAATTATGGCAATAATATTGGACACTCCAAAGGAGACAGCTTTTGCAATGTTATTTCAATCTTTAATTAAAGATAATACGTCTAAATATCAAGTTTTCTCTACCAGAGAGGCTGCCATAAGCTGGCTGAACAATTATACTGAGTCAAACTGCAAATCAGTTAAAAATTATATATAATTTTATGGGGTTTAGGTCAAGTAAATGTTGCAATCGTTCTAAATGGTATCAATTGTGTGTTTTTTTAATTGTCGGCAACATTTGTGTAAATGAACTGCGGTCTTTTTAGGCACAAATCGCTCCAGCTAAAAACCGGCTTTGGGAAATTCATAGTGTTTTCCAAGTATGCACAGACCAAGCCATTGATTGGTTAAGGCTTGTTACGCGTAGCTTATTTTGTTTTTCCTTTTTCTGCAAAAGCGATAATGTGTCCGTCCAAATCAGCAATATACCCAACTTTATCTCCCCAATCACGATTTTTTAATTCACTGATTTCCGTTGCTCCAAGCAAAATGCCGCGTTTAATATATTCATTTGCATGATTGACTTTCAAATATAATTCACATCTTGGAATGCCATTTCCGTTTTTTGGATTTGGCATTGGCGGAGAAATAATTTTCGCGATGCCGCTTTGGGGCATGAGCCCTAGTTTTACGGCTTCCGTTAGGTTAAATTCCGTCATTCCGGGAACATTTAAACTGGGTTTTTGCTGAAGTAAATTTTCGTAAAACCTCGTGCTTTTTTCTTGATTTGAGACATAAAGTATAAATTCAAATTCTTTCATGGTATAATTTTATTGGAAATCGCCAATAATGACGCACAACGGGTTTTTTTGAGATTTGTACGGTTTAAATTTAGTTTAAATGTAAGTGTTAATTTTATGAGGTGTTGTGTGTTGTTTTTATTCGAATATTCTTTCTTTTAAATCCATTCGTTCATGTAAAATCCGGGTAATTTCAACATAACTTTCATTTAAAATTCGGTAGAAAATGACATGTCGATTCGTTTTCATACCGAATAGACTTTGCGTAATTCCGTCATAGTTTTTTCCTAAAAGTGGATTGTCTGCTATTTCTTGACAACTAGCAATCAGCATCTCATAATATTTGTCGGCTTGATTTTCAGACCAAACCTCGAAAGTATAATCCCAAATTTTCGATAAATCCTCAACAGCTTTATTCGTCAATTTAAATTCAGCCATTTGAGTGTTTTGTTGCTTTTAGAGATTCAAGATGTTTTTTTGGGTCAAAATCTTGAGCAACTCCGCTATCAATTCCATCCTGAATTGCGTTTCTCAATACAGTTACTTTGCTTTCTTCTTCTTCCAAAAGTCTTAATCCTGCGCGTATAACTTCGCTAACATTTTTAAATCGACCTTCTCTTATTCTGCTTTGAACGAATTGGTCAAAATAATTACCTAGTGATATTGAAGTGTTTTTGTTCATTTTTATACTATTTTATTCAAATATACCAATAATTGGTATATTATCCAAGTTCTCAAATTACAACGAGTTTGTATTATGATTTGTGTAACTATGAAATTGGAGATTTTTCGGCTGCAACAAATCGTTAGTTGGATGTTTGTTGGTTTGTACTAGTTCAAATTTAAGTAAAAATTATATACAGTTATTACCAACTATTTTTTTCTTTAGTTTTTGATGTAAAACTATTTTCAAAAGTGCCATTATTATGCTCAAACAATCTGTTTTTCAAATCTTTACAACTGCCAATATAATGACTGTGAAGTGATTTTGAATATAAAACATAGACATAAGCCATTTCAAGATTTTTAAAATTAAAAAATCCTTGATAATCAAACGATTATCAAGGATTTTAGTACAAGAGGCGGGTTCCGATAGCTCCTAATCTCCGCATGTCTATGTTATAGTGTGTCATTTTTAAGAATTTGAGAATGGAAATACTCCTGTTCCTTGTTTTCGAGATATTGTTGAACTGCTTTCTATTTTTGATATGGGATTATTCTCGTTTTTGATGTTGAAAATGACCCT
>DATCTJ010000029.1:0-10301 GCA_036568005.1 Lutibacter sp. | reverse complement strand
AATTTTCCAACCAATTCCCTGGTAGTGATTGAAGAATTTTTCTGCCTCAATTTGGGGCCAGTTTTCTTTTTTAAAAAAAGATAAAATTTCATTTTTTTTCTCGGCTTGCCCAAGTTTATAAAAGTTTATTATTTGTTTATTCATGTTTGTTACAGATACCAACGCTTGTCCTGATTTTGGTATGGGAAAGTCCGCCACCTGATTATCACTTGTCTCAAATTGAAACAACAACACCCGGCTCCCTTTGAACGGATTGTGGGATGGTTTGTACATCAGATATTTCCAGGAATCTAATTCCTTGATACAACGATGATAGGTTGATTTTGAACCAATTTTAGAGAATTCCATCACTTCCTCCCGATTGATGTAAAATTCTTCGGGAAAACGGCTGTAATTCCATATTTGGAACAATGCGATATACAAGCTGATGTGTGAAGGATTTAATCGATTGTCCTTCGAGAATTGCAGGAAAACTGCATTCAGGTGTTTGATGTAATTCATCGCTTTTAAATTTAAGGTGTTGTTTATTCTACTGACAATTCACAAAGCAATATGCCAGTGAGAAATCAGCAAAAAATTAAATTATTGGTAATTTTAAACCCCTTAAACCAGCTGGTTTAAGGGGTGTTTGGGATAGTTATTTATTATTCACACAATTGTCTTCCATCGCTTGCATAATCTTCTCGTAATCGTAATAAATAACGCCTCCCATTTTTGTGTACGGCAGCGTGCCGTTAATTCTCAGGTTTTGCAGTGTCCCGGTTGATATGCCCAACAATTTTTTGACTTCGGGCGATTTTAACCACTTTATTGGTTTTCTTTCTGCCTTATCATCGATTAACTTTTTAATGTTGTCCAGCAAATCATATTTGAATTCAGTCAAATCTGCCGGGGTAATAATTTTTGTTACCATCTTTTCCAATTTTTGAGTTAATAATTAAGAACGTTTGTATTTGTTCCATTTTCTTAAAGCAAATATGTAAAAGATAAACCATTAAAAATCACAAGTTAACGAAGTTTTTTTAAAAATATTTATTGGTTTCTTTTGTGGCTATTTGGTGTTTTGAAATTAATTCAGAACACCAAATAGCATCAAATAATCACAGAATTAATAGTAGGATATTTTACCCAAGTTGGGTGTTTATTTTTCAGAACCCTTTATTGACGCGAGAAATTTGGACATTGCGAAGTTTAAAAATTTCGAAATTCCATTTTTTCTCTTTTTCATCTCTGAAAAACTGTGGTAATAATCGCCTAAATCTATGTTGAATGCAGATTGAAATTTGTCAGCAACCTCTTTGATAGTTGCTTTTCCATGATTAAAAACTTCGGAGGCATGTAAGAAGTATACCGTCTCTACCGCCCCGACTTTGCTGCCTGTCCACGTTAATTTTGGTATGTTTGCATTGTGCTGTTTCTGATGTTCATTTGGATTTTCAGAAAGCTTTTCAATTTCATTTTTAAAATATTCAATGGCCAATTTATACCCCCTGAACTTTGCATAGGTGGTATCGAGATTGGCGGCGAATTCATCATCAATGTAGGACCCGAAACATTCTATATGAATACTGATCGTTTTGTTTTTTCTTAAAAAATATTGTTTGTCGGAATAGGTTTCTCCTCTTTTATAGTACTGATAGAATGTATTATTTTCGTTATAATAATCCTGGAACTCTTTAATTTCGGTTTCAAAATATATCGTTTGTTCTTTGGCGCCACCTTTCGGCCGCTTGCTTTCGATGTCGAAAATGGAAATAAAATAGATGAGCTTTGAAAATATTTCCGGTTTCATTTGTTTAAAAAAATCGATTTCATCCTGTTTGGAATGAAATGGATTGGCCGTTACAAATTTTCTTAGTTCTTTTAAACCGGCATTGATAAGCGTGATGCTTTTTTCAGCTTTGATAATCGCATCCTGGTTAGTTAAATCAACTTTTTTTAATTCTTTTTCTAAGTCGCCAATGATTTTGGCATAAAAGTTTTTCACGTTTTTTTCGAAGTAATTTTTAGCGTTAATAATTATTTTTATCACAAAAAATTACGCAGCAAACTTTCATAAAAGCTTATTTACTTGGTCAGAAAGTTGATTTGATAGCGCAATTAATTTAATACCAAAGTAGTACAAAATTAATTGAATCCTAATAAAATATTCTTTTGAAAATTTAAGCGGGCAATGAAGTTGTTGGCCTAATTTATACAGATTGATTTTTTTCTGAATCTGATTCCTGAATGCTCTTAAGGTTTAATTTATTTCTTAAAACGGACATATCATCGCTTACTTTTCGGTCTAAAATCTTGGCATAGTGCTGGGTGGTTTTCAAGGATTTATGTCCAAGCATTTTACTTACGGATTCTATAGGAACCCCATTGGTTAATGTTACCGTAGTCGCGAAAGTATGTCTTGCCAAGTGGAAGGTCAGGTTTTTTGTAAAACCACACAAATCGGAAATTTCTTTTAAATAGGCATTCATCTTTTGATTGCTTAGCACCGGGAGTAGTCTTTTTCCGATGGCAACATCAGGATGACTGGCATATTTTTCAATAATTGCTTCTGCTGTTGGAAGCAGAGGAATGTTGCTTTTTGTATCTGTTTTGGTACGTTTTATATTGATCCATTTTTCACCATCAATACCAATCACTAAATTATTTTCTGAGAGTTTCTTTACATCCACATAGGCCAATCCGGTAAAGCAACAAAAAATGAAGATGTCTTTTACCTGGTCTAATCTTAAAATGTGCAATTCCTTATTTATCATTGTTTGAATTTCCTCTTCCGTTAAAAATTCCCGGTCCACAATTTTCAATCTTCCTTTCCAATTGAAGAAAGGATCCTTGGATATCCAGTCGTTTGCGTAGGCAATGCGGACGATCTTTTTAAAATTGGTGATGTATTTAACGGAAGTATTGTGGCTGCAATTACGCACCGTTTTTAGATAGTATTCAAAACCGGTGATAAATTTATGGTCTACATCTTTGATAGGAATGTCATTTAGTCCATAATCCATTTTGATGTAATCTTCCACATGCATTTTAGCGGTATTGTAACGCTCGGCCGTTCCTGCAGCAAAATCTTTCCCTATGAGTTTTTCAACCTGTTTGTTGTGTTCTTTAAAGATCTCCAATAACATTTTTTGGTTTTCTCCTTTGCCTAAGTACTGATTTTTAATTTTTTCAGCAGAGTAGGGGATGTTATTTTCGACAAAATTCTGGTGAATTTTGTAAATTTTATTCTGAATGGTATCTATTAACTGGTTAATTTTTTGCACTTCTTCGGAATATCCTTTGGCCTTTCCGGCTTGATTATTCCATTTTAGAATATCAACTTTTCTTTGGATGCTAAGTTCTGAACGCCTACCATTTACAGTGATTCTCATATAAATCATTGTTTTTCCGTTGGGATCTGCTTTGGTCTTTTTAATGTAAAAAATTAGGTTGAATGAATTTTCCATAGTCTAAACAAATTTTTGTATCATAAATATACAAAAAAATAAATAAAGTTTCCTCTCGGAGGCCTAATAAAATCAATGGGTACACGAAAATTCGGTGTCAGTTGAGATTTTTTTTCAACTGACACCGAATTGGCCCCTTTTTATTTGGTTTTTAATGGTTTTATATGGTATTTTGACAAAACGAAAAAGCCCGTAAAAATTATGTTTACGGGCTTTTGTTGAGATTTGATAATCTAAAAGCGGAGAAAGAGGGATTCGAACCCCCGGAGGTGTTACCCTCAACAGTTTTCAAGACTGCCGCAATCGACCACTCTGCCATTTCTCCTTTAGCGAGGGCAAATATAGAACCCTTTTTTGTTTTTCTGAAACTTTTTAGTGTTTTTTTTAGGATATTTTTCAGCTTAAATTTCAGTACATTTGTTTCCTTATATTAGCAGATGAGCCCAGTTTTAGAAATAGTTGTATTAATTGTTATTGGTTTTGTTGCGGGCGTTATTAATACCATTGCTGGCGGAGGCTCATTACTAACTTTACCCATTCTTATTTTTTTAGGATTGCCTCCCAATGTGGCTAATGGCACAAACCGCATAGGCATTCTGTTTCAAAGTATTTCTACCACCGCCGGATTTAAAAGCAAAGGAATTATCACCTTTCCTTTTAGCATATATATCAGTATCTCAGCATTAATTGGTGCGCTTTTGGGCGCTCAAATCGCTGTTGACATAGAAGGGGAGACCTTCAACAAAATTTTGGCAGTTGTCATGGTTTTAGTGGTTGTTTATATGGTGCTTAACCATAAATACAAACAATTAAATCTGTTGGAGCGATCCACAGGCAAGCATTTATGGCTAAGTATCATACTTTTCTTTTTTGTGGGTATTTACGGCGGATTTATACAGGCAGGTGTTGGTTTTATGATGTTGTTGGTGCTGTCTTCCGTAAATAATTTTTCACTGGTAAAAAGCAATGCCATTAAGGTCATTGTAACCTTAGTTTTTACCATTGCTTCGCTCGCAATTTTTTTGGCGAATGATAAAGTTAATTGGAAATATGGTTTGCTTCTTGCCCTAGGAAGCGCCGCAGGTGGCTGGCTTTCCAGCCGATGGTCCGTAAAAAAAGGCGATGGTTTGGTAAAAATATTTATGATTGTGATGGTGGTCATTATGGCAATTAAACTCTGGTTTTTTTAAAATATTTGGGGCGTTCCCCCCGCCGAAAAGGCGGGGGGTCGGGCTTTTGCGGCTCGCTTTTTTTTGTGAAAAGCAACAAAAAAAGAGCTCAAACAAACCGCTCAATCCCTAACGCGCTTTGAATTACAATTTAGGGATTTTGTCTGACGCAATCAAATGTTAACCAAAACAAAATTGCCATTTGCGGTTAAAATAGAGATTAGCCAATAATTGATTTATTGTGATTTAAAACTTTGTGAACCTTTGTGTTTTTTCTTTGTGAATCTCTGTGTAATAGCTTTTAATTACGCGGAGTTTCTAGGAGAGCCACGAAGTTGCACAAAGAAGATTTTAGCCATCTGGCGAACTTAGCGTAGAACTTTGCCCTTTGCGTATTTTCTTTTCGTTTATTTAGTGGTTAAATGCAAAATTGAATTGATTTTTATGATTTTTTATTTGGTTTTTATCATAGAATACGCGCATTGAATTACGATAGCTGATTTACGATTTTAGAAGAAAAAATCTTTAGATACTGGATTTGGTTTTTAATATTTTACTTGCTTTTCATCATAGAATACGCAAAATGATTTATGAAATTAGAATATAAAAGACTTAAAACTTTTTAGCGCGCTTTGCGGTTTTTATTTACGGAATTTGCGGTTAAATTTTTTGGTTCGGCGCTTTTCTATAATTTTTACTTGCTTTTCATCATAGAATATGGGGCTTATTGACAAATCATAAATCCGTTATTTTCAAATTAACAAATGTTGTGAGTTTTAGCGATTGGCGCTTATTTCAATGGATAAATAAATCCCCCTTAAAATTCTTTTTTTTACATTTGTGATCTAAAATTTTATGATGGCAAATACATTTGGAAAAATATTTACACTCACTACCTTCGGGGAATCTCATGGTGAAGCGATTGGCGGAATTATAGATGGCTGTCCGGCCGGAATTGAATTGAACCTTGAAGCCGTCCAAATTGAGTTGGATCGAAGAAAACCCGGACAGTCAAAAATTGTGACCCAGCGCAAAGAACCTGACGAAGTGCAATTTTTATCCGGAATTTTTGAAGGAAAAACTACAGGCGCTTCCATCGGCTTTATCATAAAAAATGCCAATCAGCGTTCCAATGATTATGCGCACATTAAAGATGCCTATCGTCCTTCTCATGCCGATTATACCTACGATAAAAAATATGGGGTTCGTGATTATCGGGGTGGCGGACGTACTTCTGCCCGTGAAACGGCAAATTGGGTAGTGGGCGGCGCTATTGCCAAACAAGTGATTGCTTCTATAAAAATAAACGCTTTCACCTCTTCTGTAGGCGATATTTTTATGAAAAAACCCTATCAGGAGGTCGATTTCAGCAATATTGAAAGCAATGATGTTCGTTGTCCGGATACTGCAACAGCCGAAAAAATGATTGCCCGTATCAATGAAATTAAAAAACAGGGCGATACCATAGGTGGAACCGTAACCTGTGTCATTCAAAATGTGCCGGTTGGTTGGGGCGAACCAATATTCGATAAATTACACGCACAACTTGGCAAAGCGATGCTTTCCATCAATGCCGTAAAAGGCTTTGAATACGGCAGCGGATTTTGTGGCGCAAAAATGAAAGGCAGCGAACATAACGATATTTTTAATGCCGATGGAAGTACAAAATCGAATCTTTCCGGCGGAATCCAGGGAGGCATCAGCAACGGAATGGATATTTACTTTCGCGTAGCTTTTAAACCTGTTGCCACCATTATGCAAGTACAACAAACCATCGATAAAGAAGGAAATATTGTTGAAATGCATGGCAAAGGTCGCCACGATCCTTGCGTGGTGCCACGCGCCGTCCCAATTGTTGAAGCGTTGGCCGCAATGGTTTTAACCGATTTTATGTTGCTTGATACTTGCAGGAAATTATAAAGGCGGGAGGAAAGTTAAAAGTGAAATAAGTAATTACACAATTACACGTTTAAACGGTTATACCTAAAGATAATACATCAAAAACAATATTGGGATAATAATTCCCAACACCATATAAATTCCCCCGCGACCGATAATGCCTTTCTTTCCTTTTAGCATAAATAAGGAAGTTATTGAAAATAGTATCAAGGCACTGGCAAAAATATCAGAAAACCACATCCAAATTTTATTCGGATTGTAGTGTAAATAATTCACTTCATAAAATAGCGGGCGCTTTTTTAAATATTCCGCTCTACCTATGCCGTTTTTTACATCCACCATAATTGAAGAACCTCCTTTTAGGAATATTTTTAAATTTTGGGCATTGGGGTAGTAGTGTTGTTTATAGTTTTCGCGATGGTCAACTTCATCCAACAAAAGTAAAATATGATTCTTTACAGAAGCGTTGTTTTCTAAATTAATTTCAGTAGTAAAATGCTTATTTTCAACAGAGTAATTCGGATTCCAGTCGGCCATATGATTTAGGGCAATTCCTGAAATCGCATAAATTAAAGTGGTGCCAATAAAAAAGAACCCAATATCCCTATGAAGTATTCTGCTCCATTTTCGTAAATTTTTCATAAACAAAAATGAGATTATTCTACTACAGAATGAGAAACGTATTTTAGCGTATACAATGAAATATGATCTGTATTTTCAGCTTTCATCTGATCTCTGTAAGTTTGAATATGTTTCTTTTTGGCTTCAAATTGCTCTTCGTTTGAAGCGCCTTCAGAATGGCTTTTAATATTGTCTTCTTCCATTTTTAGGCAATAGCCCTCGTCAATTCTTTCTTCAACAACAATTCCGTTAAATGCAATTTCACTTCCGGTTAAAGCTGCATCAAATCGTTCATCTGCAGTAATATGAATATTGCCTTCATCGGTGACCAACAATATTTTCTTCCCGCTGTGCTTGCAAACATGGTCAACAATACCTTGAACTTTTACTTCTTTATCTACAAATTCCCCAGCTTTGCTGTCAAATTCCCCCATGGCCAAAAATGGGATTTCTGCATTTTTATTTGCCTCTACAGTCTTTTTATCATCTGTTTTACAAGAAATTACGACAAGTGCCATCACCAAAACGAATACAATATTTTTCATCTGCTTATTTTTAGATTAATCGAATTTATTTAGAATGAGGTCTAAATTAAGCGGAATTGCTAAAATAAGTTATGATTAAAATCAGTTATTGGTAATTTTAAGGTAATTACTGACTCGTCGAATTTGTTGAGAAAATTGTATATCTGTCTTTTTTTCTCTGTTCTCTTTTCTATAACCAAAAATTGGTTAATTATTAAGTATTTTTAAGGCAGTTTTTAAACCAATTCCCATTTCAAACGGAAAATCACTTGCAGATAAAGCGCTTTCAATGGCTGCAATTGTTGCAATAATGTCATTATTGTTTATGCTGCCCATATGTCCAACCCTAAAATACAATGCTTTATGTGAAGGCAATAAACCACCTGCTAAAATAACATCGTTTTTTCCAATGTGTGATAAAAGGACATTTCCTGTGATGTTTTCTGGAAAATATATAGCCGTAAGTGTATTGGCAGACAAGTTTTTATGAACTGGTAATAGTTTTAATCCGAGGGCAAGCATAGCTTCACGAAAAGCAGTCGCGATTTTTTGGTGTCGTAAAAATCTGTTTTCCATTCCTTCAGCAACAATTTGTTGCAAACTCACTTCTAAAGCGGCAATCAGGTTTACGGGAGGCGTCCCAAAATAAGAAGCCTGCCTATTTTCATACGCCTGCATAATTGGCAGCCAGTTGTTGAAATCGGCATAGTAATTACCTACCGGAGTTTTTCTGTTTTTAAATACTTCGATGGCTTTTTTTGAAACAACCAACAATGCCAAACCGGGCGGTACCCCAACCGCTTTTTGCGAGGCGGTCAACACAACGTCAATTCCCCAGGCTTCTTGTTGTATTTCTTCACCGGCAACAGAACATACCCCATCCAAAATTGAAAGTGTATTGTATTTTTTTGCAAGTTCCGCTATTGGTTTAGGGTTTACTATAACTCCTGTCGAGGTGTCAACATGGGTGATGGTTATTAATTTATATTTATTGGTGGAAAGTGCTGTTTCAATTTTATCTAAAGAAACAATATCTCCAACTTCTGATGCTAAAATAGTGACATTTGCGCCATAGCGTTTTGAAATTTCGGCAAAGCGTTCTCCAAAATAACCTGTTGATATAACCAATACATTGTCGTTTGGTTCAATTAAATTGGCAGCTGCCATATCCATGGCAAAAGTTCCTGATCCCGATACAATAAATGGCTGTCCGGTTGAGGATAGCCAAACTTTTCGCATCAACGCGATGCAATTTCCAAAAGATTCGATAAAATTTGGCGCTACATGACTGGTGGTGGGAGCGCCTAAAGCTTGCAATACTTTTGGTTCAAATTCAATAGGGCCGGGGATCATCAATAATTTTCTGCTTTTCATTGGGTGATTTTATATTTTGTTTAATTCAAAAGTTAAGAGTAAATATTAAAAGTTAGATATTAAAAGTTAAAAGTTAAATATTCAAGTTCCAATTCAAAATCTAACATCTAAAATCAAACTTCTAATATCTAATATCTAATAATGCGAATTAAGGGTTGACAATTGGCTTTAAAAAACAAGCAGCAAGTTTTCCAAATATATGTACCATTAATCCTTGAAAAGATCTGACTTTGCTTGCATTTTGGATTTGAGTTTTTTCATTTATCCAATTAAAAAACGATTCTATAGGTTGTCTTATGGTTGATACAGCCTTTGAATAAAGGTTTTCATAGGCAAAATCCCTTTGTTTAAGAGCCTCTGATTTTCCTTTAATTCCTTTGATTGGCGTTAGCATGGTTATTTGATTTTCGGTGTATAAATTATCAAAAAAATCATGGTTATTATAGATTTTATCTCCAAAAAAAGTCCTTCCTTGAATTTCCGACCAATTTTCCTTAAAGACATTTAAATCATTTTCAGAAGCTTTACTGATCACAATACTTTCTGGATATGGCAGAGTTCCTTTATTGTAATGGTTTAATGAATGTAATTTAACGCCATAATACCACAAGTTTTTTGTGGAGCAAAAACTTTTATCCGTAATTTCTATAGCTACTTTTCCTGTCCTTTTACCGCCACAGGTAATAATTGGCATAGAATCCAATAATGAAAACTCCTTTGAACATTCTTTTGGCATAAAGTCCTCTATTATAGAGCTGGATAAAATTTTTAGTGCTTCTGAAAGCTTGTTGAGGCGAGTACAGAAAGCCACATAAGAGTTTAATTTTGGAAACCACCCAACCAAATAATTCTTTGCAAAATCATGGATGTGTTTTATTTTATAACGCTGCTCTTCACTCACAGAAAACAAATAAATGGTCATAATTTCTTGGTCTGTAAATTCAGGTCGATTGTTATTGGTAAATCTTTGACAGTGATATTGTAATTCCTCTTCGTATTTATCACATACATATTGATATATTTTTATTAATTTTACTGCTTTAGCCTGATTAATCATGTTGTCTATAATGTTTGATATTCACTATAAATATACTGATTATCAGGCTTTTAAACAAATGTTTTGATGCTTTTTATCATTGATTTCTCATTATTTTTAACCCTTAATTCGCATTAATATCTAATATCTAATATCTAATATCTAATATCTAATATCTAATATCTAATATCTAATATCTAATATCTAATATCTAATATCTAATATCTAA
>DATCTJ010000028.1:0-41222 GCA_036568005.1 Lutibacter sp. | reverse complement strand
GGGCAATGTCATTAAGTTAAGGGAATATTTGTCATTCCGACAAAGGAGGAATCGCATTAAATAGCTTAACATGGTGAGATTCCTCGTACCTCGGAAAGACAAAATAAAGGCAATAAAGTCTTAACTTAATGACATTGGCCTTCGGGGGTTAGGGGGCTACTATTTTATTATTCGAAATAACTCCATACACTTTTCCATTTAAATTTTTATTCAGGAAAATGGCATTTTTGGAGGTTGATAAGATGTCTTTTTCTTCAAAAACAGCATTGAAATCGGGATTGAAAAGGGTTAAATTTGCTTCTAGTCCTTCGGCAATGGGATAAGTAGACACCTTAAACCGTTCCCGCGGCTTGCTTGTCAAACACTCGATTAAAGTTTCCAGCCCGATGGTTTTATTTAAGGCACCAAACAAACTTTCAAGTCCGATTGTGCCAAATTTAGCCTTGTTGTATTCCACTTTTTTATGTTCAATATCAATGGGATTGTGGTCGCTGGTCACCATATCAATAACCCTCTCTTTAATGCCTTTTATTAAAGCCTTCACATCTTTTAAAGTTCGCAAAGGTGGTAAAACCTTTGTGTTTGTATTAAAACCTTTCAATTCATCATCGGTCAATACCAAGTGATGCGCTGCAACGCTGCAAGAGATATTTAATTTTTTCTTTTTGGCTTCTTTGATGAGTTCAACCGATTTTGCTGTGGAAATTGTTGGGATGTGCAATTTTCCGCCGGTGTATTCCAGCAAAAATAAATCACGGGCAATTTGTAATTCTTCTGATAAAGCGGGGATTCCTTTTAACCCAAGTTTTGTGCTGTTAACTTCTTCATTGACCAAGCCATTACCGGCAATTGAATTGTTTTGTGGAAAACTCATAATAAGCGCATCAAAATTTTGGGCGTACTGCAAACCAATTTTAAACAAATTGGGATTTGAAATGGCTTTATTATAGTCCCCAAAAGCAACGGCACCAGCATTTTGCATATCAAACAATTCCGCAATATCAGCACCTTCACTGGCTTTTGTCAGGTTTCCGATAGGGAATAGGGCAGTGGCTGAGTTGACGGACTTGTTTTTTAAAAACTGTACGGCCGATTTATTATCGGTTACCGGATAGGTGTTCGGATTCACGGCAACTGCTGTAAAACCACTTCTGGAAGCCGTTTTTAATCCGTTTTCTATCGTTTCCCAATCTTCAAATCCTGGTTCGCCAAAGCACACACTCGAATCAAACCAGCCTTGCGAAATATGCAGGTTGTCAAATTTAATTTCTTTATAATTTTTGGTGTTTTTTAGTTTTTCTCCAATTTTTGTGATAATGCCATTTTCAATAAGGATGTCTTTAATTTGAAGGTGAAACGGACTAGCATTGTCGATAATGGTAGCGGACTTTAGAAGTAAATTCATATTTTGAAATATTTTAATAACAGCATTTCAAAGAGCAAAAATAGCACAGAAAAAGCTAAAAACCATTTAAAAAGCCAATTGATTTTATATTGATTTTCAATTTCATCAAAAAGATTGTCAATTGATGTCGAAATAACTGCATTTTCAGCATTTTTAACCAATGAATTCAAATCGGCAAAATTGGCATCGCTTTCTTCTCTATTATAATTTAACGCAATGGTTTTCAGTATTTTATTATTGCTGTAAACATTATAAATTCCACTTTGTAATGACAGGTCAGATAAGATTAAGTCAACTTTGTTTTGAGATATTTTTTGAAGCGGAATAAAGGTGTTGGATTCATTTGAAACCTTTAAAACATCATCTTTTCCAATTGCAGTGTTTATTTCAATATTGTTTTCTGCTGCGATAGTGTAATAAAGTTGCGAAGATTTTAAGCTTGTTTTGGAAAAATTATAAAAAACAGGCACTACCAATGGCGATTGCGTAAAATCGGAAATGTTTTTGTTTAAAGGTGCTGCTAGCCAATAAAAAGTTCCGTTGCTGATTTTTGTGGAAGAGATAAACGGACTGTTATTGTCGAATTTGAGAATCGCGGAGCTGTTTCCCGAATTGTTTTGGTAATGCAAGGCTGTTTTCGGGTATTGAAAATTGGTCACTTTTTTTTCAAAAACACCATCAATTAAGGGATGGCCGTAACTAATGGCAGTAATTTGATGTTCATTTTCAATTTTAGCACTTATTTTTCCTGCCTGAAATGCATTCAAAAACAGGTTGTAGGAATCTAGATTTATGTTTTGTGAAGGAATTAGCACCAAATTTCCGCCATTTTCCATAAACTCGCTTAAACTGCGCTGCAATTCGACAGGAATGTCAGCCAATTCATTTAAGATGATTAATTGCTGCTGTTGGATGTTGTTGTAGTTTAATTGCTGAAGTGGGGTCGCGGTAAAGTTGAATTCTTTTTCAGTATAGATTTTTGGTAAAAATTCAGTCTGATTTCCAATGCTCAATACATTGATTTTTTCTGGTGCTGAAATTGAAAAATAAAAGTCGTTGTCAAATTCCATCCCATCATCAACCAAGGAAATTTTTCCGTTAAAATTATTTGAATTTGGGAGTGTAAATTCTATAGTTTGGCGATTGGAATTTACGAATCTTGCTGTTGTTTTCCCCATTAGAGTTTCGTCCTGAAATAAGGAAACCGGAATCGTTTCAGTGATTAATTGGCTGCTCTTTACTAAAATAGTCAATGTTTTTTCGGTTGAAGATTTTTGTTCAACTGATACGCTGTCCAAAAAAATGTTCGGTACTTCTTTTGGGCTGAGTTGTTGTAAGAAAACAGGTGAGTTTACAAGATTGAAATCAATTTTATTTTCAATGTTAATATTTTGAAAATCAGATATTAAGATAAATTTATTTAAGGTATTGGTTCCCGTTGGATAATTGCTTTTTGCTTTCAATAAAACAGTGTTTAAATCCAGTTTATTGGGTGAATAAGTAAGGTCAATCAATTCGTTTTTTAAACCATTAGCGTCTAAATTTTTCAAATTTTCCTCATTGGTAATTAGCGTAAAAGTACTGTTTTGGAGTTTGTTGTTTTCAATAATCTTTTGGGCGGCACTTTTTAACAATTCCCCTTTTTCACCTTTTGCCTGCATGCTGTTGGAGTTGTCTAAATAAATAGTAACATTCACTTGTTGCTGTGTTGATGATTTTGAAAAATACGGTTGGGAAAAGGCCAAAATAATACAACTTAAAGCCAACAATCGGCTGATTAAAACAAGCCATTTTTTAAGTTTGGCGCTTTTACGGGTTTGCTTTTCAATATTTTTTAAAAAAGCGACATTGGTAAAAGGAACTTTAACGAAGCGTTGCAGCTGAAATAAATGAACAATTATCGGAATGATTAATAAAAATAGTGCGTAAAGAATTTCCGGATGCTTAAATTGCATTGTTCAAAAGGATTTATCAAAGATATAAAAATAGGTGGAATCTATGAAAAATAATTTTTCAAAATTCCCAAGGCGTATTTACTCGCGATAGAATTGGCAAACTTAGGAAAATCGATGGTTGCATTTTCATTGGCCTCATCGGAAATGATACGAATGATTGAAAACGGTACTTCATATTCAAAACAAACCTGCGCCACGGCTGCACCTTCCATTTCAACGCAAATGGCTGATGGAATTGCCTTGTTCAGTTTTTTAATTTTTTTTAGGCTGGAAATAAACTGATCGCCGCTGGCAATATCCCCATGAACAACCTTAGGGTGCTTGATTTCAAAAAGTTGTGAATCTTCGAGTGCAATAAATTGATGATAGGTATCCAAAAATAAATTGGTGGCTATCAATAATTTTTCAGAATTGTACGTTGCCAGAAACTTTTTTCTTAAAATGGGAATTTCAAATTTTTCGTAAAACGGAAACGCGTTTAAATCGTGTTGGTATAAATTTTTGCCAATCACAATATCTCCAATACTTAATTGTGGATGAATGGCACCTGCCACGCCAGTAAAAATAATTTCTTGAACATCAAAATCGTTGATCAGTTGGGTAGTGGTGGCTGCAGAAGCGACTTTTCCCCATCGGGAAAAAACCAATACCACTTTCTTGCCGAACAGCGTTCCGGTATAATAGGTTCGCATTCCTTTTTCGGTGGTGGAAACATCTTGAAGTTCATGCAATAATGCCTGAATTTCTTCCTGCATCGCGCTAATAATTCCAACCATTCTATAAAATTTTATTGCTAATTCTGCCGTCAATCATCTCCAATTTCCGGTCGGCCATCTCCGCCAATTCCTGATTGTGTGTTACAATCACAAAAGTTTGGTTAAATTTATCGCGCAGCGTAAAAAATAATTCGTGTAAATTTTTGGCAGAAGAAGAATCTAAATTACCGCTTGGCTCATCGGCAAAAATAACATCTGGATTGTTGATTAAAGCCCTGGCGACTGCAACACGTTGCTGTTCACCACCCGACAATTCATTGGGTTTGTGGTGCATTCTGCTGGAAAGCCCCAAAAAATTCAGCAATTCACTTGCTTTGTTTTCCGCATCTTTTTTTGAAGTATTTCCTATAAAAGCGGGAATACAAACATTTTCAAGCGCTGTAAATTCGGGAAGCAGCTGATGAAACTGAAAAATAAATCCGATATGCTGATTTCTGAACTTAGAAAGTTCATTATCTTTTAGTTCGAGTATGTTTTTGGTGCTGATGGCAAGTTTGGAATCTTTGCCTTTCGTTGGATAATCCAAAGTGCCTAGAATTTGCAGCAAAGTTGTTTTTCCGGCGCCTGACGGGCCCACAATCGCTACAATTTCACCTTTTTTTATGGTTAAATCTACGCCTTTTAAAACCTCTAAATCCCCGTAAAATTTATGAATATTTTTAGCTTCTATCATTCTGTAAAAGTAAGCTTTTTGTTTTGAAATTGTTTATCTGTTTATTTGTTTCCCTTCGGCTCTGCTCAGGGTGCCAAATCGTGTAATTATTTATTTGATTTAACCTTTATGCCATACATTTTTTTTACTCACTGATTCCCCTTCGGGCAATGTCATTAAGTTAAGACTTTATTGCCTTTATTTTGTCTTTCCGAGGTACGAGAAATCTCATCATGTTAAGCTATTTAATGCGATTTCTCCTTTGTCGGACATGAGCGATAGTGAACTGGCGAAGCAATGACAAATATTCTCTTAACTCACTGATTCTACCTTCTGGTTCTAGGGGGCCTATAGCCAATTTTTAATATTGTTATAATCTAAATAATAGATAAATTTAACTGAAAAATTGTTGGAAATAGGCTCTTTAAACAGATTGTCCAAGTTCTTCTTGAAATTTAAATGCGAAAATTGATCTTCATTAAAAATGGAGTTTCTGTACAATACAACCAACTGGCTACCTGGGGCAAATTCCCAAGAATAACTCAAATCTAAATTCCAGATATTGTAATTGATATCGTGGTTTCCTTGGTAGGTACTAGCATTCAAAGTGCCTTCATTGTTGAGCTCAAAAAAGTCGGCATCGTATATAACGGGCGACCAATAATGTCTGAACGACAAGGCTAAAGTTGATTTGGTATTGAAACTTAAATTGCCTGTTAAGGAGTTGGTCACTTCTTTTATGTCTCTGTTTCCAAAAATAATGCTTCCGTTATTTAAACTTTTTACCCATCCATCATCATTGATAAGTTTGCTGAAATTCAAGGCATAAACGACAGAAAATTTATCGGAAAAGCGATATCGTGGCGAAAAAGTGAGTCCTGCATATTCATTATCAAGATCATATCTTTTGGCATAAGTGCTTCTTATGTCAATCGCAAACTTTTTGCGGTAATCTGAAGAAATCCAGCCATTAATTTCGTAAACAGGATTTTGCTTAAAAAATCTTCCTTTAACTCGGGGTTCATAAAAATTATATTGATCGCCAAAACTGGAAATAAAACTCCCTCCAAAAGCAAATCGATTTTTGGTAAAAAAGAAAAAATCTAGATTAATATTATTTTCTGCAAATTCGTAAGGTTCATTTTGATAAACGGCTGTGCTCGACAGGGAAAATCTATATTCGTCAAATATTTTTGTAGGCTCAAAAATTCGGTAGGATGCTTCTGCCCAATATACAGCTAAGTTATTTTTGTTCTGATATCCCAAATCGTTAATATCATAGGTATCATTGCTTCTCGAATGGCCAAATTCATATTGATAATTTCCAGAAATTTTTGCAAATTCTAGCAAGCCAGAATAACCTGATGTGTTTTTGCTATTTTCCTGAATATTGCTAATTTTAAAATCTCCCGTCGTTTTGTACTTATTTTTTTTATTTGAGATATCAAAAAGTAAGGCCGAAACATTGGCATCCCTAAAACTCCCGTTTCGGGTAACATTGGTATTTACAAAACTTATGGAGGAATTTTTATTGAATTGCTGGTCTAAAACAAGCACATTATAATTGGCAAGCGGTTCGGTAACAACACTCCTTGTTTCTTGAGTCAGGGTATTTTTGATTTCTGCAGAAGTTTTTTCGGTGATGGCATTAAAAAATCCGACACCCAATCCTTTTTTTGTTCTGCCCGAAACTTTCAATGCGTTTATCATATTGACTTTTGAAGGATTGTTGATAATTTCTTCATTTTCTTTTAAATCGGATTCAACCTTTCCATAGCCAACAGGCCTATTTCCAATTCTTCGGGAATAAAACAGATTGCCTTTGCTAAAAAGTTCTGTGCCTTCGGTAAAAAAGGCACGTTTTTCGGAATATTGCTGTTCAAAAGGCCCTAAATTCAGAACTTGGTCATCAAAAGCTGTTTGCCCGAAATCTGGAATCAACGTGGCATCCAATGTAAAACTTTCGTTAATACCATATTTTAAATCCATTCCAATGCTATAATCAGTATCCGAATCGCCGTTATAGGAGTTTAAAGCTGCATAAGCATAGGGAGAAAAACTAAGGCGGGTAGGGGGTTTAATGTTTTTTATTCCGGTAATTAATCCGGCATATTGTGTATATAAACCAATTTTTTTGTCGATATAATTCCAAGAGTATTGTTCATTAAGCCTGCTAATTTTTCTATGAAAATTTACGCCCCAGGTTTGTTCGGTTGAATTGCTGAACCGCAAGGCTGAATATGGGATTTTAATTTCAACAACCCAACTGTCTTCATTAATTTTAACATTGCTTTCCCAAACGGCGTTCCAGCTAAAATCTTCTCCTTCAGAAGAAACTTTGGCATCGCCTTGGGCGCCGGTGCTCATCACCACAAACTCCGTGTCATTTTGTCCGTCGTTATTTGGGTTGATACTGATTAGAAAAAAATCTACTTGTCCAAACTGATCCCTAGCGCCAAACTGTAATGGAATTTCTTTTATATTATCGTCATACATTATTGCCCCAAAATAGATGGCTTCATCATCATAGGCAATTTTCACAACTGTTTTCATATTTTCCCTTTCTTCGCCGCCATCTCCGGGCCTAAACATTTGAAAATTTTGTGCAGGTTCGGCTTTCTGCCAGAAATCTTCGTTTAAAACACCATCAATTACAGGGTTCTTATCAATTCTCAGGGCATTAACCGATTTGATTTTTTCTTGGGAATAGGAAAGTGAAAAAATAAATAAATTTAATATTAAGAGAAATTTCTTCATTGTAACGTAATAAGTAGATTTAATATTTAATTTTTGGATATATATATAAGTTATCCCCAATTTTTTCCTGAAACCCCTTTTTTGCACTGAATGTGCCGTATTTATTGACTTTCAGATTTTATAAAGCTAAATTTAGCGAAATAAAAAGCAGTCAAATCCTTGTTTAGTTGTACCAATTGTTGTACCTTCGTATCACGTTGCACCCGTTTGAAAACCCCTGTTTTACTGTACATTCACTCTCCTGCACCGCTTTGCAAATATAGTACAACATTTCTAAATTTCAAATCTTATGGCATCTATCAAACTTATTTTACGTAAACATCAATTAGATCAAACCGGACATTGCCCGCTTTATATCCGAATTATAAAAGACAGAAAAACGAAATTTATCACTGCTGGCGTAAAACTCAAAGAGAGCGAGTGGGATGAGGGAAAACAGAAAGTTAAAAAGAACCATCCCAACAGTGCCAGGATGAACGCTTCCTTATCTCAAAAAATTGCCGATGCTGAAGGACAAGTTGCCGATATGGAAAGAAAGATAAAAACCGTATCTGTTAAAAAACTAAAAGAAGCAATCAAGGGTAAGGAAGTCCCAAACTTTTTCGATTATGCCTACAAACGATTGGAGAAAATCAAAAGCAACTTGTCCTACTCAACTTACAAGGCCTATTCAACACAGGTTAAAAAGTTCGAAACTTACCTTGGCACAAAGGATGTGTATTTTGACGAAATCACCGTGGCGTTGTTAAACAACTATAAATTCTATTTGGGTAACACTTTAAAAAACGGTGCCACAACCCAACGACTTTCCATTATTGTACTTGGAACCATGTTCAGGGATGCCATAAAAGAAGATGTAATCCCGGAAACAATGTTTCCTTTCAGTAAGCTGACGCTTAAATTCAGCACCACCAAACGTTTGTTTTTAAACAAAGCGCAAATTGATGATTTAACCAATTTAAAGTTGATTGAAGGCAAAAAATCCGAGCTATGGAGGGATTTATTCCTGTTTTCAATTTACGCCGGCGGATTGCGTTTCGGTGATGTTATTGAAATGCAATATGCCAACTACAACCAGGCGGAAAGTAAAATCAACAAACTCATTCGGAAGACAGGAAGAGTGCACCAGTTCAAAATTGGAAAAGTGGCCATAGATATCTTGGAAAAATACCAAAAAAAAGATGCCAAACACGATGACTATATTTTTCCCGTTATTGTAGATAAAGAAGGCTATGAAAATAACGAAGCGATGCGTTATTTTCTGTCAGCAAAATATAACAAGCTCTCTAATTTCCATTTAAAAAAGTTGGGAGAAAAATTGAAACTTCCTTTCGGACTCTCATTTCATTTAAGCCGCCATACTTTTGCCACCAATGCCTTAAATAATGGAATGAGAATTGAGCACGTATCAAAGTTGATGGATCATCGTGATATTGGCACAACGCAGATTTATGCCAAAATCATCAGTGAAGAACTGGACAAAGCGGTTGATAATTTTATTTATTAATTCAGAAATTATTTACAGCAGTACTTGATATAATCGAGCAACAATCACAAAACTGTTAAATTGTTAATAACTTAACACAAAAGCCTTTAACAAAGCCTTTTATTTATTTCTATATTTACCTTGAAGAAGATTAGTAAATTCCAAAGCATTTATAATGAGGAAGAAACGATTCGTAGTTGAAAAAACTATGACGCGTCCCAAATTGTTTGTAAACGTATCCTATTAATTGCCTTTATAGTCACAATGAAACGCATAAATAACATATCAAAATTTGAATTCAAAGGATCAAAATATGCAAACTGCTCCGTTTGCAGAATTATTGGCAGTGCCGGCGGCGCTGGCCAAAAATCCTGTATTTGATATTATTATTGATGAAAAAATTACGCTGCAGAATTATTGCAACGCTTTAATTGAAAAAACTTTTACCCTTCGACAATCAGACTTTCCGGCTTTTATAGACTACCAATCCGGCCAGGTTAAAAACACCATCGTATGGTTAAACAAATTTGAAAAGTTACTGGCCAACAATCAGGATGTATTCGTTTTAAAAAAGATTTTGTGTCGTTTTACCAAACTAATGAATCTTATTGAACACAAACGAAAGGAAGTGCAATCTTCGCCCGTAAAAGCCCTTAAAATCAAAACCCCGAAAAGGTTAATCAATGCCACTTCTGATGATCGTTATTTTTCATATTTTGAAGTTAAAAATCACATTGAAACATTGCCAAACCTCAGTGAAAAACTAATTTATTTAACCCAGGAAGCTTATGCGTATAAGCAAGCCGATAAATTTTCAATAAATACAACTTTACAGGCGTACGACGAACAATGCAACCATCAAATTGAGCATTTGCAAACACTTCGCAAAATGCGTGCTGACTATGAAAAAGAGCAGCGGGAGAATTTAGAAAATGTACTATCGGAAAAGGCAACAACTTTCAAAATCCGTATCAATGGTCCAATTAATATTTTAACCGATGTGTACAAACAAATGATGAATTCACCAAAGTCGAATGGAAAAACATACATCAGTCATTCCATAAAAGACATCACAAAATTCATCTGCGACAACTATTTGGACGAGCTCGGAAACGAACTTTCTCCGAACACAATTCGCACGTATTTATCTCCGACAAGGAATGATAAAGACCCAAATAATGACACCAAAATTTGGATATAGTCACATTTTTCTTAAAAGGAACATTTCAGCGATTCAATACCCATAAGGGCTGAAAAACTATTTAGTCGCATACGACCAGATAATACCTATGCGACTTTTTTTTAATTCTTCCATTTGCACCATAACAATTAAAAAACTTTAAAAATGGATGCAATTATCTTCACAAAAGACCAATTTTCTGATCTAATGAGCAAATTAGACACAATTCAAAACCAAATCAATTTCAAGGCCAATCCAAAAAAAGAGATCTATTTGGACAACCTGGAATTCCTGACACTCTTAAAAATCTCAAAAAGAACTGCGCAAACCTGGAGAGATGAAGGCAAAATTTCCTTTAGCCAGGTGGGCAGCAAAATCTACTACAAGTTATCAGATGTTGAAAAGTTGATGCAAGAGCATTACAATAAAGCCTTCAAAGGCAGATAAAATAAGTCGCTGCAACGGAACCTGCGTGGCTTGAATCTGTAATCTCAAGCCAAATTCCCCTCCATTGGAGGGGAGCCCATCGGGCGCGCTGGCCAAAACAACTTTAAAAATTCAACTTCAAATAATTCTTATGGTAACCTTATTCAAAAACTTCAACGAAGTCGTTGAACACAAACCGCTCCCGGTAATTTTAGAAGAAATCCGCACCGGAAAATACCGACACGCCATTGTTTACTTGCGTAAATCATTGGCCGAAAAAAAAGAAGAAGCTTACAACAAAGCCAAAAAATCACTGCTGGCATTCACGCCTTCCGGCAAGTTTGTTGGCGGCAGAAAAATGGAATTTTTGGCCGAGTATTCCAATACCATCATTTTAGACATTGATAAATTAAGCAAAGAAGACCTGGTAAAAGCAAACCATCTGGCAAATCAATCCGAGCTCACCTATGCAAGTTTCATAAGTCCTTCAGGAAATGGCTTAAAAATCCTGGTCAAAATCAACACGCCAAAATCCGGACATAAAGAATCATTTCTCAAAGTTCAGGCACATTATGAAGAACTCCTAAAACTGGAAATTGACAAATCCGGTAAGGACATAACAAGGCTTTGTTTTTATTCTTATGATGAAAAACTGTATTTCAATCCCGAAGCTAAAACCTTTGTCACAACTAGCGAAGCAGAAATGCTTTTCCCATCAACTTTTCAAGATTTGGAAGAAAAAATACATTTAGATCCAACCAAAGACATTCAACATTTAAAATCCAACATTCAACATTTTGAAATAATTTACAACCACTGCATAAAATTTACCGAAAAAAAAGTGCAATATACGAATGGTAGTCGCAACGTTTTTGTGCATCAATTAGCCTGTAATATGAACCGAAAAGCGGTGCCCTTAGAAACTGCCTTGGGTTATATTTTAACCGATTTTGGCTACGACGACAAGGAAGTAACCCAGGCTGTAAATAGTGCCTACGCAAACACCCACGATTTCGGAAAAAATTCCCCTCCATTGGAGGGGTGGCCAAAGGTCGGGGTGGATCATAAGAAACCTATTAAACCGACAACGGATAACGGACAACCAACAACCGCCGAAGTCGAAGAAGACGACGAAAACAAACCAAAACCAACTCAAATTGACCGCCTGGAGCTTTTTTTATCAAACAGATATATATTTCGGCATAACATTGTTTCTGGCAAATTAGAGTTTCAATATTTCGGAAAAAAGAAGTGGAATCTAATGAACGATTTTATAGAAAATTCAATACTCCGGGAATGTCTGAAAGCACGAATCAGAACAAACCTGTCGGCATTGAGAAACTTGCTGAACTCTGATTTTTGTCCGCTCTTTAATCCCTTTGAGGATTACTTTAATAATTTACCCCAATACGATGAAAAAGAAGATTACATCACGCAATTAGCCAACACGATAACCACAACCAAACAAGATCTTTGGCAGCAATGTTTTAAAAAATGGTTGGTCGCAATGGTAGGCTGTGTATTGGATGAAAAAGTAATCAATCACACCGTAATTGTATTCAGTGGCAAACAGGGATTGGGCAAAACAACCTGGGTGGAGAAACTGGTTCCAAGACCTTTGAAAGAATATTTATTTTCCGGAACCATAAACCCAAATAACAAAGATACTTTGGTGCAGTTGTCAGAATGTATGCTGATTAATTTGGACGAATTAGAAAACCTAAACCGATCCGAGATCGGCTCACTCAAAGAAATCATCACAAAAACCCAAATCCGGATGCGAAAAGCCTACGGACACAACAACGAAACGATGCCGCGCAGGGCATCCTTTGCCGGAAGTGTCAACACTGCCCAGTTTTTAAACGACACAACCGGAAGCAGAAGATTCCTTTGTTTTGAATTGGAAGGCATACAATACCAACACAAAGTGGATATCAACCTGGCATATTCACAAGCGTTATTCCTTTTCAAAAGCGGATTCAGACATTGGTTTGACCAAGAGGAAATTAAATCGATTACCGAAAATAACGAACAGTACCAGCTGCACAGCCCGGAAGAAGAATTGTTGTTAACCTGGTTTGAACCTTGCGAAAGAGAAAAGGCAAATATTTATCTCAATGCTTCTCAAATCGCCGCCAAACTGGCTGAAAAAGCCAAGATTAACATCACAGATGGCACCATTAACAAGTTAGGGAAAGCTCTTAAAAAACACAATTTCATTCGATTAAAAAAGAACGGAATAGCAGTTTACGCTTTACTGGAAAAAACTTGGGAAGAAGTCGATTATAGAAACAAAGAAATCACCGAATAATAGTCCGCTTTATTAAGCCCTCCCTTCGGGAGGGTTTGGGTGGGCCTCCACAGGGCAGGCAAGGCAACCAAAAAACGCCACAAACATTTTTTACTTTTTTACTTTTCAAACTTTCAGGCAACATAAGACCATAACAACGCAATTTGGTAAAGTAGTCGGATTTGTTTGCACCAATGCAGCCACTTAAATCCGTTTTTTATTTTTCACAAAAATAAAATATCTTTTATCCCATATTTGCTTGCCCTCCTTGCCCTAAATTTATTTTCACTTATTTTCACCCGTTTACGGTTTACCTTAGGTTACTTTCCATTGCTTTTTCGTATTATTGTATTCAATTATCTGAATTTTTTTCTTAGTTTTCAAATACTATTTAAACTGACACCATTTAAAAAAATTGAAATAATATTTCATTCGAAAAACAAAAAATAACGCTAAACTGATACTGCCAAAGCAAAAATGATTTTAAAACTTGAAAACTTAACATATCAGGAAACAGCCATACAGACTATCGTAAAAATCTTTGAGGGAACAGAAAGGAATTCTTTTGACAATGCTTGTTTTGAAGGTATTCGTTCTAATACTACTAAAATGTCTTTTGATGAAGTTAAAAGTAATTTTAAAAGTATCATAAAAGACAACGGTATTCCTGAAGAAGTAGCCAAACTTTCAACTGATAATGATATTTGCATTGAAATGGAAACTGGGACAGGAAAAACCCTTGTTTATGTAAAAACCATTTATGAATTATACAAACATTACGGATTTACAAAATTTATTATACTTGTTCCATCGGTTGCCATTCGTCAAAACATTATTGGAACATTCAAAGCATTTAAAGCACAATTAGAAAGTATTTATGGCTTTAGTCCTAATGCTTTTGAATATGACAGTAAAAAATTACAAAAAGTAACGCAATTTATTGAAGACCAACATCCACAAGTGATGATAATGACCTTAGCTTCTTTCAATTCAGAGGATAAAATATTGAATCAGGCACAGAGAGAAGATTTATTCAATAATATCCCTTACATCGATGCAATCGGCAAAACAAATCCATTTATCATTATGGATGAACCGCAAGAAGGTATGGATACAGATAATTCCATCAAGCAAATTGCAAAATTAAACCCAATATATAAAATCCGATATTCTGCAACCCACAAAGTGGTTAAAAATTTATTATACAGGTTAACGCCTTATGATAGTTACAAAGATGGATTAGTTAAAAAAATTGAAGTCCTTACCGTTACCGAAAAAAATGATGAAGCAACCCTTAAAATTGAGTTATCAGAAATACAATTCGGCAAAGGAGATCCAAAAGTAAAACTCAAAGCCTGGCACCTTAACAAATCTACAAACAAGATAGAGTTTAAAAACACCCCTTGGCTAAATCAAAATGATAATTTAGGAGAAAAAACAAACAATCCGAGTTATTTAAATTATACTATTTCCAATATCAATAAGAGTTTAAAAACAGGAAAATGGACGGTTACTTTTTCAAATGGAGCCGAAATTCTTGAAAAACAAATTGCAGGAGGATTAGAGAACATTTGGGCATTACAATTAGAATGGTTAATTCATAGAAACTTTACAAAATCCCAAAAATTAGTATCTAAAGGAATTAAATGTTTATCACTGATATTTATTGACAGAGTTTCGAATTATATGGGAGAAACTCCCATAATTAAAAATCTGTTTGTAGAAAAATACAAAGCCATTTATCCGGAATACAATGATGGAAAAACACCAACAAATGAACACATTCAAAACCTTCAAGGGTATTATTTTGCTCAAAAATCAAGTGGTGAATATGCCGATAATGAAGGTGGTGTAAAGGAACAGAGCAAAATTTATGAGTTGATTTTAAAAGGTAAAGAAGAATTACTGACATTATCAAATCCGGTTCAATTTGTTTTTTCTCATTCCGCTTTAGGTGTGGGTTGGGACAATCCAAATGTGTTTAATATTGCCACATTAAACAATTCCTATTCTGAAATTAAAAAACGGCAGGAAATAGGTCGTGGTTTGCGTATATGTGTAAACCAGGATGGTCAAAGAATTTATGATGCCGCAGATGTTGATGATAATGAACGAATCAATCAACTTACCGTTATTCCTAATGAAACATACGAAACATTTGTCACGCAATACCAGGAAGAAATTAAATCGGTTTACGGCACAACAACTTCAGGTGCAGGAATGACACATTCTCACAAAGGTATTGATGCCGACAAAGTAAATTTCAAACGCAATCCTTCGGCAGAAATCGACAAAGCTTTCAGGAAATATTGGACAGCATTGGCAAAGAAAACGGAATATACGATGGCTTTTAATGAGGAAAGTTTAGTTGCAGAAGCAGCCACTTTAATCAGCAAAATTACAATTCCTGATTTCGTTATCGAAGCTTCCAGTTTTATGATAAATACTTTAACAGAGGATGGTAAAGAAGATACTTTTCAGGGTTCTGAAAAAGTGAAGCAAAAATCAATTTTCACACCTTTGGATCTAATCGAAGAATTGAGTGAAAATACAGGCTTGAGTTACACCACTTTGTTCAGAATTGTAGAAAGTTTAACCAACTTGTCTGAAGTCATTAAAAACCCGCCTCGTTTTATTCACGAAGCAGCTGCAGTAATTCGCAATGTAGAATTGGATGAAATGATAAGGGGTTTGAATTATCACACAACTGGTGAAAGTTATCCTTTTGAATTCGAGGATTTCGTAAAAAATATAGCGTCAAATGGGTATGTTGACACCCCAATAAAAGGGATATTTGATAAAATGCTTATTGATAGTGATGTAGAACGCAAATTTTCGTTAGAAGCCGACAAAGATACCGAAGTGGTATGTTTTCTCAAATTACCTAGTTGGTACAAAATTAACACGCCGATTGGGCCCTATGAACCGGATTTTGGATTGATAATGAAACGCAAAAGTCTAAAAGACGGTAACGAAAGTGAATTCTATTTTGTGATAGAAACCAAGGGAACAAATGACATTAACGATAAAACGGCATTGAAGGAAAGCGAAAAATATAAAATAGAATGTGCAATGGTACATTTTAAATCGTTGGGATTAGAAGTGCATTACAAAGCCCCGGTTAAAGATTACAAGTATTTTAAAACAGAAGCAGATAAGAATATTGATGCTTTGATAAATTCATAAAACCATATTGCTGACATCGGCAAAATGGTTTCTAGGGTTCGTTTTGCTGGCATTAGCAAAACGATAGATAATTTAAAATCATCCAATTAGGTGTGATTAGAAAACAATTTTTATAAAAATTACTTAAAGTTGAAATACTATGAAAACAGAAGAGATAAAAGAACTTTTTACCAAATTTGAAGCAGCAACTTCTGAATTAGAAGGTGTTGAATGTTGGAGTGCGAGAGAATTACAAGTACTTTTAGGATATTCGCAATGGCGTAATTTTGTAAATACAGTTGATAAAGCCAAAGATTCTTGCAAAAATGCTGGAGAAGATATTACCTATCACTTTGCTGACGTCAGCAAAGTGATAGAAGCCGGAAAAGGTGCACAACATACAATTGATGACATTGCCTTAACCCGTTATGCCTGTTATTTAATTGCTCAAAACGGTGACAGCCGAAAAGAAGAAATTGCGTTTGCTCAAAATTATTTTGCAGTACAAACCCGTAAATCTGAATTAATTGAACAACGATTATTAGAATTTGAAAGAGTAAAGGCAAGAGAAAAACTCTCGCAAACCGAGAAACAATTGTCCGGTATATTATTCGAGCGCGGTGTTGATAGCAAAGGTTTTGGGATTATTCGTTCTAAAGGTGACCAGGCATTATTCAGATTATCGACCATACAGCTCAAAAAGAAAATGGGCATTCCTGTCAACAGACCAGTTGCCGATTTCCTCCCTACCATTAGCATCAAAGCCAAAGACCTGGCAGCCGAAATGACAGGCTTAAATGTGCAAAACAAAGACCTGAAAGGGCACAACAGAATCGAAAATGAACACGTCGAAAATAACAAAGCGGTGAGACAAATGCTTACGCAAAGAGGTATTGTACCAGAGAATTTACCAACTGCCGAAGATGTAAAAAAAATACAACGCAAACTGGATAGCGATGACAAAAAAGTGTTGAAAGAATCTAAAAAACCGAAAAAGAAATAAATGGAAACCATCAACAACTATATGCCATTAAGCCACGACTGGAATGAAGAGCGTTTGCAAACCTTAAAAAAGTTATATCCTGACTTGTTTACCAATGAGCAAATGCCCAATATTCAAGAAATTATAAAAATCTTCAATTACGCAGGCGTTCAGGAAACCGAACGCTTTGAGTTCCGTTGGTTTGGCAAAAGCCAGGCCAAGCGCAATGCATTTACCCCAAGCAACGCTACATTGGTTTATGATGAAGAAAGAAGCGTAAACCCAAACGATAGCGATAACCTCATTATTGAAGGCGAAAATCTTGAAGTGTTAAAACTATTAAGTGGCAGTTACCGGGAGAAAGTAAAATGTATTTACATTGATCCTCCATACAATACAGGTAAAGACTTTGTGTACAGCGACAATTTCACCCAGGACAAAAAAGGCTATTGGGAAGATGCCAAAGTATTGGAAAACGGAATAAAAATAGATACAAATACTGAAACCGACGGTCGTTATCACTCCAACTGGCTCAACATGATGTACAGTAGGTTGCTTATTGCAAGACAACTATTGCGTGAAGATGGCGTAATTTTTATTTCTATTGATGATAACGAAGTACATCATTTACGCAAATTATGTGACGAAGTTTTTGGGGAAGATAATTTTATTTCATCAATTTCTAGAATGATGAAATCAGGTGGTGCTAAAGGAAAATTCTTTACACCAAATATAGAATATGTCCTTGTATATGCTAAAAATATCTTATCAACAATAGAATTTAGAGGTGAATTAAATAATAAACAAATAGAACGATATTACAATAAAATTGAGACCAGTGGTGAGAAAATTGGTAAAATTTATGGAGAAGAAAGGATATATAAAGCAAGTTTAGACGCTAGGCCAAATCAAAGATATTGGATTAAATGTCCAGATGGTAGTTATGTAATCCCTCCTGGTATAAATTTTCCTAAGAATATTCAAGAAGGCGAAAAAATCATACCTACCTCTGAAGATGGGGTATGGAAATGGATATATGAACGTTATAAAACAGAATTAGAATTAGGCAATATTATATTCAAAGAAACGTCTACATCAGCTTTAGTTGAACAGAATGGTAATCAATCAAAATGGAATATTTATAATAAATTATGGTTAGATGAACAGAAAGAAAAAGGTTTAGTTCCTTCAAACTTTATTGGAGATATCGAAAACAGACAAAGTTCAAAAGAATTAAAGAATTTGAAAATACCTTTTGATTTTGCCAAACCAAGTGCATTAATTTCATATTTATTAAAGATTGTCAGAACGGAAAACAGTGACATAATTCTTGACTTTTTCGGTGGTTCAGGAACTTCAGGTCAGGCTGTAATGGAACTCAATAAAGAAGATGGTGGAAATCGTAAGTTTATTATGGTTCAAATCCCTGAATCTACAGTAGAAAAAAGTGAAGCCTACAAGGCAGGTTACAAAAAAATAAGTGATATTACTATAGAACGTAACAAAAGAGTGGTTGCCAAATTAGAAAAAGAGTTAGCAGAAAAAGAAAAGAAAAAGATAAGTCTAGAATTGCCATTCGAAATGATTGCTGAACCTCCTGCGAACGAACAAAAAACTAAAAACGACAAACCACTAACAGGTCTAGGCTTCAAAGTTTTCAAACTTCAAAAATCTAATTTTCCTAGAGTCGATTTCGCTCCTGATCCGGAATTAGACGATGTAGCAAATCTTGAATTACTCAAAAAATACATAGCAGACAAAGAAAGTCAATTGGTAAATGCCTACAATAAAGAAGAACTAATGACCGAGATTTTATTAAAAAATAACTTCACGCTCAATTACAAAACAATACCACAACCGCAGTTTACCAAAAACGAAATTTTATTTGCTGCCGATGGTGAAAAAGAAACCTTGATATGTCTTGATGTATCAATTGACCCGGAAACCGTAGATTATTTTAAAACCAATACTGATCAAAAATTCATTTGCCTGGAAAGAGCATTGGATACCACCAAAAAATACAATTTGAAACATTATTTGGGTGATAAATTTAATGCGTTTTAGGAATGAGTAATGAAGTAACTATTTTTTTTGATAGTCCAAAATCATTTGAACCAGCTAATATCAAACCATTAAACGGTATTGCCGGCTTGTATTTTATTTTCAGTCAATCTATTGATATTCAATATCCTTTTGAGAAATCAAAATTGTTATATATCGGAATGAGTGAAAAAAAAACGAATAGCATTGCAAGTAGATTGTCTGGTCATTTTGACGGAAAATCTAAAAATGTGGGATTAACAAATTATAGAAAAGTGGAGCCACTTTTATTCACATACATCAATTTTGAAATGCTTCAAAATATTTGGCATTTTAGGATAGAGGATTTAGAAAGTTATTTTCTATTAAATTTCGTAGAGCATTTTGGAGTATATCCAATTTGCAATAACAAGACAGGTTTTGAAATTCTAAACAATACGTTATCAACAAGTTTCATAATCGATTGGGACTATTTTAAATAAAATACTATGGAAAACAAAGTGAAATCAGGTAAAGAAATATTGGATGATTTTTTTCTAAATATAGAAAATATTTCAAATGTAGATAAAGACATTGCAAAAATGTTGTCCAACTTGTATGACCAAAACAAGTTAACAGATACCAATGTAAAAAATGAACTCCCTAATTTACCAAAGAAAGATGGCAATTAAAATAAGTAATCTTAAAATTAAAGGTATTAGAGGTGCAAAAGATACTTTAGAATTGCCTTTAAACGGAAAATCTGTTTTACTCTATGGCGATAATGGTACAGGCAAGAGCAGTATTTCAGATGCCATAGAATGGTTTTATACTAATAAAATAAAGCATTTATCAACACCCGAAATTGATACAAGCGATGCTATTAGAAATGCAAAACTTTTAGATACAGAAAATTCAGAAGTTAGTATAACATATACAAATTCAACTTTAGATGCTTCAAAAACACTTTCATTTAAAAACAATAAATTAGTTCAAAAAATATCTAATACAAGTGACGATTTCAAAAAGTATCTTGATGATTCAGAAAAAGAAAATCTAATTTCTCGTTACCAATACATCAGAAATTTTGTGGATAGTACAAAAGGAGAAAAATTAAAACATTTATCAGATATTATTGGTTTTGAAGAAGTTACAAAGATAAAAAGTGTTTTGTTGAAATCTTTAAATAATGCAAAGAGCAATTTAAAAACTCAAAATTTTGAAACCCTTATAAATAATGAAAAACAAAAACTTATAATAGAAATTGGGGCATCAATTACACAAGAAAAAAACTTATTTGAAACAATCAATGTTAAAATAAAAAAACTAAATACAGGTATTGAAGTAAAATCCTTTGAGGATATACAAGCTTTACTTATTCTTTTGGGTAAAGGTCTAGATCCAAATCAACAATTTGAATTAAAGTTTCTTGAAGATTCAAAAAGTGCTTTAACTCTTTTGAAAAGTGAAACAAAATTATTAGAAGATGAATATTCAAAATATTTTAATGAATTCGAAATTATTGCAAATGATGTTGAAGCCATAAAACAAACTTTTTTTGAAGATTTACTTAAAGTAGGAACGAAAATTTTATCAAACAAATACCTTAAAGATGATAATTGTCCTTTGTGTTTGCAAACAAAAAACTCTGATGAATTACTTTCTGAAATCAAAATCAGATTAGCTAATATCGAAGAATCTTCACAGAAAAAAGTAAAGTTCGGAATTGCTTTAAATAGTGTAAAAGACATAGCAATTGAAAGAATTAAGAGATTAGATGTTTTATTAAATAATACCCAAGCAGATAAAGAAAATAATCAAACTGTTAAAGAAGGTTTAACTGCAATAAAAACTAAAATCCAAAATTATCAAAACACAGCTGATATTAAAGTAACTTCTGGAGATAAATTACCCGTTTTGGATATAATCAAATTAGTTGAAAATGATTTTGAATTTCTTAAAATCATAAATGATAGAATAATCAAAATCCAAGAATCTCAAAAAGGAGAAACACCAGCCGTTTTATACTCAAAAATTACCGCTTCTAAAGATGCTTTTTTAAATATTAAAAAATTTGAATCTCAAAAACTAATTTTAGAAAATCAACAAAAATCTTTTCAGTTAATTTATGATGAGTTTGAAAAACAACAAAAGGAAGGCCTTGATAATTTTATAAATTCTTTTTCTGTAAAAATTAATGAGTATTACCAGTTTATGAATCCCGACGAACCTTTTCAAGATATTGAAATTATTACAAAAGGAGAAGATGATGAATTAGATGGGCTTACAATCAAATATAAGTATAATGATAAATGGGAAATTAATCCATTAAAGCATTTTAGTGAATCTCATTTGAATTGTTTGGGATTATCATTTTTTTTAGCATCTGTAGATGCATTTAATACAGAAAATGATTTTATAATTTTAGATGACGTGATTTCTAGTTTTGATTCAACGCACAGGAAAAGATTTGCAGAGTTACTTTTCGAAAATTTTTCAGAATATCAAATTATTTTATTAACTCACGAAAAAGAATGGTTTGAAAATATTGTAAAACCACTTACAAAAAATAAAAATTGGATAACTAATGAAATTAAATGGTCTGAAACAAAAGGAACACATATAGAAGAAGAACCACTTGAAATCAGAGCTTTCATAGAAACAAGTTTAGGAGAAAGTAAAATAGATAATTTAGGGAATCCAATAAGAACATATCTCGAACATTTTTTAAAGGAAGTTTGTTTGAATCTAAATGTAAGAGTAAATTTTAAACCAAATAGTATTAATGAAAAAAGAATGGCAGATGAACTTATTTGCGAATTAAAATCTCGTATTAATGACAAAAGCTCTGATTTAAAGTCAAAAATTTCAATCATTGAAAAAGTTGGAAACTCTTTGTTATTAGTTAATTTACTTTCACACGATAACACTTTTAATCCAAAAATAGGAGACCTTAGAGCTTTTTGGTTTGATATTATAGAATTAGAAAAATTATTTATTTGTCAAGAATCAACTTGCAAAAAACCAAAAGTAAGTTTGTCTAATTATGATACAGTTGCTAAAAAAATTCGTTGTGGTTGTGGTTCCAAAAAGTATGATTGGAAGAAATAATAGATATTAAGATACAATCTTATTTTGGACATATTTTTTTGCCAAAAAAAAATGGCTTTCAAAAAATTGAAGGTGCTCATCTTTGTATTGACTGGGATGATTTTTGGTTTGAAACTTCAATAAACTTGTATGGTGTAATATGGTATAACTTAATTAAATGTAAAAATTAAAATGATATGCAAACACAATTTCAATATATAGTCGATTTAGCAAAGGAATACAATGGATATTCTGAAAATTCAGAGGTTTTATATAAGACTATTAATAATTTACCGGACGAAGTAATTACAGAAATTTATGAAGAATATGGTAATCCGGAAAATAGATTTCAACCAGTAAATTTATTGCGTGCAGAAGTTGCAAGACAGATATTGAACCGAGTACAAATCAATGCAGATTTTGTCAATGATATTAAAGCTAAAATTAGAAATAAAGACGTAGCCTATTTTAATCATTTGGCTCCAGCTTTTCGAAATGAATTGCTAGTTTATCCAGTTGGTAAAAGGGATATGTTTGCAAACTGGCAAAAACCTTGGAGTATTTTTTATACTTTTTTTTTCAATAAATGGACGACTCAAAAAGAAAATGTTCAAAATTATTTAGAACAAATCGCTAAAGATCTTATCAAAAAGTTAGAGTTAAAGGAATATACTTTTCATAAAGTAGATTTTCAAGGACCTTCTAATTTTGGCAGTGATTCTTGTTGGCTTGCCATATATCCAATCATTAAAAACTCGCACAGAGACGGATACCAATTTTTTTTAAAATTAAGTAACAAGCCTGAAGTGGGTGTTGTGGCGGGTCATTCATTAAAAAATGCCAAACCAAATAAATTTAAAAAAATCACAAGCTATTTAGACGTTGTAAAATATTTTGAAGAATTAAAAGGTGAAATTATAAAATTAAATAAAGAAAGTAGAAATTATTTCAAATTTGCACCAGGTAGTCAAGCTTCAGAATGGGAAGAGTTTTATAATGACGGCATTGCAGCAATTGATTATAGCAATATCAACATCGGTGACCTAAATAAATTCGAGGACTACAAGGAAATGCATAAAAAAGCAGGTTTTGGTGAGGATATTGTTTCAAATCAGGCTCAAAATCTATGGTTTTTTAAAACCGCCAATAAAGGCGATGTAGTTTTTGCCAATAAAGGTGTTAATACGTGTCTTGGTATAGGGATAATAGACAGTGATTATTACTATGATAAAAATACAAATGGCTACAATCATAGAAGAAAAATAAACTGGCTAACAGATAAAGTATATCAATACAAATCAAATACACATAAAGATTACAAAACACTTTTTAGACCAGATACGTTTAGCCCAACGAAGCCTTGGGAATTTTTGTTAAGCGAATATGCTAGAATGTTCCCGGAATTAGTTCCCCTTTTTCAAAAGCAAAATTTAATTTTTTACAACGAACAATCTGTTACAACAGATGCAGTCGCAGAAGAAGAAAATTTAGATGAAATTGAAATTACGGAACCAATAAATTTTTGGTGGCTTAATGCCAATCCTAAAATTTGGAGTATTTCCAATAATAAGGAAGGAGAATTACAAACCTACACCACGCACAATGAGAAAGGCAATAAGCGAAGGATATATAAATATTTTGAACAAGCCAAACCCGGTGATATAATTATTGGTTATGAAAGCACACCAACCAAACAAATCAAAGCAATTTATGAAGTTACTAAAGGTATTCATAACTCCGATAAAGGCGAAGAAATAGAATTTGAATTAGTAGAAAAATTAGAAATTCCAGTAAGTTGGAATGAGTTAAAAAATAATCCTGCGTTACAAGATTGTGAAGTTTTTATCAACAATCAAGGGAGTTTATTCAAAATAACGGAAGAAGAATATGATATAATTAGGGAGGTAATAGACAACAAAAATATTATTAGCGAAAAACTATTGCAACATAGTAATATCAAGAAATATAAATTCTCTGAAGATGCTGACAAACCATTTATCAGTGAAGAACAGTTTTTAAAATCCGTTTCACTATTAAAGAGAAAGAAAAATATAATCCTTCAAGGTCCTCCAGGAGTAGGCAAAACTTTCATTGCTAGAAAACTGGCGTATGAAATTATGCAAGAGATAAAAGATACAAGTATCGAAATGGTACAATTTCATCAATCGTATAGCTATGAAGATTTCATTCAAGGATTAAGACCAACACAAAAAGGAGGTTTTGACTTAAAAGATGGAATATTTTATACATTTTGCAGTAGAGCTTTAGCACATCCCGAAAGACCTTTCTTTTTCATTATAGATGAAATTAATCGAGGTAATTTAAGCAAGATTTTTGGCGAGCTGATGATGTTAATTGAAGCTGATAAAAGAGCCGAAAAATATGCATTAAAACTAACGTATGCAGAAGACGAAGAAGACCGGTTTTTTGTACCCGAAAATCTATATATTATTGGAACAATGAACACTGCAGACCGTTCACTTGCAATAGTAGATTATGCTTTAAGAAGACGCTTTGCTTTTGTGAGTTTACAACCAGATTACGGTAATAACTTCCGTGCTTTCTTATCATCAAACGGACTTTCAACCAGTATGATTGAACACATCAGTTCTTCAGTATTTAAAGTCAATGAAAAAATAAAGGCAGATATTAATCTAGGTGAAGGCTTTCAAATTGGACATAGTTATTTTTGTAATTTTAATAATACAATAAATGAAAATATCTGGTGGCAAGAAATTATTGATTTTGAATTAAAACCGCTGCTGGAAGAAATATGGTTTGATGAATTAAATAATGTATCGGATATGCTAAAATTGCTGTCAAAATAACAATGCAAATTCCAATTGAAAATATTTATTATCTTTTAGGCTATGCTTGGAATAAGCTGGAGGAAAAAGAACGTGTAAACGTGTCAATTGATGATAAAACAGAGTTGCTCGACTTGTTTGCCAAAATACTAATTAATGGCACTAAAATACTTCTCAAAAGAGGTGTTGACAGAAGCTACATAGATTTCACAGATGAAATTGCGGGTGTAAAAGGGAAGGTACAAATCAGTCAAACTTTAAAAAGTAATTTACTATTTAAACAAAGAACAATTTGCACTTTTGATAGTTTTTCTGCAAACATTTTAACCAATCGTATTTTAATTTCTACCCTCTATTCATTGTCAAGAACCAAAGGACTTGATAAAGATTTAAAAAAGGAATTAATTAAGATACAAAGAATGTTTTCCGGCATTGATTTAATTCAAATTACCAATTCGCTTTTCAGTCAAATTAAGTTAAATAGAAACAATCGTTTTTATGGCTTTTTGATGAATGTTTGCCAGATAATTTATGAAAACACCTTGCCATCAGAAGAACAAGGAAATTATAAATTTTCAGATTTCACAAGGGATGAACGTAAAATGAACCAACTCTTTGAAGCATTCATTAGAAACTTTTATCGTATCGAGCAAAACAAATATAATATTGTAAAAAAGGAAACTATAAATTGGCAATTTGAGTATGGTGCTGTTGATAGTTTTCAGTTTGTTCCAAAAATGGAAACCGATATTACTTTGGAAAACAACTCCGAAAAAATCATTATTGATGCCAAGTATTATAGAGAAACTATGACAATCAACTATGATAAAGAGAAAATCAAATCAAATAATCTTTATCAATTATTTAGCTATTTATTAAATCAGGAAGATAATACACCAAAAACTGTAAACGCTAAAGGCATCCTTCTTTATCCAACAATCGAAAAGGATTTTAATCTTCAATACGAATACAAAACCCACACAATTGAAATTAGAACAATTAATCTAAATTCAAACTGGAAACTAATTTCTAACCGTCTAAAAGAGATCATAGGATTTAATGATCAATAGTTTCACAAAATAAATTTTAAAATAGCCATTATCTCATTCAGCTGCACAAAAATCGCTTCTAGTCCAAGTATTCCTAGCATCAATTCTTTGTTTGCTTCTTTTCGTTAATTTCATATTTTAGATAACATTTATTATATTTAATGCTGTTTTTTAAAGAGGTATATTTTATGGAAACCATCGAATTAACCAGAAAGGAATTATACGATATCGTATGGTCAACAACACTTTCAAAGTTGACGCAGCAGTATGCTTATACCAATGACGGAATTAAAAAATTGTGCAAGCAATTTGAAATCCCTATGCCAGATAGCAGTTATTGGTCAAAACTCAAATTCAATAAAAAGTTCAAAAAAGAAAACCTCAATCCGGTCTTTGGCGGGGTGGATAAAATTGTTTTAACAATAAGGAAAGAAGGCGATCCAATAAATGTGGACCAAACACCTTTAACCATTAGAACCAAAGAAATTGAGAATGATCCCAATGCGCCTTTAATTGTTCCTGATGCAATAATAAAACCTGATATTCTTACAATACAAACCATACAATTTTGGAAAGATGGCAAGAATAATAGATTTTACACTGATGATTCCAAATTACATTATTCAATTAGAGTAGAAGTAAATAATAGGGAAAGAGCTTTACGATTTATGGACACTTTTACAAAATTACTCAGACACAGAGGGCATACTATTTCTAAAGAATATCATCATACTTGTGTACTAATTGGTGGTATTTTTATAGAAATAGATTTAAGAGAAGCTTCTAAAAGAGTTCCTGCAAAACCTCCTTTTAGCGGCACAGATTTAGAACCAATTGGCGAATTTATTTTTAAAATAGGCAAATATTCCAGAGAAAAGGAATGGCGGGATGGAAAAATTAAAATTGAAAATCTATTGGCAAGGATAGTGGCTAAACTTGAAATTTATGCTGAAGAGGAGATAAAAAGAAATGAAATAAATCGTATTAATAAAATAAAACGAGAAGAAGAGCAAAAACGCCTGGCAGAAATTACTAAACGCAGGAATGAGGAAGTTGAAAAATTCAATAACCTTTACGCCTTGTCAAAACAATACAGCAAAACCCTTTTAATAAGGCAATACATTGAAGCCAGTAAACAAAAGGCAATCAACACCAACAACCTAACGCCTGAAAAACAAGAATGGATCAATTGGGCAACCGACAAAGCAGATTGGCTCGATCCATTAATCAATAAACCAGACGAAATTCTGGATGCCGAATAAAGATTTTTAGTTTTTATTATTGGCAAAAATGACTTGGTCAGCTATGGCTGTTATATACTTAACCTTTTCATTTCTTTCAGTTTCAGAGAATTCCGGATGTATTTTTTCTTTGAATTTTTTGACAGAAAGGCCAGCAAATATAAATGTAAGCGTTGTTAATGCTACATTGCAAAAGTAACGTCTGGGTGGTACCTCGTGTTTTTGATAAAGCCCGGCTGTTAAATTGTAAACCCGTTCCGTTATCTCAGGAGTTTCAAAAGAAGTTAATTTATAATCCTGCACAAATTCACTATTAAGCGCGTCAATTAAAATCAAATTGTCCATCATTTTTTCACTGATAATTCCTAAGCTGTAACTCATTCTTGCTTTTGATGATAGGTCTCCTAACAGTCCTTCAATGTCAAATAAATCATATTTGAAAGCCGGATCTCCAACCAGTTTAACTTCTAGGACCCTTTCAAGTTCACTTTCTAAAAAGGATGCGGTCTCCAGTAAACAATCACGATCAGATCCATCTTGTAACACGCGTTGAAATACATAGCAAATTTTAAGTTGCTCTAAGTCACTCTTTTTCATATATTATTTATTAATTAATTAGTTAAATAAGTTGGAACAGTCCTTGTCCAAATAATCCTTCCAAAATAAATGTGGTTTTTTAGCAATCTTTATAAGATGTAAATATAATTAGTTTACTGAATTGAACAAATAATAATTAGTAAAAATACTGTTTTTTAATGATTTAAGCCCAGTCATCATTTATGATGATTGAAGCAATCCACATTTCCGGCAGTATTTTATTCCTCCTGAACTCGTTTCAGGATCTTATCAATTGAAATAAAATCATGTCAAATACAGCCTCCAATTCCGCGCAGTAAAAACCACCGAAATGGTGGTATTTACTTTTTGCCTTTGCCCTCTTTTAATACGTTTCCATTAATATGGCCTTTACAAAACAGAATGTTTAGCAGGTAATCTTTGCAACACCATTGCATAAATTTATTTGTATATTTGACCCGTGAAAATTATAGCAATCATCATATCCATTATTACCATCACTTTTTCAGCACTGCCCTGTGATGATGAAGCGGTTATTGGCGCACAACAAACTGCTGTAATTTCTCAGGGTGCTGATTTGGAAAATAGTGCTCATATTGATTTATGTTCTCCCTTTTGTTCTTGTGCCTGTTGCACCATAAGTATTTCCGAACCTACAAGACTAGCAGAAATTCTGGTTTGTCAAATAATTCCTGTGAAAGAATTGGGCACCCATTACGAGTTGTCTTTCTTCAATAATTACTTTTCTACAATAGATCAGCCACCCCAGGTTTAATTTATAAATACGTTTTTAAGCACCGGCATTTTTGTTGGTGATTACACATTTTTATAACTTAAACATCTATAAAATGATCGATAAAATCATTTCATTTTCCATTAATAATAAATTTATTATAGGCTTATTTATTGTGGCACTTGTGGGTACAGGTATTTGGTCTATGGCCACTATAAACCTGGGTTCCGTACCCGATATAACAAACAACCAAGTACAGGTAATAACCGTGGCTCCAAACTTGGGCACAGAAGATATAGAACAATTTGTCACCTATCCCGTAGAACTGGCAATGGCCAATCTTCCCGATGTGATTGAGCTGCGTTCGGTATCACGTTTTGGGCTGTCTGTGGTCACCATCGTTTTTAAAGACGAAGCAGGCACCTATCTGCCACGGCAATTGGTTCAGGAAAAATTGGCTGAAGTCACTGAAGAAATTCCGGAAGGTTTCGGTACCCCATTTATGGCACCTATAACCACGGGCCTGGGCGAAATTTACCAATACACACTAAAAGTAAAGAAAGGTTACGAGGACAAATATGATGCTATGGAGCTTCGTACCATTCAGGATTGGATCGTCAAACGGCAAATGGCATTGGTGCCCGGCGTTGTAGAAGTAAACGCTTTTGGTGGCTTTGTAAAGCAGTATGAAGTGGCCATAAACCCCGACAGACTCAAAAGTTTCGGCATTACAATGAATCAGGTTTTTGAAGCCCTAAAAGTGAACAATGCCAATACGGGTGGTGCCTATATCGAAAAAAACCATCAGGCCAATTTTATCCGCGGCGAAGGATTGGCACGCAGCATTGCAGATCTAGAAAATACGGTGGTTACCACACAAAATGGCAGTCCTGTCTTGATACGGGATGTTGCCGAAAAAGTAGGCTATGGCAGCCAGGTGCGCTATGGGGCATTTACCCAGGACGGTCACGAAGCCGTAGGTGGACAAATATTAATGCTGAAAGGGCAAAGCCCCGGCAATGTGGTTAAAAATGTAGAGACACGTATCAAGGAAATACAAAAATCTTTGCCCGAAGGTGTTTATATTGAAACTTTTTTAAGCCGAAGCGACCTCATTGACAGAACGACCAGTACTGTTGAAAAAAACCTTATTGAAGGATCGCTTATCGTAATATTTGTTTTGGTGTTGCTGTTGGGAAGTTTTCGTGGCGGATTGATCACCGCCTCGGTCATTCCTTTATCCTTGTTGTTTGCCTTTATTTTGATGAAACAGTTTGGCATTTGGGCTAACCTGATGTCTTTGGGCGCAATTGACTTTGGAATAATTGTGGATGGTGCAGTGATTATTGTGGAAGGAATGGTACTTCACATTCATCAACGGATTAAAAAGTCCAAAGCAGTTATTGACCAAACTGAAATGGATGAAATTGCCTACGAATCGGGCAGTAAGATGATGAATTCGGCATTTTTCGGACAATTGATTATCCTGATCGTATTTACACCGATTCTCTTTTTAACAGGAATTGAAGGAAAAATGTTTCGTCCTATGGCCTTTACCTTCGGATTTGCCGTATTGGGTGCAATTATCCTTTGCCTTACGTATGTGCCAATGGTTTCGGCATTATTCTTAAAACCTGCAAAAAATCAGCATAGCCGATTTGCCAAATTTGAAAATGGAATTGACCGGTTTAGCGATAAAATAATGGCGGGTTTAAATAATGCTTATAAACCGTTGCTCAATTTCGCACTTCGCTTTAAGGCTGGTGTCGTTATTGGCGCAGTAAGTTTGCTGTTAATAGCAGGATTTATTTTCAGCAATATGGGCGGTGAATTTATCCCAAAATTTGATGAAGGCGATATTGCAATGCAGGCATTGATAAAACCTGGAAGCAGTCTGACCGAATCCATCGAGGCTTCAAAAAAATTGCAGAATATCGTTAAACAGTTCCCTGAAGTTATAACAGTGGTTTCAAGAATTGGGGTGGCAGAAATACCAACCGACCCAATGCCTATGGATATTGCAGACAGCTTTATTATTTTGGAAAAGGACAAAAGCAAATGGACGAGTGCCGACAGCAAAGAAGAACTCATTGAAAAAATACGTGAAAAAATCTCCATAATTCCAGGCGTAAATTTTGTGTTTACACAACCCGTTGAGTTGCGTTTTAATGAACTGTTGACAGGTGTTCGGGAAGATGTGGCCATAAAATTATATGGGGAAGACTTGGATGTTTTGGCTGATAAGATTCAGGAAATTGCCACAGTCATAAGAACTGTTCCCGGTGCCGCAGATCTCAATGTAGAAGCCACCAGTGGATTGCCGCAAATGACCGTGGTTTATAACCGTGCAAAAATGGCACAATACGGTGTAACCGTTGACAAATTGAACGACTACGTAAGTGCTGCCTTTGCAGGTGAAAAAGCCAGCGTCATTTTTGAAGGCGAAAAACGCTTTGATGTGGTCATTCGTTTTGCGAAGGAATTTCGACAGGATATTAATAACCTAAAGAATTTATATATAGACCTGCCTAACGGTGCTCAAGTTCCGCTTAAGGAAGTTGCCGACATTAGTTACAAACCTGGACCAATGCAAATTTCCAGGGACAATACGTATCGACGTGTTTCTGTGGGCATCAATGTAAGAGGCCGGGATGTAAAAACGATGGTCGAAGAAATTCAGCAAAAACTGGAAGCTGAAGTAAAATTACCGCCTGGATATTACGTAACCTATGGTGGTTCTTTTGAAAACCTGCAGCGTGCATCAGACCGTTTAATGATTGTTGTGCCTATTGCACTGGCCTTGATTTTTATTCTGCTCTACTTTGCCTTAAACTCCCTTTCGCAATCGGTAATGATATATATGGCCGTACCCCTTGCAGCCATTGGTGGTGTGTTTGCGCTTTGGTTAAGAGGGATGCCTTTTAGTATTTCTGCAGGCGTCGGATTCATTGTGCTCTTTGGCGTTGCGGTATTAAATGGACTCGTTTTGATAAATAAATTTAATGAACTTAAAGACAATGGAATGACAAATATAAATGACAGAATATATGAGGCAACCCACGAACGCTTGAGACCCATTCTGCTTACGGCAATGGCAGCCATTATGGGCTTTATCCCAATGGCAGTTTCCAACTCTGGCGGTGCCGAAGTGCAGCGCCCTTTAGCGACAGTGGTTATTGGCGGATTGCTTACCGCAACCTTTTTAACTTTGGTGGTGATCCCCATTTTATACTATTGGCTCGAATCACAAAAAGAGAAAAAAGAAAACGGTGGCGATGTAAGTTATGTCAACAAAACAACTACTGTAATTACGGTGCTCTTTTTGTTAGGTGGTGTATTTACATCAGGAATCAGCGTTGCTCAGGAAATAAATCAGGCCATACCAATGGCAAAAACAATCACGTTGCAAGAGGCTATTGTGATGGCAAAAAAGAATTATCCTTCCCTAAAGGAAAGCCAGGCGTTTATTGAAAGAGAAAAAGCAATGAAAGGCACCAGTTTTGATTTGGGCAGTACACAAATCTATACCGGAAAGGAAGAATATGGGAACAATCTTCCTGGCATTAAAACTTCAATTGGTATTCAGCAGGATAATATCGATTTGCTTTCCGGGTTTTCAAAATCGAAGTTCTACAAAGAGCGCATTGTCTTAGGAGAAAAATTCTATGCGGCCAACGAGCAGCAATTGGTCCGAAATGTGATGCAGGCATACGACCAGATAAATTACAACAAGGCACAATTATACTTTGCAGAACAATTGGACAGTGTGTATGCCAATTTCAAAACCGCGGCTCAACTGCGTTATGACACCGGAGAAACCGGCAAATTGGAATTCATTTCCGCTGCTTCAGAATACCAGCAAATTCAGGTTTTAAGGCAACAGGCACACGATGATATTGAAATTGCCAAAAGTGCATTAATGCAATATTTAGGAACGGATAAACCCTTCGAAACAGTTGCAGCTTCCTATGAGCCAATGTACCTTAACAACGTGCCGGATTCAACTTCCGTGGCAAACAATCCAATGCTGCAATATTCCCTTCAAAATGCCAAGGTGAGCAAAGCCAGTGTTGGTGTGGAAAAGTCAGAATTCCTGCCAAAATTCAGTTTTTCCTATGGCAAACAAGTGGTAGAGGATGTTTCGGGCTTTAATTCCTATCAGGCAGGAATTAGCCTTCCGTTGTGGTTTTTTCCGCAGAAATCAAGAGTAAAGGCAGCCAGGGCTGATGCAATGATCGCAGAAAACCAATATCTGGAACAAAAGGCTATTACCGAAAGTCAGGTTTTGCAATTGCTCAAATCCATTGAAAAAACGAAGAAAATATTACAGTATTATGATGAAGGTGCGTTGCTTTTGGCAGAAGAACAAATAGCTACGGCTGAACTGGCATCCAGAGAAGGCGAAATAGATTATGTAAATTATATTTTTATCCTTAATAATGCCATCAGGATAAAGCAAAACCATTTGCAATATATCAATCAATACAACCAACAAACCATTGAGGTACAATACCAATTGGGTAATTTATAATATAAATAAAGACAGAAATGAAAAATAAAGCAATAGCAGTAACAATATTTTTAGCCTTGACTTTGGTGTTCGCTTCCTGCAATGAAAAAACAAAGGAGGAATCAGGGCATAATGAGGAGGAGAATACCAAAACAGAAACTACACAAAGTGGAGAAGAAGGAGAACATCAAGGAGAAGAAGGTGGCGTGGAAATCACAGCACAACAAGCCGAAACCATTGGTCTTGAAATGAAACCTTTGGAAGAAAGAAGTCTGGGGAACACTATAAAAGTAACGGGTCAATTAGCATTATTTCCTCAAGACAGGGCAAACATCAGTCCTTTTGTGGGAGGTAACGTGCGTTCCATCAATGTCATTGAAGGTGATAAAGTAAAAAAAGGTCAAATACTGGCCTATTTGGAACACCCGGACATCATTAGTATGCAACAGGAATTTCAGGAAAAAAATGATGAACTGGTTTTTCTTAAACAAGATTTCGAACGTAAAAAAACGCTGTTTGAAAAAGGGGTGTCTTCAGGAAAAGAATTTCAAATGGCACAATCCAAATTTCGTGCTACCACCTCTGGCGTAAACGCCTTAAAATCTAAGTTACGGCTTTTAGGGTTAAATACTACTAAAATCGCTGAAGGACAGATTTATTCGTCTGTCCCAATTACAACACCCATTAATGGTTATGTAGAAGATATTATAGTAAGCCTTGGTGATTATGTGGCACCACAAACCAAAATTTTTACGGTGAGTGATAACGCTAAATTACACGTAGATATAAAAGTTTATGAAAAAGATATCAGCAAAGTAAAAATAGGACAAGAAATTTTCTTTACGGTAGCTTCTAAACCCGATCAATTGCTTAAAGCTAAAGTGCATTCTATCGGAAAAACATTTGAAATAGATCCAAAAGCATTACACGTTCACGCAGATATGGAATTTAAAAATGATGATTTGCTTCCCGGAATGTATGTGGAAGGACGAATCGTTCAAGGTGAAAAATTAGCATTTGCAGTTCCCGAAGAAGCCATCATCAAAGAAGGAGAACTATCTTTTATATTCATTTTGGATGAAGATAGCACCAAGGAAGAAAACAAAATTAAATTTAAAAGTATCCCTGTAACTGTTGGCGTAACTGATTTGGGATTTGTGGAAGTCAACCTTCCGGCAGATGTTCCAAAGACTGTAAAAGTAGTAACCAAAGGTGCCTACACTTTGTCATCTGAAATGGTAAAAGGAGAATTGGAACACGGTCATTAAGAATTATACTATTGAATTTAATAAATGATATCCAGATGAAAGAAATAAAAGCATTTGTAAAACCAAACAGGATACAAAAAATAATCGATGCCCTTAACGATAACGGATTTAAAAGTATGACGCTTTCTCAGGCAGAAGGCACCGGTGCATTTAAGGCCAAAGGAGCAAAACCTTCCGTCGATTTTCACGTAACGGACAGCCCTGTAATAAAAATTGAATTGGTGTGCCAAAATGAAGAAGCCCAGGAAGTTATAAAAATAATTGTAGCCAATGGAAAAACAGAAGAACCGGCAGACGGAATCATTTATTTGTCGGATATAGAGGACGCTTTTAAAATTAAAACCGGCGAATCCTTAAAACGATATAATTTATAACAAAATGGACGTTTTAGAGAAAATATTGGAGCAAAACAACATAAAACCAACGGCAATGCGCCTGTTGGTTTTACAATTTCTCCTAAATAAAAAGGTGGCAACAAGTTTAACGGATGTAGAAAATTATTTCGACAAATCCGACAGAACCACGTTGTACCGTACCTTAAAAACCTTTGTTGATAAAGGGATTTCCCACAAAATAGACGACGGAACGGGAATTACCAAATATGCTTTGTGTGAAGACAATTGCCATTGCGAAATAGATACCGATTTGCACTTGCATTTTCATTGTACAAAATGTAATGAAACAGTGTGTATCACAGCATATAAAATTCCGCCAATACATTTGCCAAAAGATTATACTGCCGAAAATGTTAATTTAGTGGTAAAAGGCATTTGTGATAAGTGCAATAGTAAATAAAGCAAAATTGTAAGTTAAAGTGTCTGCAAATCAAATTCCCCTCTGGAGAGGGGCTAGGGGTGTGTAAAAAACTTGAAATGAAATTAAAAAAATAAATAAAAACTGCTAAACACTAATTCGGGAAGTTCATAATGCACTTCCGTTGCATAGGGCATTAACCTATTTTTGCGTAAAATAGATGAATTATGAGTGAAGAATGTAAAGAAGGGACGGCCTGCGCCATTGATTTTGAAAAAGAATCCCAAGATCCTAAAAAATCATTCAGTATAAATAAAGACTATCTGATTCCAACAATCAGTTTGGTGTTTTTGTTGCTTGGAATTGGTTTTGATTTTTTTGAAGTTTCTTTTTTTAAAGCACCCATTCCTTTAATTTGGTTTGGTATTATTTATATCATTGTCGGAGGCCCCGTGATTTTAAAGGCAGCAAAACTCTTGGTGAAGGGCGATATTTATAACGAGTTTGTCTTAATGTCTGTTGCAACATTTGGCGCATTTTTAATTGGTTCGTATGAAGAAGGTGTTGCCGTAATGCTGTTTTATGTTGTTGGTGAATTATTTCAGGAAGCCGCAGTAAACAAAGCCAAACGTTCCATTGAAGCCCTGTTAAAAGTGCAGGTGGAAGAAGTTACTGTGTTGGAGAATGGCAATGCGATAATCAAACATCCGAGTGAAGTTCAGGTCGGACAAACAATTCAAACCAAGCCGGGTGAAAAAATTGCGTTGGATGGCAATCTGATGTCAAACGATGCCGTTTTAAACACAGCAACTTTAACGGGGGAATCCACACCAGACACAAAAATTAAAGGCGACAAAGTGTTGGCCGGTATGGTGAACCTAAACAAGGTTATTGAGATTGAGGTAACCAGTAAATTTGAGGACACAAAGCTCTCAAAAATATTGAAATTGGTGCAGGAAGCTGTTGGCAGAAAAGCAAAAACGCAATTATTGGTGAGCCGTTTGGCGAAAATATACACCCCTATTGTATTTTGGCTGGCGATTGGATTGGTTATAATTCCTTATTTCTTTCTTGGGGATGCCTATGTATTTCAGAGTTGGTTTCAACGTGCCTTAATCTTTTTGGTCATTTCTTGTCCTTGCGCTCTGGTAATCTCAATTCCGTTGGGTTATTTTGGCGGAATAGGCGCAGCATCTCACAACGGCATCTTATTTAAAGGCGCTAATTTTATTGATTTAATGACCAAAGTTGATACGGTTGTGATGGACAAAACAGGAACTTTAACCAAAGGTGTTTTTGAAGTGCAAGAAATAGCTGCCGTAAATTTCGACAAAGAATTATTGCTTGAATTAACCGCCGTTTTGGAAGCCAATTCTACCCATCCAATTGCAGGAGCCATTGTAAAGTATGCAAACATTAGTAATAGCTCCCTTAAAGCAACCAATGTTGAAGAAATTTCCGGTCACGGAATGAAAGGACAAATTGGGGAATATGAAGTGTTGGCCGGTAACACAAAACTGTTGGAAAAATTTAAAATTCCGTATGATTTAGCGCTAAATTCAAATACCGAAACCATCGTCCTTATTGCCATAAATAAAAAGTATGCCGGCTATATCACAATTGCTGATACCCTTAAAGAAGATGCAAAAAAAGCCATAGTCGCATTACACGCCCTGAAAAATATAACCAAAGTTGTGATGCTTTCTGGCGATAAACAGGCTGTTGTTGATAAAATCGCAAAACAGTTAGGAATAGACAAAGCAATCGGTGGATTGTTGCCGGAAGACAAAATTACAGAAGTCGAAAAATTGAAAGAAGCAGGCAGAACCATTGCTTTTGTGGGTGATGGCGTAAATGATGCCCCTGTAATTACAATCGCCGATGTGGGGATGGCAATGGGAGGTTTGGGAAGTGATGCTGCCATTGATACCGCAGATGTTGTCATACAAACAGATCAGCCTTCAAAAATTGCGATAGCCATCAAAATAAGCAATTCCACCACAAAAATTATATGGCAAAACATTGGTTTGGCATTGAGCGTAAAAATATTGGTGTTAATTTTAGGCGCTTTTGGAATGGCTACCTTATGGGAAGCCGTAATTGCGGATGTTGGTGTTGCGCTATTGGCCATATTAAATGCCGTCCGACTTCAAAGAATGACCTGGACTTAATTTTCCATTGACCTAAACTTAGCCGCAGTGCCCTTACGATTTGGTCACTGAGCGTAGTCTTAGTGGTGAGAAGCAATCTGTTAAAATGATGTGTCGATTTTAAATTTGTTTACTTAAAGAGCAATAACGCAACGTAGTAATTTTGTAAAAAAACGAACATTGAATATCCAAAATAATTAAGTTTGAACAAAGAAACCCCCACAAACTAAAACCCAGAATTTTGCAGAAAAAGCAAAAACTCCCTGTCTTTTAGTTTGTTCCGCACCCGGCCGCATAGTTGTTTTTAGGTCACATTATTTGTAGCCATACGATAATAGCACATTACTTTTTTGTCGTTCCTAAAAAAATTAATAAGCTATTGCCAGCGCTCAAACAAATAATCCGCCATAAAAACAACCCTAAGCTAAGTAACATAATTGCTGTTATAATACTGCCGACATCCGCCCCGCCACGCCAAAGCCGTAGTTATAACAAAAATTATGCTAAATAGCCACCTTGCCGACGCGCAAATCCAACGCTGCTGCCAGCGCACTAGGTACATTTCACATTGCTTTTGTGAGTGCTATACCAACCAACCAGAACAGTATTGTAAAAATAAAACCCTCATTTAAACAGATGCCTTAAGCACCCACAAAACCAAATTTGCCCACAAGAGTATTGTTTTTTATTTGCCACCATCACCCTGCCAATTGCTTACCCAAAAAGCCGATGCCATACCGTTCCAAACAACCCCACTTTTACCTTCCGACTTTCTAACTCTAGTCAAATATATGGCACCAGCTTTTTCAGGACAGCAATCAAAAACATCCAAATCAACAAATAGAAAAACAACACCCTTGTTTCGCTGCTGCCACCGCACTTGGTATATTTAGTTGGGGCAATCTTCCATTTCCCCAAACCCCTATGGATGCATTTTTTTTTGAAATAATGCCAACACATCCCATTTCATAACCACCATCCCGATCCACATTCTTTCAAAAAAAACAGCTCAAATTTTCCCCTTACCCGATTTCCCTCTCACAAATTTGATGTTTGCAGCTTCCTTTTGATTCATATTTCGACAAACCAAAACCCAACTGACTGACAAATGAAACCTACCTAAACCCAATGTAAGTGCCATATATTCCACCCGCTTAAAAAAAATGCAGAAAAGCAAAGCAAATCCCCTTTTTCTAACACTATAAACGAAAAAAGCCCCGAATTTCGGAGCTTTTTTGCTTGATTTTAAACTTTTTTACTTTTCCGGATCTGTTTTCTCTTCGGATTTTACTCCAGTTTGGGAAACGGCCGTAATAATACTTCCGCCCAGGATCAAATAACCTGCTGCCGTAACTATTGCGGCAGGCAATGCCACCGGAGAAGCAATGATAATTCCGCCAACGGATGCCAAAGCAATCCCGATTGTCCTAAGAGTTTTAAACCATTTCGGAGTTGGTGCCAAAACTCTTTCTGCTAAATTCATTTTGTTATTTTTCATAATCTTATTTTTTAAAGATGATTAATTCTAAATCGCGTACTCTTTTTTCGATGTATTCTACTTTCTGGTTCAGTAAATCGTTGCCACTTTTGAACTCGGTTTTGATGATTAAAACCATTGTTTTTACTTCAATTAAATCTTTTTCCACACTCTTGAAATCAGTGTGTAATTGCCTGATGAAATAAGCTACAACCGATAACAAAAGAGTGATCAGTGTTCCAAAAAGTGCTGCGATGGTGTTGATATTTTCCATTGGATTGGCTTTTTAAAATTGAAAATTATTCTCAATGGCAAATTTGTTGGAAGGACCCTCTGCCAATGCAACCAGCTTGGGATAAATAACTTTGTAAGCTGCAATGCTTTGGGAAACTTGAAAATCGCCATCAACAAACTGAAAACCAAAACCGCAAAGCGGACATCCGGCAGTTTCTTTGATCGTGTTTCCGGTATGGATATAAACAAAACTGAAATTTGGCAAGCCGTAAATTTCAATCATTCCTTGGTGCAGCTTTCCAAAAGCTTTTTTGTAAACAACATTTTTAGCGCCATAGGTATTCAGTTTTAATTCATAAACACCTGTAGGAATGGCAGTTTGAGAAGCAATCTTTATCTCCCTGATTTTATCCTCTAGCAAATAACATTGGAAAATTCCGTTGATGTACAACTGGCTCAATGTGCTTTGTTTGCCTTGGGCAACCCTAATTATTTTATTTTCCATTGTTTTGTTATTAAGGAGTTGATATAAAAAATCCCTCGTTTTTGGCGAGGGATCCTTTTGGGTTTTTTCTAAAAAGCGTCCTCGACTTTTAAGCAGTTACCACTTGCAAACAAGTAGTAATTTGGACCCACTTTTTGATAGAACTCAATTCCAACACACTGCAATACTGTTGTGTTTACTGTTGGCAGAACTCCACCAGGTAATGTTGCAGAAATTGTAGTTGATGGAACCGCTTCATACAAGTCCAAAAAATCACTGTATTGAATGTCGCTTATCTCATTCAAAGCTGCATCCATTGGGTCGTAACTGTTGGTGGTGGCGTTGTATTCAAAATCACTCACCACGGAAAGAGAACTGATCAAACGGAAATGTGTGGCTCCTGATGGAGCACTCACCAAATTCGCTGGATTAAAAGCATCAACAATGAATTCTCCACTTGCTCTGTCAACGGAATGAGTTAATGAGTACGGTGGATTGAAAATCCCGTTGAAGTTAGCGTTTTTGTCAAACTCGAAACCTTTCAAGTAACGACGTTGTGTGCTGATTTCAATTTTTCTGTAACCTCTCGCTTCGGTTTGGTCTTCCAAATTGATTTTCTTCATAATAGAAGTTAAACGCCCAGTCAATTGACTGTCGGACATTTGTTTCATCACTTGTGATAAACCAGTACGAACCGATTTCCCGGCTTTGGCACTTGCGCCAAATTCGTTCATATTCTCACGAGTTCTTTCGAATTCCGGTGCTGTGAGCACCTGATCTCCAGTAGGACCGCCAACCATTCCTGCGAAGTAGCCTTCTTGTCCTTTAATTTTAAAGTGTCGGATGTCTCCAAGAGTTCCAACATACTTAATAACACCTTTCTGTCTTGCCATTTTTTCTAATTTTAAAAAGTTAATATTTGCTTGCAATTGCTTAATCAAATTTCGATTATTATCTTTGAATAAACAACTACTAATACACTGTATATCAATGCAATACAACGCAAAAATACCTTTCAGAGTGGAAACCCACTGGCAAATCGAAGAAGTCCTTGACGGAGATAGCATCATCATTTGCCATCGATTCACCGGATTGCGAAAAGAAATCCGTCTTTATGGTTTAGATGCACCAGAAGTAAAGATCAACAGAAAGATGAAAGAGGACGAAGAGAAAAGCAGTTTACCGGCCCAATTATTACTGCAATTTGGTTTGCAATCCTTGCACTTCGTTTTATCGGTTGCACCGCCTAAAACGGTTGTAACTATCATTACGGAACAAGAGAACTATTACGACTACTGGAACAGGCAATTGGGTTACGTGATTTTGCCTAGTGGATTATGTTTAAATGAGTTACTTTTACTAAATGGATATGCTAAAGCAACTCAACAATATTACTGTGGCCAGCTTGCAGCGTATCAAATGATGAATCGCCAAGCACAGCTCAATGGAATTGGGATCTATAGCCAAGTAAAAGTATTCTGATTTGTTGTACTTATGTTGTACTATAGTTGCTTTAAGATTTAAGAGTATCAGTAAATACAGGCTCTTACAGGCATAAGGAGGATATAAAAAAGATAAATCAAATTATCTTAAATATAGACGTCAAAAATAACACAATAAGACCGTTGCACGATAAATTTTTACAAAAAAAGGGTAAAAAAATCATCTAACTATTTGTATATCAGAATATTAATTTGTATATTAGTGCTATGAAACTAGTAAAAAATCCTACTTTAGCTGACAGCATTTGTGATTTA
>DATCTJ010000027.1:0-9408 GCA_036568005.1 Lutibacter sp. | reverse complement strand
GCTTTTGCTTTGAAGTCCAATTTGTTTTTCTGATAATGTCAAGGAACTTAAAATGTTCAAAATTGTATTAGTTGCTTTTTCACTTGAAGTAAAAAACCCTTTTACCTCTGAAACTATTGTTGTACTTTTGTTTTGCAGCATATTTTAAATTGTTTGTTTTGCAACAACAAAGTTACTGATTATCAGTGACTTAACAAAATAAATATGCTGCTTTTTATCTGATTTTTAACGATTTATTAAACTTGCGAAAGTTTAGTATAAATAATAAATGAAGTGAGTTAAAAACAGCCAGTGGACATTTTTAGTGCGACATAACGATAGTTAAGGGCGAGATGAAGCGGCAGATAAAAGCTAAGGGGTTAATAAAATAATACTAGGTGGTGCTTGGCTTTAAAAAAATAAAAAATTAAAGTTTAATGTCGAAAAAAACCAAAATATTTTAAATTTAGAAGAATGATTAAAAGCATTCTATATGAATTATCAAAAAACATCAATTACTAAATGAAATTCAGCAAAACAAACATCTCCGAAGTCATTTTATGTGAACCAACAATTATTAAAGATGAAAGAGGGTACTTTTTTGAATCCTTCAAACAGGAAGCCTTTGAAAAATTTATGGGAAGATCTATAAACTTCAGGCAGGACAATGAAGCGAAATCTACCAAAGGTGTTTTAAGGGGATTGCATTATCAGCTTCCTCCCTTTGCCCAATCTAAATTGGTGCGTGTCATATCAGGAAAAGTGCTTGATGTTGTGGTGGATATCAGAAAAGGTTCTGTAACGTTCGGACAGTATGTGGCTATGGAACTGAGTGGTGAAAATAAACACCAGCTCTATGTTCCGGCCGGATTTGCGCATGGCTATGTGGTTTTGAGTGATGAGGCGATATTTAGTTATAAAGTGGATAACTATTACCATAAAGAATCTGAAAGAGGCATCATTTTTAATGATCCTGAGCTGCAAATCGATTGGAAATTGCCTTTTAAGGATTTGATTATTTCTGAAAAGGATAAAATTCAGCCTGCGTTTAACAAAGCTGATCTGTTTGAATCAAGTATTTTTGAAGGATGAATATATTAATTACTGGCACAAATGGGCAATTAGGACTGGAGCTAAAAAGTTTGGGCAATAAATTTCCAAATCTCAAACTCTTTTGCACGGACAGGCACTCTTTGAATATCCTTAATTTTGAGGAAATGGATCAGTATGTTTTGAAAAATAAGATTGATGCCATAGTGAATTGCGCAGCTTACACCGATGTGAATAAAGCAGAAGAGGAGTTTACATCAGCTGATGAAGTGAATCATTTAGCAGTTAAAAAACTAGGGTTGATTGCCAAAAAGCACCAAATAAAATTAATTCATCTTTCTACCGATTATGTTTTCGACGGAAACTCAAGCATTCCCTATACCGAAACCGATGCCACAAATCCGCAAAACGCTTATGGAATCTCCAAATTAATGGGCGAGAAGGCGCTGCTGGAAATCAATCCCAAAAATTCAATGATTATCAGAACTTCTTGGCTATATTCAGAATTCGGAAATAATTTCGTAAAATCAATACTGAAATTAAGTAAAGAAAGGGAAAGTATTTCTGTGGTTTACAATCAAATAGGATCGCCCACTTATGCGAGGGATTTGGCACTGGTCATTTTGCAAATTATTTCGGACTTCGAGCATGAAGGAATCCAAATTTATCATTACGCAAACAAAGGACAGTGCAGCTGGTTTCAGTTTGCAGAAGAAATTGTAAAAATTGCAAATTATAATTGTGATGTGCTTCCAATAACATCAGAAGCATATAAAACCAAGGTAAAAAGACCGAAATATAGTTTGATGAATACACAAAAGATACAACATGCCTTTAATCTGGAAATTCCAAGCTGGCAAGATGCTTTGGAGAAATGTATTTTAAAGTTGAAAAAAGCCCCCTAGCCCCTGCCTCGCCGGCAGGCCCGAAGGGGGAATTAAAGAAGTTAAAAGTTAGACATTCAACATTTCAAAAATCGTAAATCGTAAATCCAAAATACCAACAATCCAAAATACCAGAAAATAAACACATTATTAATTGATATTAAAAATTATAATTTAATATTCAATATTCAAAATTTCAAAAATCGTAAATCGTAAATCTAAAACACCAACAACCAACAACAAAAAAATATGAAATCACAACTAATAACCGGCGGGGCCGGATTTATAGGATCAAATTTAGTTGAATATCTGATTGAGAAATACCCAGATTATCAAATTGTAGTGCTCGATTTACTCACCTATGCCGGTGATGCCGACCATTTGAAATCGGTAAAAAATGCAAAAAACTTCACATTTATAAAAGGGGATATTTGCGACAGGGCCTTGGTTGAACGTATTTTTCAGCACCATATCATAAAAGGCGTTTTCCATTTGGCGGCCGAATCTCATGTGGACAATTCAATCCTGCATCCTGATGTGTTTATAGAAACCAATGTAAAAGGAACTTTTACGGTACTCGATGTCGCATACAAATATTGGATGGAAAAGCCTTTTGTTTATAAAAACGGACTTGAAAATTGCCGGTTTTTACACGTATCAACCGATGAGGTTTACGGAACCCTAGGCGAAACAGGTCTGTTTACCGAGCAAACACCCTATGCGCCAAATTCCCCTTACAGTGCCTCAAAAGCAGCCAGCGATATGATTGTGAGAAGTTATCATCATACCTATGGCATGAATACCATAATCACCAATTGTTCAAATAATTACGGACCAAAACAGCACGATGAAAAGTTGATTCCAACCGTGATTAGAAAAGCCTTGGCAGGTGAACCTATTCCAATTTATGGGGAAGGAAAAAATATAAGGGATTGGTTGTATGTACTGGATCATTGTAAAGGGCTGGACGTGGCATTTCATAAAGGAAAATACGGAGAAGTGTACAATATCGGCGGGAAAAATGAGCGGAATAATAACGCCATTGCACAAAAAATTTGTGAAATATTAGATTCCTTAGTCCCATTAAAAAGCGGAAGTTATAACCAGCAGATCAGCTATGTGGAAGATCGCGCCGGTCACGATTTCAGGTATGCCATAGATGCCACAAAAATTGAAAAAGACTTGGGCTGGTTAGCCGATGAAAATTTTGAAACCGGTTTGCTGAAAACAGTGAAATGGTTTCTCAATAAATATAAGGGTTAGAAAAAGAGATTAGAGAAAAAACGAGTCAAATGTTTAAAGCTCCTACAGGGCGAACTGTTTGTTTTGGGAAATTTAATCGGATAACAAAAAAACTATAAATAAGACTTATATTTAAAGATTCAAATCCGTAAAAGTTATAGATATATTATAATTTACCAAAATGATTGAAAGAATACCTTAAAAGACAATTTAGAGATTGAAGATAAAAAAATAAAAGAGGGTAAAACCGAAAAACTGCACTACATAAAAAAAATGAAAAAATTCGCACTTATAGGAGCAAGTGGCTATATAGCGCCACGACATATGAAAGCCATTAAAGATACCAACAACACTTTAATAGCCGCTTTAGATAAATTCGACAGCGTAGGTATCATAGACAGTTATTTTCCAAATGCCGATTTCTTTACGGAATTTGAGCGTTTCGACCGACATATCTCCAAACTAAAATTTGAGAAAAACACCCAATTGGATTATGTGAGCATTTGCACGCCAAATTACCTACACGATGCGCACATCCGTTTTGCCTTAAGGCAGGGTGCCGATGCCATTTGCGAAAAACCCTTGGTGCTCAACCCTTGGAACATAGATGCTTTGGCAAATATTGAAAAGGAAACAGGCAAAAAAGTGTTTAACATCTTGCAATTGCGCGTACATCCAAGCATTATCGCTTTAAGGGAAAAAATAGCAGCCGGTCCAAAAGACAAAATCTACGATGTGGATCTAACTTATTTAACCTCGCGCGGACATTGGTATTACACTTCTTGGAAAGGAGACATTACAAAATCTGGGGGCATTGCCACCAATATAGGCGTGCACTTCTTTGATATGTTATCATGGATCTTTGGCGACCTTAAACAAAACATCGTGCACCTCAATACACACGATCGTTCCGCGGGCTATCTGGAATTTGAAAAAGCAAGGGTTCGCTGGTTTTTATCCACCAATTACGATGTTTTGCCAGATGCGGTTAAAGAGAAAGGACAAACCACATACCGCTCCATTACTATTGAAGATGAAGAACTGGAATTTAGCGGTGGCTTTACCGATTTACACACGGTTTCTTATCAGGAAATAATCGCCGGCAAAGGTTACGGACTAGAAGCGCCGCGCCAAGCCATAGAAATTGTACACAGTATCCGCCACGCGCAAGCCATCGGGGCAAAAGGAGATTACCATCCCTTTGTACTAAAACCCTTGGCAAAACATCCATTTGAGAAGTAAAAGATCAAAGCTGAAAGTTCGAAGTTCAATTTTTATTAAATTCCCCGTCATCGCGAGCCCGCCTGCCGGAGGCAGGGAAGGTTACTGAGGCCTAAGCCGAAGTAAGCTGACGCGGCAACCTTTCCCTAACTACCGAAATGTCGCTAAGACCGCGTCATCCGCGAGTGGATTATTTCGACGAAGCCAAATAATCCGAGAAAGCCTGTTCCAATCCCGATAGATTCGGGATTTCGGTACGGCAACCTTTCCCTAACTGACGAAATAACCCTAAGTATTGTTCCTAATTAAATTACAATTAACAAATTACCTCACCAAAACAAATCATCACAAACTGATTTTTTCAAAACCCGCCCCCTGAAAGACCGCACAACACGTGATAAAACGACAAAAACCTGGGCCCTTATCACAAATAAACTTTTTCCATCAAAAAATTTGCTAATTGAATAAAAACGAGTACTTTTATTGCTCGTTATTAACGCCAAAAAATGCTAGAGTCCCTAATCACCTCAAAAACCCGGATCCGAATCTTGGTGAAGTTTTTCATAAACGCCGCCAACATGGGTCATTTACGCGGTTTGGCCGAGGAGATGAACGAATCCACCAATGCCATTCGAAAAGAATTAAACAACCTTTCTGAGGCTGGTTACCTGGAAAAAGAGGCAATACAAAACCGCATTTCCTACAAAGCCAACACCAAACATCCTTTATTTGCCATCCTTCAAAAAATAGTGTTCCAACATTTGGGACTCGATGCTATAGTGGTGATGATATTGGAGCGTATGGGAGAAGTAAAAAAGATTGTGGTAATTGGCGATTATGCCGATGGAAATGATTCGGGAACCATAGAGGTGGTTGTGGTGGGCGATGCCTTAAATACTGAATACATCATTCAACTGGCAGGTAAAATTGAAGGAGAAATCCACAGAAAAGTACAATTTTTAATCACCCAGGAATACAAGGGCAAGGGATTGACGATATATGAAAGCCCCCCTAGCCCCCAAAGGAGGAGTTAAAAAAGTTAAAAGGAGAAAACACAGAGGTGGTTGAAACCGTGTCATTGCAAGGAGGTGATAGCCGACGCGGCAAACTGTTAATACAGTAGCAGTGAGTCAATAATAACAAACAGATTGGCGCTGCTTTTTTCAAAAGCCTCGGATGACGAAATCGCACGACAGCACGAAAGCAAGACTGCAAGACAAAAAGAGACAAAAAAGAAAGTATGAATTGGTACGTAATCTATACTAAACCAAAATACGAAAAAAAAGTCGCTGATCGATTAGAGAAATCTGGCATAGAAGTATACTGCCCTATGGTAACCCAGATAAAACAATGGTCAGACCGGAAGAAAAAAGTGGAAACCCCATTAATTCCTTCTTATGTTTTTGTGAATATAGCAGAAAAAAACAGAAATGATGTTTTTGATATTCCGGGTGTTGTTCGTTACCTATTTTGGTTAGGAAAACCCGCTATAGTTAGGGAAAATGAAATTTTGGCCTTGAAAGAAAGTTTAAAAGAAACATTTTCTGCTGTAGAGATTTCAGCTTATAAAAAAGGGGATATCATAAATATTTCTGAAGGACCTTTTAAAGGAAAAGAGGGAATCATAAAACAAGTAGGAAAAAATAGAGTGCAACTGGTGTTAAAAGAGTTGGGGATGTTAATTACCCTCACAAAAGAAGGCAGAAAATAAGAAACTAAAAGGTCTTATAATATAAATAAATAGTAATTTTGCGAATTCCCAAAATGGGACTGACCGGGCGAAGCCATGTCCGCCCCCTAACCCCTGCCTCGCCGGCAGGCAGGTCCGAAGGGGGAATTGATAGTGGAAATGTGAAAACTCAAATGTGAAATCGAAAACAAATTTCGTCATATTGAGGCGTTATGGAGCGATAACGTAAGAACAACGCGGCAAACTGATCAGAACTAAGACTAAGCTAAACGAGAAACAGATAACCAACAATAAAACGATAATACCGCAGGACTGCAAGACCGCAGGACTGCAAGACAAAAAAATAATATGAACATAGCAGTAATAGGCACAGGATATGTAGGACTGGTTTCAGGAACCTGTTTCTCGGAAATGGGAAATAAAGTAACCTGTGTTGATATCGATGCCACAAAAATTAACAACCTAAACAAAGGAATCATTCCTATTTATGAACCTGGCCTAGAATCAATGGTGCTAAAAAATGTAGAGAATGAAAATCTGTTCTTCACAACCAATTTAGCGGAAGCAATCAAAAATGCCGAAGTTGTATTTATCGCCGTAGGTACCCCAATGGGCGATGACGGCTCAGCAGATCTTCAATATGTGCTGTCTGTTGCCAAATCTATTGGTGAGCGCATGCAAAAGCCTTTGGTGGTGGTAGACAAATCTACCGTACCTGTAGGTACAGCCGATAAGGTAAAAGCAGCCATCCAGCAAGAATTGGATAAAAGAAAGGTCACCATAGCATTTGAGGTGGTGTCAAATCCGGAATTTCTAAAAGAAGGCGCCGCTATTGTCGATTTTATGAAACCAGATAGGGTGGTAATTGGTTCAGATAGTCCTGTTGCCATTGAAAAAATGAAACAATTGTACGCCCCATTTTCTATGTCGCACGAACGTTTTATAGTGATGGATGTCCGTTCTGCCGAAATGACCAAATATGCGGCCAATGCTATGTTGGCCACCAAAATTTCTTTTATGAATGAAATTGCCAATATCTGCGAAAAAGTGGGTGCCGATGCCAATCAAGTGCGTATAGGTATCGGATCCGACAGCAGAATAGGTTACAGTTTCATCTATCCAGGCTGCGGTTACGGTGGTTCATGTTTTCCAAAAGATGTAAAAGCGCTGATGAAAATAGCTTCAGAATACAATTATAAGGCAAAATTAATCACCTCTGTTGAAGAAGTGAACGATGCCCAAAAACTGGTGATCGCCCATAAAATAGTGAAACGTTTTGGGGAAGATTTAACCGGAAAAACTTTTGGTATTTGGGGACTGGCCTTCAAACCTGGAACCGATGATATGCGCGAAGCCCCAGCCATTTATATAATCAGGGAATTGGTAAAAAGAGGTGCTAAAATTCAGGCATTCGACCCCAAAGCGATGGAAGAGGCAAAAGACTTCTATTTAAAAGATTTAAAAAACATCACGTATGTCAGCTCAAAATACGAAGCCTTAAAAAATGCGGATGCGATGATATTGCTGACCGAATGGAAAGAATTCCGTTCCCCCGATTTTGATGAAATAAATGCATTATTAAAAACACCCGTCATTTTTGACGGCCGCAACCAATACAATATTTTTAACCTGGAAGAAAAAGGATTTGAGTATTATCAGATAGGTAAAGGCCCCCTAACCGCTGCCTCGCCGGCAGGCAGGCCCGAAGGGGGAATTATTATTGGAACGGATAAACACTAAAGTTGAAAAGAAAACAAATTTCGTCATCGCGAGCCCGCCTGCCGGAGGCAGGGAAGGTTACTGAGGCCTAAGCCGAAGTAAGCAGACGCAGCAACCTGTCCCTAACTGACGAAATGTCCCTAAGTAGTTGTTTTTAACTAACTAAATTATAATTAACAAATTACCACCTAAAAATAAAATCAACACAGGTTGCTTTTTTCAAAAGCCTCGCAATGACGAAAAAACACCCTATAAAACCAACAAATTTAAGATTTTAACAAGCCGTATTTACACGATTTTTGTGTATCTTTGATAAAACACAAAACGATGAACAGCCCTGAAATTAAACAGTTTATCCATAAAAACAGCAACCTTTTTTGGTATATTCCAGAGGATAAAAAAGAAGATATCAGTCAGGAATTACTGGTGGAAACAATTTTGAACTATGGGGATATGAATGCAATACTGCAGTTATTTCATTTATTGGGTATTAAAGAAGTCGCAAAAATATTTTTTGATTCAATAACCATCAGTAACCGACGAAAAGGAAACTATCAAGAACTTACCATTAACTATTTTAAGCTGGTTTTTAGAAAATATGCACACTGAAATATTTAAGGACAGGCAAGTCGAATTGTTACCATACATTAAAGGTTTTAAACGATCCTTTTATATGGTTGGAGGCACTGCAATAGCACTTCATATTGGGCATAGGCGTTCCATCGATTTTGATTTGTTTACCGATAAACAACTTAATAAAGTTAGGATTAAAGGAAAATTAATGGAATTTCCTTTTAATAAAATACCAATTTTTGAGGATTTTGACCAGCTTCACCTTTTAATCAATGAGGTGAAAATTACATTTTTTAGCTTTCCTTTTCCGGTAAAACATCCCATAAAGGTTGGTGAAAATATGAATATGCCAACTTTGCTGTCTTTGGCCGCAATGAAAGCTTTTGAATTGGGGCGAAGGGCAAAATGGAAAGATTATGTAGATTTGTATTTTATCATCCGAGATTATCACAGTTTAAAAGAAATATGCGCAGAAGCCGAAGAAATTTTTGGACAGCAATTCTCAGAGAAATTATTTCGGCAACAGTTGGCATTTTATAAAGACATTGACTACACCGAACCTGTTGAATTTCTTGTTCAACCTGTGCCAGATAAAGAAATTAAAGATTTTCTGACCGATATGGCCACCGATATTTTTTAAATGAATCGCTCCACAAAGTCTCCCGACTTTGAGGAGGTGTTTACCAGTCTCCGACTGACCGATAAAAAGGAATAAATGAATGACAAAGAAGGATACTTAATTCGCGATCAAGCAAAAACGTATTTTATTACAGCACTGCTCCGCAAAGTCTCCCGACTTTGAGGAGGTGTTTTCCAGTCTCCGACTGACCGATAAAAAGGAACAAATGAATGACAAAGAAGGATATTTAATTCGCGATCAAGCAAAAACATATTTTATTACAGCACCGCTCCGCAAAGTCTCCCGACTTTGAGGAGGTGTTTTCCAGTCTCCGACTGACCGATAAAAAGGAATAAATGAATGACAAAGAAGGATACTTAATTCGCGATCAAGCAAAAACGTATTTTATTACAGCACTGCTCCGCAAAGTC